>JAJDUB010000002.1 GCA_022826885.1 Gammaproteobacteria bacterium
CTTTGCCGCGGGTCGGATACCCACTATCAAGGCCAATTACCTGCTGTTGAAAAATATCGAGGTGAGCGGGTTACAAATAAGCGATTACCGCAAACAGACTCCTGACATCATGCAGGATTGCTTTACCGATATTTTTTCGCTGTATCAGGCAGGAAAGGTCAAACCGGCTCCAGTAACACGGGTTCCGTTGGAAGATTACCGCTCAGCGCTGATCCAGGTACGAGACCGCACTGCCCATGGCCGGCTCGTACTTGATATTTAAGTTTGTTTAAGTTGAGAAAGCGCTATCCAGGTCGGCCAGGAATTGACCGATGTGCTCTTCCGTCGTATCCCAGGAACACATCAGGCGCGCCCCTGTTTCACCGATGACGATATGGTAAATCCAGCCTTTCTCCCGCATTGACCGGTGCACGGCTTCAGGCAGGTTCACGAATACGGCATTGCTTTCCACCGGCGCCAGTAGTTCGGCCCCGGCAAACTGTTCCAGTCCCGCAGCCAGCAGGGCCGCGCACCGGTTTGCATGGCGCGCATGTTTCAACCAGGCATCGTTTTCCAGCAGTCCCACCCAGGGCGCGCACAGAAAGCGCATCTTGGATGCCACGTGGCCGGCCTGTTTGCAACGGTGGCCGAATTCATCGGACAGGGACTTGTCGAAGAAGACAATGGCTTCCCCGACCGGCAAGGCCAGCTTTGTCGCGCCGAAAGAGAGGACATCGACTCCCGCCTGCCAGGTGACCTCCTTCGGCGTTGCTCCCAGGGCGGCGACGGCGTTGGCAAACCTGGCCCCATCCATGTGGAAATGCAGATGGTTGTCCTTTGCCACCTCACCGATAGCTTCAATCTCATCAACCGAGTAAACGGTACCCGTTTCCGTCGATTGCGTAATGGATACCGCTTTGTGTATCTGGTAGTGGAAATCGTACGGCTGTTGCAGAACGCGTTCAATATCACCGGGCTGAATCTTGCCGGCATCCCCGTCCAGAACTTCCATCCCGGTGCCGCCGGAGAAAAAAGCCGGACCGCCGCACTCGGCGGTGGCGATATGGGAAAGCCGGTGGCAGATAACCTTGTGCTGCGGGCGGCAGATGCCGGCCAGGGACAGGGAATTGGCTGCCGTGCCGGTGAAGACGAAATACACGTCACAGTCTGTTTCGAAGACCTGGCGAATACAATCCGAGGCTTTTGCCGTCCATTCATCCTCGCCGTAAGCGGCGGCAAAGCCCCGGTTGGCAGCGGCCAGGGCATCCCAGGCCTCGGGGATTATCCCGGCGGTGTTATCGCTTGCAAAATGGTATTTGGGTTTCATGTGTAGTGCGTCCGGATCGATTGATCATACGGACTCTGCAAAATACCCCGCTCAGTGATGATGCCCGTAATCAGGTCGTTGGGCGTGACGTCGAAGGCGGGGTTGCCGGCCTTCACGTTTTCAGGCGCGGTGCGGTGTCCGCCCCAGTGGGTCACCTCATCCGGCGCCCGCTCCTCTATGGGGATATCCGCGCCGCTTGCCGCATCCATGTCAATAGACGAATAGGGAATGGCGACATAGAACGGGATGTTGAAATGGCGCGCCAGCACGGCCAACCCCAGGGTGCCGATCTTGTTGGCGGCATCGCCGTTCGCGGCAACCCGGTCCGAGCCGGTGATGACCAGGTCGATCCTGCCCTGCGCCATCATGGTGGCGGCCATGTTGTCGCAGATAAGGGTAACGTCGATACCGGCCTGCAGCAGTTCCCATGATGTCAGGCGCGCGCCTTGCAGCAGGGGCCGGGTCTCGTCAACGAACACGCTGAAATCGATACCGTCCCGGTGGGCCAGGTACATGGGCGCGGTGGCCGTTCCCAGTTCGGAAGTGGCCAGTTGACCGGCATTGCAATGGGTGAGTATGCCCATGCCCTGCGTGATCAGCGGTTTGCCGGCCGCGCCGATATCACGGCACAGCCGGCGGTCTTCATCATGGATGCGGATTGCCTCTGCGAGCAGTTCCGCGTGTATCTCTTCCGGGCCGGCGCCGGTCATTCCCAGGACGTGCGCTACCTGCCGGCGCAAGGCCCAGCGCAGGTTCACCCCGGTAGGGCGGGCAGCTTCCAGGCCGGCAGCCTGTATATGCATTTCAGCGATGAATGCGTCCCGGTCCAGGTGCAGCTTGTCGCGCAGCGCGACGACCAGGCCGTAGGCCCCGGCGATGCCGATCGCCGGGGCGCCGCGCACCTTGAGCTGTTTTATGGACTCGCAGACCTGGGCGGCGGAAGCTTGCCGTTGTTCAACGATCTCCCCGGGCAGCCTGGTCTGGTCCAGCAGGTATAGCTCTCCGTCCTGCCAGCGCACCGGTTGAACCGGAGAGGGAGCTGAGTGAGTTGAAGCGGTCACGTTTCCATTCAGGTTCCGGTGAACCTGGGTTCCCTTTTTTCCAGGAAGGCCGTAATACCCTCTTTGCAATCGGCGCTGTCAAAACAGAGGCGCTGCAGGGCGGCTTCGGCGCCGATGGCGTCTGCATAGCTGAGCGTCGGGGCCTGGCGCATCATTTTTTTGGTACGCGCCAGCGCCAGCGGCGCCTTGCCGGTCAGCCTGGTTGCCCACTCCCCGGCGGCCTCCATGAGCGCGTCATCTGCAACTGTTTTGTTGACCAGTCCCAGTTCCCTGCAGCGCGCGGCAGGCAGGCGGTCGTTTTCAACGGCCATCTGGTAGGCATTCATGTGTCCCATGGCGCGGGCCAGCAGCCAGGTTGAACCGCCGTCCGGGATAAGCCCGATGCTGCTGAACGGCGAGAGCAGGAAAGCGTTCTCTCCCATCACCGCCAGGTCACAGACCAGGGCGTAGGATAAACCGATGCCTGCCGCAAATCCGTTGATGGCGCTGATGACGGGCTTATCCATCTCCGCAATATCAACCAGACTGGGCCGGTACTCTTCATTCAGTATCTGCTCCACCTCTTCCCCGGTCTTGAATCCGGCTTTCAAATCCGCCCCGGCGCTGAAGCAGCGCCCGGCGCCGGTGAGAATGACGGCGCGGATTGCCGAATCCTCACGGGCCTGCGCGGTCGCGGAGGCGAGTTCAACCCGCATATCATCGTTGAATGAATTCAGGGAATCGGGCCGGTTGAGTGTGATCGTGGCAACAGGCCCCTCGGTCTCGTATAAAACGCTATCGGTCATGTTACAATTTCCTCTCCGGATTTCTTTTATTATTCACCAGGCCGGCGTGGAGTGCAGAGTATCACGCAATACCCGATGAGATCGAAAAAAATGGAACCGTTGCCGGGCGCCGACCCGTTGTTACTGACGCCCGGACCGCTGACCACCTCCGCAACCGTCAAACAGGCCATGCTGCATGATTACGGTTCGCGGGATATTCGTTTCATTGAACTGAATCAGCGGATCTGCGCCGGACTGCTTTCCTTGTGTGATGCCAGTGAGACGCATCTGTGTATCCCCTTACAAGGCAGCGGTTCGTTTGCGGTGGAGGCCATGATAGCCAACCAGGTACCCGGGGAGGGGAAGCTGTTGAACCTGGTTAACGGCGCCTACGGTCACCGGATCAGCGAGATCTGCAGTTACCTCGGGAGACGGGTCAGCGTGCTGGAAACGGGAGAGGACAGGCCTGTAGACGTGGCCGGTCTTGACCAGGCACTGGCAGCAGATGAAGAGATTACCCATGTCGCGATAGTGTATTGCGAAACCACGTCCGGGATACTGAATCCAGTCGCTGATATCGCCCAGGTGGTCGCAACTCACCAGCGCAGTTTATTGATCGACGCCATGAGCGCGTTCGGCGCACTGCCGCTAAGCGCCCCCGAAGTCCCGTTTGCCGCCCTCGCCGCGTCCGCCAACAAGTGCCTGGAGAGCGTGCCGGGGATGGGGTTTGTCATAGCGGCCAGGGAAGCGTTTCCCGCGACCGAAGGCAATGCGCACTCAACCAGTCTTGACCTGTACCGGCAATGGCGCTCCCTCAACGATAACGGCCAGTGGCGTTTCACTCCGCCCGTTCATTGCCTGCTGGCACTGGACCAGGCCCTGGTTGAGCTCGAGGAAGAAGGCGGTATTGCGGGACGCCGCAGGCGTTATGAAGAAAACTGTCGGGTACTTGTGGAAGGCATGCGTGAGCTTGGTTTTGCCACCTTGCTGCCGGATGAATTACAGGCGCCGGTCATCGTGACGTTTTTGATGCCGGGGAATGATCAGTTCAGCTTCCCGGACTTTTATCGACGCTTGAATGACAGGGGTTATGTCATCTATCCCGGCAAGTTGACAGGTACGGACAGCTTCAGGATCGGTTGCATCGGCCACTTCGGCGCGGACGAGATGCAGGCGGCAGTTGCGGCAGTAAAGCAGGTATTGCAGACGATGGGCATCAGAAATTTGGGGTCAGAGTAAGAATTTCGCCAGAAATTTTACTCTGACCCCGGATATTCCCGATTTCAGTTTACCTTCCAGGTATCGCCGCTGTGAAGGTGTTTGAAAAAATCACCCCTGCCCAGTTGATTTTTTGCCTGCACGATTTGGTCGTCCAGCAGTTCACCGTAAAGGGGCTTGTCAATAGAGCGGAACACGCCCAGAGGCACCGGGAAGTCGGGTGTTTCCAGTTGCGCCAGCAGGAACGCCAGCGCCGAACCGGCGGTACCGGAAGCGGCCTCGTCGTGGATAAGAATTTCCGACCTGTCACTTTCATCGACATTGATGACTTCCGGTTCAAGCGACCCGCTTGCGCCGCCGCGTAGCGAAATTGCCTTATCGTTGTTCTTTCCGAATATGATAGGTTCGCCGTGTTGCAGGTAAACCGTACGGTCGCTTTTTACGCTCTTGTGGGTGAAGTCACTGAAAGCGCCGTCATTGAACACGTTGCAGTTCTGCAGTACTTCCATGAACGCCGAACCCCTGTGCCTGGCCATTCTCAGCAGCATTTTCCTCAGATGACTGCTGTCCGTATCGATGGCCCGGGCCACGAAACCCGCTTTTGAGGCGATGGCTATCGACAGGGGATTAATGGGTTTTTCCACGGTGCCGAAGGGGCTGGACTTCGTCTTTTTGCCCATCTCCGATGTCGGTGAGTATTGCCCTTTGGTCAGTCCGTAGATCCGGTTGTTGAACAGGACTATTTTAACGTCGATATTCCTGCGCAGGCAGTGCATCAGGTGGTTGCCGCCGATACTCAGTCCGTCACCGTCACCGGTTATGACCCAGACCTGCAGGTCCGGGCGAGTGATTCTCAAACCGCTGGCAATCGTCGGCGCGCGGCCGTGTATGGTATGGAAACCATAATTGTTCATGTAATAGGGGAAGCGGCTGGAACAGCCGATACCGGATATGAATACGATGTTCTCCCTGGGCAGATTCAATTCCCTGCAGATTTCCGGCATGGTCCGCTGCATCTGCGCCAGGATCGAATAGTCTCCGCAGCCGGGACACCAGCGTATGGTCTGGTCCGAGGTAAAATCCTTGCGCTCGTAGGCCGGAGCCGTGTTGAACTCGGGGTCTGCCTGTATGTCGATTACCCTGGCCATTCAAATTCTCATCTTGTTTTCTTGATTAATCATCCGTGCGCCGCGCTGGGAAGCGTTGCGCCGAGTATTTCGTAAATCTTTTCCTCGATTTCCATTGTGCTCAGCGGTTGACCCTGGACTTTATTCAGTCCGATAACGTCAACCAGGAATTCCGCCCGCAGTATCATGCGTAATTGTCCAAGATTCAGTTCCGGCACCAGCACGTATTTGAAGTTGTTCAGTACCTTACCCATGTTCTTCGGGAACGGGTTGAGGTAACGCACGTGGGCGCCGGCTACGGACAGGCCGTTTGCCTGGGCGTACTCTACGGCATGGCGGCAGGCGCCCCTGGTGCTGCCCCAGCCAAGGACCAGCAGGTCCCCTTTTTGCGGGCCGTGCACGACCAGGTCGGGGATGTCGTCAGCGATGGCCTGTATTTTCGCGGCGCGCAGTTGCACCATGCGCTCGTGATTTTCGGAGTCGTAGCTGACGTGGCCGGTTATGTCCTCTTTTTCCAGGCCGCCGATGCGGTGTTCCAGTCCCGGGGTACCCGGCACTACCCAGGCCCGGGCCAGGGTTTGCTCGTCCCGCGCATACGGTGCGAAGGTTTCCGGGACCGTGCAGTAATTCTCTTCGAATTCAGGCAACTCCTCGGGTTCCGGGATGCGCCAGGGTTCGGACCCGTTGGCCAGGTAGCCGTCCGACAAGAAGAATACGGGCGTCATGTACTTGACGGCGATACGGAATGCCTCGATAGCCAGGTTGAAACATTCACTGGGCGTTGTCGGCGCAATTACCGGCACGGGACATTCGCCGTTGCGTCCGTGCAAGGCCTGCAGCAGGTCCGCCTGTTCGGTTTTGGTGGGCATCCCGGTGGACGGTCCCGCCCGTTGGATATTGGCAATGACAACCGGCAGTTCCGTCATGACCGCCAGGCCGATTGCCTCTGACTTGAGGGCAACGCCGGGCCCGCTGGTGCCGGTCAGGCCCAGCGCCCCGCCATAGGCGGCGCCGATGGCCATGCCGATCGCGGCAATTTCATCTTCCGCCTGGAAGGTCTTTACGCCGAAGTGACGCAACTTGGACAACTCGTGCAGGATGTCACTGGCGGGCGTGATGGGATAGGAAGCATAAAACAAGGACCGGCCGGACATCTCCGATGCCGCAAGGAATCCCAGGGCGGTCGCTTCATTGCCGCTGATACGCCGGTAGTTTCCCGGCGGCAGCACGGCTTTACTCACCCGGAAACGCGCGGTAAACACTTCAACCGTGTCGGCGTAGTTGTATCCTGCCTGCAGCGCCAGCTTGTTGGCTTCGGCAAGTTCCGGTTTCTTTTTGGCGAAAAGCAGGTCGACGCGTTCGATAATGTCCTCGATGGAGCGATCATACATCCATGCGATAATGCCCAGGGTGAACATGTTCTTGCTCAGGGTAGCCTGCTTGCGCGACAACCAGGATGACTCGACGGCAGCGACCGTCAGCGAGGTAATGGGCAGATCGTATACCTGGTAGCCCGACAGTGACTCATCTTTCCTGGGGTCACTCGTGTAACCGGCTTTTTTCAGGCCCTGCTCATCGAATGCATCGTGATTCAATATCAGGACACCGCCGTGCCTGACCTCTTTCAGGTTGGTTTTCAGGGCTGCGGGATTGAGCGCCACCAGGACATCCGGCTTGTCCCCCGGCGTGTGGATCTCATAGGAGGAGAAATTTAACTGAAAGTTGCTCACCCCCGCGAGGGTGCCGGCCGGCGCGCGGATTTCCGCGGGAAAATCCGGTAGGGTACTGATGTCATGGCCGACAATCGCCGAGTCATGGCTGAACAGGGCGCCGGTCGTCTGGATGCCGTCACCGGAATCACCGGCAAAACGGATAATGACATTATCGATTTCAAAAGTGCCAAGAGACGAGTCCTGTACTCGACCCCTGGGTTTTCTATAGCTCATCTGCCTCACAGAAAACCTCAAAACAACTGTAACATCTTAAATTAACGTGACATAGTAAACTACTATGCCATTTCATGTAAATACCGGATTAACCCGTGCCCGATAACAATACGAAATATTCTCCCGATACAGGTCAACTGCCGGCGTCATCCGGTACCGGGCCGGCATGGAACGTGGCCGACCTACCGGTCCCGCCCGATTTCAATTTCCGCAACGCGATCAGGATCATTGGGCCGGGCGCCATCGTCCTGTCCATGTCCATCGGTCTGGGGGAATGGGTGCTGGGTCCACTGGTGGTGACGCAATACGGTTTCACCATGCTCTGGGTGGTGACCGTCGCCATTATTTTACAACTCTTCCTCAACCTGGAGTTTGTCCGCTATACCGTCTATACGGGTGAACCGGTAATAAACGGATTCATGCGACTCGCTCCCCATCCGCTGTTCTGGGGCGGGATATATATCCTGCTGTCATTGTTTCATACCGGCTGGCCGGCCTGGGCCGCCGCTTCCGCGGCGCCGTTATTCGCTGGGTTTACCGGCCACCTGCCCGGGCCGGGTGATGAATCCGTTATGCGCTGGCTGGGGATCATGAACCTGCTGATCTGCGCGGCGATAGTTGCGGTCGGCGGCAAGGTCGAGCGCACCCTGGAAATCGTCAACTGGTTCATGGTGCTGTTCGTATTCGGATTCCTGTTGTTTGTGTGCCTGTTAATCGTACCCGCGGAAACCTGGTGGGCGGGTATCCTGGGATTCTTCGGGTTGACGCCCGGGTTCGAATTCCTGTTTATCCCAGAGGACGTCAGCTGGATCCTGATCGGCGGCTTTGCCGCATTTGCCGGGGCGGGCGGCGTCGCCAATCTCACCGTGAGCAATTACATGCGTGACAAGGGAATTGGCATGGGGCGAGAGGTGGGATACATCCCGACCCTGATCGGCGGCAGGAAGGTTGTGGTATCACCCATAGGCAGTGTCTTTCCTGCGAACGAGGCCAACATGGCGCGCTGGCGGGTATGGTGGCAGTACGTGCGCTGCGATCAAATCCTGGTCTGGGCCGCGGGCTGTTTTGTCGGCATGTTTCTGAACTGTATCCTGGCAGCGCATGTTGTTCCCCCCGGGACGGAACTGAGCGGCCTGTCCATCGGCGCGTTCCAGGCCGAATACCTTGCCCGTGAAGGCGGCGAGTTACTGGGTTTTGTCACCCTGGCAAACGGTTTCTGGATACTGTTCGGCAGCCAGTTGGTCACCATTGACCTGATGGCGCGTATCAATACCGACCTCATCTGGAGTCTGAGCGGTCGCGTCAGGGACATGGCAGGCAACGATATAAGGCGCCTGTATTACTGCCTGCTGGGCACCTTTGTGCTATGGGGCTGCATTGCCATCAACCTGGCCCAGCCCCGGGTGCTGGTGCTGATTTCCTCCAACGTCGCCGGGTTCATCCTGGTGGTCAGCGCCGTGCATATCCTGTTGCTCAACCACAAGGTTCTGCCCCGGGCCGTCAGGAGCCCCTGCTGGGCGCGGGGACTGGTCGCCTGTACTGCCCTGTTCTATGGTTTCTTCTTCGTACAGAACGTGCTGGAGCTTATGGGACGATAATTCCCACCGGTATACCGGATACTTTGTTGACTGTCATCGAACATTGGTGTATCGTAGGTGTATGTCACGCACTAACATAAATATCGATGATCAAGCCTGCGCGGAGATAATGCGCCGCTACCGGCTGGCGACGAAACGTGAGGCAGTCAACTTTGCGTTGCGTACCCTTGCGGCTGAGCCTCTGGATGTCGAGGAAGCGCGGCGACTGCGCGGGTCGGGCTGGGAGGGTGACCTGGACAAAATGCGGTCCGGCCGCCTGTCGTGATTCTTATCGATACGTCCGCATGGGTCGAGTTTTTTCGGGATACCGGTTCCTCGGTGTGTAATCGCGTTGAGGTTCTACTCGAAAGCGAAATTGCGACCTGTGATGCGGTTCGTATGGAGGTGCTGGCTGGCGCTCGCAATGAGAGGCACTTGCGTAGCCTACAACGTTTGCTAGCGCAGGCTGTCGTACTTCCCATGGGACCGGCTGACTACGACGATGCCGCTACGCTATATCGCCTTTGTCGCCGCGAGGGAGAGACTGTTCGTAAGCTGATCGATTGTCTGATAAGCGCTGTCGCGATTCGCGCTGGTGTGCCCATTCTTCATAATGACGTGGATTTTGATGTTCTTGGGCGCCATACGGAACTGAGGATCGATACGTCCCGGTAGAGCATCGTTATTCAAATCTTCCAGAAAGTGGCTGGGGACACAGGTTCCCATAAAGCCCAAATATATTTCAACCCAGCGACACCGCGCTACTAATGATAATCGAGTACTCGCATGAAATTAGAACCTGACAAATCCACAGAAGATAGTGATTTACCATCCTTTATCGAGAGTACACCAATTGGTAAAGATCTTCTTGAAGGACAGGCCCAAGAACGGATTGCCGAAAGCATAGCGCATCTGATTAGTTCCGATCAAACGGAGAGTAAGCTCCTCGGCTTGGATGGAGCCTGGGGTTCTGGCAAGTCTAATCTTGTAAAAATTCTCGAGTCAAAGCTGGCAGATACTCACCACTTTTTTGTCTATGATGCTTGGGGACACCAAGAAGATCTTCAAAGGCGCTCATTTCTTGAGGAGCTTACGGCAGACCTTAGTGATAGTGGAGTTGTTAATCCTGGTACCTGGAATCAAAAATTAAAGGATCTTCTGTCCAAAAGACGGGAAACGCTTACAAAAACTATTCCTCGGCTTAGTAATGGTGTGATAGTCACTATCCTTGTTGCGTTGCTCACCCTGATTGCCCAGACAATAGCGGAAGTGACCGATGACCCAGCACTGCAAATCCTAATTACCTTAATACCAATTCTTATAGGTGCAGCGGTATATCTTTTCGCCTCTTGGAAAACTCAGCGTTTTCTGTCTGTTTCAGATGTATACGCGATCTATAAGGACGAGGAGTTAAGTAGTGAGACCCATGTTACTATCTCCGAGAAAGAGCCATCAGTGAGAGAGTTCCAAGATTGGATGAATGATCTTTCGCATGCGTTGACTAAGAAGAAACTTGTCGTTGTATTCGATAATATGGATCGTCTTCCTCCGGATAAGGTCCGGGAGTTATGGTCATCAATTCACACTTTTTTTGCCGAGGCATCGTTTGAAGGTATATGGGTAATAGTCCCATTTGATAGAAACCACCTCTCTACTTTGTTTGAGGATAAACCAGACGTATCAGAAGAATTTTTGAGGAAATCCTTCTCTGTGATTTACCGTGTAGCACCACCTGTGTTGACAGATTGGCGGAAATATTTCGAATTGAAATTCAAGGAAGCCTTTGGGGAGGGAGAAGAAGAATTACAGTACGTCCGAAAAATATTTGACCATTTTCAAGTGAAAATTACGCCACGGAGCATAATCACGTTTATTAATGAGATGGTCTCTCTTCGTCTTATTGTAGAGAGAGAAATACGACTAAGGTATATAGCGGTTTTCGTACTCGCAAAGAAGACTATTTTGGCTGATCCGGTGAATCGAATTTTGGATGGTGAATATCTTGCAAAAGCAGATCCAATCTTTACTGAAGACAGAGATCTGCCTGACAATATTGCTGCATTGGCATATCACGTGCCTCTGGCTTCAGCGAGTCAAGTTACGCTCACACGCGAAATTCAAAACTCATTACAGAATCGAGACGGGCATAGACTCAATGAATTGGCAAAGCATCCCCACTTTATGGATATCCTTGAACAGGTGATTGTTGAGGATGAACTAGATGTCAGTAGTGCAGCATATACAATTGCGGAGTTGGAAGAGCAGGATTCTAGAATTGTGCCTCTAAATCGAATTTCAATTGTCTGGGATGATCTCTGTGCAACGGAAATTAGGAATCTATCTACCGGGCAGAGCTTTGATGAAACTCATGAATTGCTTTTGAAACGCTGTTCGAATTCAAGAAGCACTGTTCTGGCAAATCATCTTGTAAAAGAAATCAGGGACGCTGATGATTTCAGTGGAGCCAAGTATTATGAAGCACTTTCTGAGCTAGACGAATGTATAAAACAAAATAATCTCAGTATTGATATGTTGTCCATGGTGACAGAAATCAATAAGTCTCCTGAAATCTTTGTAGATTATATTGGCGCTTCGCAAAGTAATTATAGGAAGTTCAAGCTCAAATGTGAGGAGGCGGCGCTTCAGTTATACATCTTGGAAAAAATCCCATCTGATTTAGCCGGGTTGTCCATGTTATCAGTAGTCGCCGATGACTATGATTTTACTCCTGTTATCGAGAGTCTTGAAAGCAAAGTAAAATCAAACTCTCTGAACGCTCAAAATGTTGGACCGTTCTACGAACTCTACAAGGCACTATCAAACGAGCAACCTATTAAAAAAATAGGCTTCAATTTGGTAGAACAACTTTTATCTGAAGTAAAAAAAGACACAACAGAGCAGTTTGACCTGCTAGCTATGCGTTTGGCGTATGGCAACGAATATCCAAATATAGGGGGCATTTCTCATTCTGTCCTAACAAATACAGATGTGGATCTGGTTAATCGTATCACTGAGAGAATAGAGTATTACCAAACCTATGGAAGTTTGCTGTTGAGCTATTTATCTTGGCGGCAGCCCATCCTGAAAGCTGTATTAAAGAACATAACGTTAAATGTGTCTGACAGTACCAGATTAAATATTACTAAAGTATTGAAAAACTATAACGATCTCCAGTCGTCTCTGGATATAGCGCCTCAAGATTTCATAGGAACACTTGACGGCTGGAGTGATCATGCCAAGGAATCAATTACAGTAGAGAACATTATGGAGCATGTAACCGACCATGAATTGTTTGTGCATGGCCTACAAATAGATTGCGATCTAACACATCATCTTATTGAAACAATGACAAAACGTCTGGCTTCTCTGAGCATCGATGAGTGGCGACAAGCTCTTCGGGATGTGAATTCATTTATATTTAAGGTAACGTACAATTTACTTAGTGGAGGTAAACTTACTCCTGTGCCTGATAATGTCGTAACGGTTTACCGGGAGCTATTAACCAGTATCGCCAAAGACGAATTCCAGATGGATAAGGATGTTAATGATGTTTTTTACAATAAGATACACAAAGCAAAGCTGAAAGCGACCGCTAAGAACATCAGAGATCTTTTTATCTCCGAGATCACAATTTCACCAAGAAACTTTTTATTTTTCTCAGAATTACTATTAAGTCATGGAGCTTTGAATGAAAAAAGTGCGGATGTGGCTAGGAGAATTCTGACACCTGTCAGTGCAGATGGTAGATGTTTAAAGTTTATTTTAGGAAATCCTGAGCAGTTCATTTCAATTTTAGACGATGCTGGAGATGATGCTGCGGATTTTAGGGATACAGTCAGGCAAAAGTTGATGGCATCACAGGATGACACAGAATTGATTCGTTTTGCGGAAGCGATTGGAATTGACGATAATCACGGATCATAATGCATTTAGTAACAAGCAGTTATTGAATATGTCGTTAAGTCGCAGGAACTTCATCAGGCAGTCAGGAATGGCCCTCAGCTTCAGCGTGGCAGGCAGGACACTGCTGCTGACCCCACGTGAGGCTTACGCCAGGGAGATGCCTTTTTCAGTCCTGGACCAGGCGGAAGTAGAAACTTTGGAAACGGTCTGCGACCACCTGTTACCCGGCGCCAGGGAGAACGGCGTTGCACATTTTGTCGATCGGCAGTTGTTGCTTGATCCTGATTACAGCCTCTTGTTTATCAAGTGTTTTAACGTCCAGCCGCCCTACAGCGATTTTTACCGGGTTGCACTGGCGGAAATAAGCCGCCTGAGTGAAACAGGCTATGGAAAAAGCATCACTGCGCTCGACCAGGCCAGCGCCGTATCTATGATTGAATCATTGCGGGACGGAAACGTACCGAGCTGGAACGGCCCGCCGCCGCCGCTGGTCTATCACGCGCTCCGCAATGACGCCGTGGACGTGGTTTACGGCACCATGGAAGGTTTTGCGGACCTCGGCATTCCCTACCTGGCGCATATCGAACCGCCGCGGGCATGGTGACGTGAAAAGTCCCGAAAAAGTGGATGTGGTAATCGTCGGCAGCGGCGCTGCGGGCAGTGTCTATGCGGCCATCCTGGCGGAGGCCGACAAAAGCGTCCTGGTGCTCGAAAAAGGCACTGACCGGAAACTGACTGATTTATACAGCTCGCAGATCTGGGCCAGGCGCTTGAAGTGGGGAGCGCCCCATGTGTTTGAGGAGGGCAGGGACAGCATCTGGTACAACTTCAATGCCGGTCACGGCTACGGCGGCGCGGCAATGCACCACTATGCCGTGTGGCCCAGGTACCATGAAGATGACATGCAGGAACATGCGCTCTACGGCAAGGGACTGGACTGGCCGCTGGAATATGATCAGCTCCGTCCCTGGTACGACCGGGTCCAGGACGACGTGGGCATGTCGGGCGATGCGGAAAAGGAAATCTGGCGGCCGCCGGGGGCGCCTTACCCGTTGCCGCCCCTGCCGGTGTTTGAGCACGGCGAAATCCTGGCCCGCGGTTTCACCGAGCTGGACCTGCGCACCTCCCCCATCCCGGTTGCCATCCTGTCCCGGGAATACAAGGGGAGGCCTGCCTGTATCTATGACAGCTGGTGCGATGCGGGATGTCCCACCGGGGCGCTTGCCAATCCCCTGGTCGAGTACCTTCCCAGGGCGGTAAAGGCCGGTGCCGTGATGCAAGCCGACAGTTACGTTACCCGTGTGCTCACGGACCGGAAGGGAGTGAAAGCCACCGGGGTCGAGTACTACGACAAGGCCGGGAAGCGTCATGAGCAACCGGCGGACGCTGTCGTCATCGCCGCGTTCACCGTCGAGAATTCCCGCATCCTGCTGAACTCGGCCACCGACACACATGCCGGCGGACTGGGCAATTCCAGCGGTACGCTTGGCCGCTACCTGATGTCCCATCCTGCGGTCAACGTCTTCGGGATGTTCAAGGAAGAGACGCGCTGCTACTACGGTGTAACCGGCGGGCAGTTATTCAGCCAGGACGGCTTTGAGAAGGAAAAAAGCGGAGAAATCTTCGGCAGCAGGCAGTGGGAAATCGGCTTGGGCACCAAGCCGAATGACCTGCTGGGCATCGCCATGAGCCGGGCCGACCTGTTCGGGAATGATTTACACGATTTCGTCCGGCGCGGCAGCCGCCACCTGGGCGCTATGGTCGGGGTCTGTGAATGCCTGCCCCATGAGGACAACCGCATTGAGCTTACCGGCAACAAGGACAAATTCGGTATGCGCCTGGCGCGAGTCACTTTCAACCTGGATGACTATGCACGCAACCTCTGGCGGCAAACGGCTGATTTGGGTGTAGAAATTTTCAAGGCAGCCGGGGCTACGGAAGCCTGGCACAGCCCGCCGGGCGGCCAGCATATTATGGGCGGCACCATCATGGGGAATGACAGGAAATCCTCGGTGACCAACGAATACGCGCAACTGCACGATGTGCCCAATGTCATTATCGGCGGTCCCAGCGTGTTTCCTACCAGTTCCAGCGTCAATTCCACCTTCACGGCCCATGCAGTGGCGTTGCGTTCTGCCCGGCATATCGCCGGGCATTGGGGCGAGCTGGCTGCCTGATCTTCGACAGGGGACGGATTTGAAATCCGTCCCCGGTATGCCGGGGACTATATTTTTACTCCGACCCCAATAATCTTTATAATCGGCAATTCCATACGAGACCAGGAAATTAAGGAGACACTCCATGACATTCCAACGTATTATAAATATCGTCCTGCTTGCTTCCGCCTTGACCGTATTCGGCAAGAGCGCCGCTGCCGCTGAATATGAAGTTGACATCGAAGGCATGCACGCTGCCGTCCAGTTCCGCATCTACCACCTGGGTTACAGCGTTTTAACCGGCCGCTTTAACGACTTCGGCGGTTCGTTCACCTGGGATAAGGACAACCCCGGGGCCTCGTCGATCAATGTGACGATTAAAACGGCCAGCATCGATTCGAATCATGCCGAACGGGACAAGCACCTGCGGGAAGCGGATTTTCTGGACGTGGAAAAATACCCGGAAGCGACGTTCGAAAGCACGCAGTACGAAGGTGACGCCAGTGGCGGCAAGCTGCATGGTATTTTAACCCTGCACGGCGTCAGCAAGCCCATCACAATCGACGTGAGCTACATCGGCGAAGGGGATGATCCCTGGGGCGGTTACCGCGCCGGTTTCGAAGGCAACGTGACGTTGCGGCGCGCTGATTTCGGCATGGATTATAACCTGGGTCCCAGGTCTGAAGAGATGGAGCTGGACCTCTATATCGAAGGCGTCAGGAAATAAAAAAAGGGGACGGATTTAAAATCCGTCCCCGGCACTCCCATGTTGATCAAAAACACCCTGTCCCGTTTCGGCCTGTTCAGCAAACTGCTGCACTGGTTGATCGCCATTCTCATTCTCGGCCTCATCTGGCTGGGCTGGTACATGGTGGACCTGACCTACTATGACAAGTGGTACAACGATTCGCTGCATTACCACAAATCACTGGGCATCCTGGCGCTGGCCCTGGCGCTGTTCAAGATCGGCTGGCAGTGGCATACACCTGCGCCGGGGCCGGTAGCCGGCCTGAAAACCTGGGAAAAGGCCGGGGCCAAAGTCATGCACTACGTGTTATGGGGAATGATGTTGCTGATCCCCGTAACCGGTTACCTTATCTCCACGTCCGCGGGAAAACCCATTCAACTGTTCAACTGGTTCGAACTGCCTGCGATCGTGGACGTGGATGAGGAACTGAGGGAGCTTGCCATCGATGTACATTTTTACCTGGCATACGCCACCCTGTTCCTGGTTGCCGGCCATGCGGGCGCGGCGCTGAAACATCATTTCATCAACGGGGACGACACGCTCAAGCGCATGTTGTAATTCACGCTGCTGGGGACAGAATTTAATTCTGTCCCCAAACTCAGTCTGCCCTGTACTCCCTGTCCATCTATATGAATCACCCCTGGCCCAGGGACAGGTAACACACCAGGGTAATCACCACCGCCAGTATCAGGTTCAGTACGAATCCGCCCTTGACCATTTCCCGGATGGTGACATGGCCGGTGCCGAACACGATGGCATTGGGTACGGTAGCCACCGGGAGCATGAAGGCACAGGTTGCCGACATGGCGGCGGGGATCATCATCAATTCGGGGCTGACGCCGACCGCTATCGCAGTCGCCGCGAAAATGGGCATCAGCAACGTGGTCGTTGCCGTATTGGAGGTAATCTCGGTCAGGAATGTCACGCCCAGGCAGATGCACAGAAGGAGAACGGGTACGGGAAACTTCGCCAGTACGGCAAGTTGTTGTGCGATCAGCTCCGCGAGGCCGCTGGATGAAAACGCCTTGGCAACGGTAATGCCGCTGGCGAAAAGTATCAGCATACCCCAGGGAATATCTGAAGCCGTCTTCCAGTCAAGCAGGCGGTCGCCCTTGCCGGAGGGCAACAGGAACATGGTAACCACGGCAGCCAGCGCCACGGTGGCATCGCCTACCCCCGGTGTCCCCAACAGGCCCGACCAGCCTCCGAACGGTTCGGAGCGCGTTATCCACAACACTACGGTGATTCCGAACACGACCAGCACACGCACTTCGTTCACCTGCCATGGGTCGGCTGTCGGCAGGTCCAGGGTCTCCTTCCATGTGACGTTACGGGTCAGCCACAATGCCATCAGGGGCAGACCGCATACGACGACCGGCAGGCCGATCTTCATCCAGTCCAGGAACGTGTATTCGAGGCCGGTGAACTCGGTATAGATGCCTGCGAAAATGATATTGGGCGGCGTTCCAATCAGGGTTGCCACACCGCCCAGGGATGCCGAGTGGGCCAGCCCGAGCACCACGGCAATCGACAGTGCCTTGTCCTCCACCTGTTTGAGTACCGCCAGGGCAATCGGGATCAAAATAAGGGTCGTAGCCGTATTGCTGATCCACATGGACAACGTGGCCGCGGTCAACATAAAAGCGAACACGATGCGTTTACCGCTGCCGCCGACCGTATGCAGGATCGCCAGGGCAAAACGCCGGTGTACGCCGGACCTTTCCAGGGATTTCGCCAGCATGAAACCGCCCATCAACAACAGGATCACCGGACTGCCCAGGCCTGCTGCCGCTTCCCTGTGTGTCAGGACGTCGGCCAGCGGGAATGCAAAGAACGGAATCAGTGAAGTTGCCGGTATAGGTATGGTTTCAGTAACCCACCAGGTCGCGGTCAGCAGGGTTATCGCCGCAGTGATGGCTATGACGTATTCGATACCCGAATAACGCATGAGAAAAAACAGTACGACAGCAGCCAATGGGGCTGCGAAGAGCATGATGGCTTTGGTTTTCATTATTATATAATCCGCAGATGACACAGATTAACACAGATTAAACCCACAGATTACGGTGCTTAACGCAGACAGGTCATGCAAAGATTATTCCTTGAATTAATACTGATTGCTGCATTGCTGAACCCTCTCAGTATGGTTCAGGCAAGCTCTGAGTGCTCCCTTCCCGGGTTTGCCGGGCATTATATCGATGCCTACCGGTCCCGGGGTATGGTTGATGACTGTTATTATCAGCTTATCGACGATATGGATGTGGCTCGTACCGTTCAGGCAGACCTGGTAGGGTTACTGGCAGAGGATTACCGGCGCGCCGGTTACAAGGTGGGACTGACTGACAGGAAAGCCCAGGAAATGTTTGGCATCTCACGGCCGCTGGTTGGAGTCCTGTTCAAACAAATGTTGCAGCAGGACGGCGCGGAAATCGCCCTGGATTCCGCAACGTCGCTACTGGTGGAACTGGACCTGTTGGCGCGGGTAAAATCGGCCGGCATCAACCAGGCTGTATCGGTTGAAGACGTTGCCCGGCATATCGATGCCATCATTCCCTTCATTGAATTGCCGGACGCCCTGTTCCGTCTGGACGGCGGTAACGCCGCGGCGTTGCTGATAGCGGGAAACGTGGGGGCCAGGTGGGGCGTGGCCGGCATACCGGCGACAGTAGTTGATGCGCAAGACCTGGTCGAGCGCCTTCCGTCCATGACTCTCCGGTTAACGACTGATACGGGAAAGGTTCTTCGTGAGGGGCGGGGCGATCGAATACTGGGTCACCCGTTGAATTCCATACTGTATCTGCTGGAGGAACTGCGCCTCAGGAATGAAACACTCAAACAGGGAGATTTAATCAGCCTGGGCGCCATCGGCGGGCCAGTGAAAGCTGAGCAGGGCAGGCGTTATACGGCAGAATACTCCGGATATGGCGAGAAGATATTCACCGTATCGGTCACCATCCGTTAGCAGGTAACTGCTACCTGATTGCGAACGGACGGGCAGGGGAACCGGTTGCGCCCTTGAACGGGATGGCGCCGAACACGAAGGCGAATTCATACACCTGGTCCTGTAACAGGGCGCTGAAATCGATGTTCTCCATGATGTAGATACCGTTCTCCACCAGGAATTTCTGGTGGTTGGGCGCAAATTGGGAGGGGTCGGGACCAGGGATGGTTTCAACGGCCCAGTTATCCGTTCCTACCAGGATGACCTGTTTCTCCACCACCCAGTCGCCCGCCTTGTCCGTGAGGCCCGGCACGCACTGGTTGAACCGGGTATTGTCGGTTTTCCACAATGTCCCCCAGCCTGTGTAATAGAACAGCGCATCACCGGGCCGGATAACCGCTTCGTCCATTCCCTGCCTTTTCAACGCAGCTTGCAGGTCGGCGATGGTGACTTCCTCCGTGCATTCCAGCATGCGTTCTTTATATCCGGCAATATCGATCAGTATGCCGCGGGTGAAGATGGGCACGACGTGTTCCACGCCCAGTTTGCTGAAGCCGCGTCCGGTGCCGATTTCGGCATGAATGTGGCCGTTGTAGTAACGCACCTCGTTCAGGTCTCCCGGTTTGCCCATGACCGTTGCCATGTGGCTGAGGGAATCGAACTGCGTTCCGTCCTGGGTGATATGGCCGGCGATATAGTCTTCGTTCCATGCCAGCCGGTTGTCACCCAGAGGGCCCCAGGAAGTGGCGCCCGGAACGGTCAGTGTGTATTTTCGGTGTTGCGGCGTCAGGTCGAACAAGGGCATGTCTTCCTCGAACACCCGCCCCATGTCATAGATCTTTCCCTCCTTGATCAGGCCTGCCGCTGCCAGTACCTTCTCCGGCGTCAGCCGGTTCAGCGCGCCCATTTGATCATCCGCCCCCCATTCCGACGGCCACCATTTTTCCGTGTCGTCAGCGGAATAAGATATATTCGCCATCAGGCAACAACAGGTAATTGTGAGTATGATGTTTCTGATCATGATCGTTTCCGGGAAGAGATGAATATAGATGTACAGTATAATTTTTAATTCCTGGCACTCACAAGGTATTCACAATGGTTAAGCGGTTTCAAGACAAGACGGTATTGATTCTGGGAGCTACCAGCGGCATCGGCAGGACCACGGCCCTGCGGTTTGCGCAGGAAGGCGCCAACGTCGTAGTTGGCGGACGCAGCGAGGATAACGGCAACGAGGTGGTGCGCTCCATCGAGGCGATGGACGGCAATGGCCTGTTCGTGCAGACGGACGTCAGGGAATTGGATGACCTGCAGAATGCCGTGGACAGGACTGTCGGAGAATTCGGCGGACTGAATGTGGCTTTCAACAATGCAGGCCTGGCCGGCACCGGGAACAAGGCCGCCGACGAGAGCGAAACGGACTGGTCGGAAATGGTCGATACCAAGCTGAATGGAGTCTGGCGCGGCATGAAGTGCCAGATACCCGCCATGCTTGAAGCCGGGGGCGGGGCAATCGTCAATATGGCAGGCAACTGGGGTCTGGTCGGGTTTCCCACCTATGCCGCGTACTGTGCCGCAGCGCACGGGGTCATGGGACTGACCAAAGCGGCTGCCATGGAATACGTCAGCGCCGGCATCAGGATTAACGCCGTGTGCCCCGGCGCGGTGGATGCGCCTATCCTGGACCGCATGACAGGCGACAATGAGGAAATCAAAAACAGTTTTGCCCAGCAGTTACCCGTAGGCAGGCTCTGCAGTCAGGAGGACATCGCCGAGGCCGTGTTATGGCTGGCATCCGATGCCGCGTCCTACGTCAACGGCGTCGGCCTGGTACTGGACGGCGGCGGGAGTCCCTGATCCGCCGGCTAGAGGTTCTGTTTCAAGTCATCGACCGGCTTCAGCCAGTCCTCGTCCATGCTGACGCGCGTCTTGCCCCAACCGTCCTTATAGTTGCACAGGATCTGCTGGGTCAGCGCGGTATGAGTCAGTTTCCATTCCCCATCGACCTTGATCATCTCGTCATCGTAGAAACCGGCGACCCAGACCGGGTCGTATTCTTTCGTCCTGGAATTATGTACTGTGGCGGCCTCGAACAGGTACCAGCGCGCCGTAGCCGACCGGCAGTCGTCGGCGACCTCTATTCTGATGGGTATCAGGCAGTGGAACATCCAGGTGAACGGGTTGACTTCCAGGAATGCGCGAATCTCGTCGCGCCCCCTTAACACCGTTTCCCAGTTGGTGAATTCCATAATGCCGTCTTCCGTATACAGGTTGACGAACATATCGATCTTCATGTGCGGGTCGGCGGCCTGCGCGGAACGCTGCTTGAGGTGCCTGATCTCTTCCATGGCTTCCAGCCTCTCCAGCCGTTTCAATATTTCTTCGATTTTGTTTGAATCGTTCATGGCATTTACCTTTTTTGTAACCTCGGCATCAAATGATCGGCAAAGAGCTGCTGTGTGCGCATGGCCTGTTCCCGTTTCAGCCCGCCGTAATGACTGATGATGATCATCTCGTCAAACAGGAAATCCTGGTACAGCTCCTCCAGTTTTGTACCCACCGAATCCGGCGTCCCCACGCAGACAATGTCATTTTCAATCAGTTCATCGTACTCCATCCTGCCGATGCTCGGCATGTAATCCATGGTGTAGAACTTGTAGCCGGCATCTATCAGGCGTTCCCGTTCGGCATCGTTTGTCGGCATGATCGTCAACTGGGGCGCGACGTTGTAACGGACGAAGTTCACTGCGGCTTCCCTGGCTTCAGCGTGGGCCGTCGCCTCATCCTCGTGCAGGTAGATCGCCTTGATGAATCCCACGCTGGGTGTGGTGCCTGCCGAGGCACAGGCATCACGGTAGACGTTCACTGCCTCCTTGAAAGCGATACTGGGAGCAGGACCGCCGACGACGATGCCCCATTCCTTTTGCGCGGCCATGGTAAACCACTTGGCGCTGGTGCCCACCTGGTAGATTTTCGGGTAGGGTTTCTGCACGGGTTTCGGCACCACACTGACATCTTTGATGTTGAAATACTTGCCGCTGTAGGAGAACCGTTCCTCGGTCCAGGCCTTTTGCAGTATCTCCAGGCTCTCGACATAGCGTCCCATGCTTTCTTCCATGGGCACGTCAGCCGGACCGCATAACCAGGGATGACCGCGCCCCACCCCGCACTCGATACGCCCCCCGGTCAATATGTCCACCATCGCAATCTCCCCGGCCAGGACCATGGGGTTATGCAATGGCAGGGTATGGCACAGGGCGCGGAACCGCAGGTTTTCGGTATGCGCAGCCAGGTGGGTGAATACGGCCAGGGGATTGGGGTTTATGGCAAACTGCTCATAAAACGGGTGTTCAAGAGTCGTAAAAACGTGGTATCCGTTCTTGTCCGCGTGCAGCCCGAGGGCCAGGACGTCTTCGATCAGCGCTGAATGATCATGTCCGGGAGGGCACTGGAATTCGACATAGGTGCCGAAACGCAGGGGTTTGGTCATAATGGTTTTTTTGTTGTTAGTAATCGGGAGCGAAAAGCGATTATACTATATTGATAAAAATGAGAGTTCAGGAGGTGGATATGAGTGCAGTCGTGACCGAAGCGCGCCGCTGGGCCAGGACCTATCCCTGGCTGGGTGAGGATCCCGTTCCGACCGAACCCTGCATTTCGGAAGACATCTACCATAAGGAGGTGGAGAAGGTGTTCAAAAAGGTCTGGTTGCACGTAGGCCGGGACAATGAATTACCCGAACCCGGATGCTACAAGCTCAAGCGGCTGGATTTTGCCAGTACCACGGTGTTGCTGATCCGCGGGAAGGATGGTGAAATCCGTGCATTTCACAATACCTGTTCACACAGGGGGAATACGGTCGTCGTACCCCAGGGTGAATGGGACAACTTCGGGCAGAAGGCAGCATTTACCTGCCGCTTCCATGCCTGGACCTACAACGACAAGGGTGAGCTTATCGGCGCCCAGGAGGAAACCGGCATGCCCCCCTGTTTCCGCAAATCGGAGAATGGCCTGACGCCGATCAACTGCGATACTTGGGAAGGGTTCATCTTCATCAACCTGGACGAAAACCCACCTGTCGGGCTGCACGAATACCTGGGGGAGATGGGTAATCATTTTTCCGGTTTTCCCTATAGTGAAATCGACCACAATTTTACTTATTACACCTACCTCAACTGCAACTGGAAGGTGGGCCTGGACGCTTTTGCCGAGGCGTATCACGTGAACACCATCCATGCAGGTTCCTTCCCCGGCACGTTTTCCACCGGTCTGCAGATGATCAAATTGCTGGGCGACCATCGGACCACCGCGGTCTGCTTCAACCCGCCGAAGGACGCGCCGGCGGTGGCTGCCCTGGCCCAGACCAAAGCCAGGGGATCGCTGGTGAACAACGTCAGGGAAACGATACTCCCGCCTACCCTGAACGATGAGAAACGCGACGATTACGCATTCGAGTTGAGCGTATTCTTTCCGAACTGGCTGTTGCACGTGTCGGAAGGTATCTGGTTTACCCACCAGTTCTGGCCCATCGGTTATGATCGGTGCCTCTGGGAAGGGAAGTACAATGTCATGGAGCCGACCACCAACAGTGAGAAATGGGCGCTGGAACATGCCATGGTGCTGCAGCGTAACGCCTGGCTGGAAGACACCGCGACCATGGAGGGGACTTTCTTCGCGCTGAATTCCGGCAGCAAGAAACACATGAACCTGCATGATGAGGAGATCCTCGTCAGACACGGCTATCACGTACTGGAGAAATACCTGAATACGGAAGGCCCATGATGAAACTTCTACCCCAAGGATTTGAGGAGTTGGAAATCTGGGCAGGCGCATGGGCCTTGCCCACGCAGAATACCCGCTGGGATAAACGCCTCGCTTCAACCAGGGAGGAGTTGGTCACCTTTTACGATGCCGTACTGCCTCACCTCGAACGCATCCTGGACCACGCCGATCAATTCCCCCTGGGAGAGTTGCCGGAACAGTCTGCAAGGTTGTTTGACCTGGCGCTTATGCACGCTGAAATAGCGCCCAACGTCGAATTGTATGACGGCGACCCGAACGTGCCTCACAGCTATGAGGAAAAACGTTTTATTGCCGTGCATGGTAATGACAGGCATTGATGATGACCCACGACCTTGAGCAAAAGGTTGCCCGCCTGACTGCGACCGAAAACATCAGGAACGTCATAGCGAGGTACGCAAAGGCCGGGGATGATCAAAACAACCCGGACGAGATGCGCAAACTGCTGGCAAAGGATGCGGTCTGGGAGGCAAAAGGCTTCGGCAAATTCGAAGGCAGGGACCTGATTGCGGAAAAGCTGGCGGATATCGGCCGGGAGATGATCGTCTGGTCGCTTCACTTCCCTGTCTCACCGATTATCGATATTGCGGAAGATATTGCAACCGCCCACGCCTTCTGGTGGCTGTGGGAACTGACGACCATGCGCGGGGAAGAAGGCGCGGAAGAAAGCAACTGGCTGGCCGCTACCTATGAATGTGATTTCATCCGTGTCGGAGATGGCTGGAAGATTAAACACCTGGTGCTGGAAGTGAAAAAAGTCGTTCCCTACCAGGACGTACCCAGTGAAATAGCACCTTGACACTATTGAAGGAGGTTCTCTCATGGCTGTTAAAGCTGACGAATACATCCGTATCGATCGAAGCCTGCAACTGGGCGATGAACCGGAAACGGGACATAACCGCTGGCACCCGGATATCAAACCGGTTGCGGAGGTCGATCCCGGCCAGGTCATTGGCATGGAAACGCGGGATGCCCTTGACGGGCAATACAATCATGCAACCACGGCGGAAGAGGTAGCCGCCTCCAACCTTAACCTGGTGCATCCCCTGACCGGTCCCGTTTATGTCAACGGCGCCGAACCCGGTGACATCCTGGAAGTCAAGGTCCTGGAAGTGGCGCCGGAACCGTTCGGCTTTACCGTGCAGGTGCCGGGTTTCGGCTTCCTGCGCGATCTGTTCACGGAACCCTATATCATCCACTGGGATATCGCCGATGGTTTCGCTGCTTCCGCGGATCTGCCCGGCGTGAAAATCCCGGGCGCTCCCTTCATGGGCGTCATGGGCACGGCGCCGTCCCATGAACTGCTGGAGGAGATCAACAAGCGGGAAGCCGACTTGCAGGCCCGCGGGGGCATGGTCCTGCTGCCCGACACGGCCGATGCCGTTCCCCGGGAACCGGGCATTGCCGCCAAAGCCGTACGCACCATTGCCCCCCATGAATCCGGCGGTAACGTGGACATCAAACAGTTGACAGCCGGCACCACGGTGCGCTTCCCCGTGTATACGCCGGGTGCCCTGTTCTCGGTGGGTGATTCCCATTTCGCCCAGGGGGACAATGAAAGTTGCGGCACCGCGGTGGAGATGAGCGCTACGTTTTACGGATCTTTCAAGCTGTTGAAAGGGGAAGCGGCAAAACGCAACATAAATGACATGCAGTTCTACCGGGATGATTACTTCACTGCGCCGGAGATGGCAGTCCCGCAACGCTTCTTTGCGACCACCGGCCAATCCTGCCACAAGGACGGCACCGCGGAAGCGGAGGACACCACCCTGGCGGCGCGCAACGCGTTGCTCAACATGATCGAATACCTGGTCAGTGAACGGGGCTACAGCGAGCAGCAGGCTTACGCGATATGCAGCGTAGCGGTGGACCTGAGGATATCGGAAATGGTGGATGTGCCCAACTTCGTCGTCTCCGCGTTCCTGCCCCTGGATATCTTTACGGATTAAACTGAATGGCTGCGGCAGCGGATCAAATTAAACAGGCGATGCCGTTTACCACCCGCTATCCCGAACTGGGAACGGGTCCGCTGGATGTCAGGCCGCTGATCGACCCGGAATTGTTCGAACTGGAGCGGGAGCGGATCTTCAAACAGTCCTGGTTGTACGTCGCCCGGGCCGAGGAACTGGCTGAACCGGGCGACTATAAGCTGCGCCGCCTGGACGTGGCCAATACCTCGGTGATTATTGTCCGGGACAGGAATGGTGAAGTGCACGCATTCCACAACATCTGTACCCACCGCGGCAACAAACTCATCCCGGACCAGGAGGCGCAGTCACTGGGTCATACCGCTACCCATACCCTGACCTGCCGGTTTCATGCCTGGACCTTCAACACGGACGGGGCCTTGCGCGGGATCGCGCGCCAGGAGAGTTTTGCCGACCTGGACAAATCCTGCCTGGGGCTGAAACGTATCCATTGCGCCGAGTGGGAGGGTTTCATCTTCATCAATCTTGCCGAACAGCCGCGGCAAAGCCTGGTTGAATACCTGGACGGCATGGCGGACCACTTCGCCGGCTATCCGTACCATGAAGCGACGGTGCGTTTGCGTTACTCGACAGTGTTGAATTGTAACTGGAAAGTCGCCCTGTATGCTTTTTCAGAGGCATATCATGTTCCAACCATTCACAAGGGCACGTTTCCCAGCCTTGCCAGGCTGGAACATACGGAAATCAAGTGTTTCGGTCCTCACAGCACCTCCGGTATCTATGTGCCTCCGGTCCCGGGACTGGAACCGACGCCGGTGACGGCAAACCTCGGGGGGAGACTCAGGACATCAGACCGGCATAGGCCCCACCTTGAACTGCTGCCGGAAAATATTAACCCGGACAACCGGCAGGATTTCCAGTTTGAATTTCCGGTGTTTTTCCCCAATTTTTTACTGCATCTGGGCGCCGGGAACGGTTATCCGGGCATGGCCTATTTTACCCACCAGTTCTGGCCTGTCGCAGTGGATAAAACCCTATGGGAAGGCACGAACCATTTCAGACCGCCGGAAACCGTCAGTGAACGGGTCGCGATAGCCCATACCAATGCCCTGCACCGCAACGCCTGGCTGGAAGACACCTCGACCATGGAAGACACTTACCAGGCCCTGGCCTCCGGCGTATTGGAAGAGATGGTATTGATGGACGAGGAACTGATGATCAGGAACACCCATAAACACTGGCATGACTACATGGGAATCTGATAACCATGGCGCTCCTTCCCGAACAGTTTTCCCAACTGGAGTCCCTGGCCGAGACCTGGGCGCTGCCCACCGAACTGCAGCGTTCGGAGCGGCGCTGGGCTGCCGGCCCGGACGACTTCCGGCGCTTTTATGACGCGATGCTGCCGGTGCTGGACCAGGTGCTGGATTACCTTGACCGGTATGAGCCGGACAACGTCCCTGAACCGGCGTTACCCCTATACCGCCTGGCGCTGGCCTTTGCCGAAGCGGCGCCCCATAACGAGTTGTACGATTGCAGCAATACTGTCCCGAACAGTTTCGACGCGCACCGCTTCGTGGCTGCGCACGGAGAAATTAGGGATCGCTGAAGTTCGGAACTGCCTCGTTTTGGATAGTTCCATTGCCGCCGGGACCGGGGGGCAATGACCCCCCGGCCCCGGTAGCACTGCTTTTTTTGACAGCCTTACTGGCTGAAATTCTCTGCTATGGTGGAAAGGCCGCCGTCGTAGACGCCGGTGATAACTTCCACGGCCTCTTCATCCGTTGCGCCTTCGGCCATGAACGTGGATGACCAGTTGATGGTTGTGCTCATCGCGTCTCCTTCGGCCTCAAACGTCGAACTGTAATCCTTGACCGGCAACGGCCCCTCGATGATTGTATAGGAGTATCCGGTAGCGGTTTCGCCGTCATGTCTTTCCTTGATCTGCGCGCCGTTTCCAAGGGTGAGCATGCGGTATGTGGCGCCGTCTTCTTCTGTTATTTCGCAGGCTTCAACAACGGGATGCCAGACGCTGATAGCGCAGAAATCGCCGGCGTAGCCCCAGACATCGTCGATACCGGCGTTGATCTGCATGGACTTGTTGACACCGAGAGAAGTTGGCGCTTCGGTGCCGCAACCCGATAGAATCAATATCATCGGCGCTATAATGATCGCAAATTTTTTCATGGCAAGCTCCTTTAACGTTATGGATTTGAGATAATTCCCCAAGCAGGCATTATAAGCCTGTAAAATGAAAATTCATACGGGAATTTTCCCCGAATCCAGCCGGAATAATGACATCAGGGTTACATCGCCTCAGTCTTGTTGAAGCCGCCAAAGGCATTGCCTCAGGTACATTTACCTCGCTGGACCTGGTGACGGCCTGCCTGGAGCGTATCCATGCACGGGAGGAACAGGTCGGCGCCTGGGCCTGGCTGGACCCGGAACAGGCGCTGGCACAGGCCCGGGCCTGCGATGAGCAGCCGGCAACAACTTCCCTGCACGGTGTGCCCGTCGGCGTCAAGGACATCATCGATACGGCGGACATGCCCACCTGCTACGGGTCGCAGATATATAACGGGCATTATCCGGATAAGGACGCGGAGTGTATCCGCCTGCTGCGACAGGCCGGCGCGGTGATCATGGGAAAAACCGTCACCACGGAGTTCGCCTTTTATGCGCCGGGCAAAACCGCAAACCCCCATAACCCGGAGCATACGCCGGGGGGGTCGTCCAGCGGTTCCGCAGCGGCAGTGGCCGATTTTCATGTGCCTGTTGCCCTGGGTACGCAGACTTCGGGCTCCATAATCCGGCCCGCGGGTTTTAACGGTGTCTTCGGCTGCAAGCCCACCTATAATTCTTATTCGCTCGACGGCATCCATCCCCTGGCGCCGGAACTCGATACCCTTGGAGCATTCAGCCGTTCCCCGGCGGACCTGGCCCTGCTGCACGGCGTGTTGTCGGAACAGGAAACCGGGGTGCCGGACGCCGAGCGGCCGGACACCGTGGCCGTTGTGCGTACGCCGGCCTGGGAGGATGCCGATGCGGAGACGCAGGATAACGTGCTTGATTTTGCCGGACGATTAAGGCAGTCAGGCATTGACGTTATTGAACCGGATGAAGAACTGCTGAACAGCCTGATGGAAGTCCAGCAGGCGTATCTGGCCCGCGGCGCCGCGTCCTCCCTGGGGCATATCACCGATCAGCACCCGGACGAGGTGCGCCCGCAAACCCGGGACCTGGTTGTGGAAGGCCGCCGGGTGGGCGACTCATTCAATGCCGGGCTGAAAGACGCCCTGGCCAGGGGCAGGCGTTTCCTGTCCGGGGTTTTCTCCCGGGCTGACCTGGTCATCACCCCCGGCGCGCCGGGTGAAGCCCCGGCGGGCCTGCACAATACGGGCAACCCCATGTTCAACAGGATATGGACTTTTCTGCAGACCCCCTGTATGAATCTGCCACTGATGAGAGGCAGAGGCGGGCTGCCCATCGGCATACAACTGGTCTGTAACAGGCAGGAAGACAAACGGTTATTTGCTTACTCGGCTTACCTGCAGAATTTAACCGGGTATGATATTGAACAACCCTGAGATTTGCGCGGCCGTCATTCCGGCCTTCACGGGGATGACGATAAAGAGAGACAATAACAATATTAAAGGAGTGTGGAGATGACAAGCTTGACAACAAAAGATGTTCCCCTGAGCCAGGCACAGAGGCAGTGGTACGAGGACGCCTGCAGTAAAATTGACCTGGAGCGCCTGAAACAGTTGATCTTCGATCTGACTGCCAAACACAGTCCTACCGGCGCGGAGCGGAAGGCCTGCGAATTCATGGCCGGTTACCTGAACAGCGTGGGGATTAAAGCGCATTACCAGCCGATCACGGATATTTCGGGCAACTGCTACGGACGGGTTAAAGGGTCGGGTGAAGGTCCCACGTTGATGCTGTACGCGCCTGTTGACACCCTGCTGGAAGGCGACCCGGAAAAAGACATTCCCCATGCCGGTCCCGATCACCGGGCCGATATGCGCCCGGAGCCTTATACAGACGGCGACCTGGTGATCGGCCTGGGCGCCTCCAACCCGAAGTCCATGGTGGCCCTGTTAACCGAGGCCCTTACCTGCGTGGTGGAGGCGGGGGTCGATCTGAAAGGCGACGTAATTATGGCCACCGCGGGCGGCGGCATGCCCTGGATAGTGCCGGAGCGCAACCACGCCGGTGTCAGCACCGGTGTGAGCCACCTGCTCTCCCACGGTGTAACCGCGGATTTCGGCGTGATCTGCAAGCCCTGGGATGACATTTATTATGAACACCCGGGAATGGTCTGGTTCAAGGTAACCGTCTGGGGCAACATGGGCTATGCCGGCATTCCCCGCGGGATACCGGGTTTCCGCAGTTCCATCATTCCGGCCGCGAAGGTCATCCTGGACCTGGAGGAATGGCTGATAGAATATCCGGACAAACATACCAGCGACCAGGTGAAGCCGCAGGGCTGGCTCTCGGCGTTGCGTTGCGGTTGGCCGGATAAACCGGCATTTCCCGGCGCGGCAACGGAAATCTGGCTTGACGTGCGCACGAGCCCGTTGCAGACAGCGGCGCAAGTCGAACGGGAATTTGACCAGGTAATGAAGGCTATCCTGGACCGGCATGACGACGTGGAGGCGGAATGGGAGACAGTAGTGAGTTATGACGCGGCAGCGACCGATCCGGATCACTGGGTGGTGCAGTCTGCGTTACGGGCCTGGGGTGAAGTACACGGCGAACCATATTCGGGCGCTCCTCATATGGCGGGACAGACGGACGCCGCCGCCATCAACCGGATCGGTTTCCCCCTGGTACGGATAGGTTATGCATGGCTGGGCGAGAGTGATATGCCGGCAGAGTTTACCGAGGGTCTGGGCGGCATGGGCGTCATCCGTGTGCCCGATTTGGAAACCTCCATTAAAGAAGCGATCTATACTGTTATTGATTCCTGCACCCGTACCCGTGAAGAGGTCGGGCTGGAGGATTGAGACCATATCACAGGGGAGGCGCTTATGCCGTTAACTGACCTGCACCATGTTGCATTGAGAACCGGAGATCTTGCAGCCAGCGAACAGTTCTACACGGAAGTGCTGGGCATGGAAAAAGTGGACCGGCCGGATTTTGATTTTCCGGGAGCCTGGCTGCAGATGGGGGAGACCATGTTTCACCTGATGGCCGGCTATGCCGCGCTCGGCCCGGATGGCAAGATTTCCCGCGGCAGCGGCGCCGTCGATCACCTGGCGATTCAGGCACAGGGTTTTGATGAAATGCGCGAGAAGTTTGAGTTCTCCGGAGTCGACTACAAGGAAAACGACATTCGGGATTTCGGTATCTGGCAACTGTTCGTCAACGACCCGGACGGCGTCATCATTGAATTGAACTTTCAACGTGCTGACGAACCGGAAGGGTCGAAGGGGCCCGGGCGGGCAACACTGAGCAAGACGACCTGACCCCGTATATCCGAAAATCCTATTCAATAGTTATGTAGATATACCCGTCTTCCCCAAGCCGGGTTTCGTACCTTTCCAGCGGGATCACACAGGGGGGATCCGCAGGTTCCCCCGTCCTGATATCGAATGATCCTTCATGAAATGGGCAAATGATCTCATCTCCCCTGATATCGCCGTCGGAGAGGAATGCCTGGCCGTGGGTGCAGACATCGCTGGTGGCAAAATATTCCCCTTCGAGGTTATAGATGGCAACCACAGTGTCATCCTCCAGGTAGAACTGCCTGACGGAGTTGGTTTCAAGCTCGCTATGCTTTATGGTTTTTTCTTCAGCCATTTCAGTTGAAAACGTCAATCATACGTTTCAAAGCGCAGGGGTGTGGGTTGGTCGCCGTTCACCACTTCCGGCCAGGCGCACACCGACACCATCCAGGTCAGGTCCATTTCCGCCCGCAGTTCAATATAATCACCCGCTTTGGTAACGGGGTTGTCGATGACCCAGTCTCCCTCGGGCGTGTAGTTGACAGTCATGAAGATATTGAAGCAGGCAACCGATTGCAGGTAGTTCGGGTCGAACCCGAGTTTGCGATATTCTTCCTGTACGGTATCCCGGCAACCGTTCCCTCCGGTATTCAGGTACAGCCTGCGCGCGGCATTGGAACAGAAACCGCCGCCGGTATAATGGTTGGCGGTTTTGTCGCTGGTTATTGTCCACATGTCATTCATGAGGTTGCTGCGAATGGTGTCTCCTTCCTGCCATTTGTAGCGCCCGTGATGCCAGCTCGTGTAGACGCAATCCTGAAACTCGGTGGGGTCGCCGATTTTTACTGCGACGAAATCCGCCACCTGTTGCCCTTCGACGTCGACGATCCTGAGAGTCTGTCCTTTTTTTATATGCCCATGGCCGCCATGGTGCGGTTGGATTGTTTGTGTTTCGATCAACTCACCCGGGTTGTTGCTCATCGCTGCCTCCGCCCTGCTGCAGTCAGGGAATCTAGCCAAAATACTTGTTCAGGTTAGTATAATACCGTATCTACTGTTACCTTTGATCCGGATATTGGCTGAGACATGATTATAGAAGGCGAGTACAGGCTTCCCTGTGACGTGGCAGAGGCATGGCGGGCCCTTAACGACCCCGGGATGTTGAAACTCTGTATAGCAGGTTGCGAGAGTATCGAACAGGCAGGAGAAAACCGGTACGAGTGCCTGATAACGGCAAAGTACGGGCCGGTCAAGACCCGCTTCAAAACCATGCTGTCAGTAACCAATATCAATGAGCCGCATTCATATACACTGACCGGTGAGGGCAAGGGTGGAGCCGCCGGGTTCGGCAAGGGCAAGGCTGACGTCCAACTGGCAGAGGACGGAGATGGTACGCTGCTGCGTTACCAGGCTGAGTTTTCCGTGGGCGGCAAGCTCGCCCAGGTCGGCTCCAGGCTGGTTGCATCGACAACAAAGAAGATGTCAAACGATTTCTTTACCCGGTTCTCAGCAGAACTTGCCGGCGAATAATCGGGAACGGAAAGGACACTCACAGGCTTTCTTTTCATTTGGGTTTACGATGTTATACTGCGCCACAGTCAAGTAAACAGCAGATGGGGTTAAGGTATGAGCAAGTTCAACGAGATTGCGGTGGATCTGATGCGGCGCACCGCGGCTTATGTGCCGGATTTCGATTACGAGGGGGCCGACCCCGCAACCACTGACAAACCCTGGAGCAACTGGCTCAAGGCGGAACTGGGGTTCCGCAATCACTGGTATCCGACGGAAGCCAGCCGCAACATCAGGAATGGTGAACACAAGGCGATCAAGTTGCTGGGGGAGGATATCCTGTTCCTGCGCCGTGCCGGCCGCCTGTATGCCATAGAGGATCGCTGCAGCCACCGCGGCACGCGTTTTTCCAAACGTCCCGTGTGTTATACGGACGATACCATTACCTGCTGGCACCACGCTTTTACCTTCAACCTGGATGACGGCCGGATACGTTGCCTGTTGAACGACCCGGACACCTCCCTGGCAGGACGCAAGGGGATAAAGAGTTACCCGGTGAGGGAAGTTAAAGGCGTGATCTTTACCTTTGTCGGCGATATGAACCCGCCGCCGCCCCTGGAGCATGACGTGCCGCCCGGCTTTTTTGACGAAGACGTGGCGATATGCGTGGCAGACCCCTACCTGGTGAAGGCAAACTGGCGCCTGGGTTCCGAAGGCGGCTATGATCCGGGCCATCATTACATCCATAACTGGTCAAAATTTTCCATCAACTCACGCATACCCATGACCTTCGGCTGGGTGTCGAAGAAGGAGGCGGTCCTTGAAACCAGTATTTATGAACTGATAAAGAACGGCCCGAAAGGGTTTACCCGGTTGGCGTCGGAGACCACCATGTCCATGACTGCCAGGATACCAGGACGGAACGGAGGATCTGACACTGACGTGATCCTGCCCATCGCCAAGGGACAGTCACCCAGCGAATTGGAGCTGCTCGGTCAACATGTACCTACCACCGAGGTTGGCGAGTGGCTGCCTTGTGGGCTGAAGGTCAACCCGTGGCCGTTTCCGGGAGTGATCCACAATGAGTATTACGTGCCGCGTGACGCCAACTCACATTACTATTTCCAGTGCGGCTGGAGAACGGTGGAAAATGAAGAACAGGCGCAGGAGTGGGCTGAAGGCGACCTGGGGCAGGTGCGCTGGAAAGTCCCCGTAGTCGATGACTTTACCGTCCAGGATGCCGAAGCCCGGGAATATATCCACGAATTCTATGCCAGCGAAGACGGCTGGAACCAGGAACAGACGGCCAGGTTCGATATCGAACTCCTGATGTGGCGCGTATTCGCCGGTGAACATTGCCGCGGCATCCAGGAGGAAAGGCACACAAAGGGCCATTTCAAGAGATAAGAACAAGAATAAAAAATGTAAAAAATGGGGTCAGGTCGCACATTGCACACTCATAAATAATTTCTGTCTGGACGGGGAGAGTGTTCAATGTGCGACCTGACCCCATTTACTACGGTGTTGCATATCGATTGCAGCGCTCGTACTGCCGATTCGGTCAGCCGCAGGCTGTCGCAGGCCGTGGTTGACCAACTCTTCACGTTGGAACCGGGGTTGCAACTGCTTCGCCGTGACCTGGGCATCGAGGCGCCGCCGCCGGTCAACGATACTGAGGCGGAAGCTTTTTTTACCCCGCCGCCGCACCGGACCGCCGGGCAGGTTACGGCACTGGCCGATTCGGATACGCTGACAGAAGAGTTATTGTCTGCGGATATCCTGGTGCTGGGCACCCCCATGTACAACTTCAACGTGCCGGCCAGCCTGAAAGCCTGGATAGATTACGTGGTCAGGCCGGGCAAGACCTTTCGCCGGGTGGCGAACGGCAATCTCGAAGGCCTGTGCGGGGACAAGAAGGTTTATGTATGTACGGCAAGCAGCGGCAAGTCAATCGGTACGGGTATGGATCACCTGCGCCCTTACCTGGACGTGATCTTCGGATTTATAGGTATCGGTAACGTCGTCTATTTCGATGCGGAAGGTCTGGCCTGGGGCGAGCAGGAACGGGAACGGTCGATCAATGCCGCCGTTGAGAGTATCCACCAGCATTTCGATGTTTCACGTCATTCCGACGCGGGCCAGAATCCAGTAGAATAATATTGTAACATCCGGGGTCAGAGTAAGTGTCGTCAGAATTTTTACTCTGACCCCAAATATTAAAGAACTTCCTGACAGGAGGAACGGCATGTCGAAAATCAAGGGTCTCGGTTATATCGGTTGTGAGGTTACGGACTTTGATGCCTGGGACGGCCTGCTGGATACCGTGTACGGGCTGGAGCGGCGCGCTGACAGCGGGAAATCAGTTCGCCAATACCGCATGGACGATAATCACCACAGGCTGGCGCTGCATAAATCGAACAACAACAGGTTGAAATACATCGGCTGGGAAGTGGAATTTCAGGGGGACCTGGATAACCTGGCCGCGGAACTGAGCGATAAGGGAATAGAAGTGGAAGCCGGCAGCGCCGAACTGCGCGAGCAGCGCTCCGTCATGGACCTGTTCGTGGTTAACGGCCCCGATAATATCCCCCTGGAGATTTTTTTCGGTCCCGTTCAGGATTTCAGACCGTTTACGCCGAAGCGGGGTATGGAAGGTTACAATACCGGCGATCTGGGTATGGGACACGTAGTGTTAGCCACAGCCGACAGACCGGCCTCGGTAAAGTGGTACGAGGATAACCTCGGTTTCCGCCTGAGCGACCATATTTTCTGGGACGATATCCAGGCGACCTTCCTGCATTGCAACCCGCGCCACCACAGCCTGGCCTTCATGAACCCGGTCGGCCCCATGAAACCGGGCGACCTGGGCCATTTCATGTTCGAGAGCCTGTCGCTTAATGACGTGGGGCGTGCTTACGATATCGTCAATGAGAACAACGTGCCGCTGGCCCTGACCCTGGGCAGGCATACCAATGACCACATGATGTCATTTTATATTTATTCTCCTTCCGGCTGGTGGATCGAGTACGGCCACGGCGCCCGCCTGATCGATGATGCGAACTGGGAGCCCAAGTTTTACAACTCCCCGAAGATCTGGGGCCACGAAATGATGCCGCCTCCGGGAGAACCATCCGCGGGGGAACAGCACAAACGCTGAAAGAATAATCCGCAGATGACGCAGATTAACGCAGATATAAAATGAATAAACATAAACAATCTGCGCTAATCTGCGTCATCTGCGGATAAAATAAAAACCGTCATGTCGGAAGTCAAACACGCAAGAGTCATGATCCTGGGGTCCGGGCCGGCCGGTTATTCCGCGGCCGTGTATGCGGCGCGGGCCAACCTGAATCCGGTATTGATTACCGGCGTGGAGATGGGAGGCCAGTTGACGACTACCACCGACGTGGACAACTGGCCCGGCGACGTGGAAGGTCTGCAGGGGCCGGACCTGATGGAGCGGATGCGCCGTCATGCCGAGCGCTTTGAGACTGAAGTCATCTTTGATCACATCCACCAGGTTGACCTGAACACAAGACCTTTCAGACTGCAGGGCGATTCGGGCAGTTACAGTTGTGACGCCTTGATTATCGCCACCGGCGCCTCCGCGCGCTACCTGGGCCTGCCTTCCGAGCAGGCGTACATGGGAAAAGGCGTCAGCGCCTGCGCTACCTGTGACGGGTTCTTCTACAGGGGCGAGAAGGTCGCGGTGATCGGGGGAGGTAATACCGCGGCGGAAGAGGCGCTGTACCTTTCCAATATCGCCAGTGAAGTCATACTGGTGCACCGCCGGGATAAAATGCGCGCAGAAAAAATATTGCAGGGCAAGCTTTTTGAGAAACAGAGAACAGGCAATGTCACCATTCACTGGGACCACGTGCTGGAAGAAGTCAAAGGGGATGAGAGCGGCGTCACCGGGATACGTATCAGCAACGTCAAGTCCGGGGAAAAAACCGACCTGGAACTGAAAGGCGTATTCATCGCTATCGGTCATACGCCCAATACGGGGATCTTTGCCGGCCAGCTCGAAATGAACAACGGTTATATCGTCATCAAGAGCGGCCTGAACGGCGATGCGACTACAACCAGCGTACCGGGCGTCTTCGCCGCGGGCGATGTTTCCGACCAGGTATACCGGCAGGCCGTCACCTCGGCAGGTTTCGGTTGCATGGCCGCGCTGGACGCGGAGAAATTCCTGGATGAGTGAACCGACCGTCATTCCGGGCTTGACCCGGAATCCAGTACAATAACCGGCTGCCGAAGGCAGCACATTATGAAGACGATCCGGTACAGGAGAGAACAATGACAAGTATCTGGAACCACCTGCAGGGAGTGGAATTCAAACAGACGTATTACGACGCCGGCGGTGTAAGGACCCGCGCCATTGAGGCCGGTGACGGTCCACCGCTGATTCTGCTGCACGGCACCGGCGGACACGCGGAAGCCTACCTGAAAAACATCGAAGCCCATGCAGAGCATTTTCATGTCTATGCCATCGACATGGTCGGCCACGGTTACACCGATGCGCCGGACATCGGTTATGACATGCAATGCTACGTGGACTTCATGAAAGACTTCCTGGACGCCATCGGCGCGGAGAAGGCCCATATCTCCGGGGAGTCCCTGGGCGCAACGGTCGCTTCATGGTTCGCCCTGCAACATCCGGACCGGGTCAACAAGATAGTCATGAATACCGGCATGATGCTGCCGCCGGACGAGTCAGGCGCGGAGGAACTGAAAGACCTGCTGGAACGCAGCCGCAAGGCCACCGGTTCCCCGGACCGGGATGCAGTCCGGCAACGGATGCGCTGGCTCATGCACCGGGATGAGGACGTGACAGACGAGATCGTGGAAGTGCGTTATCAAATCTACATGCAACCGGGACGCTCCGCCGTTATCAGAAAGATCGCGGAGCAGAGCATCGGCGCGCTGCTGGACCCGGTAGAGCAGGACAAATGGTACAAACCGGAATTGCTGCAACAGTTAACCTGTCCCACCCTGGTGCTGTGGACCCGTTACAACCCGGGACAACTGGTGCCGCTGGCGGAGCAGGGCGCCGCGCTCATCCCCGACAGCGAACTGATCGTGCTGGAGAATTCCGCCCACTGGCCCCAATGGGAGGAACCGGAAGCGTTCAACAAGGCGCATATCGGGTACCTGCTGAAATAGCCCTGCTATATAATTCGAAAACTGCAATGAGTGAAATAACCCGAACCCTGCTGGAAGAGACCCAGGACCATGTGGAACAGGCCAGGGCCAAGACGGCGCGGGCGCGCAAGCCCTGGCAGGTGTGGCTTGACGCGGAATGGGGATTCCGCAACTATTGGTACCCGGCGGCACTGTCGCGCCACCTGGATGAAGGGGAGGCAAAAGGGATTGAACTGCTGGGAGAGGAAATCCTGCTCACCCGCCAGAACGGTAAACTCCATGCCCTGGAAGACCGTTGCCCGCACCGCGGCATCCGCTTCTCGGCCCGGCCGCTGTTTTACACAAAGGAAACCCTGACCTGCTGGTACCACACCTGGACCTACGACCTGGAGGACGGCAACCTGCGCACCATACTCAGTTCGCCGGATTCGAAGATGATCGGCAAATTCAGTGTCAAGGTCTACCCGGTGGAGGAGCGCAAGGGCATCATCTTCATCTTCGTAGGCGATATTGAACCACCGCCGCTGCACTACGACCTGGCGCCCGGACTGCTGGATGATAACGCCGTTGTTTACTGCGGTGAACCCTACGAGATCAACGCCAACTGGCGGCTGGGTTGTGAGAACGGTTACGACCCCGGCCACCAGTTCATCCACAACTGGTCGGAGATGTGCATCAATGCCGGTATGCATACGTCCTACGGTTACACCTCCACCCGGGAGGCCGTGCTGGATACCACCCGTTACGTAGAAAATGAAGACGGGCCGAAAGGCTTTACCCGCAAGGTGGAGAAAACGGAATTCAAGCATGAAGCATCTATCCCCCTCAAGGACGGCGGCCGCAAAGACCTGATCCTGCCCCTGGCAAGAGGCAAGTCCCCGGAGGAACTGGCGCAGTTGACCGATATCATCCGCCTTGGCACCGTCGGATTGTGGATGCCCAGCTCCCTGAAGGTCACCACGTTTCCTGCGCCCCAATGCACCCACTACGAGTTCTACGTGCCGAAGAACAAGGACGTACACATCTATTTCCAGTTCGGCGTGATCCATACGGACGACGAGGAAGAAGCTGAACGCTGGCTGGGCGAAGACGGCCGGATCATGTGGGAAGTCCCCGCGGTGGAGGGGTTCACCGTGGACGATGCCTTTGCCCGTGAACAGTTACATAAATACTATGCCGAGGAGGACGGCTGGCAGCGGGAACGGCTGTTCCAGCCGGACGTAGAACTGACCATGTGGCGCCGGTTCGCCAGCAAACACGCCCGCGGCATACAGACCGCCGACCATACCCGCGGGTATTTCAAGCGTGATTGACATGCCCTGCACTTACATTTACAACCTTTAACAGATCCGGAAATAGAGTCCCATGACTGACAACAAAGCAAAAGTACTGCAAGGCAAGGCCACTCCGAGGGGCAAATATCCCCACGCCCGGCGCGCCGGGGATTACATCTTCATCTCCGGCACCAGCGCCAGGCAGGCCGATAACACCGTCATCGGCGCGCAGGCGGTGGATGAAATGGGCACATACGACCTGGACATCCGGGCGCAGACCCGGGCGGTGCTGGACAACATCGCCGATATACTGGCCAGTTTTGACGCAACACTGGCAGACCTCACTGAAATAACGGCTTTTATTGTCAACATGAATGATTTTGCCGGTTATAATGAAGTATATGCAGAGGTGTTCGATTACGACGGGCCGGCCCGCACCACGGTAGCCGTCCACCAGTTGCCGCACCCGCAGTTGTTGATAGAAATAAAGGCCATAGCCTATAAGCCCGAATAAGGTCACAGCGGAGAACCGATATGAACGACGGTCAGATCATTGCCGGATTTTTGGCCCCACACCCACCTCACCTGGTTTATGGTGAAAACCCGCCCCAGAACGAACCCCGATCACAAGGCGGCTGGGAACCACTGAGATGGGCTTATGAACACGCCCGCAGGAGCCTGGAGGAGTTGAAACCGGACGTGCTGCTGGTGCATTCCCCGCACTGGATAACCCAGCAGGGCCATCACTTCCTGGGCGTAAGGAACCTGAACGGCAAGTCCGTCGATCCGATTTTCCCCAACCTGTTCCGCTACAAATTTGAACTGGAAGTGGACGTGGACCTGGCCGAGGCCTGCTGTAACGAGGCCGCGGACATGGGCCTGACGACCAAGATGATGCGCAACCCGAACTTCCGCGTGGATTACGGCACCATCACCACCCTGCACATGATCCGCCCGCAATGGGATATCCCGGTGGTCGGTATCTCCGCCAACAACTCACCCTATTACCTGACCACGGAAGAGGGTTTGGAGGAGATGGATATCCTGGGCAAGGCAACGCGCAAGGCCATCGAGCAGACCGGACGGCGCGCAGTGTTGCTGGCATCCAATACCCTGTGCCACTACCATTTCCACGAAGAACCGGTGCCGCCGGAGGACATGTCACAGGAACACCCGCAGAACTACGCGGGCTACCTGTGGGACATGCGTATCATCGACCTGCTGCGGCAGGGAAAGATCAATGAAGTCTTCCAGGTATTGCCCCAGTTCATCGATGAAGCCTTTGCCGAGGTAAAATCCGGCGCGTTTACCTGGATGTTCTCCGCCATGGATTACCCCGAACTGCCGGGAGAACTGTATGGTTACGGCACGGTGATCGGCACCGGCAACGCGGTGATGGAATGGAACCTGATAAAAGCCGGCCTGGCGAAAGCGGCGTGAAGGTTCAATGAGCGTCGTATCCGCCTTCCTGGTACCCGGCTCCCCCTTGCCCTACGTGCAGCGGGACAATTCACCCTGGGGTGAAATTGCCGCTGCCATGGAAACCGCCGGCAAGGCCCTGGCCGCCTCCGAACCGGACCTGATCGCCATTTATTCCACCCAGTGGATCGCGGTGCTGGATCAGCTCTGGCAGACCCGGGCCGTCCTGCAGGGCCTGCATGTGGACGAGAACTGGCATGAGTACGGCGACCTGCCTTTCGATATGAAGATCGACGTTGAGTTTGCCGAACTGGCATTGAAGAAGACAGCAGAGGCCGGCATCAAGGCCAAGGGTGTGGACTACGACCACTTCCCCGTGGACACCGGCGCCATCGTTGCCTCCAATTTTCTCAACCCGGACGGGAATATACCCCTGGCCATCACCTCCAATAACGTTTACCACGACTGGCAGATGACCGAATCCCTGGGCCGGGTCGCCGCCGACTCCGCGTCCGAACTGGGCCGCAAACTGGCCGTCATCGGCGTAGGCGGCCTGTCAGGCTCCATCTACCGCCATGTCATCGACATTGCGGAAGACAAAATCGCCAGTACTGCAGAAGACGATTGGAACAAAAAGATACTGTCCATGATGGAACAGGGCGATACGGCGGCGCTGTCAAGCGCCTGCCCCGAATATGCCGGCGCGGCCCGCGTGGACATGGGCTTCAAGCACTTCGCCTTCATCCTGGGCGCCATCGGCGGTCGTTTCAACAGCGCTACGGTCCACGCCTACGGTCCCCTGTACGGCAGCGGCGGCGCCGTGGTGGAATTCGATTTGGCCTGACTACGGCTCAACGTAAGTTTTCAGCACATTCCAGGCATGCCAGCCTTCCAGCAGGGCGTCCGGGTAACCGCCAGTAGTTTTCTGCAGCTCTTCCGGGGGAAGATACTTCTTCGGCAATGGAAAGGCCTCAACGATATCTTCATAGGCAACGCCGCTCTGCTTCAACCGGTCCGTTTCCGAGATCAGTTCGGCCAGGTAGGTTTGAAATTTGAGCATGTGGGCCCTGATCCTGTTTTTCCCGGTCAGTACGCCGCCGTGACCGGGAATCATCACTTCAATGTCGAGCGTCTCGATGACCCCGGCCATGGTCTGCAGGTACTCCTGCGCGTGCCCTTCTATAACCCAGGGGATGCCCGTCGGGCCGAGAATGAGGTTGCCGGTCCAGGCGATCTTCTCTTTCGGCACGTAAACGATGCTGTCACCGGGCCCGCAGCCCAATCCGAAATAGTGGAATTGAACGACCCGGCCGCCCAGGTCAAGTTCCATGAACTCATCAAATACCTGGTCGGGCAGTCTCTTGGGCGCGGCGGCGTAAACGGCGGGATCATCCACCAGGGCGAGTAAGAATTTCTTCTCAAAATCAAAGCGCGAATCTATCAGGTCCCTGGTGATCCTGTGCGCGATTATGTGGGTTTCCTCCGGGAAGTAGCCATTGCCGAAGGTGTGATCCCCATGATAGTTCGTATTGAAAAGATAGTCCGGTGCATCGCGGCCGGTGAGCGTTTTCACATTCGCCAGTATTTTCCCGGCCATATCTTCGTTGATGTGGGCATCTACAACAAGAATACTGTCTTCGCCGATAATGACGCCTGAATTATCCACCGGTTTTCGTGTCGAGATCAGTCCGAATACGCCGGGAGCAAATTCCTGAGGCAGTAACTCAACCCCCTGGGGCCTGATTTTCACGCCGTGTATCTGAGGTAAATTCGGCGGGATTATAATCATGTCCCTGTCATTCGGATGCACCGCCAGTATGTTTGCGTCCTGTTCAGCCCGCACCGCCGGATTCAGAATAAGCGCAGTAAAACACACGAATGTTGAAAATAGCCTCATTGGTCCACCCTTATGATTATTTGTGAAACAGAAAATACCATTCGACAGGACGACCGGCAAACGAATATTTGCGCAGTGGAAACATTCCCCTTGCATTTTTTCCTGTAATCACTATATTGAACGTATGTATTCAAATCGGTTGCCAATTCCTGTTTCAGCCAGCCTGCCGGCAGTTGCTTCCCTGCGCCTGCTCCTCCTGCCCTGCTAGGGCAGATACTTCTATACACAACACGACTTTTCTCATTTTTACAGGCAAATTTTATCCTGATTCAGGAGCAGGACCATGACAGACAAATTGATTATCTTCGATACCACGATGCGTGACGGCGAGCAGAGTCCCGGCGCGTCCATGACGCGTGGTGAGAAGATGCGCATCGCCAAGGCGCTGGAGAAATTGCGGGTGGACGTGATTGAAGCGGGCTTCCCGATTGCCAGCGGCGGGGATTTCGAGGCGGTCAGGTCGGTGGCGGAAATTATCAAGGAAAGCACGGTTTGCGGCCTTGCGCGCACCGGCTATGCGGACATAGACGCAGCGGCAGAAGCGCTGAAACCGGCGCGTTCCGCCCGCATCCATACGTTTATCGCCACGTCGCCCATCCACATGGAGCGCAAGTTGAAGATGGAGCCGGATGAGGTGGTGGAGGCCGCGGTGAAAGCGGTAAAAAGAGCGAAAAAATACACGGATGACGTGGAATTCTCACCGGAAGACGCAGGCCGCTCGGAACTCGATTTCCTGTGCAGGATTATCGAGGCTGTCATCAGTGCGGGCGCCACTACGATCAACATCCCGGATACGGTGGGTTACAGCATCCCCACACAGTTCGGGGAAACCATCGGCAATATCATTGAGCGGGTTCCCAATTCCGACAAGGCAGTGTTTTCGGTGCACTGTCATAACGACCTGGGTCTTGCCGTGGCCAATTCCCTGGCCGCAGTCATGAACGGCGCCCGCCAGGTGGAATGCACCATCAACGGCCTGGGTGAGCGCGCCGGGAATGCCGCCCTGGAGGAGATAGTCATGGCGGTGCAGACGCGCAAGGATTATTTCCCTTGCACCACCGACCTGGATACCACCGAGATCGTGAACTGCTCAAAACTGGTATCGAACGTGACGGGTTTTCCGGTTCAACCAAACAAGGCCGTGGTTGGCGCCAACGCCTTTGCCCATGAGGCCGGCATACACCAGGATGGCGTGATCAAGAGTCGGGAAACCTACGAGATCATGCGCGCCCAGGACGTCGGTTGGTCAACCAACCGCCTGGTGCTGGGTAAACATTCAGGCCGTAACGCGTTCCGCACACGACTGAAGGAAATCGGTTTTGAATTCGCCAGTGAAGAGGAACTGAACAGCGCGTTCACCCAGTTCAAGGAACTGGCGGACAAGAAGCATGAGATTTATGATGAGGATCTCCAGGCCCTGGTCACGGATAACATGCAGGGCCAGGAAGAAAAAATCAAGCTGGTTTCAATGAGGGTGGTAATGGAAACCGGCGAGACGCCCATGGCTGAACTGACCCTGTCCATTGACGGTGAGGAGACGCCGGGCAGGTCCGAGGGAGACGGCCCCGTCGATGCGGTCTTCAAGGCCATAGAGACCCTGGTATCCAGCGGCTGTGATTTGCAGTTGTTCTCGGTCAACAATATCACCGGCGGAACCGACTCGCAGGGCGAGGTGACTGTGCGCGTGAACAAGGACGGGCATGTGATAAACGGCCGGGGCGCGGATACCGATATCGTTACGGCGTCGGCTAAAGCGTATATCAATGCGATTAACCGGGCCTATTCGATCAGCAGCAAGATACATCCGCAGGTATGAGGCTGGCGCCCGGACAATATGAGTATCTGAACGCCCTCGGCATCGAGGTATACAAGCTTCGGGAGAGGGAGAGTCAAAAGGGGACAGGTTTGAAACCTGTCCCCGACCGTAGTTCGGATTTGAAATCCGCCCCCGGCAGTACACTGGCTACCGGCGTGATTGAGCGGGCCGCTTCCGTCAGCTCGGAAGGGATTGCCACGCAGCCCGGGGACGGGGTGGTGCCTGACTGGGAAACATTGCAACGCGAAGTATCCGAATGCCGTTTGTGCCCGTTGCATGAGGGCAGGACACAAACCGTTTTCGGCGTGGGCGACGTGAACGCGGACTGGATGCTGATCGGCGAGGCGCCGGGGGCCGAGGAGGACCGGCGCGGCGAACCTTTCGTCGGCCGGGCGGGAAAACTGCTGGACTCCATGCTCAAGGCGCTGGGCCTGGACCGGCAACAGGTATTCATTGCCAACATCCTGAAGTGCCGCCCGCCCAATAATCGCGATCCCAGGCCCGAGGAAGTCCTGGCCTGTTCAAATTACCTGGAACAACAGATAAACACAGTTAAACCCAGGCTTATACTGGCGCTGGGCCGGGTTGCCGCCCAGAACCTGCTGAAGACGGAAACTCCCATCGGTAAGATGCGCGGCAAGCGGTTCCACTACGGTGACCCCCCCATTCCGGTCGTGGTAACATATCATCCGGCCTACCTGTTACGTTCGCCGCGGGAGAAAAGGAAGTCCTGGCAGGATTTGCAACTGGCAATGACTCTATACAATGAGCAGACATGAATGCGGTTCTGAAACAGCCCGATTTGAACCTGCGCCCCATGGCGGAGACGGATATAAGCGATGTATTGCAGATTGAACACGCGGCGTATGCGTTTCCCTGGAACAGGAACATCTTCAGGGGCTGCCTGCGGGAAAACTACTGTTGCCGGGTCGTGGAACTGGATGGCGGGATTGCCGGCTATGCAATCATGTCCACGGGCGTGGACGAAGCGCATCTCCTGAATTTGTGTGTTGACCCCGGATATCACAGGACGGGACTGGGTGACGTATTGCTGAATACCATGCTTGACTATGCCCGAAAACAGGAGGCAATCACCACGTTTCTGGAGGTGCGGCCCTCCAACAAGGCCGCGCGCAGGTTTTATGAAAAGCGCGGGTTCGTGGAAGTAGGCTTGCGCGCCAATTATTACCCCGCAAAGTTCGGCCGTGAAGATGCCATCATCATGGCCCGGGAGATGGTGTGAGGCAATGTCTGCGATAACCCCGGCCGGTTATCCGACCATTGACTCCAGCGTCGGCAACACCCCGCTGGTAAGGCTGCAACGCCTGCCCGGCGAGACTTCCAATACCATACTGGCAAAGATGGAAGGCAATAACCCAGCGGGGTCGGTCAAGGACCGGCCCGCGCTGAGCATGATCCAGCGGGCTGAGGAGCGCGGGGACATCAAGCCCGGAGACGTGCTGATCGAGGCAACCAGCGGCAACACGGGCATTGCCCTGGCCATGGTGGCCGCCATCCGCGGCTACAAGATGATGCTGATCATGCCGGACAACCTGAGCGTGGAACGGCGCCGCACCATGCGCGCGTTCGGCGCGGAGCTGGTGCTGGTCACGAAGGAGGAAGGCATGGAAGGCGCCCGCGACCTGGCTGATGAAATGGAAAAAGCTGGCAAGGGAATGATACTGGACCAGTTCGCCAACCCGGATAATCCGCTTTCCCACTACGAAGGCACGGGTCCGGAAATCTGGCGTGACACGGATGGCGGCGTGACTCATTTTGTCAGCGCGATGGGAACGACCGGCACTATCATGGGAGTCTCGAAATATCTGAAGGAACAAAATGAGCAGGTGCAGATCGTCGGGGTACAGCCGGCGGGCGATGAAAACATCCCCGGCATCCGGCGCTGGCCGAAGGAATACCTGCCCAGGATCTTCCGCAGGGAGCGCGTGGACCGGATTATCGATGTGACGCCGGCGGAGGCGGAAGACATGACCCGGCGCCTGGCGGATGATGAAGGCATATTTGCCGGCATATCCTCCGGCGGCGCAGTCTCTGCCGCATTGCGATTATCCGGCGAACTGGAAAACGCCGTAATCGTGGTTATCATCTGCGACCGCGGCGACCGTTACCTTTCCTCGAGTGTTTTCCCCGATTGATACCTGATATCCGGGGTCAGAGTAAAAAGTCACCCAATATGTTTGCCGTGGGCAAGTATCTTGAATGACTTTTTACTCTGACCCCACATATCCCCGGATTCACTGAACACAATGAATATCCTTGTCTTTGATATAGAAACCATCCCGGATATTGACAGCGGCCGGCGTTTATACGGACTTGAAGGTCTATCCGACAAGGACACCGCCGAGGCCATGTTCAAAATCCGCCGCCAGGAGACGGATAACGCCTCCGACTTTCTGCGGCTGCACCTGCACCGGGTGGCGGCGATCTCGGTCGTGCTGGCGGCCCGCGATAGCGTCAGTGTCTGGTCACTGGGCGCGCCGGAATCCCCCGAGGCGGAGCTGGTGCAGCGCTTCTTTGACGGTATCGAAAAATACACGCCGACCCTGGTTTCCTGGAACGGGCGCGGCTTTGACCTGCCGGTATTGCACTACCGATCCCTGCTGCACGGCATCCAGGCGCCGAGATACTGGGAGACGGGCGACGATGACCAGGGGTTCCGCTGGAACAATTACATCAATCGCTTTCACCAGCGCCACACGGACCTGATGGATGTGCTGGCCGGCTACGAGATGCGCGCCGCCGCGCCCCTGGACGACATTGCCGCCATGCTGGGCTTTCCGGGCAAGATGGGCATGTCGGGCGGCAAGGTCTGGGAGCGTTACCTGGCCGGCGATATCGAGGCGATCCGTAATTATTGTGAAACGGACGTGCTGAACACCTACCTGGTTTACCTGCGCTACCTGCTCATCAGCGGACGCCAATCCGAGCAGGGTTACCGGCAGGCATGCGAGCGCCTGAAACAGGTGCTGGCAGGGGAAGACAAACCGCATTTGACGGCGTTTCTTGAAGCCTGGGAAAGCGCTGAGTAGCAAGGTGGGGACAGAATTAATTCTGTCCCCATTCACCCACTCACGTATCAATACCGGGGACTCTTCTCCCAGTCGTAACCCGTCCTGACGATAAACTCCAGGTCATCGTAACGGGGTTGCCACCCCAGAATTTCCTTCGCTGAACTGCCGTCCGCGACCAGCATCGGCGGGTCGCCGGGTCTCCGGTCCGTCTCAACAACGTTTATGGGACTGCCGTGCACCTGTTCCACGGCGCGCACGACTTCCCGGACGCTGTAACCGTGACCATAGCCGCAATTCACGGTTATGGAGTCGCTCCCGGTTTCCAGGCGCCGCAGGGCCAGGACGTGCGCAGCGGCCAGGTCGCTGACGTGGATGTAGTCCCTGACGCCGGTGCCGTCCGGGGTCGGGTAGTCCGTACCGTAGATATACAGTTCTGCGCGCTTTCCCAGGGCCGTTTCACAGGCAACCTTGATCAGCAGGGTGCAATCGGGCGTGGATTGCCCGATACGGCCCTCCGGGTCGGCGCCCGCCACGTTGAAATAGCGCAAGGCAGCATGATTCAGGGGCGCTACCCCGGACACATCCCGGAGCATGATCTCAGTCATGAGCTTGGACATCCCATAAGGATTCACGGGTTCGGTGGGGGTTTGCAGGGTGACTTGTCCGGATTCGGGAATACCGTAAACTGCGGCCGTGGAGGAAAACACGAAGTGTTTGACGCCGGTTTTCACGCAGGCTTCAATCAGGTCGCGGGATTTCGCAGTATTGTTCTCGTAATACCACAGTGGTTTCTCCACGGATTCCGGGACAATCGTGGAACCGGCGAAATGCATGACCGCCGCCACCCGCCGTTTCCCCAGCAGCAGGGTCAGCAGGTCCTTGTTGCCCGTGTCGCATTCAACCAGCTCGCAGTCCGCGACCGCCGCGGCAAACCCTTTGGACAGGTCGTCCAGAATGATGACCTCGTAGCCTTCCTGCAGCAGGTCCGGGGCCACATGGCTGCCGATATAACCGGCGCCGCCGGTCAGCAGGACCGTCTTATCGCCCATGACGATGTCTCATCAAATAACCCATTCCTGCGAAGGTCCCGGTCCCTCCGGGGACGGACTTAAGTCCGTCCCCAGGGCCCCACTGTGCCATTCCTGTGAAAGAGTGTTCACTCACTCGGACAAGTTTACTTCGCAACCTTCGGAGACGAGTTCAAACAACTCGATCACGTCGCTGTTACGCATGCGTATGCATCCGGCTGAATCGGGAACGCCCATCCGCACGTCATCGGGCGCGCCGTGTATGTAGATGTAACGGTTGTAGGTGTCCACAGGTCCTCCACGGTTATAGCCCGGTTCCTCTCCCTGCAGCCAGATAATCCGGGTGAGTATCCAGTCGCGGCCGGGGTACTGCCGGCGCAGTGCCGGTTCATAAATCTCTCCGGTGGGCACCCTGCCGGCAAATACCGTACCGGGAGCGCAGCCGGCGCCGATCATCTCTGCAATGCTGTGCCTGCCACGGGGGGTGCAACCGCTGTCAAGCTGTTCGCCGATGCCGTTTTTACCGGTTGATACGGGGTATTCACGAACAACCCCGCCAGCCCCGTTCAATTGCAGAACCTGCCGGGTCAGATCAATGTCGATCCTGTAATCTGTCGTATTCATCAATGTTTTACATTACTCAAACAGGGCGATGGATTCAACATGGGACGTATGTGGGAACATATCCAGCACCCCGGCCGCTTTCAGGCTCAGTCCTCCCTGGTTGGCCAGGATGCCTGCGTCCCGGGCCAGGGTGGCGGGGTTGCAGGAAACGTAAACCAACTTCTCCACCCGTTCCGGGACCAATTGCTCGATAATCTCCCGGGCGCCGCTGCGCGGCGGGTCGAGCAGCACCTTGTTGTATGCATATCCCGATATAAGAGAACCGGCGTCCGGTTCCGACAGGTCGCATGCGTTGAAATTCACATTGGTGAGACTGTTTTCCCGCGCATTCTTCTGCGCGCGTAAAACCAGGTCTTCCGAACCTTCCAACCCGGTTGCCTGCTTTGCGTATCTCGCTATGGGCAGGGTAAAGTTGCCCAGCCCGCAGAACAGGTCGAGGACCGTGTCCGCTTCGTTGAGTTCCAGTAATTCGATGACCCGGTCGACCAGCAGGGCATTTAGCTCGAAATTCACCTGGGTGAAGTCGATGGGCGAGAATTCCATGGTGATGTCGTGGTTGTCCAGCCGGTAATGCAAGCTCTGCCCGTCCTCACCGGACAGGCTGTGTACGCTGTCCAGCCCGCCGGGTTGCAGGTAAAACCTGACCGGGCGCTGCGCTTCAAAGTCGGACAGGATACGCCTGTCATCACCGGTCAGGGGAGCCAGGTGCCGGATGACAACGGCGGCAACCGTATCGCTGACGGCTACTTCCAACTGGGGGATCTGCCGGTATACCGACAGTTCCCGAACCAGATCCTTGAGTTCTCCTATAGCCTCCCCGAGAATGGGATGCAGGACCTCGCAGGAATCAATATCGGCAATGAAACTGCTGTGTTTTTCCCTGAAACCCACCAGCACTTTTTCCTTCCCGGCGACGTATTTCACACCCAGTCTCGCCTTGCGCCGGTAGCCCCAACGGGAAGCTGACAGGGGCGGGAGGATACGCTCCGGCTCCATCCCACCCAGGTGCTGCAACTGTTCCAGCAAAACCGATTGCTTGTGCAGGATCTGCTCTTCGCCGTCAAGGTGCATCAGGCTGCAGCCGCCGCACAGGCCATAGTGCCGGCAGCGCGGTTCGACCCGCAAAGCGGACGGTTCCATGACCTCAACCGTCCTCCCCTCATCGAACTGCCCCCGCTTCCTGGTATACAGAAACCGGACCTGCTCACTCGGCAGCGCGCCGTCAATAAAAACGGTCTTGCCGTCGATGCGGGCGACGCCTCTGCCTTCGCGGGAGAGCGACTCTATGGATGCCGATACAGGATCGGCAAGGTGTTTTTTATGCCGGCGCGACATTGACTGATTATATCAATCGTGCCCGGAGTATCACAGACAGCCCATGAAAACATTATAATTGTGGAAATAGAGCGGCTGAACAAAGCAACGTGAATAACAACGATATTCGTGAGACAAGCCTGAGCGAGCGCACGCTCAGCGGTATCGGGTGGTCCTACCTGGCTACTTTCATCAGGGCATTCCTGTCATTGCTGGTATTGGTAATTCTCGCCCGGCTGCTCACGCCGGTTGATTTCGGGCTGCTCGCTATCGCCTGGATTTTTATCATGCTGGGAAACAGGTTCGGCCAGGCGTTTGTCGGGCCGGCAGTCATCCAGCGGGCTGAATTGACCGATGGTCACATTCAAGTCGGTTTTACCCTGTCAGTGCTCATCGGTTTTGCCATGGCGGTGATGATCTGGTTGTTTGCCCCGTTCATCGGCGATTTCTTTCGTGAACCCACCGCATCACAGGTTCTCCAGGCGTTATCGGTGATATTCATCATTAATGGAATCGGGAGTGTCCCTACCCACTTGCTGCGCCGCGACCTGCATTTCAGGGAATTGATGGTGGCAGACACTCTGGCCTATTGCGTAGGCTACGGCTTTACGGCAATCGCCCTGGCTCTCCAGGGTTACGGTGTATGGTCTCTTGTCTGGGGAGAGATCATGCACAAAGTGGTCCATACGGTGATGGTAATCCGTTATACACACATGCCCCTGCGTCCTCGCTGGGCGCTCCAGGAGGCAACGGATCTCCTGTCCCGCGGGGCCGGATTTTCGCTGGCCCGATCATTCGAGTTCATCGCCCGGCAGGGCGGCTACTTTGTCGTCGGGCGCTGGCTGGGTGCCGCATCGCTTGGTTATTTTACACGCGCCGACAAGCTGATCCTGTTGCCGAGAAACTATGTCGGCCAGAGCTTGTTCCACGTGCTTTTTCCGGCCATGGCGCAGCGGCAACAGGGAACGGAGCGTCTGGCAACCATTTACCTGCACGGCTTCGAGGTATTGTCCCTGGTGGCATTGCCGGTAAGCGCCCTGCTGTTTGTGTGCGCTCCCGAGATTGTCTCGGTAATCCTGGGAGGACAGTGGACTCCGGTAGTTGTCCTATTGCAGATCCTGGCGTTTGCCGTCCTGTTCCAGATGTGCGATATCCTGAATTTCGCCGCCATCGGCGCGCTGGGAGCGGTTTATCGCCAGGCATGGCGGCAGGGATTGCACGCCGTTCTAGTTGTCGGCGGCGCCTGGTATGCGAGCCGCTGGGGCCTGGAGACCGTAGTGATTGTCATAGTCGGCGCCCAGGTCTTTGCTTACCTGTTATTGGCGCAGTTGACGGTTTCACTCCTGAGTATGCGCTGGCGCCACCTGCTGCGCTGTTGTCTGCCGGCGTTATGGGCAGGCGCATGGACCGCCGCCGCGCTGTGGCTGACGGCAGGACAGGTCAGGGCCATGGAGTTGCCGGCAGGACCGGCGCTGGTTATCGAACTGCTTGTCTGGCTCGCAACGCTGATCGCGGCGCTGTATTACGCGCCGTCCTGTCTCCGCCCTGCCTCCATCAAGTGGGCGCTGACCAATATTCCCTTTGAGGTACTGGGCGCGCCGGGGAGTTATATGAGAAAGGGATGCAAATGGCTGGCGCGGGAGAAGGAGGATTGTTGACATCAAGACCGGAACAGTCATACTTTGCATATCATTCCCTGTTGTGCGGAAGGTCCGTGTATTCATCCGGTAAAATAGTGTGAACGACAGCATTGGCGTGCGTGACGGATATAAACGCGCCTTCGACCTGGCCGTTATTTTTTTCGCTTGTATCCTGCTGTTTCCCCTGTGGCTGATCATCTGGACCCTTGTGCCGCTTGCCATCCGGCTGGAGGACCGCGGGCCGGTCTTCTATGCACAGGAACGTGTAGGCCGGGGGGGAGAGCGCTTCAATGTCCTCAAGTTCCGCACGATGATACAGGACGCCGAGAGCCTGACGGGACAGGTCCTTGCCGCGGAAGATGATCCCCGCCTGACCCGGGTCGGGAAAATATTGCGTAAATTACATCTTGACGAAATGCCCCAGGTCATCAATATCGTGAGGGGCGAGATGAGCCTGGTGGGACCGCGCCCGGAACGCCCGGCCCTGGCCGAACAGTACAACCGCGAAGTGCCCGGTTTTTCAGAGCGCCTCAGGGTGAGGCCGGGCATCGCAGGACTGGCCCAGGTGCGCGGCAGTTACTGGACAGACCCGGGTTACAAGCTGAAATACGACAACCTCTACATTGAAACCATGAGTCCGTGGCTGGACTGCAAGCTGCTTGTTCTTGCAGTCTGGGTTGCCATCAAGCGCGTCTTTTATGGGCCGGATGCTTCCGTGGCGGATAACGGGGCTGAGATAGACCAGACTCGGTGACCTGCCGACTTTGTGTCGCGAACCCGTTGAATGCCGATTGCCGGTCAGGGCGAATTGGTGGATGTGCCAGCAGGCGAAGACGCCGCTTTATGCTGCTCCCATGCGTTGAACTCTTCCAGACTTATGCCGTTTCGTAGCAAGAGTCCTATATGCAGATTCTGCAATTCGGTGTTGACCAGGTCAGCGAATTGGTGGATGTCGCTGGCCGGGACCTGTCCCTGCGCCAGCCCCGCGATGCACTCAGGCGTGGGCTCCAACTGCTCTTTAACGATACGCCCAACCACTGCGGCGAGCGCTATCTCATACCTGAGCCTGAATGGGTCCGGGTCGCCGGCGCGATCTTTTTCCTGTAACACGTTATAGCGCTGGCAGGACCGTTCATACGCCCACATGTACATGTCCTGTAACAAGCTGGTTTCGTTCAGTTCATACACGCCCAGGTTCCCTTCAATATAGTCACGCTCGGACACGCCGATAAATGATAATGGACACAGCCTGTTCCTGATCAGCGGGATGTTTGCGCCCAGCCTTGCCGTGCGCTTGTTGACGTCGGTGAACGGTTGCAGGTACGGGAGGTGCACCATGGTGAAGAACGACTGCTCATACGGGTCTTCTATGTCTCTGGCCTTCGCCAGGAACATCCTGAAACATTCTTCAACCACTTGTGGGACACCCGCTGGGGAGTAGACAGAGCCGCCTATCTCGACAATCTTCTTCCGCAGTCGCCCGCAGTCAGCCGGGTCGCCCATCAGGTTCGATGACAGCAGCCCGTGCAGACCCATAAACGTGTACATGTTGTGGTCTATGTGCTCTGCATTATTCAGCAACATCTCAATAGCGCGTTTGTGATTCAGGATCATCGTAGCTTCAACCCTGTCTTTCCCCGCGGCATAAATCCCTTTCTCAAACAGGTTCTCGGTGTCAATTCGCGAGTAGGTATTGCCTTCCAGACGGCTGGATGCCCAGGACAGGTCGACCAGCAACCGGTTGACCGTTTCCGGCTGGTACGTGCTGCCTGCCGGCAGGGCCGTTGGCCTTATTTCGCCGATGCTGTACAGGTCCTGTCTGACCCTGTCCGGCAGGTAACAGGTATGGTTCGGTATGTAGCTTTCCAGGAAGGCGCGCTGGTAACCGACAGGTTCCCGCCCCTGAAGCGGACGGCGTACATAGTCCCGGACCGCCTTGCTCTCATCAGAGATGGGGAGCGACTGCTCGGCATCATTAACGGTATTGAGCACAGGCGTTTCGGCGGAGCGCCGGTATCTTACCGCCCTGGCCTTCCCTGAACGAACGAGTTCTCCCTCTTCAACCAGTGCCAGCAATTTCCTCCCCACCGTTCTGTAAACGGGGGCCTTGTCAGGATATATCTGTTTTAATTGCGCATAGACCTCGGCGCTGCTGAGTCCATCCTCAGCAGAGTCAACGATCTCAACGATGAGTTCTGATACGTCTTTGTTAACGGTGTCTGTCATGTCCTGTGCCTAGTACTCTTTCAACCTGATATTGACATGTTCAGCGGGTCGGGAAGCGGTTGAGCGCAAGGCGCGCTGCGCAGGGAATGGCGAGTCCTTGCCAAGCGGCGCAACGCCGCGGGCGACCGCTTCCCGGCCCGCCCGCAGGGAGCTACACAGCAACGCCAATACAGCGTTGCAGCCCTTGGCAAGGACTCGCCATTCCCTGCGGACTGCGCCTTGTCTTGGCGTTGCTGTGTAGCTCTGAACATGTCAATATCAGGTTGAAAGAGTACTAGCATCATATTATACGGGATTGTCCAGATACTGTCCAGATATATGTCCAGATACTGTCCAGATTATCACCCATCCCACAAAGAGACAGCGTGTACATTCAGGCAGGCTTGCAATTCGGTAAGAAAACCCGCGCCCAGCTTGATATAATCCGGTACCGGCATTACTTATGACATAGACCGGCGCGAGGGATAATTGTACAGAACCAGTCCGGGGACAGCAGACAAGCAGGACCGGCAAGTCACCGTATCAATCATCATCCTGACCTGGAATTCCGAACAGCACATCGGAGTATGTCTGGCTTCGCTGGACCAGGGGCTGAAGGCGTATTCTTCCGAAATCATCGTAATTGACAACGGTTCAAGTGATCGCACCTGTTCCATTGTCAGGGAGGCCCAGCCTGGTGTGCGGCTGGTATCCAATCCTGAAAACCGGGGTGTTGCCCCGGCCCGCAACCAGGGAATACGTCTTGCGCAAGGCAAATACATACTCATCCTGGATGACGACACGGTTGTGCAACCGGGAGCCCTGGACTGTCTCACCCGTTACATGGAGGAGCACCCAGAGACGGGCCTATGCGGTCCCAGACTGACCGGCGCTGACGGAGAGTTGCAGTTATCATGCCGGCGCTTTCCGACCCTGACGGACAAGGTGGCGCGGCGTTTGCCGGGAGTTCTGTCCCGGAAAGTGACGCGTGAAACGGAAATGGCGGACTGGGACCACCGGACAATCCGCGAGGTGGATTACGTGATCGGCGCCTGCCAGCTGATACGCCATAGCGCCTTGCAGGAAGTGGGCCTGCTTGACGAACGCATTTTTTACGGCCCGGAGGACGTAGATATGTGTCTGCGCCTGCATCAGGCCGGTTGGCGGGTGGTGTATAACCCTGACGCTGTTGTCGTGCATGAAGAACGCAGGATGAGCCGTTCACTTGGATCCGGCCTGGTGTGGAAACATATTTGCGGACTCGGCTATTATTTCTGGAAACACGGTTATTTGCTGTCCCGCAAACGGTTGTATAAGGACTCTCTTTAGCTATCTTCAATGTGGCGTTCCGATAAATTGAACCGGAGGAATATTTTCCTTTACTTCCTGTGTATAGCTGCACTGGCGGTTTTCATTTATCAGCCGGCCGCGGATGGCCCCGCTCCGGAAACCGGGGTGGTCCGTTACAATGAGAAAATGTGGCAGCAAATCAATGCCGATTTGATCAGGAAAAACAATCTTGGCAGCCGACTGTATCCTCACCGGGTCAATACCCTGGGGAAGATGCGGGAGATTACCAACCGTGGAATCCGCTCCTTTGAGGCAGATGTTCTGTTCCGTCCGGAAGGCGGCTTTTTTGAAGTCGGGCACCATGAAGGAGCGATGACCGGTATGACCCTGGAAAGTTTTCTGGAAAAGATCCCCGGGGACTTTGAAAAAATCTGGCTGGATATCAAGGATGTCACTGACGCCGCGGTGCCGGGGATAAACAAGCGGCTGCTGGAACTCGATAAGAAATTCGGACTGAAAAGCAGGGTCATTGTCGAGACCGCAAATGAATCATCATCGCCCGCGCTATTGTCTGAAAGCGGGTTCCACCTGTCTTATTACCTGCCTACCGAGGAAACCCTGGCTGTTATGGAAAAAAATGACAAGTCGCGAAACAACCTGGCGGAAAAAATTGCCGGTATAGTGAAAGGGCAGAACGTCGGTGCGGTTTCTTTTGATCTGCGCCTGTACGAATTTGTCAAAGACTACCTTGAGGCGGAACTCGGCCCGCAGATCGTTTACCATACCTGGTATCCCGGCGTCTCATTTGAAAACAGCAACCTGCTTGAGGAACTACAGGCGCGTGAATATTTTCACGACTCAAAAGTCAAGACGATTTTATTACCGTATGCTTCTCGATTTACCCTCTGATGGAGAATACCATTTGAGCCAGACTAATCCAGTTGATTTTCTCGTTGTCGGCACTGCAAAAGCAGGCACAACAACGCTGTTCGAGTCGCTGAGCAAACACCCTGGAATTTATATCCCCCAGCGCAAGGAGTGCCGGTATTTTTCCTGTACGCAAGGTGAATTCGCAGGTCCCGGACCCCAGTATGCGAATAACGTAACCCGCACTTTGGAAGAGTATCAAGAGCTGTTCAAGCAGGCTAAACCAGGTCAACTCTGTGGAGATATTTCACCTGATTATCTCTATTATTACCAGAATGCCGTCCCCAAAATTCTCAGTGAAAAAGGTACAAACATTCCGATTATTATCGTTTTACGCAACCCCATTGACCGTGCATATTCGAGTTATCTTTACCATGTACGGGATGGCAGAGAGAAGTTGAGTTTTGATGACGCCCTGAATGCGGAGGGAGAACGCCTTACTGAAAACTGGGCCTGGGGGTGGTTCTACGTGAGAGGTGGATTATACGCGGAACAGGTAAAGGCATATACCGAAAAATTTGAACGGGTTTTAGTGCTTTTGTTTGAGGAAGATATCGTAACCGGCCAGGCAACGAAAAAGATCCTGGATTTCCTTAATCTCGATTCAGTTTCGGAAGTTCTGGAGAATATACAAACCAATACTTCAGGCTATCCCAAAAGTCGTTTATTGCATCGAGTGACTACACGGATACTGGGTGATGAAATACTCGTCAGAAAAATCAAGGATGTGTTCAAGATGACTCCTTTCTATGCCGGCTCAAGGCGAATCTATAGAAAAATACTGGAAGTCAATTTGAAAAAGGAGGAGATGGCGCCGCAGACGCGGCAAATACTCAAAGAGAAATTTCAGGACGATGTCGCCCTGCTGGCGGAGTACACCGGACTGCCGGTGTACGAGTTCTGGCGGGATTTTCGGTGAGATGTTGTTACTATACTTTTATTGAGGTTACCTGCTTATAGATCTCTATCACACTAGCGGCATTGTCCTCAAGCAGCCCTTGGACGGCTTCGCCAAACAGGTCAATTAACTCACCCCCGGCCTTACCTGCTGTTTTCTCCGCGATGCCTTTTAGCGCCGCAAAAGCCGGGACAACAACGTTGTTTGAGACTCTGCGCAAACACCCCGGGATATATATTCCCCAACGCAAGGAGTGTCGGTATTTTTCCTGCCTGCGCGGTGACTTTGCCGGACCCGGACTGGTAGCTGCAAATAATTTCACCCGCTCTCTTGAGGAGTATCAAGGTTTATTTAAAAAGGCCGGGGCTGGTCAGCTCTGCGGCGATATTTCACCCGACTATCTCTACTATTACCAGAATGCCGTACCCAAAATCCTTGATGAAACCAGTGCGCAGGTCCCGATTATCATCGTTTTGCGCAACCCCATCGACCGAGCCTATTCCAACTATCTCATGCATGTGCGAGATGGACGGGAAAAATTGAGTTTTGAAGATGCCCTCGATATGGAGAAACAGCGCTGTGCCGCAAATTGGGCCTGGGGGTGGGGCTATATTGACGTCGGGTTGTACGCTAAACAGGTCAAGGCATATCTCGACAACTTTGAACGGGTGTTGCTGCTGCTGTTTGAAGAGGACATCGTGACGGGCCAGGCAACGAGCAAGGTGCTGGATTTTCTGAACCTCGAACCCTTTCAGGAAGGCCCGGATGATGTGCATGTAAACGTTTCAGGTTATCCGCAAAATAGCGTCTTGCATCGGCTGATGACGGATGAGGTGGTTATCAGGAAGATCAAGAATGTGGTTAAGGCGACGCCGTTGTATGCTCGGTCGAAGCAGGTATATCGGAGGGTGATGGAGGGGAATTTGAGGAAAGAAGCGATGGCGTCGGAGACGCGGCAGGTGCTTAAGGGGAAGTTTCAGGATGATGTTGCGCTGTTGGCGGAGTGCACCGGACTCCCCGTGTACAGGTTCTGGACGGATTTTCGGTGAGTTGTTGTTACTATAATTTTGGGAATTATAAACACTACTTGACAGAAGCCTTATCGGTCGTATTATCATTATGATTTTACGACCGATTATTCCTTATACGATATCCCGCCCCCGACATTGTCAGTCTGATAACGCTACAGCCAGGACAACGACCACGATCAGGACAAGGGCCGCCGCGTCTACTGCCTGGCCTATTTTTCGCCCGGTCCGGGTTCGCCGGTCATACAGTTTGAATTTGCGCATCGGAATTCCCTATTTTATCCTCCGGTTATATTCGTCATCTGTCAGCCTCCATCCCCACACAACGGTGTTCGGCTGAAAGTAAATCTGGGCCTCCTGCATCAATTTTCTATTCAAAACCACCACTATGCCGTTTTTGCCCGATCCCAAATCCTCGGGTTGTGGCAGGCCGATTCACCGAGTGATTTCCCCATGCGTAAGAAACTGGCCCGTTCTTTTCCTCTCCTCAGTAAATACGGTTAGGATGGCCTCTTCTAGAAACTACTGCCCTATTCGGGCGATTCGGTCTGGCATCATTTTCTTTCTCCGAAGTTAAGGCGACGGAGTTTTCGCAATGGCGATGGCGGGTCAGTCTTAATAGAACGCACCTTCTCAGGGTGGCGCTCTCCAATCTCAGGCTGGAGCAAATTGGCTAAATACTTCTCACGGCCCCTGAGTTCTTTATCGGGAAATTCCTGCCAGGTTACAAACATTTTCTCGCCGTCATCTTTGCACCTGATAAAATCTTTCTTACGGCGGTGTTTTTCAATGCGCTCCGCGATTTCACCCTTGCCCACATAAATGACGTACGGAACTACCGAATCACCCCAAACTATGTAAACCCCTAATACATTCCCAACGCTGTCCAGGTCCAATTCCCAAAAATCACACCACTGAACGGCCTTGGTTTTTTTGTCTTCACACTTTACCCACATCTGTCAGTCCCCCTCAAAGATATCGAGTTGTACAGTGGCTGCGGGGCCGGGAACATCCAAGCTGTTTTGATGCCTGGTATATTCGGCGAAAAAGGCGGCAATCGTGATCAGGCCCGACCACAGCCCGTAGTAAAAGTCCTGGCCCCTGCGGGCCGCTTCCAGTTCTTTAGACATAATCGTCTCCAAAAAAACGCAAGAGGACGCTTGACAGGCGGGACGGGGAGGTTATACTTCGGCTGTCTGCGCTGACAAATATCCCCTTACGGGGGTTGTTTTAGGGGCTAGGTGTGAAGACTTGGCCCCGGTTCGTTTAAGCCCCCCATAATCGCGTATACACCCTGCCCCGTCAATACATCATTTCCGGGATTTCGGACCGAATAGCGGCGTTCAGCAGCTCGCATCGTTGCCCGTCATTAGCGCCACCGACACGACATCATCGCAAGTCAGTATTTTTCCCTCTGGCAGATTGCCGCCTTCCATAATCATGTAATCCCCGCCATTCCTGCATCCGGCGGTTGTGTAGGTAACGCCATCTTTGTCTGCGCCCCGAATAAAAGAGTGGCTTACGCTCTCGCAGACATATTTTGATGAATTGATGACAAAGTATTTACAGGACACCCATATAACTTTGGTGGGTGTCCTGGAATTGCTCCTAGCGGGCAATGATCGAAAAACCGGCGGAGTTCACATCGGGATACCTGTCTTTGCGTGTGCAACGTGCGACTTTACCCCAAACTCCACAACCCTATAAACAGCTCTGAAAATACTGTTATGTAATTGATATTCCTAATATTTCATGGTAAACTGGCAGCTATGTTTTCAACCATGAAATGTGATTCCTGACACTGCGATACCCCGTTGAAAAAGTCCCTGTGATGGCATCAACCCGTACCAAAAGGTTGCTGATGAACCTGCTCGGTCTCAGCCTGCTGTCGTTGATAACGCTGCCAATCCAGGGACATCCCGGGCGAACGGACTCCGAGGGCTGCCACGCAGGCAAACTGCCGCGGCATTGCCATGCGGGGACACGGTCCGGCCAGCCTGCACAGGGCAACCCATCGGCGCCGGTGAAAGACACAGGCCCCTCGGCGCCACGCACGACGGCGTCAGAGGATGATTACAATCGCTGGTTTTGTACCCGGATCAACGGGGAGACGGCAACCCGCCATGGGTACACCTCTGCCGGCGGCCGCCGTTACGTAGAAGTGGATTGTGAGACCGGCACGACGGTATACGAAGGCGGCCTGGATAAGCGCAGCAGCCTGGACAGCGTACAGCAGGCGCTGTTTTTCAGTCACGTGACCGGCAAGCGGCCGGCGGTGGTGATTTATGACACGGATGGCCGGGAGGGGCGGTTTGAGTACCGGATCAGGGTTGCCTGCCGGAAAGCCGGGGTGCGTTATGAGGTTTTTCGGGGGCGGCTTGGTGGTCGGGGCGATATATGATGTGGATTCTCAATATCAGGTTGAACTAATCTGGCCCTATATTGTTTTATGATGATTGAGGCAGCAATTCCTTTATCTGCCAAGCGGACATTATTAATCCTAAAAAGTGGATGTTTTAATTTACTGTTGACATCTAGGCAAGTGCCGATGCTGGATAACTTCTAATGCAAGGAGTAAGTTTTACTGAACCGCCCCGGATTTGCCAGACTTCATTACTTGAGAGGATACCGAAATGACCTGCCACCATCCACAAAGAACGCACTTTACACGCATTTGTAGAGCCTTGCATGTTCCTACCCCATAGGACGAAGGTAAGCTGGAGGTTAATTACATGACAGAAATATTCCACAAACATGATCTGCCAGACCACCTGTTCAATATTCCTGATTTAGATTTTCACGAAGATCTCTTTGTCAATCGCCTCAGTAGCCCGTGGTTCAGAGTAGGGGCTTGGACGCTCCGTTCTCAATGCAATGATCGAGGCGTTGAAAGTGTAATTAGCCGGCAAAGTATCATGCTTTCTCCCGGGGACTTTTCTGAGGTCTATGACAAACTCGGGTCTGTTGGCAATGTGCTCCGTGACCTTGGAACCCCTGGGGGCTCAATACGATCTGAGGGGGGACAGAAAGAGTATTCGTATGCCCCTTTTCATCAATTCGATTTAAGTTCGGTATCATGTGAACCGCTTGTATTCGTGCGTCGTTTGAATTCCAAATATGAGTTATTTATTAATCCTGACTTTGATTTGTTCTTTGAACTGGAGGAGAAAACGAGTGGGTGCGGGATCTGGTGGGACCCAAAACGTGGGTCCGAGGTTCTGAGGCGTCGCACAATTGATAACGACAATCTGCAGATTGTTGAGGTACAAACTGGCTACTTAGTAAAATATCTACGTGAGCGCCAATTGTCCTTGGTCGTTGGTCATTATCGCCATCTACATCTATTTGATCCCTCTCCGGAAACTATCAAGGCATTTGTACAGGAGGACAAGGACTTGGTGCAAGGTTCTCCAGCTGAGGGAACTAAAGCTATATTCCAAAACTGGGGGCTCAATCGCGACGGATTGGGAAGGTCTCTACTACAGAGAAGATTGCACTTATGGTTTGAGATCAAGCCTACCCAAATCAACGTGGATAACCCATGGGCTGACGAACCGCCTTTCGATCCCTATGAATTTACTCTGCCTACACGAAGTGGCCCGGTTGCTCCGGCCCGTTGGAAAAACTTCCAGTGGGTTGAAGGACGAGAGTTCAAAGGTATATCCTGTGACTTCATGGATCGCATCTACTTCAAACAGGAAGTGCTATCGAAGTATGAAGGGGCTTCCGGATTTTGTGTTCGGGACGATGGCTCAGTATCCTGTCGAGACTACTGGGGACTTGTCCGTAGTACGTCCAGGCTTGGCAACGAATTGCTCTCGACTGCTATCGGTGATTTTGCAGAAGGGGTCCCTTTTGACGAGTGGCCTCACTGGAAGCAGCAGGCCATAGAGCCCCCAAGTCCGGAGACCTTAAAATTACTCCGCGAAGAACAATCAATACCCGAAGCAGTGAATTCCCTGGTTGAGCAACTTAATGCGATGAATGCCTCGTTCGCTGAGTTCGCTGATGTGATGGGAGTCGAAATATCGACCCCCCTTTGGGACGGTTCTCTTGAAAGTCTGGCTGGCCGTCAACTCAAGTGGGTCTACCCTACGGTCTCCGATGACGACGAACTCTTGAAGAGAGCGACATTGATGTCGACACTGGTTATCGACGGGTTGGTACCAAAGTCGCTACGAAAATTACTCCAGACTTGGGGTAAAAACCTTCATCAAAATGATCAGCAAGAATCTCTGGGCTCCCGGAAACTGGTTGAGCGAGTTATGCTTATTGCTGTGATGACAGAGGAATTTCAGCCAGACAGCGCAGAGATTCCCGAATTGGTCAAGCAGGCTGAAAGTCAGACCATCAGCACAGTTGATCCTGAACTGCAGGCTGAACTCAAGGAAGCATTCAAGAAAACCAGAGACGTGTTTGCGCCACTGGCTTTCCTCTATGACCTGAGAACACACGGCGGACTTGCTCACTCCCCCAATATAGGTAAGGTGGCGACTGCAATGGTTGAACTCGGACTTCCTGAAAGGAGTTGGCATCGGCTTGACTATCTTCGCCTTTTACGTCTTGTTGTCGGAAGCATTAGGCAAATCAGTGCTCACTTGGTAACTGCCGCAGAGAGTGAATCTAGGCGTTAATGGATTTAGTAGGTGGCATAATTTATTATTATAATTTTGGCTCGTTCTGTTCAGTAGAACATATGCTAAACTCAGGATGGCGGTCTCCCAGGGCGAACCTTATGGGTTTTTTTGATGTTTGTTGAATCAGCCCTTCCTGTAAAGCCTGTTCCAGCCACTTTTTTGCCTGATTGCGTACAAGCCCTAGTGCTTCCTCAATCTCTTTAGGTCTAAGTTCCTGGACTCCAAAAATATTAGGTAATTGTCGACAAAACTCTTGGTATAAAGCATATTTCTCGTACGATACAGGGCCTATAACACTTTCAGCAGGTTCCCTGACTGAGGTTAAATGTTCAGCCAACTTTGTCTCATCAGTTGGCTTATATGTACCATAGGTCTGACGGCCAATTTTGGTGACATAAATAGTCTGACCATTAAAAATCTTAAGACGCCATGCTCGTGCTGTGGTTGATTTTGTGACGGGTTTCGGATCAGGCAAAGTAGTAATTAAGGCCGGTATAGAACCACCCAAAAGAATTTCTTTTTTACTATTTTCGGAAAGATCTGAGAAGATCGACGAAACGGATGTCAGTGGATGGATTGGGCTCTTATCAGCTTTGTCAGGCCCTTGACTAACGCGGGTTGCAATCTCCTTGATGTACTTAGCGTCTTGAACTTGAAGCCATGGTTGTGGTAGCCATTCTACACCAGAAAGACACCCCATCAGGCCACCAGTCATCGCTGCGAGGGTGTCTGTATCCGCTCCTTTCTCGAAAGCGGCTCTTAGTATTCCCTGTACCGGCTGTGCCGCGTGGCGCGCAACCAGATATATTGCTGCTGCAGCACTGCTGGTTCCTGCTCCTTTGCTGCGACCAAAGCATCCGAGTTCTTTCAATACCTCGTGATCATTCGCTAGTGCTCCAGCCTTTAATCCTTCTCTAGCTTTATCAAGCAATGTGAACATTTCATCATTCGTTTTTTTCCAGACTGCTTGATATGAATCTTCCTTGACACTCTTTGCTGCATCAAACCAGATATTCTCATTCTGTTCCAGGTCTGGGAATTTGCTCCACCTGCTTCTCTCATCTATAAGAGCATCCAGCAATTCACCGAACCTCAGTGTAGTGTCCTTGCGCACCAGCGACCATGCAGCATAGGCATAAGCCTTCGCCCCAACAAGAGCGCGAGGATGACCGTGTGTGGCCATACCGTCAAGAACCACATCATGCATCAGAGTCTCAGGGTTCTCAAATCCAGCAAGAAACAGAGCATGTGGCAAAATACGCATTGTGACCCCGTTACCGCCAGCGTCGAAGTATCGACGAACATCAGCCCGCGATTTTGATTTCCAAGGCGCTGAACCATCGCTCCACGCTTTGGCTGCGCGCTTGGTGGCACCACCGCCTCCACGTTCATATAATATCCAAAGCGGAAGTTCCATTTTTGTAAAAGCGCTCCACCATGCCGTCCCATGATTTATCCTACTACGTGCGACCGCTAGTGTGAGTTGGGTGTCATCACTGTAATCCCCAGCATGAATGACTTCTTCGTAGGCTTGATAGCGGGTTCCACCGCGTCGCGTCCATTCCCAGAAGTCTATATGTGCAACCTTGCGCACAGGTTTTATTTTAACTTTACTCGGTATCTCCTGAGGCCAGCCTAGCGCATCACCGGCAGCAAGCGCTAGAAAGGCTCCCTCAGCTTTAGAACGTGATAATGTCGATTCATACACTTGATTGTCACTGTTATCAGTCATTGGAATCTCCGTGTTGATGCTTGCGTTCATTCGGAATTATTCCGTTACGCAAACACTGACTAAGCTCGTGTGGATTAAAGAATTCAGAAATGATATAAATTGGAGGGTAATTCCAGCCAAGAAGTTTAAGACGTAACCCTTCCCGTTTGGCCTGATCATCATCCTGAACGGCAATGCCGATCACATCCTCTTGTTGTATGAGATCTGGAACTAGTACCTCTGCTTGTTGGTCAGTGGGCAGAAAAGCCGGATGACGTGAACCACGTGTAAATGTGTGAGAACCTTCAACAGTCTCGGCGAACAATGCATTAAACCCTTGGAGGCCTTCTTTGACTAATTGGCCGTATTCGGAAGCAGCATTACGGTGGCAGAATTTCGTTCCTGTACGCCACAAATAGCGCGGATTTATTAACAGTACCACCCAGTCTAAAAAAAGTGGCTCCTGACCTCGCGCTTTTCTGAAGTACCAAGCATTCGGATATTGGACTGAGCAACACACATGGTCAGGATAGCCGTCAAGACGTTTTATGTCTGTGGGATTGAAAACGGCTTTCTCGTTCCGCTCTAGGTGTATGGAAGCGAGAATGCCTTTGGAATCTGTCGCAATATGTGCAAGATTTCGTGAAGGGGTGAAATGGCAAAGACGTGTGATTTCCCGTCTATTCACCTCAGTCCGTATTGAATCTATTTTGTTGGTCATTGCTTATACAGACTTTTGTTTTTTGGTAAGAGTGAAGTCAAATTTCCCGAATATGTAAGCACTAGTGTCGATCTGGCCCGTGTTATACCTACATACAGAAGACGGGAGTCCCGCGCCGCCACCTCCTGTTCTCCTAGGAGATCAACATCAGGTTGATAAGGCCAATTTTTATCAGACAGAAAGGGCAAGAACACTGTATCGAATTCCAAACCTTTCGCTGCGTGATATGTTCCATAGAAAAGTCCTGGACCAGTTGGCCACTTATCGAGATCACGATGTAACCTCTTCGCTGAGCGCGGTAGATATCGTCTAAGCATGTTCTCTTGATCTCGCGTCCTTAATAGTATGGCGGCTGTTCCGGTCTCTGCCAGTTTCTTCGCATTAGATATAACAAATTCCTGTTCTTTAGATTCAATTGAAAGTTTCTCAAGTGCAGGAAGCGGCCCATCAGCAGCAGGTGATTTTGGTTCGACAAGGTCCGGATCTACCGGGAAATTCGGCATCTCCGCGAGTGCTAGCGCAAGTTGGGCGATCTGCTTTGTATTTCGATAGTTCTCTTCGAATTGCCAAATTTTTGGCACGATAAATCCGGCAGATCGCCAAGATGTCCTATAGCCGTATATTTGTTGAGCAATATCACCGAAAAAAGTGATGCTTCCATCATCCGGAATCGCGAGCGCAAGTGACCGCAACATCTCGGGAGAGAAATCCTGGCCTTCGTCTATGATGATATGGCGGTAAAGACGCTCTTGTTTATCAGTTTCAAATTCTTTGCGTACCGCGCTTGCCAGATCGCTCCAATCGTATAACTTTCCTGCTTTCTCGCGTCGAATTAGATAATTCTTATATAGTTTGAATATTATTGAACGTGTATCTTTAGCGATACGGTGCACTCTGCCTATGCGTTCCACAGTCAGATAGTCTTGCTCATCGGATATGCCGTGTTGTTGAATCCATTGAAATTCCTCATCGAAAAATCTTTCAGGTCGCTTCAGTATAGAGTTTTGTACCCCTGTTTTTCGCGCGTCATTTAATGTCAGCCGAATTAGTTTTATACGCTCGTCAGGACTACAAATGCAACTATTAGGTAACTGATTTCTTGATGCGAGATATCCTCGTGCGAAGAGGTGATAATTTTCTATATTGATTGGTTGTCTGACTGCAGTGGCTAGATGTTTCATGTACGTGATCAGACATCGGTTAAAAGTCAAGAGCAATGTGTTCCCGCCATGTGTAGTAGCGGGATCGGATAAATAAAGAGACCGCAGAATAGCAAGGACCGTTTTACCGCTTCCAGCGGTACCTAGTACAACTGTATGTCCCTGAGCCGGTAAGTATAAAACCTCTTTTTGCCGTCCTCTCGGCTGTGGCAATGAAGTAACAGTCATTAATCATAATTCCAAATTTGCACATAAGGAAAATTATAACTGACCGAAAAAACTTATTCTATTTAAGAAATTGGCAACCAGTACAGTATGGGGTCAGACCAGACTAACCTGGCATAACCTACTGATAATTAGGAGAAAATATCCCATAAACAGACATTGTACTACGCTTAGACTGCGTTTTTCACACCAAAACAGGATTTTAAGGGGGTAGTATCATAAGTTCCACAAGCAGGCCGCACCGGTTCAGCAGTAACGCTGCCAAACAGGTATGGGAATCTTACAATCTCTGCTTTGCCGGGAAAAAATGGTGTTTAAGGAGAAATAACGGGTACATACGGCACACAAACAGATTAGAAACAAATAGTCAGAGAGGTCCGACCCTTCCCTGACCCTGATTTTCGTGTATCAGGTTGATTCCCATAAGCCATTAACAAATTTAAAATCGTGAGGTTGCTCAGTCTTGCTGAGGATCATTTTCGCTAACGAAATTCCAGCATTTTTATCAAGTTCTTCGTTGGAACGAGGCGGAACGATGCAGTTGGGACAACCTTTCGAACACTTGCAATTTTTAGCTACATCAATCCCAACATTCAGAATATTGCGCCATCGCTCGAATGCCTTGCGAGCAATACCTATACCACCCGGATAGCTCTCAACAATATATGCCTTCTGATCCTTTGCCACTGCATGAGGAAATATGTCATGGGCATCAAGCGGGATCGAAAAAAGAGCCCCAACGCGTAACAACTGCTGAAGTGCAGTTATACCCATAGCTGCCATATTTGAAGGCGTCTCATCCTGCACCCAGAACGCGTGTGCGTTATCGAACTTCGCCGAGTTGGTGCTAGGTTTCCATCGGTCTTGTACTTCACCCGTACGTTCGTCAACTTCTTCAATGGAATTCAGTGCTTCAGTAATCAGCACCTTGCCAAAAAAAACACTAACAACAGCGCCATTTAAAATCCACCTTCGCGCATCATAGATATCCTGCTCTGCAACTGTAGTAAAGATAGCAGGGTGTGTTCTTAAATATGGTTCTGCCGATCCCAAATTAATCTCACCACCGTTACCGGTTAAAGAAATCTCTTTGACACGATAGGTTCGGCCACCATGCATATATATAGCGCGTTGATACGCTTCGCGGAACTGTTGTTGGCCCGATAATGTCCCGATCTCTTGAGAACCCTCTTTCAATATGAAACTGCCACTGACACCGCCTCGGATATTAACAGCAGAATGAGGCCGCCATTTTCCGGATTTTACCGGCTGGGCGCCTGATTCCTTTTTCTTTACTACAGAGTCATACAAAACAGGTCCAAGAATTTCGATGCTGTCATCCTTAACAGCGGACGTCTCGAATAAAAGTGATGGAAGGTGTTTTTCAATTATGTCTTCATTACCCGGGTTGACAACGAGATCATCAAACGGTTTGTTTAAAAATGTCTCAAGGTTAAAAGCATAAAAGCGATCGAGTGGATTGTTTCGAGCGAAATATAGAACGAATGCGTCACTGTTCCAATTTCGGCCAGCACGCCCTATCCTCTGCCATGCTGACATCATACTATCAGGAAAACCCGCAAGAATTACACCGTCAAGTCCGCCAATATCAATACCTAATTCAAGGGCATTAGTAGTAAATACTAAACGCACATTGCCATTCTTGAGTCCTTCTTGCACACTGTGTCGTTCTTCTGTGCTGAGACCTGCTCTGAATACTTTTATTTTTTCAGGGTCAACGAGATTACTCCCATCTTCTTTTAGTTTTTCTATTTCTCGCATAGCTGAATGATGACATTCCTCAGCAAATTTCCGGGTTGGACAGAACGCAAGAATGGACTTCCCATTTATCAAACAGGCAAGACCTGCCTTGACTGTACGAAGTTGCAATATCTCCCAGTATTGATAATCACGAATATCAGGTTGTACAAATGTAAAATATCGACGAGGCCGCATGCTGTTGCTTGCATTCACTTCCTGAAATTCCAGGCCGGTCAGATTTTCTGCGTGCTCTCTGGCATTGGCGCACGTTGCCGAACAAAGAAAAAACTGTGGATGGATATTATTTTCGGCAAGATGATGCGCAAAACGACGTAGAATCATTGCCACGTTGGAACCGAAATACCCTCGATACTCATGGATCTCATCCACAATAACCCATTCAAGCCCCTGGTAAAACTTCTGCCACTGGTCCGAGTGCCCAAGAAAGCTGTTATGTAGCATATCGGGATTAGTGATCAGAATGCGAGGTGGGGATTTTCGAAGTATAGGGCGTTGTTCACGATCAGTATCTCCATCATACCACCAAGATTCAATCTTCCGGCCACGCCCAGGAAGCACATCTGTGAGTCTGGACAATTGATCACGCTGGTCTAATGCCAATGCTTTATTCGGATATATCATCAATCCGTAGGTATGAGGTTTCTCAATAAGCGATTGGAGCATGGGCACTTGAAAAGAGAGTGTTTTGCCACTGGCAGTTGGTGCCTGCAATACAACATTGTCGCCTTCAAGGGCTGCTCGAATTGCTTCAGCTTGATGCTGATAAAACTTGGTTATTTCCCTTCGCTCTAATCCGATAATGAGTTCTTTTGAAAGAACATCAAATATCGATTCATCCGAGTAGCTTGGAGAAATGGCAGGTAACGTTTTTTGAACGACGAAATCACTACCCAAATCGCCATCACGAATTGCGTCAAACTGCCTCAATATTTCAAGGATGTTATTCATTTAACCACCTTCAAAATTCAGGCGGACATCCACTTTGCACCCACTTGAACATCTCGCTCAATCGTTCTTGGGTCGGTAGGTCAAACGTTTCTGTTTCCGTATGCCCTTCTGAGATTTTTTTCTCAGTCATCCATCCCAGGAACGTATAATAATCAGTTTCCAGTTTCGCCTTGCCAGGAAGCTCACAACCCGCTTCTACACTAAGAAAATTCCTGAGTTTTTCGATTACAAGCTGAGGATCATCCTTATGGAATTCGACATCGGCTCCTGCTAAATCCGAGAGTGCCCTTTTCAGATCGTATTGGTCTTTTTCGAAGATAATGAATTTTTTTCCGTCAGTGCGTTTATCCGATGATCGACGGAATCCCATATCTATCCCGAATTCAAACGGCATGTTCATCCGGAATATTTCGCCTTCTTTCTCGGCCTTGCATCTGCTCAGGTCATGAACCGAGTATGCACAAGAGGATATTAATCCAATAATCTTGTCTAGGCGATTTTCCCCGCTTTCGAGACTCTCAGTCGAAAATCTTGGCTTGAGCCCCGCGTAGACAATACAGAAAATGATAACTTCTAGTAATGGCGCAAAGTCATCATCAATTGGGCAGTTAATGAAAACATTCTTTTCGAAATCTATATCGGACAAAGCTTAACCTTTACGATGCTCTAGGTCGTTTCCATAGGAATCACGTTCGCGAATTCTCCCGTCACGGCCATGTATGAATAATTCCGTTCCTTGATTTCTCGCGATTTTTCGACCTTCTTTAATGGCTTCACCCTCAGTGTCAAACGTGCCGGTGGCGCGACTCGACCCTGCTTTTCGGACACTCCACTTAGCGCCATTTGGAACTACATGCTGAGCCTTGTTACCCATCTTGATACCTCTATCACATTGACTGATCGAATTATTGGTATTATAGGTCGCCTGCAGGAGCCGTACAAGCAGTAGGGAACTCTACGAGGGAACACGGGGTCGTTGGATGGGGGCGGACCAACATAACCCGCGTCGGATTGACGATATCTTGCGGCGAGCCATTCAATTCGACTCATGAAGTGGCAATGTTATGTCATCGTTTGGCAGTGCTCCATACCGGCCTTGCAAATAGCCTAATTCAATATTGTCGCCCTTGCGCGTTCGAATATCCGTCAGCGGATAGAGTTCCGTAGCTCCCTCCGGGGTCTTTTCAGTAAACCAGAGTTGATCGCGTCTCAGTACGGACGACTTCATCAGGTTGGTATTGTGAGTTGTCGCAATAAGCTGTGCGCCGTTTCGGTTTATCTCCGGCCGGCAGAATAACTTCAGTATCGCCTCACTGGCATAGGTGTGCAGGCTGGCATCCACTTCGTCTATGCATAGCAGAGTACCCTCATCCAATGCCTGGTATGCCAGGCTGAGCACTATCAATAACCGCCGTGTTCCGGCGCTTTCCGAATCCAGGTCAAGATAAACCGACTCTCCCTGCCGGCCACGATGAGCCAGTTCAATAGCAACATGCTTATCATACTTGTCGGGTTCAATTTTTATGGTACCACCTGATAACTTTTCAACTATAGCAACTATGTCTCGACGCATTGCTCGATCTTTATCCGAAATATCAGTCTCCCTTTTTTGGTAACCAATAACTCCAGTATTGATAGATGTTAAGAATTCGATTACTCGTTGATCCGGATCATTTCCTGTATATAGTGCTGAAGCCGTTGTACTCGGTACTGAAATCGAACTGGCAAAATCAATTGACCTGAAATACTCGTATATTTTTGATAGCTGCTCATGGCTGTTCTGTGCAGCCGCTGACAAAAACAGGCTATTGGGTCTGGTCAATTCGGCAATGTTGTTGTTCCGTCCCTTCAACCAGCGTCCAAAATTAAATTCGCCATTGTCGCGCTCGAACATCCTTCTGCGATGTGATCCGGGAAAAGCGTACAGCCACTCCGAGACAAAAACGTCATCTGTCGTTTCAAATCCATAATGGTATCTTACGTCATCAATAACGAAGTCGATTTCGAACCTGGACGGGGTTTGCGAACAAGTTGAGTCAAGCTTAAATGCATCGCGTGGTACGCCACCACCGGGTTCACCCTGGGTATGCGACCACAATACCATTCCCTGCATGGCGGCTATTGCATTCACGACATTGGATTTGCCTGATGCATTGGCGCCATAGATCACTATCGCGGGTAAAACTGACCCGCTCGGCACCGCTTTGCAGTCAATCAGCCCATCGCTTCGATCTCTCAACGAAGATGCGGCGAAGGACAATTCCTGCTTCTCGCGAATGGAAAGGTGATTTGCTACAGCAAAGCGTAACAGCATTGGTTTATTCCTATCAAGTCATTTAGATTGCAGAATTATAGCATTATTCGTAAGTTTATCGCAAATTCTCTCGTAACGTGCATTCACCTATGTTAAATTACCATGGATCGAAGGCGCGATGACTGCTTCATCGGGGGTGTAGAATTATCTATACAAATAGCAGTTTGTCTAAATGCCGAATGGTTCAGTTCCTTCTCGATAGAATCCTTGTATTTATTCTGCATTTATTCTGCATCATGCACTATTTGTTCTGCATTTATTCTGCGTGTAACACGGGGTCAGGTCGCACAATGCACAATTATTAGCAGGTATGCGCATTGTGCGACCTGTCCCTGTTCACCCTCGTTTGAAAGAAAAAGATATGCGTTTTTCTTTCAAAAGAATATGGGTAAACACGCGCACAGCACTGACAGTTCTAGCATGGAGAGAGGAAGGGGTCGGACTTCCCTAACTAATCGGACCCTATGGTTGCCCTAATGAGTGGTCAATCAGCAAAATACCTTGGGTCGGAAATCTGTTCGGTTGATGAGGCTGGCGCTGCTCCCGGTAGCCTGAAATCAGTTTTGGTAAACGCCCAGCCCCTCTCTCGGCCATATATCCTGGAAATTATTTTATCTTCAATACCTTACATAAGTAATTTGCGATTATATTTTCAGGAAAATTACTATTTTCTTCTAAAAAAATTCTCTTGAAGCTGCCATCCATTAAAGCTAGAATATACTTAATACAGCCGTCACGCCTCTAAACACAGCAATCACTCTCAATGTGTTGAGCTTGCCGTTAATGCGCAACCTTGGCGGCTTTTTTTTGCCTGCGTTTTGAGGACCCCGGTGGTTGAAGCCTACACGAAATCCCCTCTCACGGTCGAGCAGTACAACCACGGGGTCAGGTCGCACAACGCACACGAAGAGTAACGTACTCTGACCCTCAGGATATTTCAGGGGGACAGGGTTAGCCAGACCCACGAGACAGACCCCCGCTTGCAACATGCGGAAGCATGCCTGAAATCCGTCCTCGCCCTTGCGGCTTACTGAGCAACTCCGGGGGACAGCAGGATTTGGAAAAGTATGCCAATGCCGGCGATGATGATGGTGGCAAAAACGAACAATGAGCCAACCATCCATTTGATAAGCCGGGCTTCAAGGCCGGCAATATCAGCCTTTGTCGCCAGTTGCGGTAGCTGTGACACTTGAATGACGTCCTCCGAGGCTTTGGTTGCACTCTCCTCCGCTTCATAATACTTTCCCTGTATTGCAAATGAAAAAACCGCCTCAGTGGCGGTTTTTCCGCCCCAAGCCAATATTGGGAATAACCTGGCAAGGGGTGAGTTGTGTGTAAATTATCAAATATGGCAGTGAACCTGTCAATATCAATTGTCAGTCACACCAGCACCAGCAAGACCGCTCCCTGGCAGGGGCAAATTCGGGACAGTGATGGCTTCTACTATACTTTTGAAAGAAAAAGACATGCGTTTTTCTTTCAAAAGTATATGAGTAAACACGCGCACAGCACTGACAGTTCTAGTATCCCGCTATTTTGAAAACTCACTCCACAAGTTCCGTACTTCCTTTAATTCTTCTCTGTCAAAACCTAATGGCATCAAAACGTCTTTCACATCTTCATAGGTTTGTGGATTACTGCCATTAGGAATATTTTCTATTGTCAAATGATGTAAGATTTTTGTTACGACATAGTGATCAGAATGACCAGATGTATTAATAATCCACTCCCAAAATGTCAACTTAGAACCCATAATAAAACTCACTGATTTTCTGTGTTTATCAAAATTTTTCTCAAAAAAATAATTAACATTCCGGAGGAAGGGATCGGACCTCCCAAACTAATCGGACCCTATGGTTGCCCTGATGAGTGGTCAATCAGCTAAATACCTTGGGTCGGAAATCTGTCCGGTTGATGATGCCGGCGCTGCTCCCGGTAGCCCGGATGACAAACAGACCCTGCCGCTCCGCATATACCTCCGCTGATTCTTCAACTTCCAAATACGCTACCGCGCCCAATATTCTCCAGCCCCTGCAGTGCCTCATCCAGTCTTTGAATTTGGCTAACCTCTCCAAAAAATCCGTGACATCCTCTGTCCGCAACGAAACCCTGACTTCCACCGGGATCACTTCCTCTTTGCCAACGGCCATAACATCATACCAAATACGCTCGCCTTCATGCGTGCCATGTCCGTTGACCGATGTCGACTGCACTTCTATCCCTTTCTTTTTCAGCAGTACATACAGGTCATTCTTCACCAGACTGTCTATCAGCCTGCTGCGCGGATCGCTAAAAAGCGCTTCCAGGTCGGGGAACCACGGGTGAGTCTCTTCCGGTACAGCCCGCAGAGTACTGCAGATTACTTCAGGCTTGGCAGGTGCTTGATGCAGGTTGTTTTCCATGATGGCATTCTCCTTTTCTGTTTTGAATGTGTCTGATACAACTCAACGGATCAATTCCACCGCAATATCCATATCGAGTGTGGCCCATGCCCGGTCTGCGGTAAGGACCCTGGTCTGCTCTCGAATTGCCAGAGCCAGGCAGGCACGGTCGCCGAGCGACAGCCCCGCATCCCGGGTTGTTGTACGCATCAAACCCGCTGTAATAGCGAGGGATTCGTCAAAAGGATAGATATTAAGGCCGAAAGCCAGGAGGGATGCGCGGGCATCATCTTCGCTTGCACCAAGGTCAATATATCGTGTAATAACTTCGGAGGCGTTCACCGCTGATATTATCCCGTCATTCAATGCCTGTGCCGCAATATCCGCTCCCTCTTCCTCAAAGGTGATCGCCAGCAGGGCAGAGCTGTCGAAGACGATACTCATTCCTCCCCCCACATAGTCCGTCTGTCCTTGAGGAATTGATCGACAATGCTCACTCCCGATTTCTTATATTTTCTCATGCGGGACTGAACCTGTTCGACTGCAACGGCAGGAGAAACCACACGGAGTTCTCCTGCCTCAACACGGACCGTTACGCGGCCGTCTTCTTCCAGTTGCATCGCTTCGCGCATCTCAAGAGGAATCGAAAACCGGCCGTCCGGCGCAACCCTGAACGACTGAGGCTCGACATCACAAGGTTTAGTGGACGAAACAGTCAACGGACCCGGTTGCAGTTTATGCCAGGCCCTCCAGTACTGGTACTGCGTGTTGGCAGTATTTGCATTGCCATTTTCTGCCGTGAAACGTTCTATGACTTCACGGCGCTTTGCAGGGCGATCCTTTTCGCGTGTAATCTCATCTGCAATTTCCCAGACCCGTCCGGTCTTGGTGCCGGGCCTGGGCCGGTGATATGGCGCTGCTTGGTCTACTGATGGATTTAGCATATTTAATCTCCATTCTGTATGTATTATGGTAATTTAGAACATAAATACCATTTTGTCAACTATTTTTTCTGATGACATCAATTGTTAGTCCCACCAGCACCAATAAGGCCGCTTCCTGACAAGAGGCAAATTCGAGACAGTCATGGCTACTACTATTCTTTTGAAAGAAAAAGACATGCGTTTTTCTTTCAAAAATATATGGGTAAACACGCGCACAGCACTGACAGTTCTAGTATGTAGAGGAAGGGGTCGGTCCTCCCTAAATCCGTCCTCGCTCTTGCAGCTTACTGAGCAACTCCGGGGGACAGCAGGATTTGGAAAAGTATGCCAATGTCGGCGATGATGATGGTGGCAAAAGCGAACAATGAGCCAACCATCCATTTGATAAGCCGGGATTCCGCTGCCGTTATCTTCTTTTCCAAAAGTGCAATGTCGGCCTTTGTCGCCAGTTGCGGTGGCTGTGACACTTGAATGACGTCCTCCGGGGCTTTGGTTGCACTCTCCTCCGATGTGCCGACTTCAATAAATTCCTTGTAGAGTGCGGTACTGCTCAAGTCAGCTTGAGCACCGCGACCATCACCGCCAGACCGCTGAGAAAATACCAGGTCATCCACTTGATCATTTCAACCTTGAGCGTTTGCGCGCTGACCTCTACATCCTGCTTGGTGGCAATGTTATCCAGAATATTTTTCAGGTCGTCCTCGATGGCCATGTTCTTCTTGATTTCCTCAAGGTTGTCCCTGACGGCCTTAATATCCTGCCGGACGGTCTCGATATCCTGCCGGGTCGCCAGGTTGCTGAGCAGGTCTCCCTGCTCCGCGGCCAGCGTTTCCGCCTGTTGCTCGTTGAACCCGCCGTCGGTCATTCGTTTCACATACCCGTGGCTGTCAAATATCAGCGTATCTTTCACTACCGCCTGGTAATGGCCGGCCGTCGCTCCGATTGGTTTCGTTTCGGTCATTGTAACCTCCCTGCTTGTCCCTGTGGACTGGTAAATATTGATATAAACCTGATTGACGGGTGAAGTCGTCAATCCTTGTCTCAACCCTACAGGAGAGGGGGCCGGGCGTCAACAAAAAAAGACAACACTTTGATTGCAGATGAATGGGGTCGAACCAACATAACCCCGACAAAAAAACATGCCGCATTAAAACGTCAGTCTCCGATCACCCTGGTAAAATACGATGGAGGTAACATTGTATAATACGTGACCTGCTTTGGTAATTCATGTGAAGCCACGGTAACACAGACATGTCCCTCGGACCGATAATGCTGGACCTGCGCGGCGTCGAGTTGCAGGCGGATGAGCGGGAGATGCTGCTGCACCCGCTGGTCGGCGGGGTCATCCTGTTTGCGCGCAACTACCGGGACCCGGAGACGTTGATCTCGCTCACGTCCCGCATTCACGAACTGCGCAGTCCTCCGCTGCTGATCGCCGTGGATCACGAAGGCGGGCGGGTGCAGCGTTTCCACCAGGGCTTTACCCGCCTGCCCCCCGGACGCTGCTTCGGCGACCTGTACGGGCACGATGCAAGCAAGGCCTTGAAACTGGTGGAAGATACCGGCTGGCTGCTGGCCGGCGAACTGCTCGCTGCCGGTGTCGATATCAGTTTTACCCCGGTGCTGGACCTGGATACCGGCGTCAGTTCCTTCCTGGGCGATCGCACCTACCATCATTCCCCGGACGTGGTGGCGCGCCTGGGGCAATTCCTGGTGAAAGGCATGCGCAGCGCCGGCATGACGGCGGTAGGCAAACACTTCCCGGGACACGGCAACGTGAAAGGCGATTCCCATCACGAGGTGCCGGTGGACGAACGGGATTACGGCGCCATATTGATGGCGGACCTGGTGCCGTTTGAACGCCTGATCGGTGCGGGTCTGGCGGCCGTTATGCCGGCCCATGTCATTTATTCCAGGGTGGATGATAAACCCGCCGGTTTCTCCAGTGTGTGGTTGAAACAGATACTGCGGGGGCGGTTGAACTTCCAGGGAGTCATCTTCAGTGACGATATCAGCATGGCGGGCGCGGAATTTGCGGGGAGTTACCCGGAACGGGCATACAGCGCGCTGGATGCCGGTTGCGACATGGTCCTGGTATGCAATAACCAGGCGGCTGCCCGTGAACTCCTGGATGAGTTGAAGATCAGTCCGGACCCCGCATCCCAGCTCAGGCTGATGCGCATGCACGGCGCCGATCCCGGCATATCCTTTACCGATTTATGCAGCAGCGAAAGGCGCTTGCGAATCGCCGGGGAGATTTCCGGGCTGGACGTGGCGCCGGAACTGGAACTCGATGATGACGGCATCGCCGGTTAACAGGCTCGCATTCATCCTGTTGCTGTTCTGGACCGGAGTGGTCCCGGCGGCAGATCCCGGCTGCCGCCCTCTACAGATCAGTGAAACTCCCTATTCCGGCCCCGATGAGTACGGGCAGGGCCTGTTATGGCAGGTAACTCAACAAGACGCCCCGCCGAGCTACCTGTTCGGCACCATCCACGTTGCCGAGCGCCACGTCAGCGCGCAACTGGACAAGGTCAGGGACGTCCTGGCCGGCAGCGAGATTTTCGTCATGGAAGCGATATTTGACCCGGACGGCATCGAATCACTGCGCGGAATGATGTTCTTCACCGACGGCACGCGGCTGCAGGACGTCATTCCTGCCGGCCTGTTTGCCGAGACGCTGGCGATACTGGGCGCCTATCACGTCACGGAGACCGACCTGGCTGCCATGAAACCCTGGGCTGCCTACCTGACCATGAGTTATCCCGCCGACATGGGCGTCATCCTGGACCAGCGCCTGCTGCACCTGGCGCTGGAAGCGGGACTCGATACCATGGGCCTTGAATCCGTGGTAGAACAGGGCGGCCTGTTCAATAGTTTTTCCCTTGACGATCAGGTACGATTGTTGACGGACGCCGTCTGCCACCGCGGGATACTGGAGGAGGATTTTGCGAAAATGATCTCGCTGTACGCAGACGGGGACCTCGCGGGATTGTCTTCCTACGGGCAGCGTTACTCGTTCGATGACAATACATTGTACGAAACGCTGACGGACAGGCTGCTCACCAGGAGAAACCGCCTGATGACCGAAAGAATGCAGGCGGCGTTGGAGGCAGGCAGTGCATTTATCGCCGTGGGCGCGTTGCACCTGCCCGGTGAAGAAGGCATCCTGGCTTTGCTTGAACGGCGCGGCTTTGAAATAACCCGGGTGTTCTGATGACTGAAACAACGAGGCGGAAGTGGAATTAACTCAATACATAAGCGTTGTCTGGAACTATCTCATGCATGAGGCATGGATAGTACAGGTCTTGATCATCCTCCTGTTAGCCTTGTTCATGAACTGGCTGCAGAAAAGAGCGATGACAAGATTGCTGGTCCGTGTCCGCAAGACCAGGATTCCCTGGGACACTGCATTGTTCGAAGCCGTCGGCAAGCCGTTGACCGCACTGATATGGCTTATCGGCATTACCCTGGCTGCCGACATCGTCAAACACGAGTTGGACGCAGCTATTTTCGAGATCGTGAACCCGATCCGCGAAGTCGGTGTCATCGCGGTCATTGCCTGGTTCCTGGTCAGATTCGTCAACCGTGCCGAAATACACTATCTCAAGTCACGAGAGGATGCCGGCGCGCCGATTGACCGCACTACGGCCGATGCCGTCGCCAAGTTAGTGCGCATAGTAATTTTTGTCATTGCATTCCTGATCCTGTTGCAGACCCTGGGTTTCAGCGTGGCCGGGGTACTGGCCTTCGGCGGCGTAGGCGGTATCGTGGTCGGGTTCGCAGCCAGGGATTTACTGGCCAACTTTTTCGGCGGCCTGATGATCTACCTGGACCGGCCCTTCGAAGTAGGCGACTGGATCCGTTCCCCCGACAAGGAGATAGAAGGCACCGTGGAGAACATCGGCTGGAGACTGACGCGGATACGCACCTTCGATAAAAGGCCGTTATACGTTCCCAACTCCGTGTTTGCCACTATCGCCGTGGAGAACCCGCAACGGATGACCAACCGGCGCATCTATGAAACCATCGGCATTCGTTATGAAGACGCCGGCAAGATGGCCGCAATCACCCATGACGTGAAGCAGATGCTGCGCGAGCATCCCGAGATTGATACGAAGCAGACCATGATAGTCAATTTCGTCAAGTTCGCCCCCTCGTCGCTGGATTTTTTCGTGTATACGTTTACCCGGACCACCCAGTGGATCAGGTTCCATGAGATCAAGGAAGACGTGATGCTGAAGATCCTGGAGATTATCGAGCGCCACGGCGCCGAGAGCGCGTTCCCGACTTCGACAATTCACATAGCCCCCGGGCAGGCCGGCATGCCGGAGGGCTGAGCCGGGTACTCATGTTGCTTGAGTTCACAAAAATGCACGGCCTGGGCAATGACTTTGTAGTCGTCAACGCCCTGGAACAGGCCGTTGAACTGGACCGGGAACAGGTAAAGAGGATTGCCCACCGCCGCTTCGGTATCGGCTGCGACCAGGTCCTGGTCATCCGCCCGCGCCGCAACGGCGAGGCGGATTTTCTCTACAGTATTTATAATTCCGACGGCAGTGAGGCGGAACATTGCGGCAACGGTGTACGGTGTGTCGCCATGTACCTGCGCAACAACGGCATCACCCCCAAGGATGAACTGGTCATCGAGTCCGTAGCCGGACCGGTAAGGCTTGGTTTTGAGGGTGATCTCGTCAGGGTAAACATGGGCCGCCCCGATTTCAGGCCCGAGCGCATACCGCTTGCCGTAACCGGGCAAAGACATCTCTACACTGCCGAAGCGGACGGGACCGACATTGAGTTCGCAGCCCTGTCCCTGGGCAACCCCCATGCCGTCATAGCAGTCGATGACGTGGACCGCGCCCCCGTAACCGTAATCGGCCCCCGGCTTCAAAGTTCTGACTTGTTTCCCGACAGTGTAAACGTGGGATTCATGCAGATCCTGGATGGTTCGCATATCAGGCTCCGGGTATACGAACGCGGGGCCGGAGAGACGCTCGCCTGCGGCACCGGGGCCTGCGCCGCCGTGATCGCGGGAATTAATGTGTATAATCTTGGCAGCGATGTTGAGGTATCACTGCCCGGAGGTTGTTTAAAGGTGTCATGGGATGGTAACGATGAACCGGTCTGGATGACAGGACCGGGTACAACCGTATACGAGGGAAACATAAACCTATGAAAGTGACAGAAAAAATATCGGATAACTCTTCGATCAGCGCCGAAGAGGTTGAGATTTACATCAGGAACAACCCGGATTTCTTTCTCACGCGGCAGGAGCTCCTGGCCGATATGGCCATACCTCACGGCACCGGAGCGGCCGTTTCCCTGGTGGAAAAACAGGTCAAGGTGCTGCGCGAGCAGAACGAACAGGCCCGCAAACGTTTGCATGAATTGATTGAGATTGCCAAGTTCAATGAGGATCTGGCGCACCGGATGCACCACCTTGTGCTGACCCTCATCGATGCGGACGATCCTGAAGAGATATTCAAAACGCTTTATGAAAACCTGAAACGTAATTTCAGGGCGGAGCAGGTGGTCATAAGACTGTTTGCCGATCCATCAGGAAACGCAGGCCCTACGCTGGCTGAGTTTGTCGGGAAACAGGCGGGGGAAGCAGGCTTTTTCGACTCGTTGATTGAAAAGCGGCTGCCTGTCGTAGGCGTGCCGGCCCTGGAACAACAGGCATTTTTATTCGGCCCCGGCGGCGCCGATATCGCATCCGTGGTGCTGGTCCCGCTGCGCGGCGGCGATTGGGGCGGCGTGCTGGCGATAGGCAGCCGGGACCCGAACCGTTTCCAGAAAGGCATGGGCGTAGAGCTGCTGGCGAATTTGGGTGAAGTGCTCAGCTTCATCCTGAAACCCTGGATAGCTACCTGACGCTATTTTCGTGAGAGAGTCCGAAATAGCCAAAATCGATGCGTTCCTGGGAACCCTGCAACACCTCTCGGTCCATACGCGCAAGGCGTACGCCGGCGACCTGGCGTTTTTCCTGGATTACTGCAGGCAACTCGAAGTCGGCAAATGGCAGGACGTGGACGGCCGCCAGGTACGCGGGTATATCACGCAAAGACACAGGCAGGGAACGGGCGGCAGGAGTCTGCGGCGCAACCTGTCCTCCATCAGGGCGTTTTACAGGTACCTGCTGGCAGGGGGAGAGGTAACGAAAAACCCTGCGGAAGGAATTTCGGCGCCGAAGACCGAAAAACGCCTGCCGAAAACGCTGGACGTGGACCAGACGTCCCGGCTGGTCGAGATCAAGGGTGACAAGGCGCTCACGCTGCGCGACCGGGCCATACTGGAATTGATGTATTCTTCGGGGCTGCGGCTTGCGGAATGTGTCAGCCTGGATATTTACAGCGTAGATATCCGGGACGGCCTGGTAACCGTTACCGGAAAAGGCAACAAAACGCGCAAGGTGCCCGTGGGAAATTATGCCCTGGATGCGGTCGGCGCATGGCTGAAGGTCAGGCCGCAACTGGCGGCGCTGGACGAGACCGCCTTGTTTGTCAGTACCCGCGGCAGGCGCATCAGCGCCCGCTCCGTGCAACAACGCTTGCGTCACTGGGCATTGAAACAGGGCCTGGATACCAACGTGCATCCGCACATGCTGCGCCATTCATTCGCCACCCACCTGCTGGAATCCAGCGGTGATCTCAGGGCGGTACAGGAACTGCTGGGGCATGCGGATATCAGCACCACGCAAGTTTACACCAGCCTGGATTTCCAGCACCTGGCGAGCGTGTACGATCAGACACACCCGCGGGCCAGGAAAAAGTAATATCACCGGGCCTTCAGCAAACGCTCCTTCTGCAGCTGCCAGTCCCGGTCACGCTCAGTACGGCGTTTGTCATGGGTTTTTTTCCCCTTGGCAACACCGATAGCCAGCTTGGCCCGGCTGTTTTTCCAGTACATGGTCAGCGGTATCACGGTATACCCCTGCCGTTCAACCGCGCTTGTCAGGCGGTTTATCTCGGTCCGGTTCAGCAGTAATTTACGGGTCCTCTGCGGGTCGGGCCTGACATGTGTGGAGGCCGTCGGCAACGGTGTGATCAGGGCGCCGAACAGGAAGGCCTCCCTGTCTTTAAGCAGGATATAACTCTCGTTGATCTGTACTTTTCCGGCGCGCAGGCTTTTGACCTCCCATCCCTCCAGGACCAGGCCGGCCTCGAATTTGTCTTCTATGGAATATTCAAACCGCGCCTTTTTATTCCGGGCGATCGTATTTTCCGGAGTTTTGCCTTTCTTCTTCGTCACCGGTAGTCCTGCGGGAAGTGCTCACCCGAAGTATATCATTCGATGGGTGTCCCATTTTTGTCCCACCTGTTTTTATTGGGTGTCCTGTAATTTATTTTTATTGGGTGTCCTGTAATTTACATGGGTGCCCCATATTTGCCGGCTTGTATAACAGGGTGAAATCCCGCAGAATCGAAAAAAAATCAAGAGAGAATAAATGGCTGCCAATCGCACTTCCATACATGGTCAATGGTCGTCAAGATGGATCTTCATCCTTGCGGCTACCGGTTCTGCCGTCGGACTGGGTAATATCTGGAGGTTTCCTTATGAGACCGCTGAAAATGGCGGAGGCGCGTTTGTACTCGTCTATCTGGTTTGTATCGCTCTCGTAGGCTTGCCGGTCCTGATGGCTGAAACCATGATAGGCCGGCGTGGTCGTCAGAGTCCCATCAACAGCATGAAGTCCTTGGCCGAGGAAGAACAGTGTAGCAGGTACTGGCAGTTGGTGGGCATATTCGGGGTCGCTGCCGGATTTCTGATCCTTACCTTCTACAGCGTAGTCGCCGGTTGGACCCTGTCTTATGTATTTCGCGCACTTTCCGGAGTTTTCAGCCATTCCAGTGTTGCGCAGATTCAGAACATGTTTGCCGCGCTCACGTCAGATCCGTTACGGCTGCTGGCCTGGCACACAATCTTTATGGCCATGACGATTGTCGTCATCGCCAGAGGCGTAAAGGGCGGATTGGAACAGGCAGTACGCTTCCTGATGCCGGTATTGTTTGCGCTGGTATTGGTCCTGGTCTGTTATTCCCTGACGATGCCTGGTTTGTCCCAGGCCATTGCCTACCTGTTTAAGCCTGATTTCAGTCAAATCAACCCGGGTACCATCCTGTCCGGCCTGGGTCATGCATTTTTTACCTTGAGCCTGGGCATGGGCGCCATCATGGCTTACGGCGCTTATCTTCCTGAGCATATCTCCATTCCCCGCGCCAGCTTGACCATAGCAGCGCTGGATACCTGCGTTGCATTGCTGGCCGGTATAGCGATATTCCCCATCATGTTCAGTTACGGACTGCAACCTCATGAAGCCGGGGCCGGCCTTATTTTCAAGGTATTGCCGATTGCCTTCGGCAAGATGCCCATGGGGAATATTATCGGCCTGCTGTTCTTCGTGTTATTGATGTTTGCTGCCTGGACCTCTGCCATTTCACTCATGGAACCGGCAACTGCCTGGCTGGTGGAGCGGAAAGGGTTAACCCGCGTGCGCGCTGCGGCGTACACAGGCGGTCTGGCCTGGGTTTTGGGCATAGGTTCATTGTTGTCCCTGAATCTCTGGTCCAAAGTCAAGCTGTTCGGGATGACTTTCTTCGGCCTGGTGGAATACCTGTCAGTCAATATCATGTTGCCTCTCGGCGGCTTGCTGATAGCCGTATTTGCCGGCTGGTTTATGTCCAGGGCGTCCACCTCAGATGAGTTGAATCTCACCGGATATGGTTACAAGGCATGGAAACTGGGCGTGCGTTTCATTGCGCCGCTGGGAGTGTTGTTGATCATGCTGCATACATTGTTCGGTATTTTCTAGTTCCAGGCTGACGAGGGTCAGGTAAACAGGGTGGGGCAGGTATATGGGCGACACTGATTCATACTCATTGCCCGTGCCGCTGATAGAAGTTGAGATAGTTTATGGCAAGACCGGGTCGGCGCGGGTAATCAGGCGGGAAGTCCAGGCCAACGCGACCCTGAAGGAAGCTATCGAGCAATCAGGGATACTGGAAATGTATCCGGAAATCGACCTTGGCAGCAACAAGGTAGGGATATTCGGCAGGAAGAGGGAATTGCACGCCCCCGTGCACGCCGGCGACCGTATAGAGATTTATCAACCGTTGAAAGCAGACCCCAAAGAAGCGCGCCGCCGGCGCGCCAAAAAGGCGGACTGATGGCTTTGCTCAATGTCAACCTGCATTCCACTCCCCGCTACAGGATAGTATTGCTGTTTGGCGTATTGATCGCCGCCGCCGCCGTCACCGGGCTGGTATCACTGGCCGGCGGCTCCGTGCCGGTGCCGATCCGGGAAGTCATCGACATCCTTATCGATCGGCCGCCTGGAATCAATTCGCAGATAGTCCTTGACCTGCGTCTGCCCAGGGTTATTTCCGGTTTTGTCGTGGGCGGAATGCTGGCGCTGGCCGGCGCGCTGATGCAGGTATTGTTGCGCAACCCGCTGGCGGAGCCTTATATCCTGGGCGTGTCCGGCGGCGCTTCCGTGTTCGCGCTGCTTGCCATCAGTTTGGGCCTCGCAGGGATATGGCTGACGCTGGGCGCCTGCTTCGGCGCGTTGCTGACCATGTTCATGGTGTTCGTATTCTCAGGTTCCGGCGCCGGCTGGAACCCGTTGAAAGTGCTCCTGACCGGGGTGGTCATCGCCGCCGGCTGGGGCGCGGTCATCAGTTTTCTGCTGGCCGTCAGCCCGGCCGCCAAGTTGCATAACATGTTGTTCTGGCTGATGGGCGACCTGAGCTTCAGCCAGCCGGGCGGGAGCTATTACCTGGTATTGATCCTGGCGGTAATCCTGGCGATGTATTTCTCACGGGCCTTGAACCTGCTGGCGGTCGGCGATCTTCAGGCCGCCGCGCTGGGCGTCTCCGTGAACCGCCTGCGTGTTATGGTTTACTTCCTGGCCTCGATACTGACGGCAACGGCAGTCATCCAGGCCGGGAGCATAGGTTTTATCGGCCTTATCATCCCCCATGCGGTCAGGTTGCTGATCGGGAACGACAATCGGCTGCTGCTGCCGGCTTCCGTGCTGGCAGGCGGCATACTGCTGGTGTTTGCCGATATGCTGGCGCGCACCCTGCTGGCGCCCAGGCAACTGCCCGTCGGCGTCCTCACCGCGCTCATCGGCGTGCCGGTCTTCCTGTTGCTGCTGCAATCCACCGCAGCAAGGCAGAGGCCATGAAGAGACAGACCGTGAAAACAACCGGAACGGAGCAATGTTGACGGTAAACGCAGAGGCATTGACCGTAAGTATCGGACAGAAACTCATCTGCCGGGATTTCGACCTGGAAATCAGGGCAGGGGAGCACTGGGGAATGCTGGGCGGCAACGGGGTCGGGAAAACCACCTTGCTGCATACCCTGGCCGGGTTGAGAAAGCCGGTCAGCGGCAGGATCATGCTGGACAATTCAGACCTGCAGGATTACCGGCGCCTACACCTGGCCCGGAAGGTGGGTGTCCTGTTTCAGGACAGCCAGGATACCTTCCCGGCCACGGTGAAGGAAACCGTGCTGACCGGCAGGTTTCCATACCAGTCATTCTGGCCGGGGGGGCAGCGTGAGGACATTACCCTTGCAGATACTGCCCTGGCGCAACTGAACCTGGCGCCGATGCAGGACCGGCAGGTGGATACCCTGTCAGGCGGGGAACGGCGACGCCTGGCTATCGCTACCCTGCTGTTGCAGGACCCCGGCCTGTGGCTGCTGGATGAGCCGACCAACCATCTCGATCTGCATCACCAGATCCAGGTCCTGGACCTGATAAGTCAACGCGTGCGGGACAGGAACGGGGCCTTGTTGATGGTGTTGCACGACGTCAACCTGATAAGCCGTTATTGCAGCCACGCAATCCTGATGCCGGGACAGGAACAACTGCTGTGCGGCGAAGTGGCGACGGTCATCAACAGGACCAACCTGGAAAACCTCTACCGGCATCCGGTCCACGAAATAACAGGCGCGGGCAGGAAATACTACTTCCCTGCCTGAAATATTATTATTTATCCGCAGATTACGCAGATTAGCGCAGATTATTAAAAAGTTATTTATTATCTGCGTTCATCTGCGTCATCTGCGGATGAATCATTCAAGGGCCTTACAAGCCTTCATCGACCTGGGTATCGGGTTCGGCAGTATCCTGCTTTCGTTCCTGCTCCGGCGGTTCCTCAGCGGCGCCGTCACCGGTAAACGGCAGTTTGTCAATCAGTTTGCCGAAAAAGCCGCGTCGCTTGTACTTTCTTAACGGCACGTCAACGATCCTGGTGGGTTTGTTCGTCAACTCTTCCGGCCGTTCCAGCCCCGGCACCACGTCGCCGTCGATATAGGCCAGCTTGTCGTCCTCGAAATGCAGGGTGATATGGCGCTGCTTGCGCTGGCGGCCGCCTTTTGAAAAGGTGTAGACATAATCCCAGCGGTCGGTATGAAACGGGTCGACCAGCGGCGGCGTCCCCATGATGAACTGCACCTGGTTCTTGTCCATGCCCGGCTTCAGCCGGGCCAGCATTTCGTTTTCGATGATAGTGCCTTGCTGGATGTCGATTCGATACACGCCAGGCAGTTTATAGGTTCCCTCATGGGTGCAGGCCGTGAGGAAAAAAGCGAGTGTCAGTAATAAAAATCTCATGCGGCAGTGGCTCCCGACCCATAAATTACGAATTTTATGCCCGTATGCAGTATACTTGACTTTGTCGGACTTATCAGAAGTCCTTATAGATAGGGCACCTCTAAAAATTAGAGGTGCCCGTGCAGCATAGGGATATGCTGCCATTTTTAGTCACGTAAGTGACTGAAAATGAGAGGAAACGGAAAATCGCATTTTACGTTTCCGTCTCTAAAAATGCCTAGGATGGCATTTTTAGAGGTTACATATTGCAACATCAAGACAGGAAATCTCCCATGGACAGCAAGTCTCTTAAAGAAGCGGGCCTGAAAGCAACGCTGCCGCGCATCCGGATACTGGAAATCCTCGAGGCGTCGGCGCTGAAGCATGTGAGTGCGGAGGATGTCTATAAAGCGCTGCTCGATGCCGGGGAAGACGTGGGCCTGGCGACGGTATACCGGGTGCTTACGCAGTTCGAAGGCGCCGGGCTGGTAATCCGCCACCACTTCGACACCGGCCATTCCGTGTTTGAACTGGATCGCGGCAAGCACCACGACCACATGGTCTGCATAACGACCGGCAAGGTCATCGAATTCGAAAATGAAAAAATCGAAGTGCTGCAACGGGAGATAGCGGAACAGCATGGATACGAACTGCATGATCACAGTCTTGTACTGTATGTAAAACCGAAACAGTAACCGGCTTGATAACCCGCTCCCGCGCCGATGGAAGACCGGCGCGGATCTCTCACCAGGCGAAGTGATGATTGCGCTGAACGAAGTTCCGGAAAAAATCCGCCCTGTAGATGACGCAGCCATGCGCCGCGCGCGCGCCAGGCAGCGGCAACTCACCAAACCGCCGGGCAGTCTCGGCCGCCTGGAGGATGTCTCCGTGCAACTGGCCGGGATCTTCGGTACGGACCGGCCGCTGTTGCGCGGCAAGACCGTCATCATCGCCGCCGGGGACCACGGCGTCGTCGGCCGGGGCATCAGCAGCTATCCCCGGGAAGTCACGGCGCAGATGGTGCGCAATATCCTGGCGGAAGGCGCCGCCATCAGTGTGCTGACCAGGCGTCTGGGCGTGGACCGGATCGTCGTTGACGCCGGCGTGGCGGGCGAACTGCCGGCGGTTCCCGGGATCAGGAGCCTGAATATCGGCAACGGTACCGGCGACATCACGCAGGGACCGGCCATGTCGCGACTACAGGCGGAGCAGTGCATCGGTGCCGGCATGGAACTGGCCGTGGAGGCTGCCGGATCGGGCGCGGACCTGATAGGGACCGGGGATATGGGCATCGGCAATACCACCCCATCCAGCGCAATTGTCGCGGCATTGACCGGCAGGCCGCCGGCGCAGACTACCGGCCGGGGCACCGGCCGCACCCCGGCGCAACTGGCCCGCAAGATACGGGTGGTATCGGAAGCGCTGGAAGTGAACGCGCCCGACCCGGGAGACCCCCTGGACGTCCTGGCCAAAGTGGGCGGCTTCGAGATCGGCGTGCTGGCCGGCGTCGCGCTGGGTGGCGCCATGATGCGCCGGGCAGTGGTGCTGGACGGGTTCATTGCGGCCGCGGCCGCGCTCATCGCCTGTTCATTGTCCTCCAGGGTGCGGGGTTATCTCGTCGCATCACACCGCTCCGCGGAAAAAGGGCACCGCGTCGCGCTGTCCCGGCTGGGACTGCGGCCGCTGCTGGACCTGGGACTGAGACTGGGAGAGGGAACCGGCGCCGTGCTGGCAATGCCTGTTATCGAAGGCGCGGCCGCCTGCCTGTCGGACATGGCGACCTTTGCCGAGGCCGGCGTATCGGGTCGGACGCCGGAGAGTGTCCGATGAAAGGGTTCCGGTCCGCGTTCGGCTTCCTGACTATCCTGCCGGTTTCACCCCGAGATCCGGCCGCACTGGCGTATGCCCGCGCATACTTTCCGCTGGTGGGGCTCCTCCTGGGCGCATTGCTGGTTGGTCTCGACCTGCTGCTCAGCGGCTGGCTTTTCCTGCCGGAAGGCACGTTTATCGCCCTGGCGCCGAAGCATCTGCTGGAGAGTGCGCTCCTGGTCGTCTTTCTGGTGGTGATGACCCGGGGACTGCACCTGGACGGTTTCATGGACAGTTGCGATGCCCTGTTCGGCAGTTTTGACCGCGCCCGGCGCCTGGAGATAATGCGCGATCCGCACGTTGGCGCTTTTGCCGTGGTCGGTGTGGTCTGCCTCTTGATCATAAAGTGCGCGGCGGTCGCCGGCCTGCACCAGCCCCTCAGGTTGCATGTGCTCATCCTGTTCCCGTGCCTGTCCCGCTGGGCCATGTTGCTGGTCATGGAACTTTACCCCTACGCGCGCAGCGAAGGGCTGGGCGCGGCATTCCTGGGCACGCGCGGCCGCCTGCAACTGTTTTTCGGTTTTGCCTGCGCGCTGTTCGCAAGCCTGCTGGCAGCGGGCGTCGTGGGCCTGCTCCTGCTGCTTGCCGCCAGCCTCATTGCCTGGGCCATCGGCGCCTGGGCTTCCGGGCGCCTGGGCGGGTTGACCGGCGACGTTTACGGCGCGGTCAACGAGATTGTGGAGACGGCAATCCTGGTCCTGGCCTGTTTCATACCGGCCGGGTTCCTTGTCATGCCGCAATTCTTCTTTGGGTTCCCTTGGTAGACGTTAACCGACGCGAAGTGTAATTGAATGGAAAAACAACTTATCCTGATACTTGGCGGCGCGCGTTCCGGCAAGAGCGCGTGTGCGGAGGACCTGGCCCGGCAGGGCGAACGAACGCTGTTTGTCGCGACCGCCGAGGCCCTGGACGACGACATGAAGCGGCGCATAGAGAAACACCGCGCCCGCCGCCCCGCCGCCTGGGATACCCTGGAAGAGCCTCTTGATCCGGTTACGGCTATCCCGTCCGCGCTGGCCGGTCATGATACGCTGCTGATCGATTGTCTCACGCTCTGGGTGAGCAACTTGTTACTGCAACCAGGAGATGACGCCGATGCCGAGACTGAAATCCTGTCCCGCGCCGGCGCGCTGCTTGATCTTTATGACAGGACCGATGCAAGATGGATCCTGGTCAGCAATGAAGTGGGGCTTGGCGTGGCGCCGGCAACGGAACTGGGACGGAATTACCGCGACGTGCTGGGGCGGGTAAACCAGTTGTTTGCGTCCCGCGCCGACAAGGTGTACCTGATGGTTGCCGGATTGCCCGTGGATCTGAAATCTGTCATCGCCCGCCCTGACTGATATTTTTTCTCGCCTGTTCCAGGATTTCACAAAGCTGCTGCGATCCCAACAGGATCCGGGAGGTATGGCGCTGGATGATGTCAGGGTTTATGAAAAACAGGTTGCCGTACCTTGCCGCGTTGAGAAAAGACCAGTGTCTCCACTCATCCAGCCAGTCCGGTCTGGCCTCGTTCATGCCGCTGGCGATGATAATGTCGGGATTTTCCGTCAACACGGCTTCCTTGCCTACCTGCGGCGTTGGCATATCCAGTCCTGCGAAAATATTCGAGCCGCCGCATAAGCGGATGACATTACCGATGATCTGCCTGTCCGTAACGGTGATCAGCGGGTTGGGCCAGACCTGGTAGAACACGGTTACTTTTTCCAGTCCGGAGTATTCGTTTCGTAACCGGGAGAGCCCGGCGATAAACTCCTCCGCGACGGCCCTGGCTTCGTCTTCGCTGCCGCCGAGAATACCGAACCTGGTGATGTCTGCGGCAACGTCTTCAAGCCGGTTCGGTTCGTTTACGAATACGGTAAGGCCCAGCTTCATCAGGCTTTCCACCTGTTGGAATTGATTTCCCTCCTTCCAGGCGACGATGAGGTCGGGTTGCAGGGACAGGATCGTTTCGATATCGAAGTTGTCGTACCCGCCCACCCTTGGAATTCTGCGCGCCTCGTCCGGGTAATCGCTGTAATTGACTGCCCCTATGACCCGGTGGCCGATGCCCGCGGCAAACAGGTTCTCGGTGATGTGCGGGGCCAGGCTGACAATGCGCGTTGCGGGACGCTTCAACGTCACAGTCCGGCCGATGTCATCAACCACCTCAATCATATTTGCATCCGCCGTGATTGCCGACAGCAAAACAGCGCCGCACAGGATATATCCGCTTATGTTTCTCATCACTTTAAGAGCCCTGTCAGTCAGGGTAGCTGTTCATTATGAAGCCAAGGCGTTCGCATAATTCACTGTACTCCTTGTGTTCAGTGCAGAATTTTTTGAGTTGCGGTTTGATTTTTACAATCCCGGCTTTTACCTCGTCAATGCACTGTCTAACGTCTTTTTTACGCAAACCACAGGCATGCAAACCGAAATCAGCCAGCGCTTCAGAACCGGGCCATTGCTTCTTGCCCGCAAGAGTCAGGGCTGGAACGTCCCTGGGCAGGTAAACGACAGTGCTTACCAGATCATAAACAGGGGCCAGCCATTTTCTCTCCGTTTTGTCGTACAGGATGCCAAAATTTTTCAGGTGCGCATCACCGTTTTTCAAGATCATGCTCAGCAATACTGACTTGAACAGATCCCGCCGGGCATTCCCCGGGGGAACACAAGGTGTTTTTTGAATGGTTTGGGCGACAGCTTCATAGCTGCTGTCGTATTTTCCATGAGCGGACAAATGTTGCAGGGCACAGACTTCCTCGAATGCCAGTTGATGATTGTTATTATCAATATCAAAGCGTCCGACCACCAGCATTTTTCCACTATCGGATAAATGAAAATCAGGTGTTGTCAAGCCGCAGGCTAGTGCAGCCTTGAGACAGAAATATTCGTTTACCGCCAACCCCGGGTATTCGTGCCCCGCTGATTTCAGGATGTATCGTCCTGCCGGCATTGCTATTTTTTTTCCGAAGTCATTCCATAACACTTTTGGTTGTACTCCGGACACGCCCGAACGAATTGCCAGTTGATCCATCAGTTCTTTGAACAGATCTTCAGTTCCCGGATATGTCAGTAATTCATTCAGTGAATAGTGGGAATGCGCGTCCGTTTCCAATGGCGCGCCTGCCTCCGTGAAGCGTACCCGGCCAATGGTATGATTGCCTATCAACCTGAGGAGCAGAACATCATTACTGATATTCATCACTTTCGCAAAACGCATACGCAAGTTTTCCAGTAATGCGCCTTCCGGCAAAACCATCTGAAAGGGAGGCATCAGAATTTGTGTTTCATACTGTCTCGCCCGAACAGGCATGGTGAGTGAAACAAGGTCCTTTTGCGGGTCCAACGAGGCTATTTCCCGGTACTGAAAAATGTATGTATGATCCTCCTGGAACAACTGTCCTACTCGCTTGTCGCCCACCCATACATCCAGGATCACTGTACTCATTCCGTCTTGTCCCCTAACACGTTAATGCCGCTCACTGGAATGTCGGTCACCGTGAGGGTCAAGTGCAATTCCGACAGAATTGCCGACAGGATTTTGAATTGGATATCATCGGCCTGGCCATTTTCCAGTTTAATAAGGGTATACCGGCTGACGCCGGCGCGCTCTGCCAGTTTTTTTTGTGTTAAACCGTGGGCTTCGCGGTGAGCCAATATGATCTGCCCCAGTTCAGTCAGTTTCATAGTCATCACTATATGTCAATAAACATTGACATTATATGTGTTATTAAATTAATTGTCAATTTTTTTTGACAATCAAGGTGTAATACTACCGCAACGGGTTAACTTTGGGAACCTCTGGGGTTAAGTCAGAGCTTCATTAATTATTGCATCGTCCGGGAAATTGTTTATAGTTCGTCATTGTATTCAGGTTTCCACCAGGCAGGTTTGCCGGGTGGATTAACGGGAAGCCTGGTGAGTTCCAAGGAAGCTCTGACTTGCTCAGAGTTTCCTTCACGAGCGATTCCAGCACTGCCCCCGCAACGGTGATCAGCCCTGGTCCCGGACGTTAACCACTGTGCACGGCACGGGAAGGTGTCCGGGACGTTGACTGGCGACAGTCGGCGCTGTAAGTCCGGAGACCGGCCTGGGTACGCCGGTCCGGGACAGGCCCGCGTTACCCACCAACTGGTGTGAAACACGGCTGAAACCCGGCGCCGTTAATGACATGTTGCGGAGGGCGGCATAGGGCATTCACCTGCTCAATATCCCCTCTTTGCTGCTGTCTGAATTCGTTCAAACTGGATTCTGCGGGAGTGAAGATATGAACAAAGTAGTCATTCGTGCGCTGCTGGTCTGCACCGGGCTGTATGGGCCTGTCATCCAGGCATCTCAGCAGGAAGAAATCATTGTTACCGCTACGCGCGCGCCGATAGAGGCTGACAGGTTGCCGGCCGCCGTTACCGTGATCGACCGGCAGGATATCGAGAAATTGCAGGTCAGTTCCCTGCCTGAACTATTGCGTGGAGTAGCCGGTGTCGATGTGGTGAGCAGCGGCGGATACGGCAAGGTAGCGGAGGTCCGCATGCGCGGCGCCGAAAGCTATCATGTCCTGGTGTTGATCGACGGGATCAGGGTTGGTTCGCCAACCCTGGGCTACGCGCCGCTTGAACATACACAGCCGGCACATATCGAGCGTATCGAGATTGTACGCGGCCCCCGTTCCAGTCTCTGGGGTTCCGAGGCATTAGGCGGCGTCATTCAGATATTCACCCGCAAGGGGTCAGGTGAGAAACCTCGTTACAGCCTGGATGCCGGCGGCGGTTCATATGACACCTTCGAGGTCACCGGCGGCGTCAGCGGCAAAATCCGGAACTTTGACTACAGCGCCGCCGTTTCCCGGTTTGATACCCGCGGGATCGACGCCAGGCAACCGACCGGCGGCCTGTTTGGCGTAGACCAGCCGGACAAGGACGGTTACGACAATCTTTCCGTACAGTTCCGTGGCGGTTATGAGTTCGGCGCTGACGGCAGGATCGATGCCTTCATCCTGAGGACGGAGGGTACGACGGAATACGACGGCAACTTCCAGGACGAGACCGATTACCTGCAACAGGTGGCGGGCGGTTCGCTTTCGTTCAGCCCGTCCGAGTACTGGAACACCTCCTTGCGTCTGGGTGAAGCCCGGGATGAAACGGATAACTTCGCTCCTTCAGGTGATTTCTCCTCGCGTTTCGATACCCGGCTCCGGCAGTTGTCATGGCAAAACCATGTCTCCCTGTTCGATGTGAACACTTTGACATTCGGCATCGATTACCGGGAAGACAAGGTAAGCAGCACGTCCGGCTATGCCCGTACCCGCCGGGACAACACCGGCGTATTCGGGCAGTACGGCCTGAACTTTCGCGATCATCAGTTAATGGTATCGGTGCGCCGGGACGATGACGAGGTGTTCGGCAGTAAAACGACAGGCGGAGCCGGCTGGAGTTATGCCTGGAACGATGCACTGCGCATCTACGCCTCATACGGCACCGCTTACAGGACACCCACCTTCAATGAACTGTTTTTTCCATACTTCGGCAACCCGGACCTGAGTCCGGAGACCGCCGAGTCCTGGGAGGCGGGCCTGGAGGGACGGCATGAACGTCTCGGTTGGAGCATCCGGGCTTACCGTACTGATGCGGAAGACCTCATCGTTACCATCTGCGATGAGTTTTTCAACTGCGCGCCGGAAAACGTAAACGAGGCGCAGGTGACCGGAATGGAGGGTGAGCTTTTCGTTCAGTGGGGCGGATGGAATGCCATGTTCGCCATGGAATACCTGGACCCCGAGAATCAAACCACGGGGAACCGGCTGCCGCGCCGGGCGAAGAAGCGGTTGTCGCTGGACCTGAGACGGGACATCGACAGGTTCACAGTCGGCGCGCGCCTGTTTGCCGAAGGGAATCGCTTCGATAATGCGCCCAATACGATAAAGGTCGGCGGTTTCGTTACGTTGGATTTATCGGCCGAATACCGGTTGAACGACCGCCTGATGTTGCGGGCCAGGGTCGCGAACCTGCTGGACAAGGATTACCAGACAGTCGATACCTATAACTCCTTCGATCGGAACTTTTTCCTGTCGTTCCATTATCGAAGCCGATAGACCGGGTCAGGGTGGGATGACATTTTAAGGAATGTCGTCAGCCAGGACGGCTGACGATAAAGCGTACAGGGATGTATTCACAGCGTGTCCTTAAAATGTCATCCCACCCTGCTCGATACGTTATTATGTCCGTGAATTTGAGAGGCAGAAACATGTCCGACAAGACAACCAGCGCCGATGAGCACAAGCAGAAGATGCAGGAGCAGCAACGCCAGGTGCGCGCCAAGATCGCGGACGCGAAGACAAAGCGAGGGATCATCATCTACCTGTACGGCAACGGCAAGGGCAAAAGCAGTTCCGCGTTCGGCACCCTGGCGCGGAGCCTTGGCCACGGCAAAAAGGGCGCCGTGGTGCAATTCATCAAGGGTAAATGGAAGACCGGGGAACAGGCGATTTTCAAACAACTGGGCGTGAAACACCTGGTCATGGGAACCGGGTTTACCTGGGACACCCAGGACCGGGAGAAGGATATCGCCGCTGCCGAGGCAGTCTGGACCAAGGCGGCTCCCCTGTTCCGGGACCCCGCCTACGACATTATCATCCTGGATGAGATTACCTATATGTTCAAGTACGGTTACCTGTCAGCAGCGGATGTCGGCGAGGTACTGCTGGCCCGTCCGGAAAAACAGAACGTCATCGTTACCGGCAGGGACCCGATACCGGAACTGCTGGAGATTGCCGATACCATCAGTGAAGTCAGGGAAATCCGCCATGCCTTCCATCACGGTATAAAGGCGCAGAAGGGGATAGAATTCTAACCCGCCCCCGGATAGAGCTAAGCCGAACCCAGCATCTCCCGGGCGTGCTCGCGGGATTGCCGTGAAATCTTGATGCCGCCCAGCATGCGGGCGATTTCTTCAACCCGCTGTTCTTCGTTCAGTTCATGAACCAGGGTCGCGGTCGTTTTTTTATCGGAGGTTTTTGTTACCCTGAAGTGGTTGTCCCCCTGTGAGGCCACCTGCGGCAGGTGGGTGACGCACAGGATTTGCCGGTCCTGCGAGAGCCTGTGCAACAGGTTGCCGACGATTTCTGCGATGCCGCCCGCAATCCCCGCGTCCACTTCGTCGAATATCATGGCCGCCGCGCTGCTGTCCCGGTTTACGCTGACCTGGACCGCCAGGCTGATTCGTGAGAGTTCCCCGCCGGAGGCAACTTTTCTCAACGGCAGCAGCGCCTGTCCGGGGTTGGCGGAAACGAGGAATTCCACCTGGTTGTTCCCGTTTCTGTGGGGTTTCAGGTCCGGGCCCGGGGTGACGTTGATTTGAAATGCGCCTTCCGGCATGCCGAGGGTGCGTATTCTGTCGCTGATGTGAGTTGCCATCACTGCCGAGCACCGGCGCCGTTGTTCGCCCAACTCATCCGCGGCCGATCGGTATTCCTCCAGCGCCCGCTGCTGTTCCTGTTCGAGTTCCGCCAGCCGTGTGCGAATGTGTTCCATGTCAGCCAGTTGCTGCATTATCGATTGCTGGTGCGCGTACAGTTGTTGCGGTTGCACCCGGTGCTTGCGGGCCATATCGTGCAACTTCTCCAGGCGCTGTTCCACTTTGTGCAGACGCTCGGGGTCCTGGTCCAGCCTGCCCGGGTAAGACCGCAATTCGTCGGCCGCCTCGGCAATGTGCACGGACGCATTCTCCAGCAGTGCGTTGATGTCGGCCAGTCCGGAATCAAAGCGCTCAAGGGCCGCCAGTTCCTTTTTCACGGCATTGATGCTGTCGTTTACCGACTGCTCGCCGCCGTATAAACCGTCCAGGGCCTGGCGGGATGTTTCAAGCAGGGTGTTTATGTTGGACAGTCGCTTGTATTCATCTTCCAGCCGTTCCAGTTCATTCTCTTCCAGCTCAAGCGCCTGTAATTCCTGCACCTGGTACCTGAGCAGTGATATACGGTCGCCGGTTTCTCCGTCGGGTTCGGTCAGTGAGCGCAGCTCCCGGTTCACCCCGTCCCATTTTTCATACGCCCTGCCTACCTGAAGCGTCAAGTTGCCGTAGTCCCCGAAGTCATCCAGCAATTCTCTTTGTTCGTCTCTTTTCAACAGCCCCTGGTGTTCGTGTTGCCCGTGGATATCAATTAACAGCGAGCCGGTGTCGCACAGCAGTTGCAGCGGTACGGCAGTGGTGTTTATGTAGGCTCGCGAAGGCCCGTCCCTGTTGACGGTCCGGCGCAGCAGCAATTCGTTATCCGCGACACTTATGGACTGCTCATCCAGTAACTGCAGTAACTGTTCATTCGCCCCGACATCGAACATGGCGCTGATCTCGGCGCGTGCACATCCCGTGCGTATAACAGTGGTATCCGCCCGATCGCCCAGCACCAGTCCCAGGGCATCGATCAGTATGGATTTACCGGCGCCGGTTTCGCCGGTCAGCACCGTCATGCCTTCCCTGAACGACAACTCTACGTTTTCTATTACGGCAAGGTTGTTGATACACAGGTGCTTCAGCATGTTAGTACCCTTTCCAGCTTCCGGCTCACCCCCAGCTCAGTTTGTCCCTGAGGATCTTGAAATGATCATGGTCCGCGGGGTGGATAAGCCGTATTTTCTTGTCCTTTTTCTGTATGTTCACCTTGTCGCCGGTCACCAGTTCGCAGACGATCTCGCCGTCACAGGTCAGGTAGGCGCGGTCAATCTGCGGCGTGCCGATGATGACTTCCACCACGCTGTTGCCGTCGATCACCACCGGACGGTTACTCAGGGTGTGCGGGCAGATCGGCACCAGCACCAGCGCGTTCAGCGCAGGATGCAGTATCGGTCCGCCGCCCGCCAGCGCATAAGCGGTTGAGCCGGTGGGAGATGAGATGATCATGCCGTCCGACCGCTGCCGGTGGAGAAAATTGCCGTTGACGAAGGTCTCGAGTTCAATCAGTTTGGCGATGTTGCCCTTCTGTATGATGACGTCGTTGAAGGCGTGGCTTTCCAGCAGGGACTTGCCCTTGCTTTCGATTTCGCAGTGTAACTGAAAGCGTTCGTCCTCGATGAAGTTCCCGCGCAGGATTTCGTCGAGCCGGCGGACCACGGCATTGGCGGGAATATCAGCCAGGAACCCGAGACGCCCGCGGTTGATGCCGAGTAACGGGACGTTGTAATCGGCCAGCAGGTGCGCGGCCCGCAACATGGTGCCGTCGCCGCCTATGGCAATGACGAGATCGCAGTTCATGCCGAAATACTCCGCGTTTCCCTGCGGCAGATTCATGTTGGGCACCAGCCCGGTGGAGAACTCATCCAGGATCACTTCCTTTTCCCGTTCCGTCAGGTAATCAATAACTGTCTGTAAAGTATAAATTATTTCAGAGGTGCTATTATTGGTAATTATGGCTATGGTGTTAAACATGGTCATGGTTTATATTGGCCGCGGGTATAACTCATCATGTCCGGCCCGGCAGGTCCGTGAGGTTTTGCGCTGACATGAATTGAGTGTTAAATTTTCCATTGAGAAACTTTGCCACATTAAACTGAACAATGCCAAAAAATCGTCCGCAGTCAGTACAGGATTTAAACGAACGCAGCCTGTTGTTGTTTAAATCCCTGGTTGAGCATTTCATCCACGATGGTCATCCGGTCGGTTCGCGCACCTTGTCCAGGGATACGGACCTGGCCCTGAGCCCGGCTACCATCCGCAATGTAATGGCCGACCTGGAGGACATGGGATTGTTGCGATCCCCCCATACATCAGCCGGACGCGTGCCCACGGCGCGCGGCTTCCGCCTGTTCGTTGACAGCCTGCTCAGCGTTGAACAAATGGAAGAAAGAATGATGGAGCGCATGGCGCGGGAAATGGCTGCGGAAGTTGATGTCCAGCACCTGGTCGTGCGCACGTCAAGCCTGTTGTCCGATATTACCAAGCTGGCCGCCGTGGTCATGCTGCCGCGCGTGAGGCAGCATTCGCTCGAACACATCGAGTTCATCACACTGTCCGGGAATCGTATTCTCGTCATACTGGTGTTAAGCAACAAGGAAATCCAGAACCGGATCATACACACGGCAAAAACCTATTCCCAATCACAGTTGCAACGGACCGCAAACTATCTTAACTCCACTTTTCGCGGCAAGGACCTGGATACGATCCGCGCCGAGATGCTCACCGAGTTGAGAAAGCTGAAGGAAGATGTGAACGAACTGATGCAGGCCGCCATCGAAGTGGCGCAGAAGGCGTTTGTCTCCCCCTCTGCCGAGGATGATGTCGTGATTTCAGGACACACCAACCTGATGGGGGTGGCGGAACTGGGCGACCTGGACAAATTGAAACGGTTGTTCGAGAGCTTCAACCAGAAGCGGGACATCCTGCACCTGCTGGAAAATGCAATTAACGCCAAGGGGGTGCAGATCTTCATTGGCGAGGAAGCGGGTTACGAGGTGCTGGATGATTGCAGTATCGTAACCTCACCGTACCAGCGCGAAGGGCAGGTCATCGGCGTGCTGGGTGTAATCGGGCCCACCCGTATGGATTATGAAAGAGTCATTCCGGTCGTGGACGTGACTGCAAGAATTCTGGGCTCGGTCTTGAATTCTGCAGATTAGTCCATATCTTTTTCTACGGGTAACGCAGCGCCGGTCGCGCCCGCCCGCAATAATGTTATGAGTAAATAATGGTTTGATCATTATGGCAGAAGAAAAAAAACATGCCGGCAACGGGGCGGAACCCGTGCCCACTGATGGCCCTGACCCGGAGCAGGAACACGCGGAAGAGAATGGGGTCGAGGCTGTAGTACAGGGACTGGAGGAAGCCGGTGAGGGCCGGGATGAGGTTTCTGAAGAGGGCGCAGACCTGTTGCAGGAAAACGAACGGTTAAAAATGGAAGTCCGTGAAAGTGCGGATAAGGCGCTGCGCGCCACGGCGGAACTTGAGAATATCCGTAAACGCACTTCCCGTGATATCGAAAACGCCCATAAATATGCCCTGGAACGCTTCGTGAACGAGTTGCTGCCGGTCATCGACAGTATGGAGCTGGGCATCAACGCATCGCAATCGGCGGAAGACATCGAGAGTCTGCGGGAGGGGATGGACCTTACCCTGAAGAAGCTCTTCGACTGCCTGGAAAAGTTCGGGGTGAAGGCTATTGACCCGACCGGTGAAAAATTCGACCCCGAATGGCATGAGGCCGTCTCCATGCAGGAACTGGAAGGCAGCGATTCGGGCCAGGTCGTGACCGTGATGCAGAAGGGCTATGAACTGAACGGGCGACTGGTCAGGCCGGCAATGGTCGTGGTGGCGAAATAATCCTTGAATTTCAGGGGAATGACCCACACATACATCTCTGGACATAAAATCTGATCTGAAGAATATCAAAGAGGCTTGAAAGATGAGCAAAATTATCGGTATAGACCTGGGCACGACCAATTCCTGCGTTGCCGTTCTGGAAGGTGGTCAGGCCAGGGTTATAGAGAACAGCGAAGGCGGCAGGACCACGCCGTCCATCGTCGCATTTTCCGACGATGATGAAGTCCTGGTAGGGCAGTCGGCCAAACGCCAGGCGGTTACCAATCCCGACAACACCCTGTTTGCGGTCAAGCGTTTGATCGGCCGGCGCTATGAAGACGGCGTCGTGCAGAAGGATATCAACATGGTCCCCTATAAAATTGTCAAGGCGGACAACGGTGATGCCTGGGTTGACGTAAAAGGCAGGAAGATGGCTCCCCCGGAGGTCTCCGCGCGCGTGCTGATGAAAATGAGGCAGACTGCGGAGGATTACCTGGGTGAAAAAGTAACCGAGGCGGTGATTACCGTACCGGCCTATTTCAACGATTCGCAACGCCAGGCGACCAAGGACGCAGGCAAGATCGCGGGACTGGAAGTGCGGCGCATCATCAACGAACCGACGGCTGCGTCGCTGGCCTACGGCATGGACAAGAAACAGGGAGACTCCAGGCTCGCCGTTTACGACTTGGGCGGCGGCACCTTCGACGTATCCATCATCGAAATTGCGGAAGTGGACGGCGAGCACCAGTTCGAGGTGTTGTCCACCAACGGCGATACGTTCCTGGGCGGCGAGGACTTTGACCTGCGCATCATCGATTTTCTCTGCGATGAATTCAAGAAGGACCAGGGCATCGACCTGCACAATGATCCCCTGGCCCTGCAGCGCCTGAAGGAGGCGGCGGAGAAGGCCAAGATAGAACTCTCATCCAGCCAGCAGACCGACATCAACCTGCCGTATATCACGGCGGATGCCGGCGGCCCGAAGCATCTCAATATCAAGATGAGCCGCTCCAAACTCGAGGCGCTGGTGGAAGACCTCGTTGACCGTACCATTGAGCCCTGCCGCATAGCACTGGAGGATGCCGGATATTCCGCCTCGGACATCACCGACGTCATCCTGGTGGGCGGGCAGACCCGCATGCCCAAGGTACAGGAAAAGGTCAAGCAGTTCTTCGACAAGGAACCGCGCAAGGATGTCAACCCGGATGAAGCCGTTGCAGTCGGCGCGGCGATCCAGGCCGGCGTACTGGGCGGTGACGTGAAGGACGTACTGCTGCTCGACGTGACACCCCTCTCCCTGGGCATCGAGACCCTGGGCGGAGTAATGACCAGGCTCATCGACAAGAATACGACGATACCGACCAAGGCGCAGCAAGTTTTCTCCACTGCGGACGATAACCAGACTGCGGTGACCGTGCACGTCCTGCAGGGCGAGCGCGAGATGGTCGCAGGCAATAAGTCCCTGGGCCGCTTCGACCTGACGGATATACCGCCTGCGCCCCGGGGCATACCCCAGATCGAGGTGACTTTTGATATCGACGCAAACGGTATCATGAACGTATCGGCAAAGGACAAGGCCACCGGCAAGGAACAGTCCATCGTCATCAAGGCTTCCAGCGGACTGTCGGACGACGAGATCGAGAAGATGGTCAAGGACGCGGAAGCCCATGCCGAAGAAGACCGGCAGGCAAGGGAACTGGTCGAGGCGCGCAACCTGGCGGAGAACCTGGTGTATTCAACGAAGAAATCCATGGAGGAACTGGGCGACAAGGTCGAAGACCAGGAGAAACAGGATATCGAGGCTGCGATTACCGGGGTCGAGGAAGCCGTAAAGGGGGATGACAAGGGCGTCATAGAAGAGAAAACTCAAAAACTGACCGAAGTTGCGGGTAAACTTGCCGAGCGGGCATACCAGCAGGCCGCGGCTGCCGGCGGGGATGCCGACGGTGGGGGCGGAGACAGGCCCGCGGACGGGAATAGCGGCGCAGGTGACGAGAACGTCGTCGATGCCGAGTTCGAGGAAGTGGATGACACCAAGAAGTAATGGCCGCCAAACGAGACTATTATGATGTTCTCGGCGTATCAAAAAATGCGTCCGATGCCGACATAAAAAAGGCATTCCGCCGCCTGGCGATGAAATACCATCCGGATCGCAACCCGGATGACAAGGAGGCGGAGGAGAAATTCAAGGAGGCCAAGGAAGCGAACGATATCCTGAGCGACCAGCAGAAACGGGCTGCTTACGACCAGTTCGGTCATGCCGGCGTCAGCACTTCGGCCGGAGGGCCGGATGCCCAGGGTTTCAGCGGGTTCGGCGATATATTCGACAGCGTGTTCGGCGACATATTCGGCGCGCAGGGACGCGGCGGCCAGCGCGCCCAGTCCGGCGCGAACCTCCGTTACGACCTGGAATTGAACCTGGAAGAAGCCATAGCCGGCTCCACCATCAAGATACGTGTGCCCAGGCTGGTGACCTGTAATGAGTGTTCCGGCAGCGGCGCCAAACGGGGTTCGAGTCCGGTCCAGTGCCCCACCTGTAACGGCGTCGGCCAGGTTCGCATGCAACAGGGGTTCTTCTCGGTCCAGCAGACCTGTCCCAAATGCCGGGGGAGGGGAAATATCATCAATGACCCGTGCCGTGCGTGTCAGGGGCAGGGACGACTCCGGGACAGCAAGACCATTTCCGTAAAAGTACCGCCAGGCGTCGATACCGGTGACCGTATCCGCCTGTCCGGTGAAGGCGAGGCCGGCGAGTTCGGCGCGCCGCCGGGCGATCTTTACGTGCATGTCATCGTCAGGGACCACGAGATATTCACCCGCGACGGCGCCGACCTGTACTGCGAGGTGCCCATCAGTTTTGCCGCCGCTGCCCTGGGCCGGGATATAGAAATTCCGACGCTGGACGGCAAGGTCAAACTGCGCATCCCGCAGGAAACCCAGAGCGGCAAGCTGTTCCGCCTGCGCGGCAAGGGTGTGCGCTCGGTGCGGTCGTCGGCAAGAGGCGACCTGTTATGCCGCGTAATGGTTGAGACCCCGGTGAACCTGAGCAGGAAACAGAAAGACATACTGGAATCCTTTGAGGATTCCATGGTGGATGATGAACCGCGTTTCCGCCCCCGCGCCAGCAACTGGTTCGACAGCGTGAAAAAATTCTTTGATAATGCGAGCCAGTAGAATAACCGTCTCAAACTAACCGTCATTCCCGCGCAGGCGGGAATCCAGTAGAATACCAGTCTCGACTAACCGTCATTCCCGTGAAAACGGGAATCCAGTAGAATACCCGTCTCGAAGAGACACCTTATTGACTCATGACAAAAGCAGCAATATGCGGCGCCGCGGGACGAATGGGAAAAACCATCCTGGAAGTCATCGGCGAAACTGACGGTATTACGGCCGGCGCAGCAATAGAACAAAGCGGCTCCCCGGCGCTCGGCTCGGACGCGGGCGAACAGGCCGGAATCGGCAGCCTGGGCGTCAGCGTAACCGACAATATCGAGTCCGTCATTGACGACTTTGACGTGCTCATAGACTTCACCCGGGCCGATGCGGTGCTGGAGAACCTGGAAGCCTGCCGGACAGGTAACAAAAGGGTGGTTATCGGCACAACCGGCCTGTCCGCGGAACAGCAACAGGTGCTGCACAGGGCGAGCGAGGAAATCGCCATCGTATTTGCGCCCAACATGAGCGTAGGCGTCAACCTGTGCTTCAAACTGGCGGAACTGGCGGCAAGTATAGTCGGTGACAGCACCGACATTGAGATCATTGAGGCGCACCACAACCGCAAGATCGACGCCCCCTCAGGCACCGCAGTACGCCTGGGCGAAATCGTGGCCGCGGAACTGGGACGCGACTTGGCGGAGTGCGCAGTCTATGGCCGGGAAGGTTTTACCGGCCCGCGGGAGCGCAAGACCATCGGCTTCGAGACCATCCGCGCCGGCGACATCGTCGGCGAACACACACTCATGTTCGCCGGTGCAGGCGAACGGGTGGAGATCAGGCACGTCGCCACCAGCCGCAAGACATTCGCCAGCGGCGCGGTGCGCGCCGCGCAATGGATCATGGACAAGGAAGCCGGCCTGTACAGCATGCAGGACGTGCTGGGGTTGAGCTGAGCATGCCGGTAGAAACTCCATTCCAGGCAAGCAGGCAGGTGATCCTCCCCGACTGGATCGATTACAACGGTCACATGAACGTAGCCTACTACGTCCTGGTGTTTGACCACGCCACCGATGATTTTTTCGACTTCATGGGAATGACCGCCGAATACAGGGCCGCGGGCAACGTCTCCGCCTTCACTGCGGAAATGCATGTCAATTATATCCGTGAGGTGAAGGAAGGCGACGAAGTATACGTAACCACCCAGTTGCTGGGTTACGATGAAAAACGCTTCCATTATTTTCACCAGATGTACCACGCCGAGCAGGGCTATCTTACCGCAACCAGTGAACTGCTATGCCTGTTCGTGGACATGAACCAGAGACGGGTAACGCAGATGCCGGCTCCGATCCTCGACCGGCTGGCCGAAATCAAGCAAAGCCACGATGAACTGCCCCTGCCGGAACAGGTCGGGAGTGTGATGAGGGTTAAACCGATGTGACAGTTTCCCTTTACTGTCTGCGCCGCGATAAAAAAGCTGATAAACAACCTTGCAAACTCAATCATGAGTATTTTATACTAACACGTAGGAAATATTCGTACTGATGAGGGGCCAAACATGCCGATGGTCAAAAAAAGTATCTCAGTGACAGAACAACAGAACGCCTGGATCAATGTGCAAATCGAAACCGGACGTTACGGCAACGAAAGCGAAGTTGTGCGCGACCTTATCCGCGAGAGACAAATCCGGGGACAGCAAAGACCCGCCGAAATCAAGGCCGTCCACCATGTATCCGAACCCGAACCGTTACCTTACACTGTTCCCATTACGGCGGCAGAAGGGGGAGCGGCCGGCGCTGACTCACTCGTTGCGCTTAACCAGTTGCAAACTTCCTTGCGGGAACGCAACATCGACCTTGCCCGGTGGGAGCAGGACGTGAAGGCCGAGCGTCTGGCTGCCGGCCCGCATCACCCGGTGAGAAATGCGGGCTGACCTGGCGCAGCCGTCCGGTTCGGAATGATCCACCTGGACACGAGTTTCCTGATTCGGGCGTTGCAACCAGGGTCGCCCCAGGACCAAAAACTGAGGAGCTGGATAGCAGAAGGCCAGACACTGGGAATCAGCGCAGTCGCCTGGACCGAATTCCTGTGCGGCCCAATCTCCCTGTTTGACATGTCATTGGTCACCAGGGTCGCCGGACAGCGGCGCGACTTCAGCGCGGAACACGCTGCGATTGCAGCCCGTTTATTCAACGAGTCGGGCAGGCGTCGCGGGTCCTTGACTGATTGTATGATCGCAGCGACGGCTATCGCCGACAAAGCAGCTATCGCGACAGCGAATGAGTCAGACTTTCGCCGGTTTGAAGGTTTCGGACTGACCCTGGCGTAGGGCGACGTAAATTACCCGCTCATATCTCAGGCCATGCCCGCAGGCGGTTTGTCGACAAAGCCAGCGGGGTTGCGCCGGCGGGCCAGCAGGTTGTCGATTTCCCAGCGGGCGGCTGGTTCGACGTCTGTGAGGCAGGTAGTTACACCGTTCAGTTGTTTGGCGACCGGCAGGCCGTTCCTGAACAATACCCTGTTGGTATGCAGCGCCGGGATGCGTTCGCCGGGTAATATGATGCCGACCAGGTTCAGCGGGTCGGCGGCGGAGATGACGACGGGGGGCAGTTCCTGCGGTGCGTTTTTCTGTTTCCTCAGCAGTGCGATGGCCTCCGGCCGGGCGAACTGTTCTCCCGAGCAGCCCTCGACGAAGTACCCGCCGCGGATCTCGCCCCGCGCTTCCATGCGCCGGCACACATACAGCAGTTCCCTCCACGGCGGCAGGTCGGGCTCCCGTTCCAGAACCTTGCGGAACAGGACCCCGTAACGTTTGAGCAAGGTATCGACGACGGCAGCCAGCGTGTTTTCATCGGTGCCCGGCCAGACGTTCCTGGCCGGGGGGTCAGGGGTTTCCGGTGCGTAGGCAATGGTCGACCAGCGGCCTGCGGCATCGACGCTGTTCATGACGGACACTCGCCTGCGCCGGTTCTTCCGGCCGTAACCGGGACGCCTGCTCTCCGGCGTGATCAGCGCTCGCAACCCCGCGTAGCTGTCGGAGGTGACCGCTCCGCGGGCCGCAAGTTCCGCCAACGCGGTTTCCACCTGCGTGCGCAACAGGCCGGTATGTTGAACCAGGTCCAGGAAAAAAGACGCTCCCCGGCGCCGCAGGACGTCCAGGGTTTTTTCGGCCTTGGACGATAACTTCCTGTCCTGTATCGCTTCGGTGGAATTCAGTTTATGCCACAGGTCCAGGTGTTCGCGATCCAGCAACGTGATTGGTGTATTTCTCAGCAATACCGCGTTGCCGGCAGACGCTTGCTCCAGGTTCGGCTTGTGCCTGGCGGAAGGCAGGCGGGCCCAGGCGATGCGTCCGCTGCTGCACAGCCGGTCCAGGGCCGCGCCTGAGTAATCGTTCAGGCGGGCCAGCAGGATATCCTTCTCCCACGCTGCCGCGGGGATGGAATATCCCTCCAGTTTTTCCAGCGCGGCCAACAGCGCGCTGTCTCCCTCGGGCCGGATTTCCCCCATGCCGTGCCAGGCAAACAGGAACCGCATATAGTCGGCGGCCGGCACCGGTTGGATTTCCTGCCGTAACGATTGAATGGTGTAGCGGTGCATCCGGGCCAGCAGACCCCGCTCACACCACTCCGTCTCCACAGCATCCGGACTGAACCGTCCCTGCATGGCATAGCCCTCATTCTGTAATGCCAGCAGAGCGACATTCACCTCGGTTCCGGTTGCTTCAAACAATTCGGCCAACTCCGCTTCCGCCACGGGTCCGCTGCATTCAAGCCGGGCGCGGATGAGTTCGATCAGGGCGGATTCTTTGGTCCAGTTCGCTGAATAAGGGGCCGCCTCCGGCGGCATGTTATCTGACTGGATTCCCGCATGCGCGGGAATGACGGTGGGGGTTGCGGGAGTGGTGGTGGTCGGGGACAGACTTAAGTCCGTCCCCTGGGTAGATTCCTCATCTCCGCCGGCATACACCGCTGTAACCTGGGGCAGGCGTTCGGCGCAGGCCCACAGTGTCTGTTTCCCGGTGCGTATGACGGTCGCGCGTTGCTCCTCCTCAAGCTGGGCAAGCCAGGCGCGGCCGTCCGCCGCCGCCGGGTTGGCGCCGTTGATTTCCCGTTCGGTCATGACACCCGTCAACATCAGGGCATCGTACAATTCATCCGGATCGTTAAAGGAAGGCCAGGCTTCATTACGCACCCGGGCGATGGCTTCCGGGCTCAAACGAGCCAGGTCCGCAGCGTCGGCTGGATCCAGGAAGCGCCTGGCAATGACCGCATTGGTGCGGCGCTCTTCCGCGGGCGCGTCATCCAGGAACGCATACGGGCGCGCGTTCAGGATTTCCTGCGCCAGGGGAGAAGGGCCGCCCAGATCCCGGCAGTGGAACCGGATGCGCCCGTCTTCGTATGCGCGTAATACTTCTTCGAGCCCGGTAATATCCATCAGGTCGTTCAGGCAGTCGTCAACGGTTTGTTCGACCAGCGGATGCTGCGGTATCTCCCTTTCCCCGATGAGGTTGTCCTGGCAGGCCAGTTGATCAGGGAAGACTACCGCCATCAGGTCTTCCGCGTCGCTGCGCTGGAACTGCGCGGGCACTTTCTGCCCGCCGTTGTTGCGCCTGACGGCCAGGGCCGTGGTGGCGTTCCAGCGCCAGTGGGTCGGGAACATGGGCGTTGCCAGCAGCGCCTGGGTGACCGTTTCCCTGACCCCGGCAGATTTCAGGTAACGGGTCACGTCTTCCAGGGGGAAACTGTGGATCGCGCCCAGGGAGATGACGATGCTGTCATCCAGGGCCGCGGCCTGCAATTCGAAGTTGAACTGGCGGCAGAAACGTTTGCGCAGGGCCAGCCCCCAGGCGCGGTTGATGCGGGACCCGTAAGGACTGTGCAGCACCAGGTGCTGGTCCCCGGCCTCGTCAAAGAACCGCTCGAATACGATATCCTGCCGGGTCGGTACGCGTCCCAGGGCGGCGCGGGCGCCGGCCAGGTGGTCGGTCAACTGGCGGGCAGCCGATTCGTCCAGTTTTAACTCGTCAACCAGCCAGCGGTATGCGGCGTCCATTCCTTCAGTCAGCTTTTCATCCATGGCGCCGCGCAGGCGCGAGACCGAGTCGCTGAGTTCATCCGACCGGCCCGGCGCTTCGCCGAACCAGAACGGGATATTGGGAGGCTGGCCCTGTGCGTCCGCCACCCGCACCTTGCTCTGTTCGACCTTGAGGATTCGATAGGAGGTGTTGCCCAGTTGGAAGATGTCCCCGGGCAGGCTCTCGAAAGCGAAATCCTCGTCCAGTGTCCCGATAAAATGGCCGTCCGGTTCCAGCACCACGTCGTAATCGAACTGGTCCGGTATCACCCCGCCGTTGGTCACGGCTGTGAGCCTGGCGCTCTTCCTGGGCCTGATGCGCCTGTTTACCGTGTCATGGTGGATGTAACGGCTGCGCCGGCCGCGCCGGGTCGAAAACCCCTGCGCCAGCATGCCCAGCACCTCCGTGAATTTCTGCGGGACCAGGCCCCGGTAGGGGTAGGCCAGTGTCACCTGCCGGAACAACTCGTCTTCCTGCAATTCACCGCAGGCAGCCTCCGCAACCAGGTGCTGGGCCAGCACATCCAGGTGGCCCCCGGGTATGCTGAGCCGGTCCAGTTCATCGCGCCGCACCGCGTCCAGTAACGCTGCGCATTCCACCAGGTCGTCCCGGCTGAGAGGGAACAGGCGGCCCCTGGGGGTTGCTCCCAGGTGGTGGCCGGAGCGTCCCACCCGTTGCAGGAACACGGCGATGGACCGCGGCGAACCCAGTTGGCAGACCAGGTCGATATCACCGATATCGATCCCCAGTTCCAGGGATGCGGTCGCGACCAGGGCCTTGAGTTCTCCCCGTTTCAGTCGTTGTTCGGCGTTAAGGCGATGTTCCTTCGCCAGGCTGCCGTGATGGGCTGTAACGTATTCTTCACCGACTCGTTCCGCCAGGGCGCGGGCTGCGCGCTCGGCCAGGCGCCGGGTATTGACGAAGATCAGCGTGGTTCTGTGCTGACTGATCAGATTGGCCAACTCCCCATATAGTTCCTGCCATACCTCGCCGGCCATCACTGCTTCCAGGGGCGAATCCGGGAGTTGAAGCGCAATATCGACCTGCCTGACATGCCCGCGATCCAGGATGTTGCAATGTTCTTCCCGGTTCCCGACCAGGAACCGGGCAATCTCTTCTATGGGCCGTTGCGTCGCGGACAGGCCGATGCGCACGGGAGCGCGGTTGGTCAGCGCTTCCAGCCGTTCCAGCGATAACGCCAGGTGTGCGCCCCGCTTGTTCGGCGCCAAGGCATGGATCTCGTCGACGATGACGTTGCGCACGGTTTGCAGCATCTTCCTCCCGGAACTGCTGGTCAGCAGGATATAGAGGGATTCCGGGGTGGTCACCAGGATATGGGGCGGTACCCGCCGCATGCGCTCGCGCTCTGACTGCGTGGTGTCGCCGGTGCGCACCAGGGCGCGGATATCCACCTCCGGCAATCCCTGCGCCTGCATCATGTCCCGGATGCCCTGCAGCGGCCCCTGCAGGTTCTTCTGTATATCGTTGGACAGGGCTTTCAGGGGGGAGACATACAGGATATACGTCTCGTCAGCCAGTCCCCCGGCCAGCGCTTCGCGCACCAGGTCGTCAATCGCCGCGAGAAACGCAGCCAGGGTCTTGCCGCTGCCGGTCGGCGCCGCGATCAGGGTATGACCGCCCTGTTTTATCGCAGGCCAGGCATCTTCCTGCACCGGCGTAGGTCCGGTGAATTCACCGTGAAACCAAGCCGAGGTAACCGGGTGGAAAATATCGGTTGACATAGACCGACAGTTTATCTAAAAGTCGGGTAAATAGCAGGACAACCGGATGATTATATGAGTAAAGAAATGCTGGTCCATGAGGGGGGCTGTCATTGCGGTGCAGTCCGGTTCGAGGTGGACGCCCCGGCGGCGGTGACCGTACTGGACTGCAACTGCTCCATCTGCCGTATGAGCGGCTACCTGCACCTTCAGGTCCCGAAATCGCGCTTCCGGCTGCTGCGGGGTGAGGATGCCCTGTCGATTTACACTTTCAATACCGGCACCGCACAACACTATTTCTGCGGCGCCTGCGGCGTGAAATCATTCTACGTGCCCCGGTCTTATCCCGAGGGGTACAGCATCAATCTCAACTGCCTGGACAGGGCGCAAATAAAGAACGTTACGGTTGAGAAGTTCGACGGCGACAACTGGGAAGCGGCTTACGACAGGAAAAAACATGCTCCGCAAAATAACTGAATATTGGGGGTTCTGATTAAGTCAGGCGTGACGTAATCTCAAACCTGAACCAACTAAGCAGCCCGGTCGGCAATAACAAGGCTTTGACCAAGAACCCTGAGAGCCTTCTCAACCTGGCCTATATGGGAACGGTGGTCCGGATCAAGCAGCTTGCGGACCGCGCCTTCACTTAACCCCAGCCTCCGGGCGAGAGCGGTTTTTGTCATGCCCTGCCTGCGCATTGCCGAGTAGAGAGCCAGTTTGGATGCAACAATCAGCGGTACGGAGATGAGTTCCTGACCTTTAATGACAGCACTCGGTACGGGTATATCTTCACGGGCATAGACGCATGCGCTCAACGCGGCTACTAAAGCATCTATAGCCTGGGTCAGCGCATCCCGCCTGTCAATGCCACAGGTAAGTGCTTCGGGAATATCGGGAAAGGAAACGGAAAAACCGTCTCCTTCAGGCGCCAATATGCAAGGGTAGGCGTACTGCATTTCCGATCATGACTGTCCAATTTCGTACTTAAAGCTACGAAATCACGATAGTATCATAAACTGTCAAGTGAATAAAATTATGCGGTCAAATACTTGACATCGCGGGATGTAACTTCTTTTTCAGCTTTTCCAGGTCGGCGGGGACATCCAGGTCAAATTCGGCTTCGGGTATGGGGAGTGTCTTGACTCGTGCGGCATTGTTTTTCAGGAGGGGCTTGGCCCCCGCGTCGCCCTCCAGGGCCAGGACCTGCGGGTAGAATTCAGCGGGAATTATCGCAGGCGTGCCGACGGTGCCGGCATAAGCGCTTGCCGTAATTTCAGACGGAAAGGCAAACCAAAGGTTGAGCAGTCGGCGCAGGTGCTCCCCGGTGACCAGCGCCTGGTCGCACAGGGTAATCATAACGGCCCGGCAATCCGGTTCTACACTGTTCAGTCCGGCCTTGAGAGAGGATGCCAGCCCCTGTTGCCAGTGTTCATTGAGAACGACATTTACCGGCAGGTCGCTGGCAGACTGCGCCACTGCCTCCGAGTTCGCCCCGACTACGACGGTAATCCTGTCAATGGGAAATAACGCCGAAAGCTTGTCGACCGCTTGCCGCACCAGGCTGGAACCGTTTATTTCTACCAATTGTTTACACCGGCCGTACCTGCTCGAACCGCCCGCCGCCAGGACAATCGCCGATAATTTGCCGGTATCCATAACAGTATGATGATGAAGAAAAATATCGCTGTCAAAATGAATACATGATTCCCTGGTGCGAGAGGTCAGGGGGAAACAGGAAAAACCAATCGACACCCAACCCCCTGATTTAGTACACTGTACAACATCGGTAAGCGGGAGTAATCGGGAGGTTGCTCCCGTTTTGTATGTGTATTGCTTCTGCGGAGGAATTTCTTGGGTCATTCGGCTTTACTCGCGCTCGCGGACGGCAGCCTGTTCTACGGCGATTCCATCGGTGTTGACGGCGCTGCAGTGGGCGAAGTGGTGTTCAACACATCGATCACCGGGTACCAGGAAATTCTTACCGACCCGTCCTACTGCCGCCAGATAATCACCTTTACCCAGCCGCAGATCGGCAACACGGGTTTCAATTCGGAAGATACGGAATCCGCCCGGGTCTACGCCTCCGGCATGATCATCAAGCAGGCGCCTTATCTGCCGAGCAACTGGCGTAACGAACAATCCCTGACCGACTACCTGGCCGCCAACCGGGTCGTCGCCATTGCCAATATCGATACCCGGCGCCTGACCCGCCTGCTCCGGGACAAGGGCGCGCAGGACGGCTGCATTCTTGCCGGCGGGCGGCTGGAAGAAGGCCGCGCCCTGGAGCTTGCCCGGGAATTCCCCGGACTGAAAGGCATGGATCTTGCCCGCGAAGTCACGACAACGCAGAACTACAACTGGCAGGAAAGCGTCTGGTCCCTGGAAGAGGGTTACGGGCAGGTTGCCGGGGCGCGCAAGCGCAAGGTCGTAGCCATGGATTTCGGGGTGAAAAAGAACATCCTGCGCATTCTCTGCGATCTGGGTTGTGATCTGGAGGTGGCGCCGGCTACAACGACGGCGGCGGAGGTGCTGTCCCGCTCCCCTGACGGCGTGTTTTTATCCAACGGACCCGGCGACCCCGAACCCTGCGATTACGCCATAAGCGCCATCAGGGACATCGTGGCTGCAGGTGTGCCCACCTTCGGCATCTGCCTGGGTCACCAGTTGCTGGGACTGGCCTGCGGCGCCGATACGGTAAAAATGAAGTTCGGCCACCACGGCGGCAACCACCCGGTGCAGGACCTGGCCACGGGGAAGGTGATGATCACCAGCCAGAACCACGGATTCACCGTTGCGGAAGATTCCATCCCGGAGACCCTGACGGTCACACACCGCTCGTTGTTCGACGGCACGGTACAGGGCATCTATCACCGGGAAAAGCCGGCATTCGGCTTCCAGGGCCACCCGGAAGCCAGCCCCGGCCCCCATGACATCAAACCGCTGTTCGACCATTTCATGCATTTGATGGGTGAATCCAAATGAGCCCGGCTACAGGTTGGGATGGCCTTTTCAAGACACGCTGTAAATACATCCCTGTACGCTCGCTTCCAGCCATCCATGGCTTCCAGACGGTCTTGAAAAGGCCATCCCAACCTGTCGAGACTCCGTTTTAAGAATATGCCCAAACGAACCGACATAGAAAGTGTCCTGATCATCGGCGCCGGCCCCATTGTCATCGGCCAGGCCTGCGAGTTCGATTATTCCGGCGCCCAGGCTTGCAAGGCCCTGCGCGAGGAAGGCTACCGGGTGATCCTGGTGAATTCCAACCCGGCAACCATTATGACCGACCCGGACATGGCGGATGCCACCTATATCGAGCCGGTGCGCTGGCAGACCATCGCGAAGATCATCGAGAAGGAACGCCCGCACGCGCTGCTGCCGACCATGGGCGGGCAGACGGGCCTGAATACCGCGCTGGATCTGGCCCGCACCGGCGTGCTGGACGAATATAACGTGGAAATGATCGGCGCCGACAAGGAAGCCATCGACAAGGCGGAGGACCGGGAGAAATTCCGTGACGCCATGCAGAGGATAGGGCTGGCCATGCCCGAGTCGGACCTGGCCCATGACCTCGATACGGCCATCGACATCCAGCGAAACATCGGCTACCCGGTGATCATCCGTCCCTCGTTTACCCTTGGGGGCAGCGGCGGCGGCGTTGCCTGGAACAGGGAGGAGTTTATCGAAATCTGCGAGAGGGGACTGGAAGCCTCGCCTACCAGTGAGATCCTGGTGGAGCAATCCGTGGTGGGCTGGAAGGAATTCGAGATGGAAGTCGTGCGCGATCGCAAGGATAACTGCATCATCGTCTGCTCCATCGAGAACGTGGACGCGATGGGGGTGCATACCGGCGATTCGATCACCGTCGCGCCGGCCCTGACCCTGACGGACAAGGAATTCCAGTTGATGCGCGACGCTTCCATCGCGGTATTGCGCGAGATAGGGGTGGACACGGGCGGTTCCAACGTGCAGTTCGCCGTCAATCCCGAAGACGGCAGGTTGCTCATTATCGAGATGAACCCGCGCGTGTCGCGTTCATCCGCGCTGGCCTCCAAGGCGACCGGGTTCCCGATAGCCCGGGTCGCGGCGAAACTGGCGGTGGGGTATACCCTGGACGAACTGGATAACGAGATTACCGGGGGCGCCACGCCGGCATCGTTCGAACCGACCATCGATTACATCGTTACCAAGATCCCCAGGTTCACCTTCGAGAAGTTCCCCCAGGCCAACCCGCAACTCACGACCCAGATGAAATCGGTGGGAGAAGTGATGGCAATCGGCAGGACATTCCAGGAATCCCTGCAGAAGGCCTTGCGCGGCCTGGAAACCGGGGTGGACGGTTTCATCAACCTCTGCGAAGCGGTGAGCGACAATAACCTGGACAGGATCTCCCACGAACTGCGCAACCCCGGTTCGGAACGCTTGTTGTATGTCGGCGAAGCGTTTCGTCACGGCATGGACCTGGCGCGGGTACATTCACTGTCACACATCGATCCCTGGTTCCTGGCGCAAATTCAGGATCTGGTCGAGGAGGAGAAACGCCTGTCGGGATCCGTGTTCAAGGCAATCGACCGGGAACGCCTTTACCGGCTGAAACAGAAAGGCTTCTCGGACAGCCGCCTGGCCGCGCTGCTGGACGTCAGTGAGGCCGCGGTCAGGCAGCGGCGTCACGAGATGGATATCCGGCCCGTGTACAAGCGGGTCGATTCCTGCGCCGCGGAGTTCCCCGCGACCACGGCATACATGTATTCGACGTATGACGAGGAATGTGAAGCGGAACCCACCAGCCGGGACAAGATCATGGTGCTCGGCGGCGGACCCAACCGCATAGGGCAGGGGATCGAGTTCGATTACTGCTGTGTGCAGGCCGCGTTCGCAATACGTGACGCCGGGCTGGAGTCCATCATGGTGAACTGTAACCCGGAAACCGTCTCCACTGACTACGATACATCCGACCGGCTGTATTTCGAACCTCTGACCCTGGAAGACGTGTTGGAAATCATTCACCTGGAACAGCCGCGCGGCGTGATCGTCCAGTTCGGCGGCCAGACGCCGCTCAAACTGGCCCGCGCCCTGGAAGCGGAAGGCGCGCCGATCATCGGCACCAGCCCGGATTCGATAGACCTGGCCGAAGACCGGGAGCGGTTCCAGCGCCTGCTGCAGGAGCTGGATCTCAAACAGCCCTCCAACCGGACCGCCAGAAACCTGCCGGATGCGATACGCCAGGCGCGGGAAATCGGTTACCCCATCGTGGTGCGGCCGTCTTATGTACTGGGTGGCCGGGCCATGGAAATCGTGTATGACGAGACGGACCTGAATGAGTACATGTCACGGGCCGTGGCGGTCTCCAACGACTCCCCCGTGTTGCTGGACCGGTTCCTTGACAATGCCATCGAAGTGGACGTGGATGCGATCGCGGACGGTAACGAAGTGATCATCGGCGGCATCATGGAACACATCGAACAGGCGGGCATACACTCCGGCGACTCGGCCTGTTCATTGCCGCCGTTCAGTCTGGATGAGGCGCTTCAGCAGCGCCTTGCCGTGCAGGTGGAGAAGATGGCGCGCAGCCTCAAAGTCTCCGGACTGATGAATACGCAGTTCGCCATCCAGGCGGAAGATATTTTCGTGCTGGAAGTCAACCCCAGGGCTTCCCGTACCGTGCCTTACGTTTCCAAGGCAACGGGTGTGCCCCTGGCCCGTATCGCAGCCAGGTGCATGGTGGGGGAGAGTCTTGCCGAACAGGGGTTCCGGGCCGTTGACAGGCCGGAGTATTATTCCATCAAGGAAGCCGTGTTCCCATTCGTCAAGTTTCCCGGTGTCGATCCGATACTTGGACCGGAGATGAAGTCAACCGGAGAAGTCATGGGAGTAGGCAGCAGTTTCGGAGAAGCCTACAATAAAGCGGTACTTGCCACCAGCCAGGAAATTCCCAGTAAGGGTATGGTATTCATCAGCGTCCGTGACAAGGACAAACCCGGCGCCATCCGGGTGGCCCGGGACTTTGTCGAAGCGGGGTTCAGCCTGTGCGCCACCGAGGGAACGGCGAGGGTAATCGGGCAGGCCGGTGTGGAATGCGCCAGGGTGAACAAGGTTGCCGAAGGGCACCCCCATGTGGTCGATATGTTGAAAAATGATGAGATCAGTCTCATCGTCAACACCACGGAGGGGAGGCAGGCGATAATGGATTCACATTCCATCAGGACTACCGCCATCCAGCACAAAGTCTTCTATACAACCACCATTGCCGGCGCGAAAGCTATAATTTCAGCACTGGGGGAAGATCATATCGACAGCATCCGTTGCCTCCAGGAATTGACACGATGAACAGAATGCCGATGACAGCAGAAGGCGCCGAACGGTTGCGCCGCCAACTGGACGAATTGAAATCAGTCGAGCGCCCCAGGGTAATCCAGGCCCTGGCGGAGGCCAGGGCCCATGGCGATCTCAGCGAAAATGCGGAATATCATGCCGCGCGCGAGCGCCAGGGTTTTATCGAGGGCCGTATCGCGACCATTGAAGAGGCCCTGGCCATCGCAGAAATCATTGATGTGACGAAAATCGACGCGGAAGGAAAAATCGTCTTCGGCGCCACGATCGAATTATTCAACCTTGATACCGAACAGGAAGTCCGCTACCAGATCGTCGGGGAGATGGAAGCGGATATCGACCAGGGGCTGCTGTCCGTGACCGCCCCGATAGCCCGCGCCATGATCGGCAAGGAGGAGGGCGATGTAATCCAGGTCAATGCCCCCGGGGGGATTGTCGAATACGAAGTACTGTCGGTTGCGTATATTTGAATGTCAAAAAGCAGCAAACGCTGGTTGCAGGAACATAACCGGGACCGGTACGTCAACCTGGCCAGGAGCAGGCAACTACGTTCCCGCGCGGTGTTCAAGCTGGAGGAACTGGATCGGCGCCACAAGCTGTTCCGCCCCGGACAGACGGTGGTGGACCTGGGCGCGGCGCCGGGGAGCTGGTCAGCCTACGTGGTTGAAAAAGTGAGGCCCGGCGGGAAGGTCATCGCTGTCGATTTGCTGGACATGCAACCCATCGCCGGCGTGGTCTTCCTGCAAGCCGACCTGAACGATGCGGAAAGACTGCAATACTGTATTGCCGAACTGGGTGAAAACAGCGCCGACCTTGTAATTTCGGATATGGCCCCCAATTTATCAGGTATAGCCGCTGTGGATCAGGCCGGCAGCCTGAACCTTGCAGAATCCGCATACCGGGTAGCGTGTTCCGTGCTTCGGGAAAAGGGGCATTTTCTGGTAAAGCTGTTTCAGGGCAGCGACAGCGCCGCATTCGGAAAGCAATTGGCTGAGAAATTTGATAAAGTATTGCAGGTCAAGCCACGGGCGTCCAGGGCGAACTCCAGCGAGTTATACATCCTGGCAAAAGGCTATACTATGTAGTAAACCGGTTATTTAAGGAACAGCGTAGGCGTAAGGCGTTATGTTAAAGAGTATATTGTTATGGGTAGTCATCGCCCTGGTCATGATGATGGTATTCCAGAATTTCGGGGTCCGTCCCGTTGATACCACCATCCCCTATTCACAGTTTATCCTGGATGTAAAAACCGGCAAGGTAAACTCCGTCACGATCGAAGGCAGCACCATTTCCGGCAGCCTGGCCGATGGCACCCGGTTCAACACCTACAGTCCGGAAACCAGCAATGATGCCTTGATCGGCACCCTGCTGGACAACAACGTGGAGGTGCTGGCTTCGGAGCCCAACAAGAATTCGTTCTGGGCCCATGCCTTTATCTCCTGGTTCCCTATCCTGCTGTTACTGGGAATCTGGATTTACTTCATGCGCCAGATGCAGGGCGGCGGCAGTGGCCGTGGCGCGTTGTCGTTCGGCAAGAGCCGGGCGCGCCTGTTGAATGAAGACCAGGTCAAGATTACCTTTAACGATGTTGCCGGCGTCGAGGAGGCGAAGGAAGAAGTCGTCGAGCTGGTCGAATTCCTGCGCGACCCGGGCAAGTTCCAGAAACTGGGCGGCAAGATACCGCGCGGCGTATTGATGGTAGGCTCGCCCGGCACCGGGAAGACCCTGCTGGCCAAGGCGATAGCCGGCGAGGCGCAGGTGCCGTTCTTTACCATTTCCGGTTCGGATTTTGTGGAAATGTTCGTCGGTGTCGGCGCTTCCAGGGTGCGTGACATGTTCGAACAGGCCAAAAAACACGCGCCGTGCATCATTTTCATTGACGAAATCGATGCGGTGGGGCGCCACCGCGGCGCCGGTCTCGGCGGCGGCCACGATGAACGCGAACAGACGCTCAACCAGCTCCTGGTCGAAATGGACGGCTTTGAAGGCAACGAAGGAATCATCGTTATTGCGGCGACCAACCGGCCCGATGTGCTGGACCCGGCCCTGCTGCGCCCCGGGCGGTTTGACCGGCAGGTGGTTGTTCCGTTGCCGGACATCCGGGGGCGTGAACAGATACTCAAGGTGCATATGCGCAAGGTCGCATTGGCTGATGACGTGGATCCCTCCATCATCGCGCGCGGCACACCCGGATTTTCCGGGGCTGACCTGGCCAACCTGATAAACGAAGCGGCGTTGTTCGCGGCCCGGGCCGACAAGAAACAGGTCGATATGGAAGAGTTTGAACGGGCCAAGGACAAGGTGATGATGGGCACTGAGCGGCGTTCCATGGTGATGAGCGATGAGGAAAAGAAACTCACCGCCTACCATGAAGCGGGCCATGCCATCGTCGGACGGCTCGTTCCCGGCCATGACCCGGTCTACAAGGTCACCATAATCCCGCGCGGGCGCGCCCTGGGCGTGACCATGTTCTTGCCGGAACAGGACAGGTTGAGCTACTCCCGGCAGTTTTTGCAGAGCCAGATCTGTTCCCTGTTCGGCGGGCGTATCGCCGAGAGCCTGATTTTCGGGGAAGATGCCGTGACAACGGGCGCGAGCAACGATATAGAACGCGCCACGCTGCTGGCAAGAAACATGGTGACCAAGTGGGGCCTCTCCGAAAAAATGGGGCCGCTCGCATACCAGGAGGATGAAGGAGAGGTCTTCCTGGGGCATTCCGTGACCAAGCATTCAACTGTTTCCGCGGCGACGCAGAATGATATAGACGCAGAGGTGAGACGCCTCATTGACCTGAACTATCAGCGCGCAAAGGAGTTGCTTGAGGCAAACATGGATAAACTGCACCTGATGGCGGACGCCCTCATCAAGTATGAAACCATCGATTCCGGCCAGATTGACAGTATCATGGAAGGAAACGAGCCGGGACCGCCGGCGGACTGGGGCAATGATAACAGGACGCGCGGCAAACAGGCCGGACCCGATGAAACACAGAAGAAAGATGAAGGTGAGCCAGTTGAAGGTCCTGCCATTGACGGGCCGGCGCGACCTGCCTGAAGCATAACAGGACAACCACGGATCAGGGATATGCAGGTTAATTCGCGCAAATATTTCAGTACGGACGGCATTCGCGGCAGGGTCGGCGAGGAACCCGTCACGCCGGATTTCGTTATGAAGCTGGGCTGGGCCATCGGTAAGGTGCTGCGCCAAAAAACCGCGGGTCCCATTCTTATCGGCAAGGATACCCGTGTGTCCGGTTACATGTTTGAATCGGCGCTGGAAGCAGGATTATCTGCCGCAGGTGTCGATATCCGCCTGCTCGGGCCGGTGCCCACGCCGGCCGTCGCCTACCTGACAAAAAATACCCGCGCCGAGGCGGGGATTGTCATCAGCGCTTCACACAACCCTTATTTCGATAACGGCATCAAGATCTTTTCCAGGAATGGCAGGAAACTGTCGGATGCCGTCGAATTACAGATAGAAAAGCAACTGGCCAACCCGCTCATGGTTGTTGAACCGGACAAGCTGGGCAAGGCGCGCCGGATCACGGATGCGGCGCGCAGGTACATAGAGTACTGCAAGAGCAGGGTCGATTGTGACCTGGGCGGAATTCGCATGGTAGTCGATTGCGCCAACGGCGCAGCCTACAGGATTGCTCCCAGGGTATTTGAAGAACTGGGCGCTGAAGTCCATGCGATCGGCGTGGAACCGGACGGTTTCAATATCAATGACGGTTGCGGCGCCACGAAGCCGGAGAGCCTGCAACAAATCGTGCTGAACAAAAACGCGGACGTCGGCATCTCGCTGGACGGAGACGCCGACAGGTTGATCATGGTCGATCATAAGGGTCAGCTTGTGGACGGTGATGAACTGCTCTACATCATTGCGAGACACCAGAGAAAGATGCTCAATGGAGGCGTTGTGGGTACCTTGATGAGCAACCTGGGGCTGGAACGGGCGTTGAAAGAGATGGGGTTTGAGTTTTTCCGGGCAAAGGTGGGGGATCGGTATGTCGCGGAAATGCTGGATGAAAAAAAACTGGTGCTGGGCGGAGAGCAGTCGGGCCATATCGTAAACAGGAATTTCTCCGATACGGGTGACGGCATCATTTCCGCCCTGCAGGTATTGAGCGCCATACGGCACACCGGGGAGAGTTTGCACTCCTTAAAAGCAGGCATGCAGAAATTTCCCCAGACATTGATGAATATAACCTTGCGCAAACCGGTGCGACTCAAGGATTATCCGGAGATAGACGGGATAGTGAAAGAAGTTGAAAAACAACTCGAGGAGCCCGGTCGGGTATTGTTGCGTCCATCCGGTACCGAGCCTGTGCTGCGGGTCATGGTGGAGGGCCGTGGCGCCGGGAAAGTCCGTAAGCTGACGCGCAAGCTGGCCGGGGATATTGACGAGTTGATCAGTGGATAGAAATCCCCGGCTGAAACGTATCCTGGTCGCGGACAGGATCTCCCCTGAAGGCAAGGCTTTCCTTGACGGGCAGGAGAATATTGCCGTAGATCATCTCACCGGTCTTGACGAAACCGCGTTGTGTGAAAAGATTGGCGACTACCATGCCGTCATCGTACGCAGCGCCACGACGATTTCGGCAAGAGTCATAGACGCGGCTGACAGGCTCGAAGTGATCGGCAGGGCCGGTATCGGAGTCGATAATATCGACGTGGACCGAGCCACGGGCAAAGGCATCGTCGTGCTGAACACCCCGGACGCCAACGTGACGACCACGGCGGAACTGACCCTGGCTCACCTGTTTTCCCTGAGCCGGAACCTGCCCCAGGCCAACAGGTCGGTAAAAGCCGGTGAATGGAAACGCTCCCGCTTCATGGGAGTGGAACTCAGCGGCAAGGCCCTGGGTATTATCGGCTATGGTCATATCGGCAGGATTGTGGCGGCCAAGGCGCTGGCCCTGGAAATGCAGGTGATCGCATTCGATCCGTTCGTTACCGAGGAAAAGTTTCTCGCCGACGGCGTCACTGGCGTCAGGCTGGACGAACTTGTGAGCGACGCGGACTATATCAGCCTGCATTGCCCGCTGAATGACAAGACCCGCAATATTATGAATGCCGACCGCATCAATGCCATGAAACCCGGGGCGAGATTGATCAACTGCGCGAGGGGCGGTCTGGTCGACGAGGAGGCGCTTTATGATGCGCTCAGTAAAGGGAGTCTGGCCGGCGCTGCGCTGGACGTGTTTTCCCGCGAACCCCCCGAGGATTCACCCCTGCTGACCCTGGATAACGTGCTGCTGACGCCGCACCTGGGAGCGTCGACCCGGGAAGCGCAGGCCGCGGCCGGTATGGAGATTGCCCAGCAGGTCTGTATATATCTGAGGACCGGCGAACCCATTAATGCAATCAACCTGCCGGCGGTATCATCCGAGGAACTGGTGAAGCTGCAACCGTACATGACGCTGGCGAGACGCCTGGGAAAACTGCTGGGCCACATGATTCCCGGCTCCAGCCGCCAGTTGGAAGTGTCACTCTTCGGCAACGCGGCTGAGCGGGACATGAGAAGCATCTCCACGGAGGGGCTGGTGGGGTTATTGAGCGTCCATATGTCGACCGAGGTAAACCGGGTGAACGCGAAACATATCGCTGAGCAGCAGGGATTGAGCCTGGTGGAGGCCCGCGGGGGGGAACATCCGGATTACCATTCTGCGGTAAGCCTTTCGGTTCATGACGGAGACCGGGAAACGCGGGTTGTCGGGACACTGTTCCACAGGAGGTACCCGCGCCTGATCAGCATCAATGATTACGAGATTGAGGCCGTGCTGGAAGGCCACCTGCTGGTTACCCGCCACAATGACCAGCCCGGCGTGGTCGCCGCCATCAGCAACCTCCTGGCCGATGAACGGATCAACATATCACGCATGCAACTGGGCATTGTGTCCGGCAGCGACAAGGCGATTGCGGTGATTGGTGTATCTACTCCGCTGAACGATAAACTGATGGACGAACTCGCTCAAATCGAGGCCATCAACAAGGTGATGCAGGTCAGCCTGTAGTTTCAAGGCATTGAAGTCAGAGTAAGAAATTCGCCAGACATTACTCTGACCCCGGATATAGAAAACAGAATAAATGCAAATAAAGGCTTTCAGAGGTTATCGCCCCTGCAAGGACAGGATTGCCAGGGTTGCATCGAGACCGTATGACGTGCTCACCACGGCTGAAGCCCGGCAGGAAGCAGCCGGAAACTCCTATTCCTTCCTGAACGTCACCAAACCGGAGATCACGTTTCCCGATGGTACGGATCCGGACAGCCCCGATATTTACCGTGCGGCTGCGGCAAATTTCCAGGCTTTAATCGATAACGGAACGTTTGTACGTGATGAGCATGAATGCCTGTATATCTACGAGTTGAGCGCGGACGGGAAACCGAGAACAGGAATTGTTGCGGCCGCAGCCGTAGAGGATTACCTGGCCGGCCGTATCAGGAAACATGAATTGACCCGGTTTGATAAGGAGGCGGACCGGGCGCATCATATTCGAACAACCCTGCTCAACGTAGAGCCGGTGATGTTCGCCTATCGCTATGACCGCCGAATCGATGGTCTTGTCAATTCGGTCAAATCAGCGCAACCGGAGTACGAGTTTGTTGATGCGGACTCGGTTCAACACCGGTTCTGGATCGTAGAGGAACCTGAAACCCTTGAAGCGATTATTCGCGCATTTGCCGGCATCCCTGCAACTTACGTGGCTGACGGGCACCACCGTACCGCCGCTGCCGCGATAGTCAGCCGGGAACTGGACAGGGAAGGCCGGCACAACGGCGCCGGCCCGGGACATAATTATTTTCTCGCGGCGCACTTTCCTGATAACGAACTGGAAATTCTCGATTACAACCGGTTGGTCGCCGACCTTAACGGCCTTGAACCGGATGAATTCCTGCGGGAACTGGCGCCGCTATTCGCTGTTGACAGGATGGGAAACCAGCCTGTCAGGCCGAAGCAACGGGGTGTGACCGGGATGTACCTGGCCGGCACATGGTACCGACTGAGCGCCCGGTCCGGTACGTATGATCCTGACGATACCATGTCGGCGCTGGGTGTCAGCATCCTGTCGGACCTGATCCTGGAGCCGGTCCTGGGCATCCGCGATCAGAGGACCGACCCGCGCATAGTCTATGTCGGCGGCGCGCGCGGCACGGCGGAACTCCAGAACAGGGTGGACAGCGGCGAGATGGCCGTTGCCTTCACTCTCTACCCGGTGTCCGTACAGGAATTGATGACCATCGCGGACTCCGGCAGGATTATGCCCCCCAAGGCCACCTGGTTCGAACCGAAACTGCGCAGCGGCCTGGTCGTCTATAGCCTGAAGGGCTGATCCGGGCGCTCACGCGGGAAAACTCACAACTCAGGAAAAGAATAGTCCTTTTCCACCTTGCATACCTTTACGGAATAATTCCTGTACCACTTTGATTTTCCCAGTTTTTGCGCATGCCTGTGGCGGACTTCATGCTTCCACGCCGATATGGCCTCCAGGCTGGTCCAGTAGCAAACCGTTATATTTGTGGGGCCTTGCGCGGTATCCATTGATATGAATCCTTCCTGTTGCCGGGCCAACTGTTCCATTTCTTCGGCCATCTCTGCGTAACCTTCGTCTTCATCATTCCGGGTGGAAGTGAAGATTACCGCATAGTATGGTTTCTTGACGTTTTCTCCAGGCATGAGTTGTTTTCCGCTATGCCCATAATATACTGTCTTCGCGAGGATTTTTCGAAATTCCAGATGACAGGTCCTGAAAGCAAATTCGACGTGCGCGGCGACGGCTTGCTGACTGAATGCAAACATACGATTATGTTTGCAGTATACGTGGCGCAGACCTTTTTTTCCTGGGTGTTCTTTGGCGGAAGGGTTCGACGGGCATACAGAAAAGCGCTCAGGGAAGGGCGCCTGTTTTATGTTGATCGATTACCGTCCGGTGAGGACAGCCAATGAGGCCCAAGGAGCCGCCGGCGCCGGAATATGGTTATGCCTATGTGAATCCACCGCGTTCCGGTAACGAGATTAACGGTATGGGCGTACCGGAAAAAATTCCTCCCAGGAAGATTGCCCCGGACGACTTTACCATTGAGGACTATGACTATAAGGACCTGTTCGATTTCTTTTTCATGACAATGTCATGGCCGGTATTCAAGGAATTCGTCCTGGGCATGTTCGAAAGCAGAAAGGCCCGGGGCAGAGTTGCCGGACGTCGCACCGAAGTCGATGATCCGGTCTCCATGGCGACACATGTCAAGCAAAAGGCAGAGGAGATTGGCTTTGATACAGTCGGGATTACCGAAGCCAGGGACGAGTTGTTACTCTACGAGGGAGATCGACCTTATCCCTATAAATATGCGATTTGCCTCGGGACCGAACAGGACCGCAAGACCATGGAGCAGGTCCCGCAGCCGGAGGCGGGGCTGGAGGTGGTAAGGACCTACCGCAGGAGCTCCTCCTGCAGCAACCGTCTGGCTGCGTATATCCGCTCACTGGGCTGGCCGGCAGAAGCCTTCGCGGTCGGCAGGGATATCCTGATGATGCCGTCTGCCATACAGGCGGGACTTGGGCAACTGGGAAAGCACGGCTCATTGATCAACAGGGAGTTAGGGTCGAATTTCCGCCTGACCCTGGTATTGACGGATTTGCCGATGGCGACCGATGCACCGGTAGATATCGGGGTGGAGGACGTCTGTGCGACATGCCGTGCCTGTACCCGGTATTGCCCTCCCGATGCCATTTATGATGACAAGAAAATGGTTAGGGGAGTAGAGAAGTGGTACGTGGATTTTGATCGGTGCGCCTGGTATTTTTCCATGACCACCGGTTGTTCCATCTGCGTTGAGGTGTGTCCCTGGTCGAAACCTGGCCGCGGTCCAAAGCTGTCGGAAATAGTACTGGCCAGGCGGGAGAAAAACTGAGAATAACAATCTTTTTAAGTTATACAGTCTCGCATGAATAAATATGAACATTTTCTGTTTTTGATGTTGTTCTTATTCGGGTTTCAGGCTTTCGCAGGCACCTTTCAATCCTGTTTGGAAGCTGCCCGGGGTGGTAGCCCTGTTAAAAGTCAAACAGACGTCAGCGGGATGACAACGGGCTGCCATAAAACAGAAAATGACATGACCGGTAATACCGATACCTGTGATGCCCGGCATTTCTGTATCGGTACCACATTCTCAATCGCGTATCCTTCAGGCCATTCGATTGCGAAATGGTCTGAATCTTGAGAGCGTTGTAACTGGAGTTACAAATGGGTATTTTCCTCCGCGTTGGTTCGGGGCTACGGTACGGTATAATTGGAAATAAAAGATTCTAGTACGTGCTAACGGTTGCTTCATTAAATGAAAGGTGGGGCCTGTTTTCGTTACTGGTGTTCATCGCCAGTATCGTAGTACTGGCTTGCTGGTTCATAACCAATCTTTCCGGAGAGCAGGAATACCGGCACATGATCCGTGTCTCGGTACGTTGCTCCCTGCCTTTGCTTATCTTGGCTTTTACAGCCTCGGCGCTGAACCGTTTGTGGCCGTGTGAAGCATCTGCCTGGCTGTTAAGGAATCGCAAGTATCTGGGACTCGCGTTTTCTGCAGTGATGCTCTGGCAGATACTGTTCATTGTTCTGCTGATTAGCACAGGGGCAAGCCTGTTCCCGCCGGGGCCCGCGGCCATGTTCATTGTTTCCGACCTGATCGGGTATACGCTCCTTCTGTCAATGACCGTCACATCTTTCGAAATGTTCAGGAACCGCATGTCCCCGGTCGCCTGGAAACGGCTGCACCGGACGGGTATTTACTATATATGGGTGATCTATCTGTACAGTTTTCCCATCGGTATTTACTTTTCAAGAGACAACCACATGGAAGTTGCGGGTTACGGTTTCCTGTTCTTTATTACGCTTGCAGCAGGTATACTTCGCCTGCTTGCCTGGGGAAAAGACAGCAAAATAACATTCAACAAGTGGGCAGATAATATTGTTAAAGCAACAGATTGAGGAATTAATCATGCGTAAGAGGCTTCGAAATATAACGTTAACCGTTTTAAGCGTCCTGGCCATGTGCGGGATAGCGTCGTGCGCCATGGATGACGTTACTGGTGAACTGGATGAGTTCAAGCAGGCAATCCGCGCCAAGTACGATTTGAAGGAACAGGCCTTTGCCAATAATGATCCTGAACCGATAATGGAGCAGTTCTATACAGAGGATGCGATTTCCAGCGGACCGGACGGCACCACCCATTTCGGTATCGAGGAATTACGCCACGTCTATGAAGAGGTTATCGGTGCAAATGTGCGGGTCGAGTCCTTCCATACCCATGTAAACGGCAATGCCGGTTGGGACTGGGTCAATTTTCATGTTGTCCCCGCGGAAGAGGGCGCCGAAGCCTTTACGTTCAAGATGCTGTTCCTGTGGGAGAAGATTGATGGTGAATGGTGGAGTAAAGGAGAGATGTATACGATGGGGGCGTTTGAATAACAGGCAGGTATGGCTACGGAAAGATGATATCACTAATCGTTAGCTTCGACGCCGAAGGTCATCCCGAGTTCGCGCAACCAGCGTCGATAGGCGACCGCAGTCTTGTCAGGACGCATACTCAATTCGGCGCCCGGGTCCAGCGGCAGGCATTTCGGCCGCTGGGATTCCACGATGGGTTTATCCTGAGCGAAGATTGAATCCTGCCAGTCAACCAGGTCCTGCTCCGGAAGGTCATCGCCGTAATTCATGGCCATCCACATCCAGGCGCTGCTCTCGACCGGGCTGTGGGGCGTGATTACCAGCAGGATTGAAAATCGGGGACCTTCGGATTCCTTCAACAGGTAGGCTGTCAGCGTTCTCGGCGCGACATAGGTATATATGACGGTGTCACCCTGGCCTGTACCGTACGGGTCAGGTTGATAGACTTTGACGTTGCTTGCCGTAACACCTGTGCTGTCTGTAGTCACCTTGTAGTCGACGATCTCCGTGTACTGCCGGGCGCCGAGTATGTTTTCGTGGACAAAAGGGAAGTGCGCAACGTCGAGGAAGTTTTCAACGATACGGGGCCCACTGGTTTGCACGGTGTACGGTCCGCAAAGCAGTTTCCTGAACTCCGGTTCATGCCATTCCGGGAACGGGGCGATGTCATTGGCAGGTTCACCCACGCACACCCAGACAAGTCCATATTCTTCCCTCGCCTGGAAAGACTTGACGCGCGCCCGCGCCGGTGGTATGTGATCCGGCATGGCCGGTATCCGGATACATTGCCCGGCGCTGTCATACACCCACCCGTGGTAGGGGCACTGTATACAGTTACCGTCGATGACCTTCCCCAGGGAAAGCCTGGTCCCCCGGTGCACGCATGCATCACGCCAGGCATGTATTCGGTTCCCGGCGCGCCAGACGACAATATCTTCGTCCAGCAAACGTATTCCGGCTATGGGCGACTCGTCCAGTTGGGCGGTCGTTGCCACGGGGTGCCAATCGTTGAGTAACACCGGATCGTTCGTCACGGATCTAACTCCTTTCGCCCGGCAGCCGCATCATCGTATGTCACGCCGCGGGCTCCAGGTGGTAAGTCTCTTTCTTGACCACAGCCAGGATCAAGGCCAGCAGCAACGCCGCGGGAAAAATCAGCGCTGCCGCGCTGAGCGGGACGTTGAAGTCTTCGATGAGTCTGGCCGGAGCCGGCATCAACAGCGCGCCGACGACAAACGAAACACAGGTCAGCAGTCCGAATGCGGTGCCGGCCCTGGCTTTCTCACAGAACCGCGTCGTCATCGTGTAACACATGGGACTGACGCCGGCAAAAAAACCGATGGACAGGAACAGGGTATAGGCAACTCCCGTTGAGAGTTCGCCGAGCAGCAGAAACAGCAGCAAGGCGATTAAGTCGCATACTAAAAAAATGACGCAGGTGAGTTTGAAACTGCGCACATAATCCGAGAATATATGCACCAGCAGGGCGCCGGTCCCGAAACCGAACCAGATTGTGGCATTGATATTGCTCGCACTGGTCGGATCGAACCCTTTGAAGATCAGCAGCTTGATACCCCAGATGATACCCACACCCAGCATCAGCCCGAACGTCAAGCCGCTTATCAGTGTGACCTGCCAGAACAGGGGCTGGACGGACAGGACCTTCAGGTCCCGCCACAGGCCGGCCCAGAACGGCGGGTGCGCCCCCGGTTTTACCGGTTCACCCTTGCCGTCACCCGGTTCACTGACCAGCAGGACGAACGCAATCAGTAACAGGAGCCCGATGAGCGCCTCCAGCAGCATGACGTCCTGCCAGGTCATAACCAGAATCAGGTAGCCCACCGCGGCCTGGCCCAGGGTGTTCGCCGTGGCGGCCACGGTCTGGGCAGTGCCGAAAACCAGCCCGAAATACTTGATTCCGAACCAGTACCTTGTCAGGTAGGCAAGGCCCGGGTAACCGAATGCCCCGCCGATGCCCATTAACGCCTGGCCGGCGACAATCACCGCCGTGTTTTCCGCAAGACCGAAGATCAACGCCCCTGCAGCAACCGTTGCGACACCGGCGCTCAACACTGTCCGTGCGCCGTAGCGGTCGAGCAGTCCGCCGGCCGGGATGGTCATTACTGCATAGGTAATCGCATATACCGCTCCCAGTTCCCCGACCTGCAACAGCGTCAGGGACAGAGATTCCGCAATATCGGCATTCAGTACCGCGTAACTGCTTTGCGTCTGAAACTTGTAGACCACGTAGGTAACGGCCAGCCCCCAGATGATCCAGGCCAGGGGGCGTCTGAGGTTCTGTTGTCCGACAATATGTTCGGTATGTGAGTTCATGCTTGTTGAAGCCATGGTCGTCGGCAGTATCTAATGATACAGGTGATAGAAAGTGACACAACACCGGTTTGCGAATACTATGGCGTTGTACCGTACAGGATGATTTACCGGAAAAATCATGATGCTGAAAGATAAGGTTATTTTTGTTACCGGCGGCGCAAGGGGCATCGGTTACGGCATCGCCCGGGCCGTACTCGACGCCGGTGCACGGGTTGCCATAGGCGACCTTGATGAACAGGCAGTGTCTGATGCACGAACTTCCCTGATTGCCGAGACACCTGTTACCGGCGATGCGGTTTTTGCAACGGTTATCGATGTTACCGATGAATTATCAGTGGAAACGGCGCTGTCCGCGACACGTTCGCATTTCGGTTTTCCGGACGGACTGGTTAATAACGCGGGAACCGTTCGCCTGGGGAAAGATCTGGAGGCCAGTACGAAAGACTGGCAGGTGCAGATGGAGGTGAACGTCATCGGTACCCACTTGTGTTCCAGGGTGTTCGCAAAGATACTCATCGACGCGGACCGGGCCGGGGCTATCGTTAACATTGCTTCCAATTGCGGCAAGGTCGGCTACCCGAACATGGCCGGCTATAACGCCAGCAAGGCCGCGGTCATCAATCTTACCCGTTCGTTATCGACGGAGTTGAGTGAGCATGATATTAACGTCAATGCGATCTGTCCCGGCGGCGTTTACACGCCCATGCTGATGGAGGTGGCCGAATCCATTGGCGCATGTATCGGCCAACCTGCAGATGAACTGATCAAGACCATGGTGCCGGCACAATTGGGCCGACACATCGAACCCCTGGAGATTGGGCGGGTAGCCGCGTTTCTTCTGTCCGATCATGCCGGTATCATACGCGGGCAATCGATCAATGCCGATGGCGGGGACACGCCTTATTAACCCGCATCATCCCCGGGCCGCCGGAACGTACCTGGCGATCTGCCTGCTGGTATTGTTTTCACATTCTGCGGAAATCCCCGGGGCGGAAACGGCAACACCTGATATCCCGGATAACTCCACGACGGTTACGTTGCTGTTCACGAACGACCTGGAAAGCACTTATGATCCGGTCCTCGCATACTGGCGCGACGATATGGAGCATATCGGCGGCATCGCCCAACTGGCAACACTGATCGACGATTTTCACTCCTCGGAAGAAAACGTGTTCCTGTTCGACGCCGGCGACATATTCACCGGGGTCCTCGCCAAGTTGACGCGCGGCGAAGTGTCATTCGAACTCATGAACACCATGGGTTACGACGCGATGGCGATAGGGAACCACGAGTTCGAATACGGCTGGCAGGTGCTTGCCGGGCAAAAAAACCGCGTCCCATTCCCGGTATTGGGCGCTAATCTCTTCTACAAGGGTACCGATATCCATTTCGCCCAGCCTTATTCAATCATCGAACGTGACGGGGTTCGTATCGGCGTAATAGGCATCCTGGGCCAGGATGCCGCCACGGCCCTCAATCCTCCGAATATCGCCGGGCTGGAAGTGCGCGATCCGAAGTCAGTCGTTCCGGAATCTGTGAAACTTCTGCGGCCGGACGTGGACCTGGTCGTGCTGTTGACCCACCAGGGTAAAACCGCGCCCATGCAGACGGATGATGACGCGCATCCCGAAATCAGGCGGGATATCGAGGCGGATATCGAACTGGCAGGCATCGTGGACGGCATCGATGTGCTCCTGGCGGGTCATGCGGACGCCGGTACGGAGCGGCCCGTCATACAGCCGCAGACCGGAACCCTGATCATGCAGACCTACGGCCAGGGCTTTCATCTGGGATTCCTGCAGTTACAGGTCGATACGGTAAAACAGGAAGTGCTCGCTTATGAGGGACGCCTGGTGCCGGTCGATAGCGCTCAGCTTGAACCCCACGCGCGTGTCGCCGAAAAGCTGGCCGCCTATCGCAACAAGCACAGTGAGATCTACGAGGTCGCCGGATATGCCTCGGATCGATTGAACCGCCGCTATAACGAAGAATCGGATCTGGGCAACCTGTTTGCCGATATCCGGCGCGCAGAAAACGGGGCCCAAATTGGAGTTTCACTTTCCGGCGCGATTCGGCGCGATATTCCGGCCGGCCCGGTAACTGTCGCAATGCTGCTGGATGCTTATCCATTCATCGACGATATAATCACGGTGCGATTGTCGGGCGCCAGTATTATTAATGCGCTTGAGCACGGCCTCTCTCTTGAGCGGGGAATTATGCAGGTGTCGGGTATGACGGTACGGTACGACCCGGGGCGTCCCGTTGGCTCGCGGGTCCTCGAGGTCCGTGTCGGAGAAGATGTACTGCGGCAGGACGCGACCTATACAATCGCGGCAGGCAGTTTCCTGGTTAACGGAGGAGACAAGTACACCGACTTCATGGACGCCGAGGTAATCTCCGTGGGGCGTGAATTCTCACAGGCCCTGGTTGATTATTTCAGGTCACGTGACAGTGTCGGTATTCCGGCAAGAGGCCGCCTGATACCGGAAGGAGATCGGCCCAATTTCATCGTGGTGCTGACCGACGACCAGGGTTATAACGACGTCGGTGTGTACGGCTCTCCGGACATCAGGACACCGGTCCTGGACCGGATGGCGCAGGAAGGCACCAGGTTCACCAGTTTTTACGCCCAGCCGGTCTGCGGCCCATCCAGGGCTGCGCTGCTTACCGGTTCCTACCCGGTAAGAGTGGCGGAGCCTGAAAACAGGAAAAACCCGAATACCATTCTGCACTCACACGAAATAACCATTGCCGAGACCCTGAAGAGCGCCGGCTACGCGACCGCGGTGATCGGCAAATGGCACATGGCTGGGGACGGTGACGAGCCCTGGGATTTCGCTCCGCCGCCGCAACCGCCGGGCCGTCCCGGCGGCAAGGGGCCGTTCAAGGCCGAACTGATGCCGAATGCCCAGGGCTTTGATTACTTCTACGGCACGCCCATGTACCATGGCTACACCCGTGACGTTGACCTGGCGCGTTTCATCCCCGAGATGATGCGCAACCGCGAGGTCATCGAAAGCCCCGCGGACGTGGACCTGCTGACCCGGGAATACACGGAGGAAACGATTGGATTTATCCGGGACAACCGTGACAAGCCGTTTTTTATCTATCTTGCCCATCACATGCCCCATTTACCGCTGGGCGCATCACCCGGCTTTAAGGGCAAGTCACAGCGCGGGTTCTACGGGGACGCCGTGGAGGAACTGGACTGGAGCATGGGCGAGATCTTCAGGGAACTGGAGCGCCTGCAACTGGATGACCGGACACTGGTGATTTACCTCTCCGACAACGGCCCCGAGGTAGGCCACAGCGAAGAATATACCGGCAGCGCCGCCCCCCTCCGGGGCAGAAAATACTCCAACTGGGAGGGAGGTGTCCGGGTGCCTGCCATCATGCGCTGGCCCGGGAAGATCCCGGAATCAACAGTCAGTGACGAACTGGTCACGATAATGGACATCTACCCGACCCTCGCGGCGCTGGCCGGCACGCGATTGCCGGCGGGAATAGTATTCGACGGCGCCGACATCAGTCCGATACTGTTTGACCATCCGGCTGCGAAAAGCCCGTACGCCAGGTACTTCTATTATTCCCTGACGCAATTGCAGGCAGTGCGGGCCGGACGCTGGAAACTCGTCCTGCCCCGGCAGGCAAATACGCCGTATACCTCTTGGCTTGGCCGTTATACGGATGCGGTTGAACAACCGCTGTTATTCGACCTGCAGCAAGACGTGGGCGAGCAGGATGACCTGGCCGGGGAACATCCTGATATTGTCAGGAAACTGATGCGGGAAGCGGACAGGGCCAGGACGGAACTGGGCGATTACAACCGCATCGGGACCGGCGCGCGGTTTTTTGACGTAGGCGAGAGGCGACCTGCTACGTTTTTTCCCGCTGAACATGACAATATCACCTGGAAAGAGTACTAGTCTGCCGTGCCATCGGACAGCACGACATCAAACGGCGTAGCGAGATCAAGAAACTCCTCGTCGCCGCTGCTGCCGTCGCACCACATTAAAACTGCCATTACGGCCGTTTCATCAAGTGCTGTCATAATGTGGTGCCAGATGCCACGGCGGTATGTAACACCCTGGTTACCCCCGGATACAAAGGCCCTGACCCGGGTCAAATCCGGGCCTTCATCGCTGCCGTCCGGCGCGACAACGACTAAATACCTGGATGCCTTCAATGGCAGGAAAGTCTGACTTGAAAATGGGTGGCGTTCCATCACGGTCGCATGCAGGGGCAGCCTGTCGACAGGTTCTATCGCAGTAAGGTATAGATCGGCCCGTGCGCCTGCGCGGGCATTTTCGAGCAGCTCGTTGTAGTGTTGGCGGACGCCTTCGGGCGGTCTCTGAATGATCTCTCCAAATTCAGAAAAACTGTCTGCATTCAAGGGTTCGGCGATAATTTTCGGCACACTGGTCATGTCGGTCAAAGCTCACCAAGCCGTTTCAGCAGCAGGTCGATAGCATAACCGGAAGACCAGGCTTCGCAGTGTCCGGTATCGGGCAGCACGTGCCACTGCTTGTTTTCATCCGGTTTCAACCGGGTGAAGGCATAGGTGAATTCTCCCAGTGAATAATATTCGTCACCGCCGCCGCGGGGGTCTTCCATGCTCCTGTTGATATTCGCGACCAGGTCAATCCTGTGGTCCGGTTCCCAGTCGGCTTCCGGCCGAAAAGCCATGCTGCTGTCATCGAAGGGAGGGTAGGGCTCCAGTTCTCCTTCCAGCGAATAATCACAAGCATCCGTCTTGTGGACGTGGTTCGCAAAGATCTCGTACGTGACGCCGAAATGAGTATAGGAACCGGGCATGCGGCACTTGCTGCCCGGAGCAAGCGCGGCACAGTCGTTGTCGGTTGAACAAACGCTGGCGCCGTCTGCGTCACAATGACCCCGGGTATATTGGTGCCGGCTGCAATGGGCATTGAAATCCCAGTTATTCGGGCCGCCTACGAGCAGTTGATAATCGATAATCGGATCCAGCCCATGCCAGAGTCTCGGCAGAAAAGTTGCATTGCTGCCCATGCTGCAACCCGCCGTCGCAAACGCTCCGTCTCCCGCCAGGTTTTCATGTACCCATGCAATGACCGCGGCAACGCGTTTGTTCAATTCATACACATTGGTGGCTTCATCACTGGTGCGCGAGTACCAGCCCCAGTTAATGCGGCCGCGGAAAGGCGGGTCGAAATCCGGCGCGGTAAAGCCTTTTTCCCAGCGCACCATGACGCTGCGAACAGGCGCCTGCCGTTCCAGTTCCGGCACGTACTCTGCATAACGGTAATCCGTGCCGCCGGCGCCCGAGTGCAACAGCACCGTCTTGTCGCCGTCCGGCGTGAGCGCCAGGTGGCCGGCCATATCATCAACCACGTAGGCGAGCGCTAGCCTGGGCTGGTCCGGGTTGCGTCCCTGCGTCAACAACTCCATGCCGTCATCCTTGTATGCGGGAACCAGGCATTCACGCCAGTCGGCGCAAGCCTGTTTGCAGCCGTAGTTCACGTGGTAATCGCCGTTCTCATCGGGAGTTGATTTTGCCAGGGTGAATGCGGAGGAAGGTACTGTCGGGTCCGGCGTCCGGCATATCTGTACCTGTGCCGCAAACGCTTCAGCTACACTCACCGGCCCGGTTGCCGCAGCCGCCTTGTCCGGCAGGTCACCTGCAGGCCCGTAAGTTTCCGGGTACTCCCGTAACCGATCCTGCGCACCGGTATGACCGCGCTCGGCCGCCAGGCGGTACCAGTGGATGGCCTCGGCATCATCCCTGGGCAACCCGTCACCGATGGAGAACATGTATCCCAGGTAATACTGGGCCACGGCATGCCCCTGTTCGGCGGCTGCGCGGAACCAGCGCGCGGCCTCAGCCTTGTCTACCGGCGCTTCCTCGTCATTGAAGTACATGGCGCCGAGCCGGTACTGCGCGGCGGCATGGCCCTGCCCGGCGGCCTCGCGCAGCCAGCGGACGGCTTCGCCGGTATTTACGGCCACCCCTTCCCCCTGCGCAAATTTGTATCCCAGGTAGTACTGCGCGGACGCGTGCCCCTGCTCCGCCGCGAGGCGATACCAGCGCACAGCTTCGGCGTCATCCTCAGTTACGCCCTGGCCGTGGTCGTAGCGGCTGCCGAGCAGGAACTGCGCCCCGGCATCGCCCTGTTCCGCGACCCTGGCCAATTCCTCGGGGTCGGACGCGGCGAGCGCCAGGCCGGCGCACAGCAGCAGGACCGGCAACAAGGACGTTAATATGAAGAATCTGGAATTACACAATTCAGGCACCCGAACTCCACCTTTGTAGTAACATTTAGCCCGCAGATGATAATACCGAAAATAATGAACTAAAAACATGACAGCAAACATCTTTAACGCCGCGCCGGGCGATATCGCCGAAACGGTGCTCATGCCCGGCGATCCGCTACGGGCGAAATATATCGCAGAGAAGTATCTTACTGACGCCCGCCAGGTGACCGACGTGCGCAACATGCTGGGTTTCACCGGCTCATACAAGGGCATGAGGATTTCGGTGGCAGCCCACGGCATCGGCATCCCCTCTGCCTGCGTATACTGCACCGAACTGATCACCGCGTTCAGCGTCAAGCGCATCATCCGGGTCGGCAGTTGCGGGACCATTTCGGACTCGGTCAGGATGCGGGATATCGTCATCGCCATGGGGGCCTCCACCGACTCCAATGTCAACCGGGTCCGGTTCAACGGCTTCGACTTCGCCGCGCTGGCCGATTACGACCTGTTGCAGAATGCCGTCAGCGCGGCAAAGGCGCAGGATGTAAGCTTCCACGTCGCCAACGTGTTTTCCTCGGACCTGTTTTTCCCGCCGCCGGGCAAGGAGATGTGGGACGTGATGGAACGGTTGAACGTGCCGGTGGTGGAGATGGAAGTGGCCGGCATTTACGGAGTCGCCGCCGAATACGGCGCCAGGGCGGTTGCCCTGTGCACCGTCACCGACGATGCCCGCGCGGTCACCGGGCTGTCGGTGGAAGCGCGCCAGAACAGCCTGGACCAGATGATAGAAGTGGCGCTGGAAGCGGCGCTGTTATAGTCCGGTTGCCCTGGCCGGTGCCTTCGATGTCTTGTCCGACCTGGATATGGTATGTTGATCACGTAATAAACAGGCAGGAGTTTTATCATCATGGCTGAGTTGTGGGAACTGAATGCCCTGGACCTTGCCGCCGTCATCCGCAATGGAGAAGCCAGTGCCGGTGATGCGGTCGAGTCCTGTATCAAGCGTATTGACGCAGTCAACGGCGAGGTCAACGCGGTCACCGTCGTTTACGCGGACGAGGCTCGCGCCGCTGCAGTCGCCGCCGATGCGAAACAGGCGGCAGGTGGAGACCTGGGCCCCTTGCACGGGGTACCATTGGGGGTTAAGGAGAATATCGATGTGCAGGGCTGGCCGACGACCTGGGGTGTCCCGGCGTTTGCCGAGGCGTTTGCGCCGCAGGACGCGCCAATCGTCGCGCAGCTCAGGGAGGCCGGCGCCATACCGGTAGCAGCTACGAATTTACCCGATTTTGCTTTACGCTGGCACACCGACAGCAGTTTGCGCGGCGCTACCCGCAATCCCTGGGCGGAGGGCCGCACGGCAGGCGGTTCCAGCGGCGGCTCGGCGGCGGCTCTTGCCACCGGAATGGTGCCGCTGGCCCTGGGCAATGATCTCGGCGGTTCGTTGCGCGTGCCGGCGCAGTTTTGCGGTGTATCATCGGTGCGGCCCAGCCACGGCCGCATCGCCCGGGCCAGTTCCACCATGCGAGGCGAACTGCCCATCAGCTTTCAACTCATGTATGTCGAAGGTCCGATGGCGCGCAGTCCCGGTGACCTGCGCGCCGCGCTCGCGTCCTGTTGCGGCTTCGATGCGCGCGATCCCTGGTGGGTCCCCGCGCCGCTGGAGGAACCGGCGGGGGACCTGCCGACTATTGCGGTATCGACGAATCCGGGCGGCATGGGCGTCAACCCGCAGGTGGCAGATGGCGTGCGCAAGGCCGCCGACGCCCTGGCGGACGCCGGTTATCCCCTGGAAGAGGCGGACCCGCCGGATATCGGGGAAGCGCTTCAGACCTGGCAAAGACTGTTATTCAACGAAGTGCGCGTGATGATGTTTGAGACCATCGAACAACTTTCGATGCCGGATGCGCCAAATTCCCTGAAATTATGCGAGCCTTTTGTGCCGGCGCTGAACCAGGAAGGCCTGGTGCGCGCCTTCGCCGAGCGCACCCGGCTGTTTCGCGATTGGCTGGAGTTTTTTCAGCGCTATCCCCTGCTGCTGGGTCCGGTTTCCACCGAACCGCCTTTTTCGCTGGGGGCAGACCTCGAAAGCACCGGGCGTTCGAAACAGATGATGGACAGCATGCGACTGGTGGTCGCAGTCAATCTTATGGGCCTGCCGGTATCAGTGGTGCCGGCAGGTGTTGCCGAAGGTCTGCCGCAGGCCGTGCAGGTTATCGGCCCGCCCTTTTCGGAAGCCCGCTGCCTGCAGGCGGGGGCAGCCATCGACGCGGCCCTCGGCGCGATTACGCCGATCGATCCCCGTTAAGGAACCTCTGAGCTTCCCTGACATCCCGGCCCGTTTGCCTTGCAGGCCGCGTGTCACCCGGCGAGACCGGTTGCCCGGGCCAGGGCGTTCGTTACCTTTACCCGGTTGAACTTGCGCCAGCGGCCGGCAACGTGCTGGTCGGGCCGCACCAGGTAATAGGTGCCCGGACGGGCGTCGTAGTGCCGGTGCAGCAGGCCGTTTTTATCCAAGATATGTTTGCCGCCGTTCCCTGCCTCCGTCACGATCAGGGTATCGACCGGGATTTGCCCTGAGCCCACCGCGTCAAGCTCTGCCGGCGCGCTGCCGTCGCCGCTGAAATAAATCCCCACGAAGCGGCTTCCCAACTGGTTCAGGAACCAGGCGTCCGCCCCGTTGATGTAGACCGGGGCGTCCAGGCAGGGCGCGCCGGGCCGTTGCCGGTCGCTGAATTCATCCTCGTCCGGAGTGTTCAGGGGAGAGCCGTCCAGTACGCTTGGAGTGGACAGGCGGCCGGGGTTGACGAACCTGCGGGCAAACTCGAAATCCTTGGCCAGCTCCAGCGTGGCATTGCGGAACGCGAGGCTGACCTCGCTTTTCGGGGTCATGAAGTCCGTGCTGCGTGATGAGTTCATCACGTTTTCCTCCGCGCCCAGGATGCGTTCATCATCATAACTGTTGATGAGATGGGGTGGCGCGGCGCCGGTCAGGACCAGGTGGAGTTTCCAGGCCAGGTTGTCCACGTCCTGCAATCCGCCGTTTGCCCCTCGCGCCCCGAACGGCGACACGAGATGGGCAGAATCGCCGGCGAAGATGGTGCGGCCATGGACGAATTTTTCCATGCGGCAGCACTTGAAGGTGTACAGGCTCACCCACTCGTACTCGAATTCGAGATCGGAACCGAGAAAAGCCCTGATTTTGGCGTCTATATTCTCTTCCTTCATCACCTCCTCGCGGTCGATGTCCCAACCCATCTGGAAATCGATGCGCCAGACGTCGTCGGCCTGCTTGTGGATCAGCGAGGTCTGGCCGGGATTGAACGGCGGGTCGAACCAGAAGCGCCGGATCGCGGGGAAGTCCGCCTTCATGCGCACGTCGGCGATCAGGAAGTTGTCCTCGAATACCCGGCCTATGAAATCCAGTCCCAGGGCCTCACGCGCCGGGCTGCGATGCCCGTCCGCGGCGATCAGGTAATCGCAACTGAGCCGGTATTCCCCTGCGGGGGTGTTCACGGTCACGATGACCTTGTCAGTGTCATTGACCACATCGGTTAACTCGTTCTGCCAGCGGATGCCGGTCTGCGGATACTGTGGAAACAGGTCGATCAGGTATTCTTCCGCATAGAACTGCTGCAGGTTGATGAACGCGGGGAATTTCTGTTCCTTGTCCGGCAGCAGGTCGAACTTGTACACAGGCTCGGTTTCCTCGCCGAAATAGACCCAGCCCTGGTTCCACACCACGCCTTTTTCCATCATGCGCCCACTAGTGCCGATGCGGTCCAGGATCTCCAGCGTACGTTTTGCCCAGCAGATGGCGCGCGAACCGTCGCTCACGGTGTTGTATTTCTCCAGCACCACGGACCGGATACCGTAGCGCGCCAGGTCTATGGCGCTGGCCAGGCCGATGGGTCCTCCACCTGCGATGACCACCGGGAAATGGGTGATTGCCCCGCTGTCGATCTCAGGGGGCTTTACAAAATCATAAATGCGCCGCGCCTGGCGACTGGTCTGCCGCGCCTTGCCTATATCTCCATACTTTGCCATGGTCGTATTATACCGTCTTGATCCCGGATCATTCCCGGCAATATGACTGTCTCTTCCGTTTCATCCAAGTTTTGCTTCCGCTACGGCTAAGCCCGGTTGATTAAATATCCATACACTACCCGGACACGATATCCGTGCATGGACGCCGGCACACGCTATTAGGAGGGTAGAGTTATGAAATGTCACTGTTATTCACTGCTGTGGAGTGTTGCAATCATCGTCCTGGTCCTCCCCACCGCCGCTTACCCGCAGATAGAGGAAATCGTCGTCACCGCGCAAAAGCGGGAGGAGAACCTGCAGGAAACGCCCATCGCCATCACCGCGTTCACCGAGGAGGCCCTGGAAGGGCGCATGATCAACGACATATCGAAACTGGCGGACTTCACGCCTAACGTCATTTTCGATACCACCGCGCCCATCAGCGGCCTGTCCAACGGCGCAGCGGTGTTCATCCGCGGGGTAGGGCAGCTTGATTTCGGCCTGACCACGGACCCCGGCGTCGGCACGTATATTGACGGTGTGTATTCATCCCGCGCGGTCGGCGGCGTGCTGGACGTGGTGGATATCGAGCGTATAGAAATCCTGCGCGGTTCCCAGGGCACCCTGTTTGGCCGCAACACTATCGGCGGCGCCATCAATATCACTACCAAGCGGCCTGCCAGGGAGTTTGGCGGCATGGTCGAAGCCACTTTCGGTGAGTTTGAGAGGACTGATTTCAAGGGTTCCCTGGATGTGCCCGTCACGGACAGGTTCGGCGCCAAGTTTGCGATCTCCAGCAAGAACAGGAACGGCTTCGTGGACCGCATTGCGGTAGGCGACAGGCTGGGTGATGAGGACCGGCAGTCGGCGCGGGCTTCTTTCCTGCTGGAAGCGACGGACGATATTGAATTGTATGCCACCGTGGATTACACCAACATCGACGAGCAGAGCGCCGGCTCGGTCATGGTAGGCATTACCGAATTCCCCGGGGAGCCTTCCCAGGGCCTGGCGCCCAGCAGTACCTGGGCCTACAACCAGGTGTTTGTGCCGGCCAACCCCGGCGCGGCGCCCTACACCGTTGAGGAGTTTTTACCGGGCGGGAAAGATCAGACCCTGGCTACCGGACCCACAGGCACTGATCTTGAAAGTTTCGGCGCCACCCTGACCTTTACCTGGTCGCTGCCCTGGGTTGAGTTCAAATCCATCACGTCATACCGGGATACCGAGGGCGAATTTTACCGTGACCCGGATAATTCCTCTGTCGAAATCACCGAGACCACCAACCCCAATTACAACCATGAGCAGTTCAGCCAGGAAGTGCAGTTGACCGGCAGGGGTTTCAACGAGCGCCTGCAATACGTGCTGGGCGCCTACTACTTTGAGGAAGACGGGACCGATGACGTGTTTGTGCCTATCTACGGGGCTCTCCCTACCCCGGTGGGACTGATAGCGCTGCCGCTGTATATCAACAATTATGTAACGGTGGATAACGACAGCAAGGCCGTGTTTGGGCAAGGCACCTTTGACGTCACCGAACAAATCGCCTTGACCTTCGGGATGCGCTACACCGAAGATAAAAAGGACTTCGGTTATCGTCAGTACATCTCACCGGACCCTTTCCCCGGTAACATTGCCGTGTTGGCGTTGCTCGGCCCGCCCCTTGCAGCTCCGGGGCCGGCGGACGCGCTTGTTTTCTGGGATGAGGTTTCACAGAAATTCGATGAATTGAATTTCCGCGCAGGGCTGGAGTACCAGCTCAATGACGATACCCTGCTCTACTTCACCTATGCCGATGGCTACAAGAGCGGCGGGTTCAATTATCGCTACGTGGTGCCCCGCCTGGCCCCGTTGCCGTTTGACCCGGAAACCCTGGAATCCTACGAGGCAGGGTTGAAATGGCAGGGACTGGATGATCGCCTGCGTATTAATGCGGCGGGCTTCGTCAGCGAGTACAGCGACGTGCAGATCCAGCTATTCGAGACCGGCGGCGGTCCCCTGACCCAGAATGCCGGCGTTGCCGATATCATCGGTGTGGAAGTGGAACTGACCGCGGTGCCACATGAGCGCCTGCTGCTCAATGCCGGGTTCGGTTACATCGACGCGGAATATGACGAGCTCAACCTGCCCACAACGAACGTGGCGCAGGCAGTCAACCTCGATACGAAACTGCCCAATACTCCGGAGACCACGGTGAATGTCTCGGCGCAGTATTCCCACCCGTTATCCTGGGGTTCCCTGGTCGTTCGGGGTGATTACCGCTATACCGACGACCTATACAACGATGCGCAAAATTCCCCGTTCCTGTACCAGGACGGATACAGTATGTTTAACGCTTCGTTGACCGTTGCTGCCGGCGGCTGGGAGTTCAGCGTATTCGGGACCAACCTGACGGACAAACGGGTGATCACCAGCGGCGATTCCAACTTCGGTCTGGGGTTTCACGAGGCAAATTACAACCGCCCTCGGGAGTTCGGCGGTCTGGTAAGATACCGGTTTTAAATGTTGGAGTTGGCTATTGTGAAATAGGAGAGGGGTTTTGTCTGACTTCCTTATACCCAAAGGGCATACCACATCGACAGAGGATGTTACCGAGAAAGAGCGGCTCGAATACTGGATAGATTTGATCTGTGATGAATTCGTGCAGCTGGATTGTTCCACTGATCAGAAAACGGATTTCTGGGGAGAGATCCGCGGTTGTGAACTCGACAAAATATGGATTTCGGAAGTCGGTGCGTCCCGACAACGAGTCATCCGTTCAAAAAAACAGATTGCTAAATCGACTGAGAGAGAGTTTAAGTTAAGTCTGCAACTGGAAGACACCGGTATTGTCAACCAGGATGGGCGCTCGGCAGAACTGCATCCGGGAGATTTTGCGCTGTATGACAGCACCCGGCCGTATACCCTGCACTTTGATCGGCCGTTCCGACAGATTGTCCTGCAAATTCCATATGATTCCCTGGCTGAGATGTTCTTAAGGCCGGAAAATATTACTGCACGACGGGTTTCCGCGCGCACTGCGGTCGGCGCCCTGACCTCACAGTTTATACAGTCCGTTGCCGGTCGTCTGGATATCTTGTCCCACCAGGAACGCGGGGCGATTAACCAGCACATCATTGAGCTCATCGCACTCGCCATGAGTTCAATGTCCTCGTTACGCGAACTGGACGGCCGCTCCATAGCAAGGACCGCCATGCTGGAACGGATCAAGCAGTATATTGAAATCAATATCCGCCACCCGCAACTTACGCCTGCATTGACGGCCTCACACCACCATATCAGCGAGCGTTACCAGCGTATGCTGTTTGCATCAAGCGGCACCACCGTCTCCAGGTTTATCCTGGATAAACGGCTGGAATTATGCCGGGAGGCTCTGGAGAACAGCGCATTGAGCGATTACAACATCACACAGATTGCCTTTAGTTACGGTTTCAACGACGCCGCTCATTTCAGCCGCAAATTCAAGGAGCGTTACGGTACTTCCCCCAAAGACTACCGCGAAAAGTTCTTAAGTAAAGAAACAGCTTGAGTGCTGTCCCCTGAGATGTAATCCCCGGAAAGGGTTGACGACTGTCAACGCTCATTCATCTCATCCCGGGTAAACTTTCTCCCGCCTGTGAATAAAACGCCGCGTAATGCCCTGATAGTCTGCATCGCAACATAGGCCTGTTGAGGGCGCCGGACGTAGTCTTCCAACCATAGCCGGAGTTGCTCATTCGCGAGCTTGCAGTAATTCCTTAACCTCAAAATCATTCATAAAGCCTTCATTTTCGGCAGCCTACGCTTTCAGGTCCCAGAACATACCTTCAAGTTCACAGAGCTGATCATAGCGATGCTTGGACAGTAGAACGCAGGTCACACGACCTGACTTCTCAATGACCACGGGTTCCACCTGGACCGCTTCAAGGTAGCGTCCCAGACGAAAAAGAATACCCGTGTAGCGAAACATGCTGATATTATAATCTCTGTATAAACGAAAGGGATAGCCAAAGTGAAGCGTGTCTTATGTATAGGTTCATCACGTACGGACCTGAAAGGGTTCCCGGTTTTCGTCCCATTGAATTAATATGAACAAGAAAGACAATAGCTCCGTACAAGAAAGCAGTGGAAATATCTTCGCCGATATCGGCATGCAAGATCCTGATCAGGAACAACTTAAAGCCGGATTGACGCTTCAGGTATATCGCCTTATCAGAAATCGTAAACTCACACAGACGGAAACCAGCGAAATTCTGGGTATCAAACAATCCCATGTGTCTGCGCTTATGCGCAACCGGTCCGGAAATTTTTCCACCAAGCGTTTGAAGGATTTTCTTGGCATCCTGGGACAGGGAGTTGAAATGAACGTCAGGCCGGCATCAAAACGCAAAAAACAGGGTGCAGCGCCTGCCCATGTCCAGGGGTGAGGTCAGCGAGGTCGTTTGACAGTCAAGCAGCGTTACGGCGTTTCCCCGAAAAAATATCGGGGGAGGAAAGTTCAGGGAAACTCTGAATAAATCAGAGTTTCCTTAACCCGCACTTCTCACCAGTCTGCCCATAAAGCCGGGCAGGGAGACGACGGTCGTGTCCGTTTTAATCGGAAATTCATCATCGCCGCCGTAAATGACAAACTTCCTGGTGGCATTAATATCTTTCGCTCCCTGGTGAAACCCCGGCCTGATTTGCGGGACCAGGCCATGCTTGATCTCTATCGCCCACAACTCCCTGCCTGACAGCTTGAGGACGAGGTCGATTTCAGCCCCCGCGGCGGTACGATAATAATAAGATTCAACATGGTTCGGCACAACGGACAGGATATTATCAATCACAAAGCCCTCCCAGCTTTTTCCCAGGACGGGATTGGACAGCAGGTCATCATAGTCCGAAATGCCCAGCAACCGGTGCAGGATACCGCTATCCCGGATATAGTACCGGGGCGATTTGACCAGGCGCTTTTTTACATTCCCGTACCAGGGATGCAGCCGCCGTACCAACAGGAGATCAACCAGGATGTCCAGGTAATGGCGTATCGTCTTGCCATCGACCTCCAGGTTGCCGCCCAGTTTCAGGAAATTCAGTGTTTCTCCCTGGAGATGGGCGAGCATGGTCCACAAACGTCTCAGGCGACTGGCCGGTACCCGGAATCCCATTTGTGGCACATCACGTTCCAGGTAGGTGCGGAGCAACATTTCGAGCCATTCCATGCTGTCGGTATCCGAAGACGCCAGGTAGCTGTTCGGGAACCCGCCGCGCAACCACAACTTGTGAAGGTCACTCTGCCTGGTGTGCGGCGCTTCCAGGATATTGAAACCACCCAGTTCCATATAGCTGATACGCCCCGCCAGACTTTCCGAGGATTGGCGCAACAAATCCATTGAGGCAGAACCGAGCAGCAGAAATTGCCCTCCCTGTTTGTTGCCCCGGCGATTTTTGTCGATAAGTCCGCGCAGTGTCATAAACAGGTCCGGCGCCCGTTGTATCTCATCGAGAATAACCAGTTTGTCGCTGTGCCGGCGCAGGAAGGACAGCGGGTCTTGCAGCTTGACCAGGTCATCCGGCGCTTCCAGGTCCAGGTAGATTGATTTACGGGCCTTGCCCAGGGCCAGGGCCAGTGTGGTTTTCCCGACCTGACGCGGGCCCAGCAATGCAACTGCCGGGAAGCGCCGTATGGTTTCTTTAAGTTTATTGGTGAGCCACCTCTTAATCATACCTTGTATTTTAGGAGTCTGTCTCCGAAAAAACAAGGTAATATTCGGATTAACAGGTTCTCAAAAAAAAACAGGGTGAAGCGCCAGTCCATGTCCAGGGGTGAGGTCAGCGAGGTCGTTTGACAGTCAAGCAGCAATCCTGACGTATTCGAAATCGCCGGGCTTACCGTTGATGCCGGCCCGGGGGGGCGCAATCCAGTGGGAGAATTTGCCCGGTTCGGTGACCTGTTCCATGAGCGAGAGCAGGAACTCCAGGTCATCGTTGTCCGGCAGCCATTCCTCCCGGCGCCGTTCCCATTCTGCCTGGCCGACCACGTTGCCGTCAGGCGTTGCGTAAATATCGCTGAATTCACCCACCGCCCGGTGGAAAGCCCGGCTGGGCAGGCTCAACCGGTAGTCGTAACCATGGTCGGCGATGGCCTTGTTCCAGGTGGCCAGGACCTGTTCGCAATCGGCGATAAAATCGTCGCACAGGCGGCTGTTCACCGCGTTGATGGCCGGTTCGTCCACGTTGACCAGTTTACCGTTTACGTGTTTCAGCACCGGATAGGTGCTGTCGTGGAGCAGGTGATCGTCATCGATGGTGGTTTCCCTGAAACGCCCTTTCAGGCTGGCGTTGTAGGCATTGGATGCATTGGTGGAGATCTCGGCGCCGAACAGGTCCAGGGTGACTGAGTAATGAAAGTTGATCTTCTTCTGCATCGTCGGCAGGTCGATCACGCCCAGTTTTCTGACTGCGCCCGTATCAGTGGGATCAGCGATATTGTTCTTCCGCATTATCTCGCAGGTGCGTCTTACCACGCGTTCCACACCGGTACGGCCCACGAACATATGGTGGCCCTCCTCGGTCAGCATGAACCGGGTGGTGCGGGCCAGGGGGTCGAAGCCCGATTGCGCCAGCGCCTCCAGTTGCATCTTGCCGTCGCGGTCGGTAAAAGTGGTGAACATGAAGAAGGACAGCCAGTCCGGCGTTTCCTCGTTGAACGCCCCCAGGATACGGGGTTTGTCCTGGTTGCCGGAGCGGCGCATCAGTAAATCTTCCGCTTCTTCCCGGCCGTCGCGGCCGAAGTATTTGTGCAGCAGGTACACCATGGCCCACAGGTGGCGGCCCTCCTCGACGTTGACCTGGAACACGTTACGCATGTCGTACAGGGACGGGGCGGTATGTCCCAGGTAGCGCTGTTGCTCTACCGAAGCCGGTTCCGTATCGCCCTGGATGACCACCAGGCGCCGCAACATGGCGCGGTATTCTCCCGGCACTTCCTGCCATACCGGTTCGCCCTTGTGCCGGCCGAAGGCGATCCTGCGGTTTTTTTCCTGCGGCGCCAGCAGGATGCCCCAGCGGTATTCCGGCATTTTCACGTAACCGAACCGGGCCCAGCCTTCCGGGTCCACGCCGATGGCCGTGCGCAGGTAGACTTCCAGGTCCTGGAAACCGTCCGGCCCCATGGTCTTCCACCAGTCGATGAAACCCGGGTGCCACTTCTCCAGCGCCCGTTGCAGGCGCCGGTCCGATGCGAGACCGACGTTGTTGGGGATCAGGCTGTCATAATCTACGTTACTCATCGTCATATCCTGTCTTTATCGTATTCGGGGCGCAGTCCCGTGCCGTAACGGCGCAGCGCGCCGGCGTCACTTACCGCGTTGGGTCGTTGAAATATCCAGTTCTGCCAGGCAGTCAGCCGGCCGAAGATCTTGGTTTCCAGCGTTTCCGGCCCGGCGAAGCGTAAGTTGGCCTCCATCCCGACCAGGGCATCGGGAGAGAAACTGGCCCGTTCTTCCAGCAACATCCTGATCTCGTCCTCCCAGTCGATGTCATCCGGGGTAAAGGTGACCAGTCCCAATTCAGCGGCCAGGGCCGCGTCCAGTTCCCGGCCGATATGATCTCTCGCTCCTGCGACACTGCCAGGTTCACCGAGAAAACGCGTCTCAAGGCGCGTCAATCCGTTGGGCATCGGCAGCGGGCCGAAGTTGCTTTCGCTCAGCATGATGGTTGGCGCCGGCGTGTCATCATCTTCAAACTGGCCTTCGAGCATGTAGCTGCGGTCCACGGCGAACAGTAACTCGGCCAGCAGGCCGACGAAACAGCTTCCGGGTTCAACCAGGGCAAAACTGGTGCGAGACGTCAGGTCCAGCCGTTTCAGGGTGCGTTTCCAGTAGAGGACGATCTCGCGTATCAGCCAGTTGTCCTTGTGACGCTGCAGGAATGCGTCATGTCCTTTGACGGTCCCGGCAGCGCCGGCGCTGGTGATGATGATGGTGCCGATGTCCGGTTCGTTGAAACGCAGGTGCAGCAGGGCGTCATCCAGTTGCCGGACCAGGGCCAGTGGCCAGAAGCGGTCGCCCATGGTTATGACGTCTGCCATGCCGTTCGGCGCTGCACTGTCAGGCCCCCTGATTTGCAGGGTGACGTTGCGGTTTTCCCTGTCAATGACCAGGTCCAGCCAGTCGTACCCGATACCATCTGTCTTCATCGTCCTGGATAACGACGTCAACTGCACCCCCGTGGCTGAATCCGGGCGGTCAGACATCAGACTCATTTCCCGGGCACGTTCCGCCACGCGTTCATCGAACCGGGAACCGGGCACGATCTCGTCAACCAGGCGCCAATCGACTGCACGCCGGCCTTTCACGCCTTCCTCTACGGTACAGAACACGTCTGCCAGATCCCGGCGCACCTTTCTTTTGTCGACGATGCGGGTGAGCCCGCCGGTGCCGGGCAGCACGGCAAGCAGGGGGATTTCCGGCAACGACACCGCGGCATTGCCGTCGTCGATCAGGATCAGGTAATCCATGGCCAGCGCCAGTTCATAACCGCCGCCAGCCGCGGTCCCGTTCAGCGCGCACAGGTAGCGCTGGCCCGAAAATTCCCCGGCGTCCTCAATGGCGTTCCGGGTCTCATTAGTGAACTTGCAGAAATTCACCTTGTGGCCGTGGGACGCTCCTGCCAGCATACGGATATTGGCCCCGGCGCAGAACATGGTGGGCTTGCTGGAACTGACCACCACGGTTTTCACTTCCGGATGTTCAAAACGCAATCGTTGAATTGCATCGTACAGTTCGATATCGACCCCTATATCGTAGGAGTTGAGTTTCAGTTCGTAGCCGGGAAACACGGCGCCATCCTCACTCACGTCCATCTCCAGGCCGGCAATGGCGCCGGATGTCGACAGTTTCCAGTGACGGTAATTATCAGGGTGCGTCTGGAAGTCCAGCAGCCTTGCCGCGTGCGCGGCCACCGGCAGTTCGGTTACATTATTGCCAGTTTTTTCCGGGTTGAGCATGATTACTGCGGGAGCCAGCTATCTACGAGTTGGTTGACTTCGTCTGCGTGGAAGCGGGCGACCCGGTTGCTGGGTTCCAGCGGTTCGTTGTAGAAGAAGCCGGGTAACTCATCGTCATTTTCCGTAAAGCCCGCCGCCCGGTTGAACTCTCTTTCCAGGCGCAGGGTGTCCCGGCCCAGTTCCCGGAAGAAGGACGGCTCCAGTTCGGAACCGACCGCGGCGTTGATCGCATCGGTGATCATTTCCAGTTGCGTATTGGTCACGGTGCGCCCGAACACGCAGAATCCCAGGGAATCCGTCGCCGCGGTGAGTACCTGGGCGTCGTGGCTGGCGCCGGCGACCTCTTCCAGGGTCTTGTCCGCGGTTTCCATCTTGGGGACGTTGCCTGCCGTATGGTCGGCGCCCTGGGCTGTGACCATCATGGTGATCCCCGTGGCCTCGATTACCCGCGGGTCGTATGCGCTGATGGCCTGGCGCTTGATGACCGGCACACGGTTGACCCGGTAATGATCGCCGACCGCAGCCGTGCCCCGCGCCCAGAGCCGGCCCTGTTCGGTTCCCGCGCGGATCTGCTCCAGGACGTCCGTGATAAAGCCGGCATCGCCGAATTCACCCAGACCGGCCTCCATCAGTACGCCGACCATGGCGCCGGCTTCGATGGTGTCGATGCCGAGGTCGTTGGCGATGGCGTTCAGCCTGGCCAGGTCATCGGGCTCCTTGATGCCGCAGTTGGTGCCCAGCAGTCCCAGGGTCTCGTACTCCACCGGCGAAACGATCTCCTTGCCGTCGGCATCGGCATAGACGTTGCTGCAACGGATCAGGCACCCGGGCATGCAGGCATGGTCCTGCTCGCCGCCGCGGGCGATATTCTGCTCGCGGATGAAGTCCCCGCCCATTTTCATTATTTCGGTATTGGTGTCCACCAGGCGCCCCGAAGAAAAATTGCGCACTGGCAGGCCGCCCACGTGGTTCGTATAATCCGACATCATGGCCGTGCCGAAGCGCTTGTAGCTGTCGATCATCGGGTCCTTGCCCAGCTTGTCCGCGTAACTGCGCACCGCGCCGATGACTTTCTTGCGCTCATGCAGTTGCGGCATCCGGTCCAGGTCGGCAACGACGGCCTTCACCTTCTTGCTGCCCATGACCGCGCCGACGCCACCCCGCGCCGCCAGCCTGGAAGGGCGCCGGTCGGTATCGCTGACGGCAATCCCGGCAAGCAGGCCCCAGTATTCGCCAACGGGGCCGCACAGGGCGAGGCTGACTTTTTTGCCGTATTTCTCATGGAGCCGCGCGGCCGTCTCGAAATTGCCCATGCCCATGAAACCTTTGGCTGAATCGAAACCGACGCTGCCGTCCTTCCTGAGATGGATGATCACCCATTCATCGGCCGCGCCGTGCAGGGTAAACCCCGACAGGTGCAACTGACCCAGCGCCACGCCCAGTGTGCCGCCGGCGTTGGCTTCCTTGACGCCGCCCGTAAGCGGGCTTTTGCAGCCGATGCTGGTGCGGTTGGCGTTGGAGAAGTTGGTGCCGGCGAAGGGACCGGCTGAGAAAATCAGCGGATTGTCCGGTGACAGCGGGTCGACGCCTGCAATATTTTCTTCCACCAGGGTTTTGGCGATGAGATAGCGGCCTACGCGTACCAGCGCTTCCCCTTTTTGTTCGACGGCCTGTACCGTTCGGTTTTCCAGGTCGATGTGAAGATAATTACGCATATTCGTCAGCTCCGGGACAGATATATCCTATTATAAGTAAATAAGGCGCATCTTTGCGGTCATATACTCCTCCAGTCACAGGACTGTTCGAAGCCGTACGCCGCCCGGTAGATGGCCGGTTCGTCACAGTGTCCGCCTACCAGCATCATGCCGACGGGCAGCCCGTTCCTCATGCCGCAGGGCAGCGACATGGCAGGATGACCCGAAATGTCGAACTGGCAGGTGTTCAGCACAGTGTTGAATGCCAGGTAGATGATGTCTTGCATGGCGGGGTCGGAGGCGGAAGCCGGGTTCTTTTGCGCCTGCATCAGGGTGGTCGGCAACAATAACAGGTCGTATTCTTCCAGCACGTCATCGTAGGCCTTGATCAGTCTCGGCAGGTGGTTTTTTGCTTTCGCATAATAACTGCCCCGGAACTTCTCCAGGTATTTGCCCAGCATCAGGACCAGGTGCAGGTTTACCGGGAACCTGTCGAATTTGTCCTGCCAGCCGGACATGAACGATTCCAGCGCAGGTGAATTAATGGCGTTTGTATTCAAGGCAAGACCGTTATGGCGCATGGTCTGCCAGAGGCCGTCACTGATAATGCTGCTCCAGAGCGGGACACCATCGAGGTGCATGGGGATGGATACTTCCTCCACTTCAATGCCGATGCCGGCAAATTTACCTGCAGCATCAAGTACGCAGTTATCAACGTCCGGTTCAGACAGGGGGTGGCCGAAGCCTTCCCTGACTACGGCGATTTTCATTCCGCTGATGTCCTCATTGAGTGCCCGGGTATATTTATATTGCCGTAACTGGCGTTGCCGGCTGTCCAGTCCGTCATAGCCTGCCAGTACTTCCAGCATGAGGGCATTATCACGCACGTTTGACGTCATCGGGCCGACGTGGTCCAGCATGGCTTCCATACCCATGATGCCGGTATAGGGGAGCAGGCCATGGGTTGCCTTCATACCGTAAACTCCGCAGAAACTTGACGGTATTCTCACCGAGCCGGCCTGGTCGCAGCCCAGGGCCATATCCACGTCGCCGTTGGCAACCAGGGCGGCGCTGCCGGATGACGAACCGCCGGCAGAGTAATCGTGATGATGCGGGTTTCTGACAAGACCGGTATTGGCTGTGGCGCTGGCGCCGGAGACACAGAGAAATTCGCAGACTGCCTTCCCGGTGATCTCTGCGCCTGCGTCCAGCAGCCGCGTGACGACGGTCGCATCGAAATCCGGTATGAAACCTTCAAGGATCGACGCGCCGTTCGTCATGGGAACATTCGCGACGAAAATGTTGTCCTTTATTGCGACTGTCCTGCCCTTGAGGGAGCCCGAATCCCTGCCTTTCAGGTCGGTCCTGACGTACCAGGCGCCCAGGGCATTTTCCTCCGGGGTGGGAGGACGGTAACTCCTGTCGGGATAGCGGATTTCAGGCAGGTTATCTTCCAGTTGATCCATGAATTGATAGGCGCCGCCGAACAAGACCATTTGTTCCAGCATGTTGTCCGTATGCGAGTCGTCCATGCTCAATCCCATGGAAGCGGCAAGGGTTTTCAACTCATCTCTGTCAGGCAGTTTGAAAGTCATCGGTTTGTCGGTTAAATTTCTGCACCGGGCTAATGTGATGTATGCTTACTATAACAAACATGTAGTTTGCGGGGAATGAACAAAGTAACGACTCTCAAACGCAGTCAGCAGCAGAACGCCCATATCGGTTGCCAGGTAAACCGAGAGCCGGTGCAGGTCTCGGTGGCGCCGGGCAAGACGCTGCTTGAGATGCTGCGGGAAGACCTGCAACTGACCGGCACCAAGCACGGTTGCGAACTGGGCGAGTGCGGCGCCTGCGCGGTCCTGGTCGACGGCGAGCCCATACTGTCCTGCCTGTACCTGGCGCTGGAAGCGGAAGGCTGTTCCATCGACACCGTAGAGGGCATGGCCCTGGACGGGCGACTGCATCCGCTGCAGGAGGCATTCGCCGACCTTGGGGGCGCCCAGTGCGGTTATTGCACTCCGGCTATTTTACTGACCTGCAAGGCCTTGCTCGATAAGCAGCCCGACCCGGACCGGGATCAGATCCGGGAAGCCCTGTCCGGCAACCTGTGCCGCTGCACGGGCTACCAGCAGATCTTCGAGTCCGTGGAAGAAGCCATACTGCGTCTTGACCATTCGGAACAGGGGACGGATTTGAAATCCGTCCCCGGTAGCGGCGGATGAGTAAGGAAAACTCATACTCCGTAATCGGTAAACCGCGCCGGCGCGTGGATGGCGCCGACAAGGTGACAGGGCAGACCTGTTTTGCCGACGACATCATGCTGCCGCGTATGCTGCATTGCAAGTTGCTGCGTTCCCATGTGCCCCATGCCCTTATCCGGTCGATCGATACCCGCAAAGCGGAACGCCATCCCGGCGTGAAACTGGTATTGACCGGCAGGGATTTTCCCAATGAATACGGTATCCTGCCGGTAAGCCAGGATGAACAGCCCCTGTGCCGGGAAAAAGTGCGTTTCGTCGGTGACCCCGTTGCCGCGGTCATTGCCCGGGACGAGTTCGTCGCGGAAGAGGCGCTGGAACTGATCAGGGTCGAGTACGAACCGCTGGATACCATCTCCGACCCGGTTGAGGCGCTGAAACAGGAGCCCGCGCGCCTGCACGACTACAGCGAAGAGGGGAACATCCATAAACGCCTCAGCTACGAGTTCGGTGACGTGGAGGAGAGCCTGGCGAACAGCGCCCACGTGTTTGAGGATATCTTTTTCTTCGAAGGCAATACCCACCTGCCCCTGGAGCAGCATGCCGCAGTCGGCGTGCCGGAGGCTGAAGGCCGGGTAACCCTCTGGTCCAGCACCCAGTGCCCCCACTACGTGCACCGGGCTGTGGCCAAGGCCCTGGACCTGCCCATGGCCCATGTCCGCGTCATCGCCACGCCCAATGGCGGTGGTTTCGGCGGCAAGACCGACCCGTTCAACCACGAAATCGTCGTAGCCAGAGCCGCGCTGATGCTGGGCCGTCCCATCAAGATCTGCCTGAACCGCGAAGAGGTTTTTTATTGCCATCGCGGCCGCCACCCGGTGCTGATGAAATTTCGCACCGGTGTGGACGTAAACGGCGCGCTGACCGCCATGCACCTGCAGACCCTGCTGGACGGCGGCGCCTACGGTTCCTACGGTGTCGCCAGCGCGTTCTATACGGCGGTGCTGCAGCCGGTCACCTACCACCTGCCACGCTATGCCTTCGATGCCTGCCGGGTGTTTACCAACAAGCCCCCCTGCGGGCCGAAGCGCGGCCACGGCACTGTCCAGCCCCGCTTCGGCCAGGAAGTGCAACTCGACAAGATCGCGGACAGGTTGAAAATTGACCCTGCCGAACTGCGTCTCAACATGGTCGAGAAGCCGGGGGCGCTGACGGCCAATTACCTGAAGATAGGCAGTATCGGCCTGGCCGAGTGCATCAACAGGGTGACCGAACGTTCCGGCTGGAAGGACAAATACCGGAAACTGCCGTCGGGCAGGGGCGTGGGCCTGGCCTGTTCCAGTTACCTGACCGGCGCCGGCAACTCCATCTACTGGAACGCCATGCCCCACTCCGGCGTACAACTGAAACTGGACCGCAGCGGCAGGGTTACCGTATTCTGCGGGGCCACGGAGATCGGCCAGGGTTCCGACGACGTGCTGGTGGCCACCGTCGCGGAGATCCTGGGCATAGATCCCCTGGATATCCGCTGTGTCACCGGCGACACCGACCTGACGCCGGTGGACCTGGGATCCTATTCATCCCGCGTTACCCTGATGATGGGCAACGCCGCCATCCAGGCGGCAGAGCGGGCGCGGGATTTGATTGCGCAGGCGGCGGCGCAGAAATTCGGTGCGGACGCCGAAGTCATCGAATTTGCCGGGGGGCGGGTATTCAACACCGGCCGGCCCGAACAGGAGATGCCGTTTCAGGAGGCGGTTGTCTGCGCTGAGGAAATTTACGGCTCCCTGGGTACGACGGGTTCATACACGCCGGCGCCCCCGCCGGGCAAGTACAAGGGCGGAGGGGTAGGGCCGTCGCCGGCTTATTCCTATACTGCGGCGGTGGTGGAAGTGGAAATCGACACGGCGAGCGGCTGGATCACCGTCCCCAGGGTCTATATCGCCCATGACCTGGGTCGGACCATGAACCCGGTGCTCGCCCGCGGCCAGGTGGAAGGCAGCGTTTACATGGGACTGGGCGAGGCGCTGATGGAGGAGTCCGCGTTCCGCAGGTTGCCGGCGCGCCTGTCAGGCGCGCTGGTCCATCGCGAGCCTTCCATGCTGGAATACAAGAGTCCCACCTCCACGGACATGCCGGAAGTGATTACGGATCTCATTGAATACCCGGATGACAACGGCCCGTTCGGCGCCAAGGAAGCGGGGCAGGGGCCGCTGTTACCGGTTATTCCGGCGCTTGCCAACGCGGTTTACGACGCGGTGGGGGTGCGCATCGACGAGGTGCCCATCACCGCGGAGAAGATATTGCAGGCCCTGGACAGCAAGGCCCGGGGTGGGAGCGGCCGGGTGGGACCTGCAAAATTCCCGGAGCTGGAATGGCCGGAACCGTACCGGGTGCCGCCGCCCTGGGAGGGCGGAGACGGTAACGCCGTTAATAAACCGCAACGCAAACGGGCCGCCAAGATGCACGATATGGACAGGTTCAGGAAGGTCACCGCATCATGATGCGCCTGCCCCGGTTTCACTACTACCGGCCGCGGGACATCCGTGAAGCGGCCCTGGTCCTGGCCGGTGAGGAGAATGCCATGGTCATTGCCGGCGGCACCGACCTGCTGCCCAACATGAAGCGCCGCCAGCAGACGCCGCGTACCCTGGTGGCCCTGCGCCACCTGGATGAACTGAAGCGCGTAACAAACGGCAGCGGCCTGGTTATCGGCGCCGGGGTCACCCTGACGGACCTGGTTCAGGACCGGGGAATCAAATCGGCATACCGGGGGTTGTGGCAGGCCGCGGCCCAGGTGGCGACACCGCACCTGCGCAACATGGGTACCCTGGGCGGCAACATCTGCCTGGATACCCGCTGCAATTATTACGACCAGAACCATGAATGGCGCAAGGCCATCGATTTCTGCATGAAAAAGGACGGCGCGATCTGCTGGGTGTCCACCGGCAGCAAGACATGCCTGGCAACCTCGTCTACCGATACCGCGCCGGCGCTGGTTTCCCTGGGCGCAGAAGTGGAACTCGAAACAGCGCACGGGCAGCGCACGATCCCCCTGCACGAGTTGTACAGGGACGACGGCATTCATTACCTGACGCGCAGCAACGAAGAGATCCTCACCCGCATCATCCTGCCGGACGGCGCCGGGACGCGTAGTGTCTACTGGAAACTGCGGCGGCGCGGTTCGTTCGATTTTCCCGTGCTCTCGGTTGCCGCGGCGATCAGGTTCGGCGCCGGCGGCGCGGTCGATGAGGCCCGGATCGTACTGGGCGCGGTCGCATCACAGCCCGTCCTGTGCGACTCCGCCAGTGAATTTCTAAATGACAGGTCCCTGACGGACGAAGTGATTGAAGAAGCCGCGGCGCTGTGCGCCAGGGCGGCAAAGCCGGTCAAGAATACGGATTTCTCTCCCCACTGGCGCAAACGCGCCGTCGCCCGGCTTGCCGCGTACGCGCTGCAGGAACTGCGCGGCGACGATATGCGCGCAACCAGGGAGAAGATCGCGCGCCAGGCGTTGTGACAAGTCCTGGATGGACTTGATCAGAGCTTCCCTGATATAATCGGCCCGATTTAATTGTATTTTCCAGGAGTATGCAGTAATGCCGTCCGTTAACAAAAGTCTGTGTCTTGTTGTATCCGTAATAGTTACCTTGTCAGCCGTCTCTTTCATAGCGAAAGCCCAGGATGGCGCTTCAGTGCTGGAAGAGATCATCGTCACCGCGCAGAAACGCGAACAATCCGTCCAGGACGTGGGACTGACCATCTCGGCCTTTTCCGACGAACAGTACCGGGAATTGACCCGGGGCACCCTTGACGGCCTGGCCGCGCAGGTGTCCAACCTGCAGGCTTACGCCAACAATACTTTCCTGGAGAGCGTGCACATCCGCGGCATCGGCCTGAATGAATTCCAGGGGCAGTTCGATTCCCCGGTCGCGACCCACTTCGATGAAGTCTATATCGCCAAACCCTGGATGAAGGCGCGCCGCAATTATGATATCGGCAGGGTGGAGGTGCTGAAAGGGCCGCAAGGCACCCTGTTCGGCAGGAACACCACCGGCGGGTCGGTGAACTACTATACCAAGGCCCCGGTTGACGCGTTCGAGGCTGAACTGGAAGCGGCTATTGACGAACACGAACGTTACCGGGTGACAGGCATGATCAACAGCCCGCTATCCGACCAGTTGAGCGGGCGCCTGTCATTCAATACCGAACTCGGCAACGGCGGCCCACAGAAGAACCTGTTTTCCGGCGATGAACACGGCAGGCCGGAGATAATCGATATACGCGGCCAGTTGCTCTGGACGGGCGAGAAACTCACCGTGCGCGGACTGGTCCACGGCGGCATTAACAAAAGCGATTCGACAGCCTGGAAAGGTCCAGGCATTTTTAACCTGGGCGCGCCCGGGTTGTGCCCGCAACTGTTTACCGGTGAAGTATCGAAAAACCCGTCGTCTTGCGCCAAGACCGCCGGCTTCGCCATACTGAACGGTTTCCCGCAGGGCGAGTTCGAGCCTGAGGCCATTCATACCATCAACCAGAACAAGCCGCCGACCGGGGACGATACCTTCTACGGCGGCTACCTGCGCTGGGATTATGAAATAGGCAATGCGACGCTGACCTCCATCACCGCCTACGAGTATTATGAGCGGATCCATACGGACGACAGCCAGGCCGATATGTTCAACTCCACCAGCACCCACTATTACAACGAGATGAACCAGGTCAGCCAGGAACTCAGGCTGTCCGGTTTCCTGAGCGAACGCTGGCGCTATATCCTGGGGTTTTTCTATGAAAATGACGGCCTGGACCAGGTTGACGGTTCCGACCTGAGCCAGCAGCAACTGCCTGGGGTCGTCATACCGCCTGTAGACCAGTTCTTCTCCCAGTTCGCGCTGGATACGGAATCCATCGCCGTGTTTGCGCACAATGAATTTGATTTTACCGACAGCCTTACCCTCAACCTGGGGCTGCGTTACACGGACGATACCATTGAAGTCAGTGACGCGATAATGGGCGTCGGCCTGCTGCCGCAGTTCGGCAAGGAAAAATTCGTCACTCCCTGTGTGGTCACCACGTACCCTGGGGGCCCGATAGGTTCCCCTGCCTGCCGGTTCCTCGGACCTGTCGCGCCGCCGTTCAACGACAGTCGTACCGACACGGATTTCTCCTGGCGCGTCGGCGTCGAATGGAACGCAACGGATGACCTGCTGGTTTATACCAATATCGTGACAGGGTACCGCAGCGGCGGCTACAGCCTGCCGTTCGCGGGCGCGGCCACCACCTTTGAACCGGAGGAACTGCTGACCCTGGAACTGGGCTTCAAGTACCAGTTGCTGGACGACACCATGCGCATCAACGCGTCGGCTTTCCGCTATGTGTACGACGACGTTCAGGTGAACGTGGATGACCCGGTCTCACCCCTGGTGCCGATTACCCGCAACATCGGCGAGCAGTTGAATACGGGCTTCGAGGCCGAGATCACCTGGCAGCCGGTGCCCGCCCTGTACCTGAGGCAGAGCGTCGGTTACCTGGATTCCGAATTCAACGACACGGACCGCGTGGTTACCACCTACACCGGCGCCATCCCCCTGGAAGGCAAGCGCCCGGTGAACTCGCCCGAATGGACCTACAACGGCGCGGCCCGCTGGCAGCAGCAGGTGACTGACGGACTGGACCTGATCATCGGCGTGGATTACCGCTGGATCGACGACCGCTTCCTGGAGGCGACCAACCAGGTATTCGATAAATCGGATAATTACTGGGTGGCCAACATGCGGGTTGCCCTGGCGTCCGATAAATGGGAAGTTGCGGTGTACGGAACCAACCTGTTCGACGAAGACTACCTGACCTATATCAATAATATCGGGTTCTTCAAGCTGGATATCTTCGGCGAGAGGCAGACCTTCGGCGCGTCGGTGCGTTACCGGTTCCAGTGATGGTTGACCGGCGGAGGGAGCAACAATGAATAGAAACATGCAATTCATCGGTGTTTTTCTTGCGGGCCTGGTTACCTGTACTGCATCGCTGTCAACAACAGTATTCGCCGCGGATGACGGGCACCCGGTCGTAACACGAAGTCTTCCGTTCTTTTACTACAACGATCTGCCTGCAGCGGCGGACTGGTACCGGAACAAACTTGGTCTCAAGCCGCTGACTGAAGAAGACTGGGTGGTCATCTTCGAACTCAACGAATCATCCTGTATCGGCCTGGTTAAAGCCGGCAGCGGCCTGTTGAAACCGACCGAGGACAAGGGCGCAATTTTCTCCATCGACACACCGGAACTGGAAGCCTGGTGGGACAGGCTGAAGGACATGGAAGGCATCAATATTAAAAACGGCATCAGGGCCGGTGCCGACGGGATGATCGAGTCATTCAGCGTGTACGATCCGGAAGGCTACATCGTCGAGTTCTTCCGCTGGAAAGAACACCGCCCGGAGGCACAACGCTACCTTAAATAGCCGGCAAGAAAGTGTTACGGAACGAGCCTGGGGTAAGAATCGGAATGGAAAAGACCGGCGCAAGGGCAAGAAGATCATTGTCGCCGGTTACCAATGCATCAGCCTGGGACGCAAGCGCAAGAAAGGGGAGATCAAAGGGATCGCGGCACTGCGGTATCGGAGGTGGCCCTGATACAACAACAGTCTCGCACCAAGGCAGATAATCTGCCAGAAGGTCTTCCTGTTCATCCTTGGTCAGGTTGAATTTCGGGTAGCCCAGAACCCGGATTAACTCGCTTATTGTTTCCCGGCTCGATAACGGTCGAATGTCGTCTGCCTGCCAGACTTCGCGGAACCAGGAGAGTCTCCCTGTATGGAACAGCAAGGCCGAAAGCAGCACATTTGTGTCGAGGACAACGCGCGGATGCTTCATCAGGCGCGACGCGCCCAGGATACTGCATCGGCAATGTCAGCCTCTGACACGCCCATCTCGGCCAGCTTCGCGCGCACGGCGCCTGCACGAGTGAAACGCACAGGCGTCAGCACGATACGGCCGTTCTCCTTGGTCACATCGAAATACTCCGCGTTTTCCAAGTCGGACATCACCGCTTTCGGCAAAGTCAACTGGTTTTTGGACGTCAATTTAGCTAACATGGCGATCTCTGGTAAGGATGTAAGGAAAGTATATATCCCATTTTCATTATTTCAAGGAAAAGTTAGTTCATGTGACAGTCTGACCCTATACCCATCTGACCCTATACCCAATGAAATCAAACCTGCACCCTGATATAATATTGAAACAATTTGACCATCTGACGTCTGATTTTTTTACTAGCGCTACCCGGCCATGACAGCAAAAACTGCCACAACTGAATTCAATATTCACGACCGGATATACAGGAATCTGTCAAGCGATACCATCAATGCAATCCGCCTGTTCGTGTCACACCTGTCAAAAGCGAAGCTGGATAATGTGTCCAAGGTAATACTCTATGGCAGCCGCGCGCGCGGCGACCACCGTCCGGACAGCGATATTGATATTGCGGTTATATTTCACCACACAAACCCGGATGAAGCTGTCCGCCACAAACTCCAAATGCGCCTTTCCGAGATACGATCAGAGGCCATGTTACAGGCCGACATACCCGTATCCGCCATTGCCTTATGGGAAACGCAGGTCCATCACCCGGAAGCTCAGAACAATCCTTACTTCTTCCACGACATTAATGCAGAAGGCATTGATGTTGGCAAGCTGCTATGACGCCCGAACAACACATAGAGATCGCCCATGATCGCATCAAAGAAACAAAAATCATGCTCGATAACAACTGTTGTGGCGCCGCCTGCAACCGCGCTTACTATGCTGCGCACGTCGCCGCGCGCGCCGCGCTTATCGCCTCAGGCGTTCGACCTCCCAAAACCCACAACGGCCTTAACCAGCAATTCCATCTGCATATTGTAAAAAATGGCCATGTAGATAAACCAACAGGTTCGTTCTTATCCAAATTAGAGGACAATCGTATAGCTTCTGACTACCTGCTCGACATGAGCAGTATTGAAAAAGCGGAAGAGTCATACTCCATGGCAATCACTTTCGTCGACGCTATCCAGAAAAATATAAGGCAGATGCAATTAGCCGAAGATCAAGACACATGCGTCGATGATGGCTAATCCGGGTCAGACCGGGCTCTCAGCCAGAAACATGTGAAAGCATGGGGTCAAGTCGGGAAATGCACCCAGTTCTTCGCAGACA
>JAJDUB010000045.1 GCA_022826885.1 Gammaproteobacteria bacterium
ATTCAGGGGACGGATTTAAAGCATGCCCCCGCATGTTGTAGGCGGGGGTCCGTCCCCGGACAGTCCCCGGCGCTGACACACTAACAAGAGAATAGTAGTTTATCCGTTTCAGGGTTAAAATGCCTTGATGAAATTGCCTCACGAACGATTTGATTACTCCGCCATGCCGCAGCGGGAGCCGCTACGGTTTCCGAACGGCGAGCGCATTGCGGTGTATATGATCGTCAACATCGAGGAATGGAATATCGAGAAACCCGTCGCCAGGGAATACGTGACGTCGCCGGCGGGGGTCGTGACCGTGCCCAACGTCCCCAACTGGTCCTGGCACGAGTACGGCATGCGGGTCGGCGTCTGGCGCATCATGGATGCCCTGGCCGCGCGCGGTCTCAAGGCCAACGTCGCCATCAATGCGCGGGTGTGCGAGGGCGCCGGCGAGCCGGTCGCCCGGGCCATGCGGGACGCCGGCTGGGATTTCATGGGGCACGGTTATGCCCAGGCGCCCATGCACATCGTTGAGGACCAGGTGGATGTGGTGAACAAATCCTTTGCCATACTCAGGGATTACACCGGCAAGGCGCCCAAGGGCTGGCTGGGGCCGGGCCTGCAGGAGACCCTGGATACCCTGGATCACCTGGCCGCGGCCGGGTTCAAATATATCTGCGACTGGCCCATGGATGAACATCCCGTCAACATGAAGACCGCGGCCGGGCCGGTGATGGCCATGCCGTATTCGTTCGAACTCAGCGACCTGCCGATGATGGTGGTGCATGCGCACACGTCGGAGGTCTGGCTGAAACGGGCCATGGACCAGTTTGACCGGCTCTATGAGGAAGGCGCGGACCAGCCCAGGGTTATGTCATTGGGTGTGCATCCCTATATAATGGGCGTGCCGCACCGGATAAAATACTTCGAGGAGGTACTGGATTACATTCTGGCGAAGGACGACGTGTGGTTTGCCACGGCGGATGAGTTGTATGATTGGTTCAGTGAGTAAATTACAATAACTGGTAGCCTCTAGACAGGTTGGGATGGCATTTTCAAGACCGTCTGGAAGCCATGGATGGCTGGAGGCGAGCGTACAGGGATGTATTTACAGCGTGTCTTGAAAATGCCATGCCAACCTGTACCGGAGCCTCCAGTGCCTCCAGCAGTCATTAATAACACTGATGAGTAAAAAATATGAGTAAAAACATTTCACCCGACAAAATCTGGACGAGTGAGTTGAACCGGACGGATGACATTCTTTCCCGCTTCGACCGTTCCACACCCGTGCGTTTCTACGACACGACCTTGCGCGACGGCGAGCAGTCCGTTGGCGTCTGTTTCACCCCGGAGGAGAAGTTTGATATCGCCTGCAGGCTCAGCGAGCTGGGTGTGGGCAGGATTGAGTCGGGTTTTCCGCGGGTCTCTGCCGATGATACCGCGGCGGTAAGACGTATCCTGGGCGCCGGGCTGCAATCGGAGATCTGGGGGTTTTCCCGGGCTGTGAAGGCGGATGTCGATGCCCATATCGAACTGGGTACGGAGCATGTGCTGATCGAGATATCGACCAGCGATATGAAGATCAAGGCTTATGGTTTTACCAGGGATAGTGTCCTGCAGCGTGTGACGGACGCGATCCGGCATGCCAAGGATAACGGGATCAAGACCGTCAACTTCTTTGCCGTGGACTCGACCCGCAGCGACCTGGGGTTCCTACAGGACGTGTATTCGACGGCTATCGAGGAGGGCGCCGACGAGGTGTCCGTGGTGGATACCATCGGTGTCTGTTCCCCCGAAGCGGTGGAACGGCTGATCGGCGAGGTGAGCAGTTGGGTGGGGCCCGACATTCCCATTCATTGGCACGGCCACAACGATTTTGGCATGGCGACCGCGTCCGCGGTGGCGGCCGTGCGCGGCGGCGCCCGCTGGATCCAGGGCACCATCAACGGCATGGGCGAGCGCGCCGGCAACGCGGACATCTGCGAAGTGGCCCTGGCCCTGCAATGCCTGTACGACATGCCGGTGGAACTGGACCTCACCCGGGCCAGGGACACGTCAAAAGTCGTGCAACAGGCCGGCGGTTACAGCGTGGACGGCTGGAAACCCGTGGTCGGGGAATTCCTCTACACCCGAGAGAGCGGCGCGGTGGCGAACCAGTTCCACATCCCCCAGGCCATCGAACCCTATTCCTCGGAGATCGTAGACGCCGAGCGCCGCATCGTCCTGGGCAAGAAGAGCGGGCTGTCCAACATCAAGCTCAAGGGCGAGGAACTGGGACTGGATATCCCCGAAGACAAGCGCGCCGGAGTCCTGGCGGAAGTCAAGGACCTGGGCACCAGGAACGCACGTCTTGTAACTGACGAGGAGTTCAGGGATATCGTAGCCCGGGTTGTATAATCCGCAGATTGATTTATCCGCAGATGACGCAGATTTCCGCAGATAATTTTAAAAAAACTCTTTTTTAATCTGCGCTCATCTGCGTAATCTGCGGATAAATCCCTGCGAAAATCTGCGGATAAATAACTGAATGAAAGAAATCGAAAAAGTATGCGTGGTCGCCGCGGGCGCCATCGGTAGCCTGCTGGTGGGGCACCTGGGCACTGTCGTGGACATGGCGGTGCTGGCGCGCCGGGACGAGCATGCAAAGGCGCTGAATGATGAGGGCCTGCGGGTCAGCGGCAAGTCCGAACTGCATGCAAACGTGCGCGCCTCGACGGACGCGGCGGACCTGGGGGACGTTGACCTGGTGATCATCGCTTCCAAGGCGCTCGCTGTTGAAGCCTGCGCCAGGATGATCGAGGGCCATTTCCCCGGCGCCCACGTGCTGATGATCCAGAACGGCCTGGGCTGCGAGGAAATGGTCAGCCGGTTCGGCGATTGGCCCATCATCTCCGGCGTCACTTTCATGAGCGGCACCCGCCACACGGACACGCACGTGGAATACGAGCTGGACACGGCCACCTGGATGGGCCCCTGGGCGGAGGGCAGAGCGACTTATGAATACGTCAAGCAGGTTGAGGAACTCTTCATCCGTTCCGGCCTGAAAGCGGAGGCCTACGAGGACCTGCTGCCGCACCAGTGGTCCAAGCTGATCTTCAACTCGGCGGTAAACAGCATCTCTGCGCTGACGGACCTGCCCCATGTCAAGGCTTTTTCCATCCAGGACAACCTGGAAGACCTGGGCCACCTGGTCTACGCCATGATGGATGAGGCAAAACGTATCGCCGAGGCCCGCGGCGTCACCCTGGCCGACGACCCCTGGGTGATGAACGTCCGGGCGGTCAACCAGGGCACCACCAGCGGCGAGGACTATGCCCACGTTCCCTCCATGCTGGATGACGTGCGCAACAAGCGCCTGACGGAGATAGACTGGATCACCGGCTCCATCGTGCGCGAAGCGCAGAAAGCAGGCATCCCGGCGCCGTACCACGAGACCTTATATAGGTTAGTGAAGGCGCATGAGTCCAGTTATGGTGGTTAAATCAATCAGGAGATTTGAATGAAGGTATGTATCATCGGTTGCGGCGCTATCGGCGGGCTTTACGGCGCGCACCTGGCAAGGCTGGATGACGTTGAGGTCTGGGCATTTGACCTTGACCGCGGGCACGTGGACGCCATCAATGAGAACGGTTTGCGCCTCACCGGGCTGAGTGATTTCGTCGCCACCATCCATGCCCGCACGGAGGTGAGTGAAATCCCCGAGTGCGAGTTCGGCATTATCGCCACCAAGACCATGTTTACCCGGTCGGCCATGGAAGCCGTCGCGCCGCTCTTCCGGGACGGCGCGGTCTGCTCGGTGCAGAACGGTATCGGCAACGAGGAGATAGTGGCTGAGCACGTACCGCGGGTGATTCAGGGCACGATCTTCCCGGCCGGGCATATCACTGCGCCGGGCGTGGTCAACCAGGACGCCGGCGGCAAGACCTGGATCGGCCCGTTTGCGACCAATCCCGCCACCATGGAAGAGGTCGAACAACTGGCGGACGCCCTCAGCCGCAGCGGACTGGAGTGCCTGGCCATGGAGGACGCCCGCGGGGCGCAGTGGACCAAGCTTATCTTCAACTCCGCTTCCAACGCCATGGCCGCGCTGACGCGCCTGCCCCACGGGGTGGCCTGCGACCAGGAAGGCGTGCGCAAGGTCATGTCGGTGCTGGTGAAGGAGGGCATGGCCGTGGCCGATGCCCTGGGGATTACCCTGGACAGCGACCCCGAGGCGCTCATCGACTATGGCAGGGAAAAGGCTTATTATCATCCCCCCAGCATGTTGCAGGACGTGATGGCGGAAAGATTGACCGAGGTGGACGCCCTGAACGGCGGCATCGCCAGGCTGGGCCGGGAACTGGGCATCCCGTGTCCCATGAACGAGGCATGCGCCGCTATAATTAAAGGCCTGGAGGCTTCCTGGACGCTGGAGTATCCCGAACATTGAACGGGATTATGGGGTCAGAGTAAAAATTCTGGCGAATTTCTTACTCTGACCCCTGGGTCCGGGAAATAGTTTCGGGGTCGGAGTAAGAAATTCGAAGAATTTTTACTCCGACCCCACAATTCGAGAGGAAAAGAAAATGACAGATTACATAAACCGTTTTCGCCCCAGCCAGGCCGAGATCGAGCGCCGTTACGCCAACGTGCGCGCGGCCATGGAGAAAGAAGGACTGGATGCCCTGGTGGTTAGCGGCAGCGAGTACACCGGCTTCGAGGGCGCGGTGCGCTACATGTGCGGGTTCCTGATCCTGCACCGCTACGCCTACGTGGTCATCCCCGCCGACGGCGACCCCGTCTGCGTATTCCCCCGGGAAGCGACCTGGGTGGGCGACCATACCGCCACCTTTATCGAGAACCGCGAAATCCCCCCCCACTGCGGCGAATGGATGGCGGACTTCCTGCAGGGCAGGGGCGTGAAGCGGCTGGGCATCTACGGCCTGCAATACATCATCAACGTGCGCGATTATTCCGCCCTGGCGGCCAAGGACTTCGAGATTATCGACTTCGAGATCCAGTTCGACTACGCCCGCGCCCAGAAGAGCGAGGAGGAACTCGCCTCGGTGCGCCATTCCATGGATATCAACAAACAGGGGGTATTGGACGTGCTGCGCGCCTACGAACCGGGCAAGACGGAGGCGGAACTCATGGGCATCGCCGAGAACACCTTCGCCGCGGCCGGCTGCGCCCGCAACACCATGGACATGATACAGATGGGACCGAACGGCTCCCTGGAACCGCAGATGGTGTTCCCCTCAAACCGCCCCATACAGGACAGCGACGGCATGATGTACGGCCTGGAGATCTCCGGCGAAGGCGGCCACTGGGTCGAGTTCTCCCGCCCCGTGTTCCCGCATGGCGCAGATGCGATTACCGCGGAAATGATGGCCGCATACCAGGAGTTCCACGAACTGGCAAAGGAACACATGAAGGCCGGCAACACCGCCGAGGCGGCCAGCAACGCCTGCATGAAACCCATCTTCGACCGCGGCTATCGCTCCGGCCACGTCTGCGGCCACTCCATCGGCATGACCATGATCGAAATGCCGAGAATAGGCGAGGGCTTCGACTTCGTCCTCCCGGAAAACATGGTCTGCTCCATGCACCCCCACTTCATGAACCAGGAACGCACCCACTCCCTGTATTTCCAGGAAACCTACCGCGTAGGCCGCGATGGCGGCGAACCCCTGTCCGGGGTTCCGATTAAGGCGTACGAGGGGGGTGAGACGTCTTTTTAAATCCTGGGGTAGGGTTACATCAGGGATCGCAATGAAAAAACAGAAGCTTGTACAAAAGCTCCTGTCAGGAACACAAAATATACGTTTTTCTGAAGTGGTAGCTTGTGCCAAGACATTCGGATTCAAATTGGATAGAATAAACGGAAGCCACCACGTTTTTGTACACCCTGATATCCCTGAACTGCTGAATCTGCAAAATGTCAAAGGGAAAGCAAAACCATATCAGGTAAGGCAACTGCTACAATTGATAGAAACCCACAGCCTCCGTCTGGAGTGAGTGAAATGAAAGACTACCATATCAATATTTTTTACAGTGAGCAGGACCAGGGCTACATCGCCGATATTCCGGACCTGAAAGCCTGTTCTGCTTTTGGAGAAACACCGGCACAAGCATTAACGGAAGTACTTGCAGCGAAAGAAAGCTGGTTAGAAGCAGCAAAGTCTAATGGGAAGCCGGTTCCTCTGCCTGAATACCGACCGATTATTTATCAGGCTGCATAACAATCCAGGGACATCAAACGAGCAAAAACGTACTGGCAAGAGTGTTAAGAGGAGAAAACAGTGATAGCGCACAATGTAAGAACGACTCACAGCGAACATCTGCGCAATCCTGAAGTAGCGGCAGAATACTTAAACCTGGCTTTACAGGAAGATGACCCCGATATCATGCTGATGGCGCTACGCAATATCGCCGAAGCCCATGAAGGGGGCATAGCCGGGTTGACGCTCAGCGTTCCATCTGAAGAAGAGGAATGCTGATGTTTTATGTATATCCGTGTGTCTTGAATCCGGAAGAAGGAGGCGGTTTTTACGTTACCTTCCCGGATGTGCCGGGGGCGCTCACCGGCGGCAATGACCGGGGAGAAGCTCTGGAAATGGCTGAAGATGCGTTAACGGCTGCTTTGGCGGGGTACGTCCAGGAGCATAGAGACATTCCGGTACCGAGTGCGGTGGTGGACGGGCAGGAACTTGTCGCCGTTTCACCGGTCGTAGCTGCCAAGTTGGCTCTTTATACGGCCATGCGCCGCCAGAACATCACCAAGACTGCACTGGCAAAACGTCTTGGTCTGAACGAGTCCGCGGTCCGAAAGCTTGTAGACCCCGATCACCGTTCGCATATCAGCCTGAAAAATTAAACAGCCTGGAACCAGGTGCCGGAGCCTCATTAAAGGCGTTGAAGGACTATGAAGTCATTCACTCATCTGACGCTCGCTGGATTAATAATTTATCTCGTCCTGTTTACCGGCAATATCAAATCAGAACAAGCGCAGCAGGAACGCGTTTGTACAGTCGCCTCGGCCGATCTCAGCAAACTGACTTTTGAGGTGTTTGATCAAGGCATCGACTCACCCTTGTCTTGGAGATGCATCGCTCTTCAGGGAGATTTTAAAGGAGCCAGGAAGTTAATCGACAAGTACCTGGCGATAAACCAACCAGGGTTGGAGCAATATATGATTCGAGCATTGAACTTTCATTCCGGCCAGTTGGCGGCTATGGATGGCAGGTATGAGGATGCAATAGAGAAGCTCTACCAGGCACTTGATGATAATCACGAAGCTGCCGATTATCTGAGTTGGAATGAATATGTGTCAGGTACAATCTACTTCCTGCAAGGTGACATCGAGAAACTGGAACAGGAGATCGGGAAAATAGAATCCAGGAACCTGGAAATGAATGGCGCTAATCTCCGTATCCTGAAAAGTTATCTCAGGTGTCCCGATGAGACCTATAAGGAGGTCTATTCTCGTACCTCATCTTGTTAGAATGCTCGTAATCTTCCAGGTGTTCTGCAAGTTCAAGGGCCTTCTTCAGATTATAGCCGGGCGCTACATCGCCCATGGAAACAGGCTTCAACCGGTAGGGTTTTGTTTCATCCATACTTTGGTTTGCGGACAGTCCTGCGCGCAAGGTCTCGTTAACGACCTGTTTGTAGCTTTTGCCGCTACGATGGGCGGCATCCTTCAGCGCTTTGGCGATCCTGTCGTCAATTGTCAGTGTCGTTCTCATACGAGACACCATAGCAAAAATATAATGACATCAAAACATCAGATCGGAACACGGCCATGCGCCGCCTGGGGATTACCCTGAAAAATTAAACAACCCCGAACTGGTTGCTGGCGCCCGGAACCTGTCGGCGTACTTTGCTACATCGGCTGGATTCGTGATGGGAATGGTGCACCTGTCCGGGTTGCAGATGTACAGTCTTGCCTCCTTGCCTGAAGGGTAACGGCCGGGTTTCTCGTAATGCAACAGCTTGCGCGGGTGGTAGGCTTCTCTTGAGGCATTGAACAGCGCCTGCGCATCTTCCCGGTTCGGGTCGCCGACTACCGAGAACTCCACGTAGGCGGCAGTGAGTTTTTCCAGTACCAGCGCTGTCTGTCCCGTGATCCTGCCTTCCCGGCGCAGGATTTCAGGTGTGGCAACGGCCCGTATGGTGGCTTCCGGGATAGGCGCATAGTCGTCATTTTTTGTATAGACCCACAAATCGTAAATGAAGTGCGCCGCGACCGCGTTCAACTCCAGGGGTTTCCTGGGCGGGATGATGCTTGCCGTTTCATCCGGTGGACTGGAGTAGAACCCGCCGTTTTTCCCGTCATACAGGGTATCCAGCATGGCGTCGGCGACAGTGACGGCGTACTCCAGCCATTTTGCATCACCGGTGGCCCGGTACAGTGCCAATAGCGCGGCGCCCATCCAGGCCTGCGCGCCCAGGTAGGGCTTGTCGTGGACAACCAGGGGGCGCATCCGGTTGTCGTCCGTAATGGAATCCGTGGCATGAACCTGCCACATCCAGCCGTGTTCCGTCTTCCTGTGCTGCAATAACGCATCCACGGTATTGATCGCGGTGTCGAGGTAACGCTCATCTCCGGTTCTTTCGTATGTGATGACCAATGCATTAACCAGTTCGGCATTCTTGTCTGTGTAGGCCGCGTGATCGATGGGCGGAATGCCGTACTCCTGCCGTCCCTCATCACTGCCGATCCGCCAGTAATCTATGGCGTTCATGCCGTCCCCCAGGCGCGGCGGGTCATCCTCCTGGCTGGTGTAGAAGGTGTTGTCATCGTCCTTCATCCAGTCGTTGAGGAACCTGTCCACCTCGGCAATGCCGGCAAGGTACTTCTCATCCTCGCTGTTGGCATAAGCATGGGAAAACGCGATAAGGGCGCTGGCCTGGTTGGCGATGCGTTTCTCCGGCACCGCGTTCAGCCCTTCAAAGCGCGCCGGCGGCTTGTTGAAGGAGCGTACATACACCCCGCCCCAGACGGGATCGAGGGCATCCAGGTAGGCGGCGCTGGTGTTCAGGGCCAGGCGATCCAGTTCGTCGTTGCCGTACATGTGGGCGCGCAGGTACAGGTGTTGCAACCGGGCGCCGGTGGTGGTGGAGATGCCGTTCCCGGACCAGCCCCCGTGTTCTTCATTCAGGCGGCGGTCCAGTTGCGCCCGCAGCCGGTTTCTCAACACGGTGATCTCTGTTTCAACCGGTTCCGGGGGCGCCGAATACGGCGCCAGTTCATCGGGAACCAGGTCGCCTGCCTGCTTCTGCTCGATGACCTTCTCCAGGATGGGAATAAAATTGCCCGGCCTCCGGTTGCCGGCAAGGGCCAGGACCTGCGTGCCTTCCGCGGTCATGAAAATGGTCGCCGGCCAGGACCAGTCGGAGTAACGCTCGCCGATGTCAGGTTGCGCCTCGGCATCGGCAACGACCGCAATGAAATGTTCGTTGATCAACCCGACCACGTCCGGGTGCGTATAGGTGGACTCATCCATCCAGCGGCAGGCGGTGCAGCCTTCTATGCCCACGTCCAGGATGATGAGTTTGTCATCGTTCTGCGCCTGCTCGAATGGCGCCTTGCCCCACTGCTGCCAGTGGATTGCAGCGGGCTCTGCAACCAGGGATGCGGTTACAAGCATCAGCAGCACACTGGTTTTAATCTGGTTTAATATTTTCATCTGACTTCAGAACTCCATGCCCAGCCGCACCATGTATTGCCTGGGTGCGATCAACTCGTCACCGGTGGAGCCCACTCCGAAGACGTCGGTGAAACGGGCGTTGATGCCGTCTTCATCGGTCAGGTTCATTCCCATCAGGTCGATGTACCAGGGCCAGGCGTCCGGCGCGAGGGTCAGCATCAGGTTGACGACGTTATAGCTGGGCACGTCGTCGGTCCTCGGGTTGTTGAAGATGCGGTGCTGGAAACCGTCCCGGTAGATGTATTGCGCGCTGGCCTCGAAGTCGCCCCAGCCGCCCAGCCGGCCCCGGTAGCGCAGCATCACGTCCGCGGTGAAGTTGGGTGTCTTGGCCAGTTCGTTGCCTTCAACGTCCGTCACCGCGGCGGCGCGGGCGCGCTGGATGTCGTCGCAGAACAGGTTGAAGTTGCACTGGGGCAGCAGCGCGTTGGTGGCGTCATCGGAGCGCACGTTGTCCAGGGCGAGGTGTGATTCGGAGATCTCAGTTTCCAGCCAGGCCAGGCGCGCATCCAGGGTCAGGCTGTCGGTGACGAAAGCCAGCAGTTCCATCTCGGCGCCGTAGATTTCCGACCCGGGCAGGTTGCCGACCCCACCCTCGAACACCTCGGGGTCCGTCGCCTGGTATTGCAGGTTCTTGTAGTCGTAGTAGAACGCGGCGGCATTCACGCGCACCCGGTTGTCGGCAAAGTCGGTCTTGATGCCCAGTTCCCAGGCCTCGACCGTCTCATCCGCGTAAGTGGGCAGCACCACGATGGGGGCGACGATGTCTTCCCGGCCGTAGGTCAGGTTGCTGCCGCCCGGTTTGAAACCGCGGGTGTAGGACGCATAAACCATGGTGGTCTCGTTCAGGTCGGCTTCCACTACGCCGCGTCCGGTGAGCTTGTCGCTACTGGTCTCGAGAACGGCGGTGCCGGCGCGGCCGAAGAAGTTGGTCACCTCGGAGTAAACCTCGTCATCCGTATAGCGCAGGCCGGCGATGAGGCGCAAGGAGTCGGTGAGGTTCCAGGTGCCCTGGCCGTACACGGAGATCGATTCCCGCTCCGGTTTGGAATCGGAGATGAAGCCGACTTCACCGCCGAACTTGAGGACTTCCTCCACCGTCACCGTGTCGGGACCGTAAACGCCGTCGGTATTGAAGTCGATGTATTCGCGAAAGAGGATGTCCACCTCGGTATCCAGGTAGAACACGCCGGCCACCCAGTCCAGCCGGCCGAACAGGGACTCGGATGAGATCAGGTTGATTTCCTGGGTGAAGGTTTTCTGGCGGTCGGTCTCCGGGTCAACGCCGGCGGGCAACAGGAAGATGCCCCGGGTGATGAGGTTCACAAAATCATGGCGGTCGTTGTCACGCACCACGGTGATGTCATCGTCCTGGTAGCTGGTCAGCGACCTGACCGTGAACGCGGGCAGGTCCCATTCGGCGACCAGGCTGTAGAGCTGGCTCTCCAGTTCATAAGTGCTGGGCCAGTCCTGGGTCAGCCGGCGCGGGTCCGGGGTGGAGTCGAGGATGCCTTTCTGCGCCGCCCCGTTGGTGTTTTCATCGTAATACTGGGCGGTGAAGTTGAAGCGCAGGTTTTCGGCAGGCGCCCACAGCAGGCGGGCGCGCCCGGAAAAACTGTCGGCCTGGTCCAGCCCCTGGTCCAGGGTGATGTTGCGGCTGAAGCCGTCATGGTTGTGGGAAGCCACCGAGGCGCGCAGGGCCACGGTATCGCTGATGGGGAGATTGACCGAGCCGCGCGCCCGCACCAGGCTGTAGTTGCCCACTGTTATATCGGCCTTGCCGGAAAATTCTTCAGTGTCGGGCGCCTGGGTAATCACGTTGATGGCGCCGCCCGTGGAGTTCTGGCCGAACAGGGTGCCCTGGGGGCCGCGCAGCACTTCGATGCGTTCGAGGTCCAGGAAGTCCGTGTGCAGGGCAAACGGCGATGCCACGTAGATGCCGTCCAGGTGATAGGACACGGATGGGTTGGCAATCGCGTTCTGGTTGGCTTCGTTGCCCACACCGCGGATGGCAATGACGGTTTTGAAACCTTCGTTCTTGGCGACGGTTACCCCGGGAGCGATACTGCTCAGGTCTACGAAGGTAGTGAGGTTGCGGTTGTCTATGTCCTCACCTGACAATGCCGTGACGGCCTGGGACAGGTCCTGCAGGCTTTCGGAACGTTTTTCGGCTGTCACGATGATCTCTTCCAGCAGGGGCGAACTCTCTTGCGCCATGCCGTTGAGGGTGGTGAAAGCGGCGATAATGCCTGCCAGGATGGAACGGGCAAACGGGTTATACGTACTGCTCATTACACTACTGCCTTTCGCGGTTATACGGCGATGGGGGTATCTTTTTCCAACTCAGCAAATACCCGGATGCTGCTCTCCATCGTGTACTGGATATGAAGTTCCGTAGCCTTGCATGCGGCTTTCACGTCCCGCGCCAGCGTCGCCTCAAGAATCTCCCGGTGTTCCCGATGAACGTCCCGGCCCGCCTGTTGCGACAGTATGGCGATGAAGCGGTAGCGCTTGTGCTGTTCGTAGAGCACATGGCGCAGGCGCAGCAACCAGGACGAGGGGCAGGCTGCCAGCAGGGCCTCGTGGAACTCATCGTTGCGTTGTTCCCATTCCGCCAGGTCCTTGCCGAAGCTCTGCTCTGCCTTTTGCAGGCGATGGTGGGCCGCGACCAGGTTCGCCTCCCACTCGTCGCCGCCGTTCCTGATACTCTCCCGCAGCGCTTCACATTCCAGCATGACCCGCATGCTGCTGAGGTCCCTGAGATCGTCCGGGGAAACGGGCGCGACACTGAAGCCCCGTTGTTCTTCCACGGTGACGAAGCCTTCGCCGGCCAGGCGATTGAGGGCTTCGCGTAACGGGCTCGCCCCGATCTTGTAGTCCCCCCGCAACTCATCGATGCGCAGTTTGGATCCCGGCGCCAGTTTTCCCCCGATAATGTCGGAGCGGATCCGGTTATAGGAAGATTCGACCAGTGTCCGGGCGTTCGTTGTCAATCGCCGCTTGCTGTTATCGTTGGACACTGTGATTTTCTGGATATGCCAGGTACCGGATTTGCTTCTGTGTAAAAATATCGATAATATAAAAAAATATCGATAACTCGCCACGCCAAGAATAATATTATACCTCTTGCAGGGGGTTGAAATCCAGTGGCGCTTTAATTGACGCTGAAATATTAGGAAGGCAATATCATGCTGGAATTGTACACTCATCCCATGTCGCCCTGTGCCCAGAAAGTGCGGATTGTACTGGCGGAAAAGGGCCTGGACTGGGAAAAGCGTCATGTGGAACTGGCGGAGAAAGAGAACCTCAGGCCGGAATATCTCAAACTGAACCCCCTGGGCGTGGTGCCGACCCTGGTGGATGATGGGAAACCCGTTATCGAATCCTCCATCATCTGCGAGTACCTGGAGGACAAATTTCCCGACTCTGAGTTGCGTCCCGATAATCCCTGGCATACTTCGCAGATGCGTTTCTGGATGAAGCACGTGGACATCAAGGTCCATCCCAGTTGCGGCGCCCTGCAATGGCCGCTGCTCATGGCGGACAAGCTCAGACAACTGTCGGAAGCGGAGATGGACGCCATTATTGACAAGGTGGTGGAAAAACCTCGGCGCGAACGCCAGAGGCGCCTGGTGAAGATGGGCTATGATGCCCCGGATATCAAGGACGCCGTTGCGACTTACGAGAAGACCATCGCCGACATGGAGCGCACGCTGGAGGACCAGGACTGGCTGGCGGGCGACCGGTTCTCCCTGGCGGACGCGGCCATGGCGCCGTATTTCCAGACCCTGTACCAGTTCGGCTGGACCGACTGGTACCTGTCGCGCGCCAGGGTCGCGGACTGGTATGCGCGCTGCGCTGAGCGGGAGTCATACCGTACCGGGGTCGCGGCTGATTTTCCGGCGGTAAAACTGGCGCAACTTAACGACAAGGGACAGGCCCCCTGGAAGAAAATACAGGAGCACCTCGACAGATGAAAGTGACGGTGGACCAGAGTAACATCCACTGGGAAGCTGCCCATGCGCTGGTCCAGGTTGCGGTCAGGCGGGCTGAGGAATTGAAGGTCAGGGTCAACGTGGCGGTAGTGGACAGCGGCGGGCATCTTGCAGCTTTTCTGCGTATGCCGGGTTCGGCGTTTCATTCCGTCGACGTGGCCGTTGACAAGGCCTATACCGCCATGAGTTTCGGCATGCCGACGTCGAAATGGGGAGAAGTGATGGATACCCTGTCTCCGCCATGCAGGACGGGCCTGCCCGCGGCAGGCCGGTTGATGACCTGCGGCGGCGGAGTGCCTATCGAAATAGATGGGCGCCGCATCGGCGCCATCGGCGTTTCCGGGGCCAGTGAACAACAGGATGAGGAAATTGCGGAATACGCGTTAAGTATTTTGTGAAAGTAAGTATTTCAGAGGTCAGAGTAAATATTTCAGGGGTCAGAGTAAATAATTCAGGGGTCAGAGTAAGAAATTCGAAGAATTTTTACTCTGACCCCATATATCCTGACCCCATATATCGGAGATATTCAGATAATGCACGCAAAAGTTGAGCAGGTGGTATCGGGGGCGCCGTTCTGCCATTTTATCGGCGGCGAATTTATCGGTTCTGCGGGCGGCCGGATGTTTGATACGCTGAACCCGGTAACGGGCGAGGCCTATGCCCAGGTTCACGAGGCGGGCCGGGAGGAAGTGGATGCGGCGGTCGAAGCAGCCCGAACCGCCATGGCGGGACCCTGGGGGTCGATGGCCGTAGAGCAGCGGGTTGCGTTGTTGTACGAACTGGCTGACGGCATCAACGCCCGGTTCGACGATTTCGTTGAAGCGGAGTGTCTCGATACCGGCAAACCCTGGTCCCTGGCCCGGCACGTGGACATCCCCCGGGGCGCGGCCAATTTCAAGATCTTTGCCGATGTCATCAAGAACGTTCCGGCAGAATCCTTCATGATGGACACCCCGGACGGCGCCGGGGCGCTGAATTACGCCTTGCGCTTGCCCAAGGGGGTCATCGGCGTCATCTGTCCCTGGAACCTGCCGCTGCTGCTGATGACCTGGAAAGTCGGGCCGGCGCTGGCCTGCGGCAACGCCGTCGTGGTCAAACCGTCCGAGGAAACCCCGGCCACCGCGACCCTGCTGGGCGAGGTGATGAACTCGGTGGGCATCCCGGCGGGGGTATACAACGTCGTGCATGGTTTCGGCCCGGATTCCGCCGGCGAGTACCTGACCCGGCACCGGGGCGTGGACGCCATCACGTTCACCGGCGAGGTGGTTACCGGCACCGAGATCATGAAAGCGGCGGCGGTGGGCCTGCGCGACGTCTCGTTTGAACTGGGCGGCAAGAATGCGGGGCTGGTGTTCGCCGACTGCGATATGGACGATGCCATAGCGGGGACCATGCGCTCGGCGTTCGCCAACTGCGGGCAGGTGTGCCTGGGAACGGAACGGATGTACGTGGAGCGGCCGGTATTCGACGAATTCGTGGAGCGGCTCAAACTGGGCGCCGAAAACCTGGCGACCGGGAAGCCGGAACTGGCAACCACCACCCTGGGCCCCATGATCAGCCGGCAACAGCGGGAAAAAGTGCTGTCCTACTACGACAAGGCCCGGGAAGAAGGCGCGGAAATCATCACCGGCGGAGGTATCCCACAGGTGCCCGATGAACTGGGCGGCGGTTTCTGGGTGGAGCCGACCATCTGGACCGGCCTGCCTGAATCATCGCCGGTGAACCGGGAGGAGATCTTCGGTCCCTGCTGCCATGTACAGCCTTTTGATGATGAAGCCGAAGCGGTCGCCATGGCCAATGACACGCCCTACGGCCTGGCAACGGCGATCTGGACCGGGGACGCGTCCCGCGCGCACCGGGTGGCCGCGGCCATCGAGGTAGGCATTACCTGGGTCAACTGCTGGTTCCTGCGGGATCTCAGGACGCCGTTCGGCGGCTCCAAACAGTCGGGCATAGGCCGCGAAGGTGGTGTACACTCGCTGGAGTTCTACACCGAGATGCGTAATGTGTGTTTGAAGCTGTGAGTTTAACCGAAGAAAAAACACTGGCCTGGGGCAATACGCTGTATGACTGCCTGCGGGAGCGCAGGACCATCGATCCCCTGACGGACCAGGAACCCGGCATCACCATAGAGGATGCCTATAACATCTCGCTGCAATTGCTGCAGCGGCGCCTGGATGACGGCGAGAAGATCATCGGCAAGAAGATCGGCGTTACCAGCAGGGCCGTTATGGATATGCTGCAGGTCAACCAGCCGGACTTCGGTTACCTGACGGACCGCATGGTGTACAACAACGGGGACGAGGTGCCCATAGGCTCGGAAATGATCCAGCCCAGGGCCGAGGGTGAGATTGCTTTCATCCTGAAACACGACCTGGAAGGGCCGGGGATCACCAATGCCGCGGTGCTGCGCGCCACGGAATGCGTGATGCCCTGTTTTGAAATTGTGGATTCCCGCATACGGGACTGGAAGATCAAGATCCAGGATACCATTGCCGATAACGCGTCCTGCGGGGCATTTATGCTGGGTGACCGGGCCGTGAGTCCGCGCGACGTGGACCTGGTGACCTGTGGCATGGTGCATACCAAGAACGGCGAAGTCATTGCCACCGGGGCAGGCGCCGCGGCCCTGGGTTCCCCGGTAAACTGCGTGGCCTGGCTGGCGAATACGCTGGGGGAATTCGGCATAAAGTTGCTGGCGGGTGAAGTGATCCTGTCGGGTTCTTTGGTGCCGTTGCATCCCGTCGTGCCTGGGGATGTCATGACGCTGGCAGTCGGTGGAATCGGCAATGCTTCGGTGCGGTTCACGTGATTGATTTGATATTTGGGGTCAGAGTAAAAATTCTGCGAATTTCTTACTCTGACCCCTGGGTTTCGTCAGAATTTTTACTCTGACCCCGGATATATACGAGGTATAACATGAAAGTAAATGCTGCCCTGGTCGGTTCCGGCAATATCGGCACGGACCTGATGATGAAGGCGCTGCGCAGCGACTGGATCAACCCGGTGTGGATGGTGGGGATAGACCCGGACTCCGACGGCCTGGCAAAGGCGGGCGCGAGCGGCCTCAAGACCACCCACGAAGGTGTGGATGCCTTGCTCGACCATATCGGTGAAGACGATATCAAAATCGCTTTCGATGCGACCTCCGCCTATGTCCACCCGGAGAACTCCAGGAAACTGGAACAGCGGGGCGTCCTGGTCATCGACCTGACGCCGGCTGCCATCGGCCCCTACTGTGTGCCCCCCGTCAACCTGCAGGAACATGTCGGCAAACAGGAGGCCAACGTGAACATGGTCAGTTGCGGCGGCCAGGCGACGATTCCCATGGTGGCCGCGGTGAGCAGGGTGCAGCCGGTGGAGTACGCGGAGATCGTGGCGACGGTGGCATCAAAGTCCGCCGGTCCCGGTACCCGCAAGAACATCGACGAATTCACCCGCACCACGGCCAACGGCCTGGAGCGGGTCGGCGGCGCCGGGCGGGGCAAGGCCATCATCATCCTGAACCCGGCTGAACCTCCGCTGATCATGCGCGATACCATCCATTGCCTGACGCAGGATGATCCCGACCAGGAGGCCATCAGGAAATCCGTTCACGACATGATCCGGGAAGTGCAGAAGTATGTACCCGGCTACCGGTTAAAAAACGGTCCGGTATTCGACGGCCGGCGCGTCTCCATCTTCATGGAGGTGAAGGGCCTGGGGGATTACCTGCCGGAATACGCGGGCAACCTGGACATCATGACCGCCGCGGCGCTACGCACCGGCGAGATGTTCGCGGAAGAGATCATTAATGGCACGCTGCAACTGGCCGCGGCAGGTGCGTGATGATAGGTGGGGTCAGAGTAAAAATTCTGCGAATTTCTTACTCTGACCCCGGAATTCAATGCTTTAGTGAGAAACGGTTATGAACCTGGCGGGAAAAACAGTCCGACTGCACGATATGTGCCTGCGTGACGGGATGCACGCCAAGCGCCACCTGATCAGCGTGGACCAGATGATAAGCGTCGCTTCCGCCCTGGATGAAGCGGGCATTCACCTTATCGAGGTGACCCATGGCGACGGCCTGGGCGGCGCCTCCATCAATTACGGCTTTCCTGCCAGCACCGACCAGGAATACCTGCAGGCGGTGGTGCCGCAGATGAAGAACGCCAGGGTGTCGGCCCTGTTGTTGCCCGGGATCGGCACCGTGGAGCACCTGCACATGGCCCGGGATTGCGGCGTGCATACCCTGCGCGTGGCGACCCATTGCACGGAGGCGGACGTGGCCGAGCAGCATATCGGTTCGGCCCGGAAACTGGGGCTGGATACCGTGGGCTTCCTGATGATGGCCCATATGGTGGAGCCGGAACAGTTGCTGGAACAGGGCAAACTGATGGAGTCCTACGGCGCCAATTGTATCTACTGCACTGATTCTGCCGGATACATGCTGCCCGATGACGTCACGGCCCGTATCGGCGCATTGCGCGCCGGGCTGGAACCGGACACCGAGATCGGTTTTCACGGACACCACAACCTGGCGATGGGCATAGCCAATTCACTGGCCGCGGTCGAGGCCGGGGCGGACCGTATCGACGGTTCCGCCGCGGGACTGGGCGCCGGCGCCGGCAATACCCCCCTGGAAGTGTTCAACGCGGTGCTGGACCGTATGGGCGTCAAGACGGGCGTAGACGTGTTCAAGTTGATGAACGTGGCCGAAGACGTGGTGGTGCCGATAATGGACCAGTTGATACGGGTTGACCGTGACTCGCTGATCATGGGTTATGCGGGCGTGTATTCCTCGTTTCTCCTGCACGCCAAGCGCGTCGGTGAAAAATACGATATCGCTTCGGGCGACATCCTGGTGGAACTGGGGAAGATGAAGACCATCGGCGGCCAGGAAGACATGATCGAGGACGTTGCGCTGAACATGGCGCGCGCGCGCCGGGACGTGAAGGCAGTCTGATGGCGCTGGACCAGGGAATTGTCCGGCAATTGGCGGAGCACCTGGAAAATGCCGAGTTGAACAGGCAGCCGGTGACTAAAATCACCGATGATTACCCGGATATGGACTGGGACGACGCTTATGCGATCCAGTACGGGATCCGCCGGCGCAAGGAAGCACGCGGCATCGGGACCGCCGGACTGAAAATGGGCCTGACCTCCCAGGCCAAGATGCGGCAGATGGGCGTATCCGAGCCGGTGTACGGGTTCTTGCCCGCCTCGGGCAGTTATGGCGACGGCGCGGACATTGACAGCGGCGCATTCATCCACCCGCGGGTGGAGGCGGAAGTGGCCGTGATGACCCGGGCCGAACTGTCGGGACCGGGTTGCAATGTCGGCCAGGTATTGGCGGCGGTGGATTTTGTGACGGCGGCGGTGGAGATCATTGATTCCCGTTATGAAAACTTTCGCTTTGACCTGAAGAGTGTGATTGCCGATAATACCTCCGCCGCCGGCTTTGTGTGCGGCAGCGTGCTGCGGGACGCGCACGAGCTGGACCTGCCGGCCCTGGGCGTGGTGCTGGAGAAGAACGGCGAAATCGTCGAAACCGGCGCCGGCGCGGCAGTGCTGGGGCACCCGGCGGCCAGCGTGGCCATGCTGGCGAACATGCTGGCGGCCCGCGGCGAAGTGATCCCCGCCGGGACGTTCATCATGACCGGGGGAATTACCGCGGCGGTCGCGGTGGAGAAGGGCGATACGATTAATGTGCGTTACCAGGACCTGGGGAAAGTAAGTTTCCGGATGATTTGAAGGAGCTGAGTGGGGACATTGAACAATAACAACATCAAAAACCTGAAAAACCTGATTTACGGATGCCTGCTGGCTCTGGCCGCCCTGCTGGCGTCCGGCTGCGAATCGCCGCTTATCCTGGATGAGGTCGAGAAAGCCCTGCAATCCCCCATCCGCAGGACCGATAATTTCCAGGCGATCAGCGCGTTTCAGCAGAACATCGTGACGGTCGGGTCCAGCGGGGTCATCCTGTCGTCACAGGACGACGGCGCGACCTGGCAGCGCCAGCAGATTCCTTCCTGGCCTTCGTTCCTGGACATCACCAGTTGCGCCGGCGGCCTGTTTGCCGCGCTGGCCTTTGAAGGCGAGGTGTGGCTGTCCGAAGACGGCGGCCTGACCTGGGACCTGAGTCAACTCCCCACCGAGGAAGCGCCCCAGGCCATCCAGTGTGATCCGTCCGGCAACCTGTGGGTGGTGGGCAGTTTCTCGACCATCTCGATCAGCCGGGATGGCGGCGCGAACTGGGACCTGTCCTCCCTTGACGAAGATATTATTTTTACCGACATCCAGTTTTTCGATAACCGGACCGCCTATATCGCCGGTGAATTCGGTTCCCTGCTGAAAACCGCCGATGCCGGGGCAAACTGGGAATTCATGCCCCCGATGCCCGATGAGTTCTATCCCCAGAGCATGTATTTTGAAGATTTGGACAGGGGATGGATCGCCGGTCTGGGCGGCGTGGTCCTGGCCACGGACGATGGAGGGGAGACCTGGGAGACACAATCGACCGGCACCCTGGTGACATTGTATACCCTGGCGAAATCCAACGGGCAGATGTTCGTCACCGGTGGAGAAGGCTCCATCTTCCGCTATGACGGAAACGGGTGGATACCGGTGGATCACGGCCGGCCGTTCCGCCAGTACCTGCGCGGAATCGAACCGTTGTCCGAGCACCGCCTGATCGTGAGCGGGCCCGCCGGCGTATTGCAGATATTTTCCCTTGGGGAACTGGCGGGCGATACGACATGAAAAAAATAGATACCAGCCAGATCTTCCCGGTATTCGGTAATTTCCTGTTCAACAACAGGAAGTTCGTACTGGTGGTTATTTTCCTGATTACCGCCATGTTTGCCTGGAACATCCCCGCAGTGCGCATGCTGTCTGACTTTGCCGACCTGTTGCCCCAGGAGCACCCGTATATACAACTGCATAACAGTATTCGCGATACCTTCGGCGGGGCCAATATCATCGTCATGGCGATGGAAGTGGAGGAGGGCACGATCTTCACCAACGATTCCCTGGACCGGGTTCACCGCATCACCCAGAAACTGGACAGCGTCTCCAACATCAACCATAACCTGGTGAGCAGCCTGACCCACCGCAATACCAGGAAGATTTTCCTGACACCCGACGGGACGATACGCTCGCAGAACTATTACGACCCGCACCATGATGAATACACGGAAGAACAACTGGCGAAAATCCAGGGCGACGTGCTGGCGAGCACCAACGTATACGGCCTGCTGGTCTCGCCGGACATGAAGTCGGCCCTGATCAAGGGCACCCTGAATGAAGGCCAGCTCGATTACGGCAAGGTGTTCGAGGAAATCCAGGCGATTCGCGCCGAGGAGGCTGCGCCCGGCGTGAAAATCCATGCGACCGGCCATCCCGTGCTGGTGGGCTGGGTGGATTCCTACAGCGGCGATATCCTGCTCATCTTCTTCTACACCATACTGATCGTCCTGGGTATCCTGGTCTTCTACTCGCGCCGCCTGTACGGCATCCTGCTGCCGTTGCTGGGCATGATCCTGACCAGTATCTGGGGCGTGGGTTTCATGGGGGTCTTTGGTTACAACCTGGACCCGCTGATGCTGGTGGTGCCGTTTCTCATCTCGGCGCGGGCCATGTCCCACGGCATCCAAAAGATGGAACGTTATTTTCTTGAATTATCCCGCACCGGCGAGAAGGTGCCGGCGGCCCGGAATACCTTCAACGCCCTGTTCAGGCCCGGGGCGCTGGCCATCGTTGCGGATGCCTCTGCGCTGTACCTCATCGGGCTGGGCTCGGTGCCGATCAATGACAAGATGGCCGTTTACGCATCGTTCTGGGCGGTGTGCATGGTGGTCACCGTGCTGATTGTAATTCCCATGCTGCTGGCGGAACTGCCCAGGCCGAAGAACGTGGCCGTCAAACACACGCTGGCGCGCGCAATCTTCCCAAAATTCGCCCAGGTCGTCGGCACCAAAGGGCGTTCGAGAGCGGTGCTGATCACTTGCCTGGTAATCGCTCTTTGCGCCACGTATTTCAGTTCCTGGGTCCAGATCGGCGAACCGGAACCGGGCTCGCCGCTGCTCTACCACGACCATGATTTCAATATCTCTTCAACTGCCATCAACGATCGCTTCCCGGGCGCCGAGGAACTGTTCATCATCGCCCGCGCCGACGAGAACGGCGGGTTGAAGAAACCGGAGATCATGAAGGCCCTGACCGATTTCCAGAACCACATGATGCTGGACCCGAAGCTGGGCGGGGTGAAGGGGGTGAACAACCTGCTGACCCAGGTGAACCAGATGACCCGCAACAACGACCCGCGCTGGTCGGTGATCCCCTCCATCGACCAGAACATCGGCGGACTGCTGTTCATGTTCATGATGTCGGCGCCGACCCAGGGCGCGTTGCAGGAATACATCGACACCGATGACCGGCTCGCCAACATGGTGTTCTATTACAAGGACCACACCGGGGAAACCATACGGCGCGCCATCCACATGGCCAAGGAATGGATAGACACAACCGGCAGCCAGGTTGAGGGCCTGCATATCGACCTGGCAGGCGGTCCCGTCGGCGTGACCGCGGCCATCAATGAAGAGGCTTATGAGACCAACGTCATCGTGGTGCCCGCGGTGCTGATCCTGATCCTGGCCTTTACCCTGTGGTTTTACGGGTCGTTCCATTCCGGCTTCATGATGCTGGTGTCAATGACCTTCGCCACCACCCTGACATACGCCTGCATGGGGCTGCTGAACATGGGGCTGAACGTCAATACCGTACCCATGATAGCCGTGGGCATCGGTCTCGGGGTGGACTACGCGATCTACATGATGGACCGCATCAAGGAGGAGATGCACGTGGCCGAGGACGTGCAGGACGCCATCCGGCGCGCGGTGAGCACCACCGGCGTGGCCATCGCCCTGACCGCCACGACCCTGGTGGGCGGCATCATCATGTGGGTGTTTATTTCCGAGTTGCGTTTCCAGGCGGACGCGGCGCGGTTGCTGATCATCATGCTGGTGATGAACATGGCCTCCGCCATGTTCCTGGTGCCGGCCTGGGTGAACATCTTCAAGCCCAGATTCATCATGAAGGCGGGTGAGGAACGCTGGGAAAAAGGCGCGGGATCGACAATCGATGAGATTGAAGACCTGGTCTGAGCAAATATTGATGGTATTGGCAGATAAAGAGGCTATAATGAAAAAATATCGATATTTTGAAAATCACACTAATCAAATCCACATAGCGTAGGGGGATAAATGATGAATATCCGCAGGTTCTCTCTCACCCTGTTGTCGAGTGCAATCGCAGGCGCTATCGCCATCGCGCCGCTGTCGGTATCAGCATGGAACTCCAGGGACGGCACCCTGGAGATACATGGCTTTCTCGATAATACCTATCACCACCGCGATGATTACGGTATTACCAAGGAGCGGGTGCGCGGCCAGATCGAATGGTCGAAGATATTCAAGCCCACCGGCCTGTTTTCCGAGATCTCCTTTCACGGGACCCTGCGGGCCACCTACGACGGCGTGTACGACCTGAACGATGATACTTTCGGCAAGCGCGCGGGAGGTTCGGTTACCACGACCAGTTCAGGTTCCGGCGCCCATCTACCCGTTGCCATAGGACCGAATGATGTGCCGCACCTCGTTAATGTGACTGTTGCGTTGGGAGGCACTGCAGTGGATGCACCCTGGGGCGCCTCACCGGTCAGTGCCGGAGTGCCGGCGTTGCCCGGGGGCGGAGGGTTCGGTTTCGACCTGGCGGCCAATCCCAATGAGGGACTGAAACGGGTGGGCAGCGAACTGGCTTCCACCAACAATAACGGCGGGTTCGGCGGCGGCCTGGAATTCTTTACTCCCGTCCGGCCCTGCAACGTGGATTCCCGCGGCTGCATCCCCGGTTACATGGACGCGACCCTGGACGATCTGCGCTACCCCGAGTTTACCGACGACCACGGCTGGCTGCGGGAGATTTACATTGACGCCACCATGCCGGTCAACAACGGCGATGAGATCAACTTCCGCATCGGCCGCCAGCAGGTGGTGTGGGGCCGCACCGACCTGTTCCGGGTGCTGGACCAGGTCAACCCCATCGACTTTTCCATCCAGAGCATCTACGAGGAGTTCGAGGACAGCCGTATTCCCCTGGGGATATTCTCCGCCGAGTACCGCGCCGGCGCGGTGGGCGCTTTCGACGACCTCAACTTCCAGGTGATCTGGAACTTCGAGAAATTCCGTCCGAACACACTGGGACAGGGCGGCCAGCCTTACAATATCCTGCTGGCCGGCGACCTGTTCCGGGCGCTGAAGAACTGCTGGGACAACGGTTGCACCATCAACAACTTTGCCGGCGGTCTTGCCCCGGACGGGAACCTGGCGACGGATTTCCCGCGCCACGTTGTCGGCATCCGGGATGTCCACATGCCGGGCTGGGACTTCGACCAGGGCGGTGTGCGGCTGGAAGGCGTGTTCAGGAGCGTGGGCTTCTCCCTTAATGCCATGACGTTCTATTCGCAACTTCCCTCGTTGAGATCGGGGATCCCCGGCGTCAACCCGTTCCTGGGCAACCTCATCCCCCCGCAATTCTGTCCGCCGACCACACCGTCACCGGGTCTGTGGAGTCCGGCATTTGGCGCCTGTCCGTTGGGCTTTAACCCGATTGATCCTACCGATACGCCGGGTCATTTACGGGTGCGGCAATATGTGCCGGCCTTTGATATATACTTCCCGCGGCTCACCCTGCTAGGCGCGTCCGCCGACTTTTACATCGACCCGCTCAAGTCCGCGTTCCGGGTGGAGGTAGCCCATACCAGCGGTGAGGAATTCCCGAATACTGCGAGAGAACGCCTGTTTTCCGAGTCCGACGTAGTCCGCTGGGTCATCGGCTGGGACCGGCCCACCTATTTCAAGTGGCTGAACCCGAGGCGCACTTTCCTGTTGTCGGGACAGATTTTCGGCCAGCACCTGCTTGACCATGAATCAATCACTCATCCGATAAGCGGGCGGCAGATAGGTAACCAGTTCCGGAAGAGCGATTTTCTCGGCACCTTGCTGATCCAGGGTTTTTATCGCCAGGATCGCATTCTGCCGCGCCTGATCATAGGCCATGACTTCAGGGCCAACGCCACCGTGCTCGGGCCGGGGCTGGACTACCTGATCAGCGATCACCTGCGCCTGATCGTCGGCGCCAATATCAAGCTGGGCACCGGTGCCCGTATGGCTGATGACGGCCGTACCTCCAACGCTTATCCGCCCTTTACCAACGCGCCGGGTTGCACCACGCCCTATGTCATAGAATCCAGTTGTGGCAGTCACAGGGGCTTCGAACCGCTGGGCCGCTTCTATTCCGGCCCCATCGGCATGGCGCAGCACGAGGACGAGTTCCAGGTACTGATACGCTACCGCTTCTAAGAAAATACAGGAAGGAGGCTTAAGAACCATGAAAATGTATATGAAGTATCTCGCTGTTCTGCCGTTGTTCGCCCTGAGTCTGGCGGCTTCGGCGGATTTCACCGAAGAAGATGTAAGAAATTCGTTTTATCCTTACGAAAACTGGACGCCGGAATTTCCCGGTTACACCCCCGGCATGGTGATCGACCAGAGCAACGTGGAGCAGTTCAAGGATATACTCGATCCTGCCTTGTACGACCACATCATAAACGGTCAGACGGCGCTGCAAACCAAGGTGACGGAATCCCTGGAACTGCACCCAAACTATATCAAGGCGACGATGGAAGCCGTAAACAGCCCGCCCAGCCTAAGCGCTGACGGCCTGGTGGATAATTTTGTTGCCGGGCGCGCCTTTCCTGCCGAGCCCGACCCCAATGATCCCCAGGCCGGTTTGAAGATGGCCTGGAATTACCAGTACGGCTATAACTGGGGCGACAATGCGGCAATCTCCCCGTTTTACTGGAAGTTCAGGAATGCCAAAACCGGGAAACTGGAACGCACCATCAAGTGGAGCTTCCATTTCCTTAACTGGAAACACCGTGTCAACCAGGACCCGGTTCCGGAGTTCGAAGACAACCCGGCCGAGTTGTTCCGGTCCGTTTATGTACTGGCAAGGGAACCGTTCGATATCGCCAATACCCAGCTCCTGATCCACCGCTACAAGAACGACCTGAAACGTGATGACGCCTGGTTGTACCTGGGCTTCCAGCGGCGGGTGCGCCGCCTGGCCACGGGGCAGACGACGGATTCATTCCTGGGCACGGATATCATGATCGAGGACTTTGAAGGCTACAACAACCGCGTGTCCGACTACAACTGGGAGTATATCGGCACCAAGAACGGTTTCCTGCCGTTCCATAACCATGACGAACTGGAACTGGCCACCGATATGCCGCCGGAACCCGATGGTTACCAGTTCGTTGACGTGGAAGGGTGCTTCCCCAAGACCACCTGGGAACTGCGCAAGGTCTATGAACTGCACGGGACGCCGAAGGATCCGAACCACCCATTGAGCCGGCGGGTGATGTATATCGATGCGCAGACGTACACCATTCCGCGCCAGGCCGAGTTCGACCGCAAGGGCGACCTGTGGAAATCTTTTTCCATCTGCCAGGCCTACCCGGACCGGCACTTGCCCGGGAACAAGGGCTCCGGCGTCGCCATCGATAATTGCTTCATGATGTACGACGTGCAGGCCCAGCACTGCACCACCGGCCAGTTCAAGGGCCAGCTTGACCCGACCCTGAACCCGCCGCAGATGTTCACGGTGCAGAACCTGCGCAAGAGCGGAAGGTAGTATGGTTTGTATCGGGGACAGATTTTAAATCTGTCCCCGATTTTTTTTATATCCAATGTCTGAGAACGTTGATTTAAAGTTTTTCTTCAATTTCCGAAGTCCCTATTGTTATCTCGCCAGCAAGACGATGTTCAGCCTGGTGGATGACTACCATGTTAATTTCGTCTGGAAACCCCTGGCCGGGTGGAACGGCCGTTCGGCCCCAGAGCGCGCCAAGGTAAAGATTCCCCTGACCAGGCAGGACGTGGCCCGCTGGGCGAAACGCATGAATATCCCCTGTATCCCGCCGCCTATTACCACCGATCCCACTCCGGCCGGGGTCGGATCGCTACTGGCCCTGGAAAAGGGTTGCCTGCGGGCATATGTCGCACGGGTGATGGATACCGAGTGGGGGCAGGGCGTGGATATCGGCCAGACCGAAACGCTGGTGGACATCGCCCGGCAGATCGGCCTCGACCCCGATGAGTTCAGCGCGTCGCTGAACGATCCGGCCAGGCAGAAAATTCTCGAAGACAACTGGCGGGAGGCACAGGAATCCGGCGTAATCGGCGTACCGACATTCGTCATGGAAGACCAGATCTTCTGGGGCAACGACCGCATCGATTTCGTCCATGACCATTTAAGCGAACTTGGATTGAAGAAATAACGCCCCTGACCATGAGACTCTTCTCCCACAAAAACCGCGCCATGCACATGGGCCCATTCCCCCTGGAACGGCTGGCCCGCGGCAATTCAATCCCTGAAAACTCACCCGCCGGGAAACTTCAGAAGCGGAAAACGGCTGCTCCGGACAACCCCGGCTCCATGGCCGGCGCGTTCCGCGAATATATCGACCTGTTCGACCGCATGCGCCTGGGGGACCCGGCGCCCAGACAGGCGCCTGTTCCGTCAGATCCGGTGGAGCGCGCCGATCACCTGAAAGCCGGTTGTTACAACCTCGACGTCAGCATGGCGGCAACCTGCGCTATTCCCGAACAGGCAATCCTGGCTGAACCCGTCGTTAACGAGTCCCTGGCGCAGGCGCAGGAAAAGGAATACCAGGCCGGCTCGGCGACCAATGTCATGGCCGAGACTACTGTCCGGGAAGGCCGGGAGGCCTGGCAGCGTTCCCTGGAGGATGCGAAAAAGGAGTTCAACCATGGCTATGCCCTGGTCCTGCTGTTCGAGTACACCAGGGAACCGGATCCCGATGTTGACGACGAAACCTGGCTGGCCGGCACCCAGGCGCAGCGGGCAGCCGTCAGGGTGGCCGAAGCGGCGGCAGTCATGGTGAACTACATCCGTTTCCTGGGCTTTGAGGCGACATTGCACACGGCCACGGCCAGCGACCTTGACCTGGATTACCTGCTGCTTTGCAGCGGCCTGGGTGAGGTTACGGGGAAAAACGGCAGCAGTGCGGTCACCAATCCCTACCTGGGGGATCAATTCGGTATGGCCGTGGTTTCGACGACCATGGAGTTGGCCGTCGATAAACCATTGGCGGAACGAGGGCTTATGGAATCCCTGAAGTCCCACGGCCCGGGCTGGTGGCTGGGACTGGGCGGCGCGCGGCCGGGTTACAAGGGCAGGCTGTTCAAAAACAGGCCGTTTCGCCTGGGCCCTTATCCAATGGAAAAACTGAAACCGCAGGAGACCACCACGACTCTCATCGACGAGCAGAACGTCCCGCGTGTTCCGAAACGCCACGACATGTTCATCCGGGCTGCCCTGGGCGACCTGGGCGACAAGGCGCAGCAGGAACTGCACAATTTCCGCATGATCACCAAGTCGCCCTACGGCCATGCCATGATACCGCCCCTGGGCGCCATGGTGCCGCTGCAGTACGGCAAGGAAGCGGATGACATCGCGCCCGGGACGGATGACCCGAAGAAAAACGCGGAGGCGGTGAAGGCGGCCCTGTACTACATGGGCGCGGACATGGTGGGTATCTGTGAGTTGCCCGAAAATGCCTGGTATTCCCACGATACGTACGGTTCGGAGTTAAAGCCGTACCATAAGTACGGGATCGCCATCCTGGTGGACCAGGGTTACGAGACCATGGAAGGCGCCAGCGGGGATGACTGGATCAGCGGCGCGCAGAGCATGCGCGCCTACTTGCGCGCCCAACTCATCGGCGGCGTTGTCGGCGCCCATATCCGTTCCCTGGGGTACTCGGCCCGGGGCCACAGCGTCATGGACCAGGACGTCCTGCATATCCCGATCATCCTGGAAGCGGGCCTGGGCGAATTGAGCCGCATCGGTGAACTGGTGCTGAACCCCTACGTGGGTCCGCGCTTCAAGTCCGGCATCATCACGACCGACCTGCCGTTGTTGCCCGATAAACCCATAGATTTCGGCCTGCAGGACTTTTGTGAGAAATGCACCAAGTGCGCCCGGGAATGCCCGTGCCAGGCGATCCCCTACGGCGACAAGATCATGTTCAACGGCTATGAAATGTGGAAGCCGGACGTGGAGAAATGCGCCCGTTACCGTATCACCAACGCCGCGGGCGCCCTGTGCGGCCGCTGCATGAAGACCTGCCCCTGGAATATCGAAGGGGTATTGTCCGAAAAACCCTTCCTGTGGGCAGCCATGAACCTGCCGTTCACCCGCGGGTGGATCGCCAGGCTGGATGATGCGGTAGGCAACGGTTTGATCAACCCGGTAAAGAAAGGGTGGTGGGACCTCGATTCCGATGCGGAAGGCAACATCATACCTGCCGAGCGGACCAACCGCCGCCAGTTTTCCAAACGCACCAACATGGACCCGGAGAAACAGAGCATGGGCTGTTACCCGGCAGAGATAGCATCCCCGCCGGTTGCGGAACAGCCGGTGATCCTGCACCGGAAGATCGCGGTGCAAAAATACAAGAGTGCGGAAAGTCCGGAAGAATACAAGGCCCGGAAAAACGGGGATAACCGGGGACGGATTTGAAATCCGTCCCCAACAACGTACGCCCCTATACCGGCGCTGAATTTCTTGAGGACCTGAAAGACGACCGGGAAGTGTGGATCTATGGGGAGCGGGTCCCGGACGTGACGGAGCACCCTGCGTTTCGCAACCCTGCCAGGATGATGGCCCGCCTTTACGATGCGCTGCATAATAATGAGAAGTACCCGCACCTGCGCACCGATACAGATACCGGTAACGGCGGTTTTACGCATCCCTATTTTAAAGTGGCGAAAACGCGCGAGGACGTGATCGCGCAACGCGAGGCGATCGCTCAGTGGGCGCGGCTGACCTACGGCTGGATGGGGCGTACTCCTGACTACAAGGCCAGCCTGATGCTGACCCTGGGATTCAACCCGGAGTATTTCGGCGATTATGCCGGTAATGCCCTGAACTGGTACAGGAACGCCCAGGAGCGCGTGCCTTTCCTGAACCATGCCCTGGTCAATCCCCCGGTGGACCGCAATAAACCCCATGAGGAAATCGAGGACGTCTATATGCACTGTGTCGGGGAAACGGACGAGGGCATCATAATTTCAGGCGCCAAGGTGGTAGCCACCGGGTCAGCCTTGACACACTACAATTTCCTCGGGCAATACGGACCCATACCCATAAAAGACAAACGCTTTGCCCTTTCCGGCATGTTGAGCATGAACGCTCCCGGGGTCAAGCTGATTTGCCGGCCCTCCTACGCATACACTGCGGAAGTCATGGGGAGCCCGTTTGACAACCCGTTATCCAGCCGCCTTGATGAGAACGACGCCATACTGGTCCTGGACAATGCCCTGATGCGCTGGGAAGACATCTTTATTTACGAGGACCTGGACGCGGCCAGCACATTCCTGGGCACCTCCGGCTGGGCCTATACCTTCGCCTTTCACGGTTGCACCAGGCTTGCGGTAAAGTTTGATTTCATTACCGGATTGTTCATGAAAGCCCTGGAGATTACCGGCGCCAAGGACTTTCGCGGCGTGCAGGTAGCCATCGGTGAAATGATCGTCTGGCGCCACCTGTTCTGGGCCTTGTCGGATGCCATGTGCGGTATGCCCGACGACTTCAAGGGAGCGAAAGTGCCCAACGGCCACGCCGGGCACGTGTACCGGGTGCTGATGACCATAGCCTACCCCCGCGCCAAGGAATTGATCGAGAACATGGTCGCCAGCGGCCTGATCTACCTGAATTCCCACGCGACGGATTTCAGCGTGCCGGAATTGAAAGGTTACCTGGACAAATACCTGCGCGGTTCTTACGGCCATGATGCGGAAGACCGGGTCAAGACCATGCGCCTGTTGTGGGATGCCATCGGGACGGAGTTCGGCGGACGCCATGAACTGTATGAGCGGAACTACTCCGGCAATAATGAAAACATCCGCATCGAGGCGTTATGGAATGCCCAGGGGTCCGGCCTGGATAAGCAACTCAAGGACTTTGCCCAGCAGTGCATGGATGAATACGACGTCAACGGCTGGACCGTGGGCGACCTGGTCAATCCCCATGACGTCAACCTGTTCATGAATAAATCCGGGGATTGATTTATCCGCATGATTTATTTTATCTGCGTTCATCTGCGTCATCTGCGGATAATCATGACAATACGACCCCTGTTCTGCGCTTTGTTGTTTTACCTCCTGGCCGGTTCCGCCGCGATCCGGGCGGACGTGGTGGAGGAGTCCTTCGCCTTCGACCATGAGCAGACAGCCGCGCTCAACCCCGCGCCGGGCACGCTGATCACGAAAGATAACGTCCAGTCATTCAGCCATATCCTCGCGCCCAAGCTCGTGGATCTGATCAGCGGCGAGTTTTTGACCATCACCACCAATGAGGCCATCTCCATGTCCACGCATCCTGCCTATATTGAGGCAACGAGGCGCTACCTGGACCAAACCGAACTCGGGGATGAGCCGGGTATTATCCACAATTACGTGGCGGGCCGGCCGTTCCCCAGGGAACCGCAGCTCGATGATCCGCGGGCAGGGGACAAGCTGGCCTGGAACCTGCGCTATACCTATACTTACGACAGCGGCGAGGTGGCGAGCTTTTACTGGCAGTACAGGAATATACGGCATGACAAGATCGAGAGAGAGTTGTCCTTCTATGCCAGTTCGCTGAAGTTCATGCACAGGCATGTGCAGGAACCGGTCCCGTCGATGCCGAAGAATCCGTCAGAGATCTACCATGGCCTGTACCTGAAGGTGCTGGCGCCGCCCGACCTGCGCGGGACGCAACTGCTGGTGCAGCGGCTGGAAGACGATACCAAGCCGGAGCAGGTCTGGCTGTACCTTTCCGGCCACCGGCGCGTACGGCGCCTGGCATCCGGACAGACCACGGACGCGTTCCTGGGCAGCGACATCATGATCGAGGACTTCCTGGGTTACAACGGCCGTATCATGGACCAGAAATGGACCTACAAGGGAGTCACCCGGGTGCTGCTGCCGTTCTTCCATCATGACGAACAGCCGCTGGAAGAAGTGGGGCAGCAACTCGATGGTTTCAGGTTCATCGGTTTCCACGGCAAGGGCGATTGTTTCCCGAACGTCACCTGGCACGTGCGCAAAGCGTATATCCTGGAGGCCGAGCCGTACTGGAAACAACATCCCCTGTCCAAGCGGCGCTATTACCTGGACGCCCAGACCATGCTGCCGGTCTACGGGCACATCTTCGACAGGCCCGGCAACCTGTGGAAAGTCGCCATGGCCGCTTACTCCCACCCGGACACGCATCATCCCTCCAACCGGGGCATGGGCGTGCCCGTCATCGATGCAGTCACCATGGTCGATATCCAGGCCATGCACTGTACGACCCTGCAGTTCAAGGCGATATTGCCGGAAAAACCATTCAAGGAGACGGATTTCACCGTGCAGGCATTACGCGCAAAAGGGCGCTGAATTATACGTAACATCATTAGTGTGCCCCCTTCGTCATTCCTGCGACGGCAGGAGGTGGCCCCGGCTATTCGCGCGATGATCAAAAAATCCTATATATCCTGTGCATCCATGTTAATTTATAATCCTGTCATCCATGTGAATATTACAGAAGGGGGAAATCATGCGTGATTTTACAATCGACAACTTAACGGAAATCGTCCTGGAGGAATACGGCTCCAAGACAGAAGATCCCAGGTTCAGGCAGATCATCACGTCGCTGCTCAAACACCTCCACGCCTTCGTCAAGGACGTGGAGTTGACGGAAGAGGAATGGTTCAGGGCCATCATGTTCCTGACCGCCACGGGCCAGATGTGTGACGACAAACGCCAGGAATTCATCCTGCTCTCGGACGTGCTGGGCGTATCCATGCTGGTGGACGCGATCAACCATCCCAAGTCGGGCAAGGGGACGGAGTCGACGGTACTGGGGCCTTTCTATGTATCAGGCTCGCCGGAATATGAAACCGGCGCCAGCATCATCAAGCAGCAATATGCCGATCAGGTCGCACTGGTGCAGGGCAAGGTGGTGGACCCGGACGGCAACCCGATAGCCGGCGCCAGGCTGGACGTCTGGCAGACCGCAGCAAATGGTTTCTACGATGTACAGGACCAGTCAATGCCGGAAGATAACATGCGCGGTATTTTCACCACTGATACAGAGGGCAACTATGCGTTCGTTACGGAAAAACCCTTGTCCTATTCCGTACCGACGGACGGGACCGTCGGCGAATTGCTCCGGGCCAGCGGCCGTCACGCCATGCGTCCCGCACATATCCATTTCATAGTCTCTGCAGACGGCTACGAACCCCTGACGACCCACGTATTTTCAGAGGGAGACGAATACCTGGATTCCGACGCGGTATTCGCCACCAAGAGTTCGCTGATAGGCCATTATGAAACGTC
>JAJDUB010000012.1 GCA_022826885.1 Gammaproteobacteria bacterium
CGACAGCCACATCCTTTACCGTTGGGTCAATATAGGCAATACCGAATATCAGGTCCAGGTTGTCGATCGGGTTGGCGAAGATTTCCACCTCGCCGCCGTAGTATTCCGCATCGGCATTAAACACGGCACCGGAAGTGCCGACAAACTGGAACACCTGGTAATCGGAGTAGTCGTAGTAGTAGAAGGAACCGTTAACCCGCGCCCTGCCATTCATCAGGGTGGATTTGAAACCCGCCTCATAGGCCAGTAAAATCTCCTCATCGTAACAGTATTCATCCGGTGTCAGAAACGTCAGCAACGGAGAATTGCAACTGCCTGCCTTCACGCCGCGGTTGAACGTGGCATAGAGCATCAGGTCGTCATTATGAGCATACTGCAGGCCGACCCGACCGGACCAAAGAAAATCGTCAGTCTCTTCCTCGTGGTAGGGGAACGGCGAGGGACCGAGCGGCATGTCTCCGCTCCTAAGCCCTTCCACCGTCGCATCCCGGGTATTGATGAAGAAGTTACTGTTGAATTCGTAATCCTTCTTCTCCCAGATTCCGCGTCCGCCCAGGGAGAACATCAACTTGTCGGTCAGGTCATAATCCACCTGGCCGAAGAGGGAGAAAGATTTCGTCTTGAGGAACGCATCAAATGAAAGATCCCAGAACTGGCCCCACGCCGGTGGGCCGCCGAATAGAGCAGCAAAAGTATTTATTCCGCCGATGGTATCCGACAGGTTCTGGGAGAATTCGCCATCGATGCTCATATAATAGGTGCCGAAAATCCAACGATAATTGTCTGTATCACCTTCCAACCGTATCTCCTGGGTGTACCAGTCCAGGATTGAATCCCCGGTCACGATGAACTGGGGCCCGGCCCCGGCATCCACGTCCAGGGAAGTATCCTTATCCTGGTCGGAATAGTTGAGTACGGCCACCAGGGTGGCGAAATCGAAGTCGACAGTTACCTTCCCGGTCACACTCCATATCTCATACGTATCATAGTCATCCAGGGCATGGTCGGTGGAAGTGGTCAACCCCTCAGTACCATCAATGTCCTTATAACCAAAAAAATCAGTATCAGGAGCCGGACGATAAGGATCAAAATCTAAATCATAAGGTGAGCCTACTGCTGATCCTTGAAAGGGTGGATCATCAGGGTCGTCAGGATAACAATTTGTCGTACCAACTACCAATAATTCACAGGAATTGGGGTTGGTCTGGGCGTTAGAGAACAAGGTGTTGACAACTCGGGACCGCTCATCGACCTCACTGATAGTGGCGACATTCTGGTAGGGACCGGATGTAGTAACGCGCTTGGCGTACTGGCCTTTCATCTGTATCTCAACAGTGTCACTGGGTTCCAGCAGTAACTGGCTGCGGATCGCATAGGAATCCTCAGCCCACAAATCGGCCTGACCATCCGTAGAACCGTTCAAACCAGCGGTATTGCCTATCCATGGACCGTAACCGCCCTGGGCAACGTCATCGGGCTGGAACACGTTCTTCAGGATCGGGTCATTGCTGCGGTAAAAACCGGAGACCCGGGCCTTGATGCCTTCGGTCAGGGGACCGCTGACCGCGCCTTCGAAACGCACTGTGTCAAAACGGCCGTACTGGATATCGCCGTAGCCCTCAAACTCGTCCGTCGGTTTCTTGGTGACGTAGTGCACCAGCCCACCGGTCGCGTTACGGCCGAACAGGGTGCCCTGGGGACCTTTCAGGATTTCCACCCGCTCCATATCGAACTGGGAGAACAACTGGGCCTGGCCGGCTGCCTGGTAGGCTTCGTCGATATACACCGCGTTCGGGGCCTCCGCCAGGTCGTTAAAGTCGTTCTGCGTGGCGCCGCGGATGGTGAACTGCTGGGTATAACCGGCATTGTTGCCGGACACGTGCATGCCCGGGGTGAACTCGGCGATGGCGGTGCTGTCGGTGATGCCCAGGGCATCCAGTTGCTCGCCGGAAAACGCGGTGATGGCGATGCCGACGTCCTGGATGGATTCCTCACGTTTCTGTGCGGTCACTATCACTTCCTCAAGGGCGCTGCCCTGTGCGAATACCAGCGTGGCAGGACTGAGCAGGAATGCGATTAAAGAGAGTTTCAGCGCCCTGGCTGAACCGGTAACTGTCGTACGAAGCATAATTTTCACCTTCTACCCGTTAGAACTTGTAATTGTATTGAATTTATATCAACTTTTGTGCTTTATACATTAAAAAGGCTTACATGTAAACGATGCAAATATACTATGATTATCATCTGATGGCAATACTCTGCAACAGCGTTGTAATTGAACAACTATAAAGGTGACACATGGCAAATCAGCATATCCAACCCGACGACATCTGGCCTTCCGCACAATACGGTTTCTCCCAGGTCGTGGTCTCCACCGGAACGAAGATCATCCACTGCGCCGGGCAGACCGCCTGGGACAAGGACATGAACCTCGTCGGCGGGGACGACCTGGAGCAACAGACGGCCCAGGCCCTGGAGAATATAAAATCCACCCTGACCGCCGCGGGCGCCACCATGAAAGACGTGGTGCGGGTGGATATTTACGTAGTGGACTACAACCCCGATAAAATACCCCCCATTGACGCGGCCATGAGCCGCTATTTCGATCCGGAACACCTGCCCGCCAGCACCCTTCTTGGCATACAGGCCCTGGCCATGCCGGAGTTCCTGATTGAGATTACCGCAACGGCAGTGGTCGACGCCTGAGAATGATTGAACACAGGAACAAAACCCACTAAACTTTTAATCTCCTGTCCCGTTCATCCATGTAAATCAAAGGGGGAAAAAGGATGCATGCCAAAGTTGAACCTGAAGTAAAACGGGTTTCCACCTATTGCTACCAATGCGTGAACGGTCCCGACCTGCTGACCGTGGAAACCGTTGACGGCGTTGCCACCAAGGTCGAGCCCAATTTTGACCTGAAGGGCGAACACCCCGCCGACGGCAAGGTCTGCGTCAAACCGTTCGGGCTGGTGCAGAAGCTGTATAACCCCGACCGCATCAAACGGCCCATGAAGCGCACCAACCCGAAAAAGGGCCGGCACGAGGACCCGGGCTGGGTGGAGATAAGCTGGGATGAGGCCCTGGATATCGTCGCGGAGAAGATGAACGCGACCCGGGCCAAGGGCGTGATGGACGAGAACGGCAACCCGCGCCTTGCCTTCACCACCGGCGGCGCGGCCACGCCGTTCAAGTACATGGGCAGCTTCCCGGCCCTGCTGTTTGCCTGGGGGCCGTTCGACCAGAGCCTGGGGGCCGGCGGCACGGTGAAGTGTTACCACACCGAGCACATGTTCGGCGAACTCTGGCACCGGGCCTTTACCATCCTGCCCGATACGCCCCGCTGCGAATACATTATTTCCTTCGGCATGAACATCGACGCCTCCGGCGGCGTGACCGGGGTGCGGCGCCATGCCGACGCCCGCAAGCGCGGCATGAAACGCATACAGTTCGAACCGCACCTGTCGGTGACCGGCGCCAACGCCACAGAGTGGATCCCCATCAAGACCAAGACCGACAACGCGGTATTGTTTTCCATGCTGTACGTACTGCTGCACGAGACCCCCATCGACAAGCTGGACGTGCCGTTCCTGAAAAACCGCACCGCATCCCCCTACCTGGTGGGACCCAACGGGTTCTACCTGCGCGACCCGGCTACGAAAAAACCGCTGATGTGGGACACCAATTCCAACAGCGCCGTGTCTTATGACCAGGCCGACACGGACCCGGCCCTGATCGGGACGTTCACCGTGGCCGATGCAATCGAGATCGGCGCCGATGATGAGACCTGGCGCTATGACAGTGTCGAAGGCGCGACCGGGCTGGAAAAGACCAGGCAAATGCTGGCCGGCAAGACCCCGGAATGGGCCTCGGAGATTTCCGAAGTCCCTGCCGCGACCATCCGCCGCATCACCAACGAATACCTGGCCCATGCCCATATCGGCGAGACCGAGATCGTGGACGGACGCGAACTGCCGTTCCGTCCGGTGGTGACGGTGCTGGGCAAATCCGTCAACAACGGCTGGGGCGCTTACGAGTGCGTCTGGGCGCACACCATGATGCAGGTGCTGGTGGGCGCGCTGGAGGTATCCGGCGGCATGCTGGGCAGCACCACCCACGTGGCCGGCGATACGGACTGGGAAAGGTCGCTGACGGTGGAGGCCGGAGAGGACGGCTTCATGACCCATACCTTTACCCCCACCGACAAGGAAGGCTGGGACGCCAACCCCTTTACCCGCCATGCCCATAACAGCCTGACCCCCATGGGCGGCGACAAGATGGGCGCGCAACTGTTCGGTTCCACGACCCTGGCCTGGCTGCGGCTGCAGGGACGGGCAGCGGAAAGCTGGCCCAAACCCAACCCGCCGGACATCTGGTTCCTCTATAAGTGCAACCCCGCCATTTCCCATTCGGAAACGGACAAAATGGGCGAGGTGATGGCGGAGTTCCCGTTTACCGCCGCATTTGCCTACACCCTGGATGAGAGCAACCACTTTGCCGACGTCATCATGCCGGAGGCCACCGATCTGGAGAGCGACCAGTTGCACCGCATCGGCGGCGGGCACTACTTCGAGAACCACTGGGAATCGGAAGGCTGGGCCCTGCGCCAGGCGGTCATAGAACCGCTGCACGAGGCAAAGGACTTCAGTTGGATCGCCAACGAACTGGCCCGGCGCACGGGCCTGCTGGAAGCCTATAACGGCGCCATCAACGCCGGCGTCTGCGGCATTCCCCTGCAAACCGACGATTATGACTTCTCCCTGGAGATGGACAAAGAACATTCCCAGGACGAGATCTGGAACGCAGTGAGCAAGGCCGCCAGCCACGACCTCACCGGCGGCAAGGAGATCCTGGACCTGGATTGGTTCCGCAAGAACGGTTTCAAGACCCGTCCTTACTCGCGCCTGAACTGGTACCTGTACCACAAACTGGAGGACCTGGGACTGCGCTTCGAACTGCCCTACCAGGAACGCTATTACCGCATGGGCAAACAACTGGCGAACCGCCTGCACGAGACCGGTGTGCACTGGTGGGACAAGCAACTGGAAGAATACAAACCACTACCGGAGTTCGAAGACCTGAACAGGCTCTGGGATGAGATCATCGAGCGCAACCACGACGTCAAGGCCGCGGATTATCCGTTCTGGCTGCTGACCGGCCGCAGTATGCAGTACGCCTGGGGCGGCAACGTCGGCATCCAGTTGATGAAGGAGGTGGCGGACAACGTTTACGGCCATGACGGGATCGTCATGAATGCCGGCAAGGCCCGGGAAATGGGCATTGAGGACGGCGACCTCATCGAGGTCACCTCGCCGGTCAACTCCACCCGCGGCTACGCCCGGCTGCGCCAGGGGGTGCGGCCTGACGTGGTGGTGATGATCGCCCAGTTCGGCCAGTGGAAGATGCCGTTCGCCAAGGACCTGAAACGGCCGGGATTGAACGCACTGGTCCCCATGAACGTCGACTCGCTGGACGGGGGCGGTTCCAGTATCGACGGCACCAAGGTTTACGTAACACGCATAGGAGCAGGGATATGACCCGTTATGTGATGATAGCCGACCTGAACCGCTGCGTCGGCTGCCAGACCTGCACCGCGGCCTGCAGGCACACCAACGCCACCCCGCCGGGCGTGCAATGGCGCAAGGTGCTGGACGTCGAATGGGGCGAGTTCCCCGACGTGCAGCGCCTGTTCATGCCGGTGGGTTGCCAGCATTGCGCGGACCCGCCCTGCATGCATGTCTGTCCCAGCACCGCCACGGCGCAACGGGAGGACGGCATCGTCACCATCGACTACGACCTGTGCATCGGTTGCAGTTACTGCACCGTGGCCTGTCCCTACCAGGCGCGTTACAAGGTGGACAAACCGGAATTCGCCTACGGCGACCTGCCCACCGAGAACGAGGCCGTGCGTTTCGATGAACGCACCCTGGGGGTTGCACAGAAATGCACCTTCTGCTCGGACCGGGTGGATGCGGGTGTCGAACAGGGGCTCACTCCCGGCATCGACCCCGAGGCCACGCCGGGTTGCGTGAATGCCTGCATCGCCGACGCCCTGAGCTTCGGCGACATAGAGGATGAGAACAGCAACGTCTCGGAACTGCTGGCGGAGAACACCTGGTTCCAGATGCACGCGGAACTGGGCACCGAACCGGGGTTCTACTACCTGTGGGATGCAGAGGACAGAAGACAAGGGACGGAAAGGGTTAACATGGATGTACAGGACACACAGGATTGAACAGTTTGTGCCTCGTTCGTCATTCCGGGCTTGTCCCGGAATCCAGTAGACAACAAAACTCCTTATAATGCTTCGATAAACCATGCAAAACACTTTCGGCAATACATTACAAACACAATGGGACTGGCGCGCCGCGGGCAATTTCATGTTCGGCGGCAGCGGCGGCGCGCTGATACTCATGGCGGCCATCGCCTCCTGGCCGGGCACGCCGAACCTGGTCATCGGCCTGGCCGCGCTGGTGTTCGTGGGACTGGGACTGTTCCTGGTGTGGCTGGAGATCGGCCGCCCGTGGCGTTTCCTGCACGTGTTTTTTCATCCCCAGACTTCCTGGATGACCCGGGAGGCGTCCGTATCCGTGCTGCTGTTCGCCGCTACGTTTACCGGCTTGCTCATTCAGGCGCCCAGCCTGCTTGCCGCCGCGGGTTTGCTCGGTTTCCTGTTCCTTTACTGCCAGGGCAGGATCCTCAAGGCCAGTAAGGGTATCCCGGCCTGGCGCGAGCCCGCGGTGGTGCCGCTGATCATCAGTACCGGCCTGGCGGAAGGCGCTGCCATCCTGTCCATCCTGCTCATCGTTTCCAACGCCGCACAGGGATGGCTACTGTACCTGCTGATGGGACTGCTGGGCTGGCGGCTGGTGAGCTGGCAACATTACCGCCAACGGCTGGCGGCCAACAACGCGCCCCCGGCAGCGCTGAAGATTCTTGACGGTATCAACAGGCCGCAGGTCATCCTGGGCAACGCCCTGCCGCTGCTGCTGCTGGCGACGGTCATAGTGTTGCCGGACCTGCTGCAACCCCTGGCGTTACTGGCCTGCATCCTGGCAACGGCCGGCGGCTGGCTGATGAAATTCACCATCATAGCCAGGGCCGCCAAGGTGCAGGGCTATGCGCTGGGCAAACTGCAGAAAGGCCGACCGAAGATCAAACCGCCGGTACGGAGGGAAAAAGACAAATTCGTGTTCAGCCGGGATTGACCTTCAGGCCTCCATTTCCGTAAAGCTGATATTGATGCGGTGCGCCAGGGTGTGCATTTCCGGTATCAGGTATTCGGCATAGAACCTTGCGCAGTTGCCGTGGTTGAGCAGGTTGTCCCGGTCATCGTTTGCGTCAGCGCCGGCGTGAGCGATCCGTAACCACATCCAGGCGCCTGCAACCAGGCCGGTCAGCCGGCAATACTCACTGGCACTGAACTCTATGGCGCGCTGCCGTCCCTCCCCGGCCAGTTGCAGGACGTATTGGGTGGCCCGCTCCAGTACGGCGAGCCCGGTCTGCGTCGCCTGGTGTATCTCTCCAATCGAACCCAAGGCGCCGGTTTCAGCGAGCGTCGACTCAATTTCGCCTGCCAGGATCCGGAACCTCGCGCCCTGGTCGCGCAGCAGCTTGCGCGATACCAGGTCCAGCGCCTGTATGCCGTTGGCGCCTTCATAGATGGCGGCAACACGCACGTCCCGCACGTACTGTTCCACACCGGATTCGGTGATGTACCCGTGTCCGCCGAATACCTGTACGGCCAGGCTGGCCACCTCGAACCCGGCCTCGGAACCGCAGGCCTTGCATACCGGCAGCAGGAATTCAGCCAGTTGCAGGGCGCGGCGCCGTTCATCCTCATCTTCCCCATGATGGGCGATATCAAGATTGCTCGCCGCCTCGAACACCAGGGCGCGCATCGCCATGTTCCGGCAATGCATGATCAGCAGCATGCGTCTCACGTCCGCATGCTCGATGATGCTCACCGGAGCGGCGTCCGGAGGGCCGCCCTGGAGCCGTTCCCGGGCGTAGTTCAGCGCCGTTGCAGTCGCCGCGGCGCCGATGGCCGGACCCTGTACGGACACTTCGAGGCGCATCAGGTTGACCATGGTAAACATGGCGTTCAGGCCCCTGTTCTGCTCGCCGATGCGATAACCCGTGGCGCCTTCCAGGTTCAGCACACAGGTGGGCGAAGCCTTCAGTCCCATTTTCTTTTCCAGTCGCTCCACGCGCACGCCGTTGGCCTGCCCGGAGTCAAACAGTATCCCGGGCACCAGGAACAGGCTGATCCCGCGGGTCCCGGGCGGGGCGTCCGGCGTCCTGGCCAGCACCAGGTGGATAATCTGTTCGGTAAAATCCTGGTCCCCGTAGGTAATGAATATCTTGCTGCCGGTCAGCCGGTAACTGCCGTCGGCCTGCGGCCTGGCCAGGGTCCTGATGCGGCCGACGTCGGAACCGGCCTGGGCTTCGGTGATGCAGATGGTCGCGCCCCACTCACCACTGACCAGTTTCGGGACGACTCGCTGCTTCAACTCATCATCGGCGTGATCGATCAATAACCTGGAGCCGGCCCGCAGCATCAGGGGCAGCATGGCGAACGACAGGCAGGCGCCGTTGAGCATTTCCGCGAACGCGACCTGCACGGTCAACGGCAGTTGCTGGCCGCCGTATTCCTGCGGCATGTCCAGGCCGGGCCAGCCGGCTGCGGTGAATTCCCGGTATGCTTCCCTGAAACCGTCGGGCGTCTTCACCCTGCCCTCCAGGAGCACACTCCCCTGTTCATCGCCGACGGCGTTGATGGGGCCCACTACCTGTTCGCAGAATTTTGCGCCCTCCGTCAGCACCGCCCCGGCCAGGTCGCCGTCCGCGTGCCGGTAGGCAGGCAGATCGAACAATCTTTCCCAGCGGATGACCCGTTCCAGGATGAATAAGGAGTCAGCCAGCGGCGCCGTGTAGCTCTCACTCATTACTTTTCCCTGGCGCCGTGATGTTGGAACATATTTCCGCCACTACGTCAGCCGGCGCCAGCTTCCCGGCCAGGATTTGCGGCAGCGCGTCCGCCAGGCATTGTTCATTTTCAGCCGACCACACCCGCCTGTCGACCGCGTTCCGGACGCTGCTTCGCAATCTCCGTTCAACCCGCTTTTGCAGGAGTTCACCATGTTTATTCGTTGTTTGCAGGCAGGTTTTATGACGCATGATCTCACCAACCAGTTCGGCCGCGCCCCGGGACTCGCTGGCGACGGTCTCAATGATCCTGGTCTGCCAGTGTTCGCTGCCATGGTTTCTGAAGCTCAGCGCCGACTGCATGGACTGCATGGCCGTGCTGCTGCCGGGCCGGTCGCATTTGTTCATCACGAAGATATCGGCAATTTCCATCAGGCCCGCCTTGGCGGCCTGGACCTGGTCGCCCGCTTCAGGCACCAGCACCACCACGGTCGTGTCGACCAGGTGGCGCACATCCAATTCGGTCTGGCCCACGCCCGTGCTCTCTATGAATATGTAATCGAACCCGGCCGCGTCAAATATATCGGCAACGTCGGCGGTGTTTGCGCCCAGGCCGCCTCCCGTGCCGCGGGTGGCCATGCTGCGGATGAACACGCCCTCGTCGTTGTCCAGGTCCGCCATGCGCACCCGGTCGCCGAGCAGCGCGCCGGAAGTGAAAGGGCTGGTCGGGTCGACTGCCACGATCGCAACGCTGTGACCGGATTGGCGCAGGATCCGGGTAATTTCCGCGGCGAGGGTGGATTTGCCGGCTCCGGGCGGGCCGGTCAGGCCCACCCGGTAGGCGCGGCCTGTTCTCGGGTAAATGTTGTCCAGCAGCCGGCGCGCCGCATCACCCCCGGCTTCCACCATCGAAATGGCCCGGGCAATACCCGGCCTGTCCCGGTCGAACAGCCTGGCGACAAACTGATCGTCGATGTTCATGTCGGCTTGCCGGCCAGGTTTCCCCGCAATACCCTTTTCAGGATTTTCCCGCTCGGGTTTTTCGGCAATTCGTCCAGGAATAAGACTTTCCTGGGTTTCTTGTAACCGGCCAGTGACGTCCTGCAAAGGTCAACCAGTTCCCGTTCGCTCGCTTCCCGTCCGGGCTTCAATGCAATGACTGCCGTGACAATTTCGCCCCATTCCTCGTCAGGCAGGCCGATCACGGCCGCTTCCAGCACCGCGGAGTGCCGGTAGAGGACACTCTCGATTTCCTTGGAATAGATGTTCATGCCGCCGCTGATCACCATGTCTTTTTTCCTGTCCACAACAAACAGGTAGCGGTCCTCGTCCAGGTATCCCAGGTCGCCGGTATGGAACCATCCGTCCCTGATTGCGTTCGCAGTCTCATCCGGGTTGTTCCAGTAACCGGCGATCACCGATTCGCTTTTAATGAGGATCTCTCCTGTCTCCCCGGCGTCCAGATCCGCGCCTGCCTCATCGATGATCCTGATCTCGGCGCCCACGGCTTCGCGGCCGGCGGAGGCCAGGCGCCGGGTCTGTGTCTCGGTCCCGTTGATCACATGATCCGCGCTGACCAGGAATGTCGCCTCCAGGGTCTCGGTCAGGCCGTAACCCTGGGTGAAGCCGCAGCCCAGCCGTTCGATGGCACGCTCCAGCACGGATACCGGCATGGGGCCGCCGCCGTAAAAAACCAGGCGTAGCGAGGATAAATCGTGGTCCCGCAGACCGGGAGCATTCACCACCGCATTGATCATCGTCGGCACCAGCAACGCCACGCTGGCGCGGCTTTGTTCCAGCAACGCCAGCCAGGCGCCGGGGTCGAATTTCCTGAGAATATGCTGGGTGCAGCCGAGCATCATATAGGTTACCCCCATGAACACCGCGCCCATGTGATAGATCGGCGTCGCAAGCAGGTTGATGTCGCCGGGCACGGACCGGTCGGCGATGGCCTGGTTATAGCCGTTCATTTCCAGGTTCCGGTGGGAAACCAGGGCGCCCTTGGGCAGGCCGGTAGTGCCGCTGGTGTAAAATATGGCAAAGGTGTCATTTGCGCCGGCACTCACGGGCGTCGCGTCTGCCGCTTCCATGATTGAACCGTAGTCCTCAAATCCCTGCACAGCTTTCTCAGAGATGCACCAGCGCCGCGCCGGCAGGTTCTTTATCACCCCGGCCTGGCCGGCATATTCGCCATCGGTGATCAGCAGTGACGGCTGCGCATGGTCGATGACCTGGTCCAGTTCCGGACCCGTCAACCGGTAATTCACGGGGACCGCGACCAGACCGGCGCGGGCGCAGGCAAAGTAGATTTCAAAGTATTCGCTGCAGTTGCCCAGCAACACCGCGACGCGGTCGCCGCAATGCAGTCCGGACTGAAGCAGCGCGTTGCCGAGCTTGTTTACGCGCCTGTCCAGTTCTGCCCAGGAGCGTTCGGCGCCATCGCAGACCAGGGCCGGCTTGGTGGGAAAACGCAGGCTGTTACGCCGGACGATGTCATCCAGGGTCATCATTTACGGTTGGCGCACCCGGTCTATGCCAATGCGCGCCTGACACCGGCAAGCACATCCTCCGTCAGGGCGCCGGGCCTGATCACTTCCCTGACGCCCATGCCCAGCAATTCCCCGGCATCGTCATCGGGGATCACGCCGCCGCAGACCACCGGAATCTCCAGTTTCCGGGTCCGCAAGCTGTCAAACAGTTTGCGCACCTGTGTTATGTGCTGGCCGGACAGGAAGCTGACGCCGATCAGGTCCGCGTCCTCCTCCAGCGCCGCCTTTGCAACCTGGTCGGCACTGTTGTGCAACCCCAGGTAAATAACTTCAAAGCCGCCTTCCCGCAGCTGCTGGGCAACGGTGATGATACCGGTGTCATGGCAGTCCAGCCCCATCTTCGCCAGTAAAATTCTTTTATTGTCAGTCACTTATCTCTCTGAATACGGCTCCGGGGACAGATTTTAAATCTGTCCCCTGTTCCACGGAATTCGCTTGCTACCTGAAAGACCAGTTCTGGGCGTTGCGCATCGCCTCGTGTATCTCGCCCATGGTGGCGTTGCTTCTCAGGGCATTCATGATAACCGGCACCATATTTTCTCCTGCTCTCCAGGCAGTTTCTATATGGGCCATTGCATCGCTCCATTTCTGCGCGTCCCTATTTTTGCGGAACGCCGACAGGTACTCACTGCGTCTTTCGCCCCATTCATCCGCCTTGATCCTGTGCACCTCGATCTGTCTCTCTTCCTCCTGTGAAATGGTGTAGCGGTTTACTCCGACCAGCGGCTTCCGCCCCGAATCCAGGTCGCGCTGGTTGCGGTAGCGGGCGGCGTTGATCTGCTCTTCCAGCCAGCCGTCCTGTACCGCCCTGGCCATGCCGCCGTGTTCCTCGATTTCAAGCAGCTTGGCGTTAATCTCGTTTTCGATTTTATCGGTCAGGTGTTCCACATAATAGGACCCGCCCAGCGGGTCCACCGTTTTGGTAACGCCGGATTCGTAGGCAATCACCTGTTGGGTGCGCAACGCGATACGAGACGATTCCTCCGTGGGCAGGCCGTGCCCCTCATCGTAGGAACATAAATGGATTGACTGGGCGCCCCCAAGGACCGCGGCCATGGCTTCTATCCCGGCGCGCACGATATTCACTTCCGGTTGTTGCGTGGTCAGGGTATTGCCGGCTGACTGCACGGAAAACCGCATGCGCTGGCAGGACAGGTCCGTTGCGCCGAAATCCTCTCTCATGGTCCTTGCATAGAGGCGACGCATGGCGCGGAACTTGGCGATCTCCTCAAAAAAATCGATGGAACAGGACAAGAAGAACGAGGCCCGCTTCGGAAAGCGGTTGATGTCGAGCCCGCGTCCCTTTGCCATACGGAAGATATCAAAGGCATGGCCGAGGGTGAACGCGCCGTCCTCGATCGCGTTTACGCCGGTTTCCCGCAGGTTATAGCCATTGGTCACCATCCAGTTCAGGCGCGGCATGTTGTTCGTCATGAACTCGATATTGTCGATACACAGGCGCAGGGTGCCCTCAATGGGGAAAAATCGGGTAGTGGTCTGCAACGGACCGCCGCTCATCTGGTAGAACGGGTCGTTCTGTTGCGTGCCTATCACCTTGTCCAGCGGGATGCCCTTCTCCTCCGCGACACAGGCCAGCATGGCCAGCGAGACCGACGATACCGGCGGTCGGATGGACAACGCGTAGGACACCGAGTCGGGGCCAAACCCGTCATACATCGTACGCATGTCTTCCAGCGTACTGAGCGCAACGCCGGTTACCCCTACTTCACCTTCGGCAATGGGATCATCCGAGTCAAACCCGTAGGACGTGGGCAGGTCAATGGTGATGACGAAACCGTTGGCGCCGTTCCTGTGCAGGAATTTAATCCGCTCGTTGCTCTCCCGGGGCGCTCCGAAACCCACCTGGAAGCGCCGGGTCCAGATACGGCCCCGGTACATGTTCCGGTAAGGCCCCCGGGTGAACGGGTAATCACCCGGCGCGCCGAGGGCTTCATCCAGTTCTAATTCTTCGATATGCGCGGGACCGTATAATTCCTCTACGGGGATACCCGAGGCGGTTTCGAATACCTGCTCCTCGCTGTCGCGTACCGATTCTTTGATTTGTTCGGCTCTTTCCATGACAGACAAGCTCGCGCAGTCTGCAGACTAGCTTCTCAATTCCCGCGTCTTCGCCTCATCCAGAGCGAATGACTCCGGATCGATGACGACGCCGTAGTCTTCACGGGCCTTGTCTGCGGATATCAGCCCGTTCACCACGTCATCCCTGACACTTGCCACGGATCGTTGCAACGGGTTGCCGAACCCGCCACCGCCGCTCTGGTAGATCTCGAAGATATCCCCCGTGCTGTAGTCATAAAAACTTTCCGCGTCCACATCGATCGTCTCCCCGCCCTTTTTCAGGTACAACTGGTGCTGCGGCGCAGGTTTGCCGCCCTCGAGGCCGAACGGGACCGTTGCTTCCCGATTGCCTCCACCGAAATTGGCAACGGCAATATTGTCCGCGTCAACCCGCCAGCGATAAATGGTGCCCATGCCTCCGCGCCACTCACCGGCGCCGGCGCTGTCGGGCCAGTATTCATATTGTAAAATTGTGTAAGGATTGACCAGTTCATGCAGTTCCGGGTCCGGCGCCCGTACCCCGCCGGCGCAGACTACGGTGCCGATGTGGTCCCAGCCGTCCAGCCCTTTTGACGCCCCGCCTCCGCCCTTGCACATGAAGTGGATGTCACCGAACAACCTGCCGGTACGCGGGTTCAGGCCCATTGTTGCGGGGGCGCACCAGCGCGCCCAACCGGCGTCGACCCTGTCGGGCACCGCCTGGGACAAGGCCAGCCAGGCCGCTTCGATAATGGTCTGCGCGGTGTTGATGGTGCAGCCCGTCACCGGCGCCGGTTCGGACGGGTTCACGATTGTACCTGCGGGCGCAACCGCGTGCAGCGCGCGTAAAGCCCCCTCATTGAAGCGGATTTCAGAGCCGACGGACATGAACAGGGCAAGGTAGGCCGAGGACAGGGTATTCGGCACCGGGCTGTTCACGTAGCCGGCGGCCTGCGGGTCGCTGCCGCTGAAATCAAACGTGATGTCCTCGTTTTCGACCCTGATGGTCAGCCTTACCGCTATCATCCTGTCCTTGTTGATGCCGTCGTGGTCGACAAAACGTTCGGCAGTGTACTCGCCATCCGGTACGGTAGCGATGGCCGCACGCATCTGTTTCTCCGAAGCGTCGAAGATCTGGTCGATGGCGAGGTTGACCTGGTCGGGACCGTACTTGTTCAACAACGACAGCAGGCTGCGTTCGCCCTTGGTGACTGCGCCCACCTCGCAGTGCAAGTCGCCTTCCACCAGGAAAGGCAGGTGCACGTTCAGCAGGATGGTGTCCCATAATGCCTTGTTCGGCTTGCCGGCGTCGTATAACTTGGCAGGGGGGATGCGGATGCACTCTTCCCAGACGCTTTTCGCAGCCGGGTTATAACCGGCAACGCCCCCACCCCCGACGTCTGCATGATGGCCCTTGCAGATGGTCCAGAATTCGAGACTGCCCTTATAGAAAACCGGCTTGGCGATATTGATGTCGGGAGGATGGTTGTTGCCGCGGTACGGGTCGTTGAGGATGAAGATATCGCCCTCATTGACGTCACCGGCAAACGTCTCGGCGATACTTTTTATCGCATACGGCAGGGCGCCCATCAACACCGGGATATAAGCCGTCTGGGCAACCAGGCGCAGATTTTTATCAAAGATGGCGGTGACAAAATCGCGCGCTTCGGAAAAAATCGGCGAACGTGAAGTGCGCAACATGGTCTGTCCGATCTCCTTGCTGATCGCATCGAGACGGCTGCCGATAACGGAAACCCTGATCGGGTCTATACTGCTGATTTTTACTTCGGTATCCATAGGCTCACCTGTCGCTTAAATTGTCGACCAACTCGGTCACATTTCTGGTTACAGGATACATAAGATAATTATTATATTCATCACATAGCAATGCAAAATCCGGCGGGATGATGATCGTGGTGGTAGGCTGCACCACAACAGCCGGACCGTTGATGCGATTGCCGTTGACCAGTTTGAGGCCTTCGTAGACCGGTGTGTCGACAAATCCGCCCTCAAACCAGGCATTTCTCGTGCCCAGCAGGGCATGGCCGGGATCGGCCCCGGCCTTTTCATATTTTTCCTGCGCCGGTTTGTCCGTTTTACCTCGCGCGGTGATACGCAGGTTGATCAGTTCCACGCCGGCGTCGGGCATGGAATAGCCGTACAGGCTGTCGTGTTTCAAATGGAACGCGGCGCAAAGGTCCCTGGCGGACTCGTCCGTCAGTTCCCCGCCTTGCGGCAGCGCCACTTCAACCTCGTTGAACTGGCCGATGTAGCGCAGGTCTGCCGAATACCTGATTTCAATTCGTTCGGCAGGAACAGCTTCCGATTTCAGGGTGGAACCGGCTGTTGCCGCCATGTCCCTGAACAAGGCGTTCACCTCGCCGGTATCGATACGGTCGATATCAGTGGCGTAAGTCCTGACGTAATCGTGTTTCAGGTCGGAAATCAGCATGCCTGCCGCGCAGAACACTGACGATTCCCTGGGGATAAGTATCAACGGGATATCCAGTTCCCTGGCAATGGCCGCCGCATGTATGGGGCCGGCCCCGCCGGCAACCACCAGGACGAACTCCCTGGGGTCATATCCCCGCTCCACGGACACGACGCCCAGCGCCGCCGCCATGTTGTTATTGACGAGCTGGTAAATGCCGTCCGCGGCCGCAACCAGGTCCATGGCCAGGGGTTGCGCGATATGCTCGTCGATTGCCGTGCGCGCGGCCCCGGCGTCGAATTGCAGTTCACCTTTCTCGAACCAGGCAGGGTCCAGGTAGCCCAGTACATACTGCGCATCGGTGACGGTGGGCAGGGCGCCGCCGCGGCCGTAACAGGCCGGGCCCGGCACCGCGCCGGCGCTTTTCGGCCCGACCGCAAGCAGTCCGCCCTGGTCTATCCAGGCAATGGACCCACCGCCGGCGCCGATTGTATGTATGTCCAGGATGGGCGAAGCGATGCGGTGCTCCCCTATCATTCCCTCCGTGGTCACGGCCGGTTCGGCGTCTTTTACCAGCGCAACGTCAAATGAAGTGCCGCCCATGTCCACGGTGATGACATTGCTGAAACCATGGGTATTGCCGTAAAACACGCCTGCCATGGGGGCGCCTGCAGGCCCCGACAACAAAGTGTTGGAGGCATACCGCTGCGCCACCTGTGGCGACATGACCCCGCCGTTGGATTGCATGATCAGCAGATTGCCGGCGAACTGCCTCTTTTCAAGTTCACTGATCAGCCGGGAAATGTAACGGGTCAGCACCGGGCCCACGTAGGCATTCAACGCGGTCGTGCTGTTGCGTTCGTAAAGGCGGATCTGGGGCAGTATCTCCGTCGACAACGACACGTAGATACCGGGTAGTTCCTGTTCCAGTATCTCCCTCACGCGCAGTTCATGGACGGGATTGCGAAAAGACCAGAGAAATGAAACGGCGACAGCCTCGATGTTTTCTTCCCGGAAATAACGCGCAGCCGAAATCACGTCTGCTTCCTTCATGGGAGTGAGGATTTCACCTGTCACGTTGACACGCTCTTCCACCACCCGGATATACCGGCGCGGGATCAAGGCAGGTGGCGGCGCATATTTTTCGAATTGCCGCTCCTTCAATCCACGGCGCATGTTGAGTACGTCGCGAAATCCCCTGGTGGTGATGAACCCGGTATTTGCCCCGTCGCCGGTCAGGGTGGCATTGGTCGTGATGGTGGTGCCGTGGACGATGATCTCCACCTGCTGCAGGAAACTGTCCAGCGCCAGGCCATGCTGCAGCGCCGCTTTTTCCAGGCCGCGGAAAAAACCGATGGACGGGTCTTCGGGGGTAGTGGATGTTTTATAAATTCCGGCATTACCGTCTTCATCCACTACGAGAAAATCCGTGAAGGTGCCGCCTACGTCGACGCCGATACGTAACCCCATTATATCTCCCGGTTACACCTGCAGAGGGGGAATTATATCAGCCTATTCCTTGCGCCCTTCGACGACCATGACCAGTGTCGGCAGGAGGAGCAGGGTCGCCAGGGTGGCGAATACCAGTCCGCCGAGCATACTCACGACAAACGGCACCAGGAAAATCAACTCGTCGCCGCGTTCGTAAAGTAACGGAGACAAGCCCAGGATGGTCGTGAGGCTTGTCAGCAGGACGGCCCGAAAGCGATGTCGGGTTGCCGCAGATGCGGCGGCTATGGCCGGGAACATATCGTTTTCAACACGGATACGGTTATATCGATCCAGCAGCACCAGGGCATCGTTCACAACTATGCCGGAAACACCGATCACGCCGAATATCGACATGGCGGTAAAATCCCAGCCCAGCAGCCAATGGCTGAGGACCGCGCCGGAGAACGCCAGCGGAATACCGGCAACGGCGATCACCGGTTTCCAGTAACTGCGCAGGAATGCCGCGATGAGTCCATAAATGGCAATCAGGACGATGGGGACCAATATGGCCAGGGTTTTCAACAATCCCCGCTCATCCCGAGCTGCCTGGTCGATCTCTATCCTGAGACCGGGATAGTTTGCCTGCAGTTCGGGAAACATCTCGTTCCTGACAATACGCCTGGCCTGCCTGGGCGTGATAACCGATGCATCGGCGCGCGCGCTGACCAGGGAGGTCTGCTTACCGTCGATGCGTATCACCTGGGTCAGTTCACGTTTTTCCGTGATGCGCGCCACCATGGACAGCGGCAACTCTCCGGCAGCGCCGGGTCGCTGGATATGCTCTTCGGCAAGTTCACGCAAACTTTCCCGCCGCTCCTGCGGGTACCTCACCACGACCTTGACCTCTTCATTGCCGCGTTGTATCCGCTGTATCTCGGCCCCGTGGAAACTGGCCCGCAACTGCGCGCCGATAGCTGCCGGCGTCAACCCCGCAGCAGTACCGGCCGGCGTAACCTCGATTTCAAAATGCCGTTTGCCGAGTGACTGACTGTCGGAAACTTCGTACAGACCCGGGACGGCGGTCATAGCGGATTTCAGTTCGGCCGTTGCCTGCCGCAGGACCGCGGGGTCTTCATGCTTCAGCGCGTAGGCAACCCCCGGCCGGGTAAACCTGCTCGTGGTGTGGAACCTGACTTGTTCCAGGTAGGAAATATCGCCGATTTCCCGGCGCCACAGCCTTTCAATGTCCTGGGGCGATACCGTGCGGATCGGTCTATCGTTGAGGTGTAACTTGACCGACGCCATATGGCTGGCATTGAAGTCCTGGTCCAGCGCTGCCGCCCATATGAGATTACCGACCATCATGCTGACCGAGTCGATCGGCGTCCCGCCAAACTCTTCATTCACGGCATGCGCGGCATTCACAAAGCGCTCGGCAGTAGCGAGAGTGACGTCAAAAGGCGCGCCCGCCGGCAGGTGAATATCGGCCTGGACGTTATCGCTGACATTTGCCGCCCGGTCGAAGATGAGCAGGCGGACATTGTCGGTGCGAAGCAGCGCCAGCGCAAAAATGATAAGCAGGATTCCGCTTACCAGCGTAACAGTAGTGTTTCTTACGGACCAGGAAACCGACGGCACCACAACCTTGTCGCGGAACTCGTCCAGCCTGCGGCTGACCCTGCCCTGGAGTACGCTCAGCGGCGGAATGCTCCAGCGGCCCTCGTGCGACAGGTGAGCGGGCAGGATAAAGAAAGCTTCAATCAACGACACCGCAAGGACGAAAGCCGCCATGTAGGGGAATACGGTAACCACCTGGTAGAAGCCTGCGGTGACGAACAGGAACGGAAAAAAAGCAAACAGCGTCGTCAGTACCCCGATGGTGATCGGCCCGACTACGGCATGCGCGCCGGCAATGGCTGCATCCAGGGCGTTTTTGCCGCTCTCCCGTTCCACGGCAATACTCTCTCCAACCACCACCGCATCGTCTACGACAATGCCGATCAACAGGAAAAACCCGAAGATGGTAGCCATGTTCAGCGTCATGTCCGCGGGCCCGAAGAACATCAGCGCGCCGATCATGGACAACGGGATACCGACGGTTATCCATACTGCAACGCGCAGGTCGAACACCATGACCAGGCAGATGAATACCAGCACGATACCGAGTGCGGCATTCCCGATAATCTCCGATATCCTGTCAATCGCCGGCTGCGCCCTGTCGTTCCAGACCGAGACGGTTACCGATGGAGGAGCATCATAGTCCGCAAGCCAACTCTTGATCTCCTCGCCCATCGCAACGATTGACTGCTGCTTGGCCGAGTCAATCCGCACAAATACTGCAGGTGTGCCGTCGATTTCGGATACGATATCCTCATCGCTGAAACCATCGCGTATCTCCGCCACGTCGCCCAGCCTGACGATCGTGCCGTTAAGCCGCGTAATCAGCGGTATGTCCTTGTACTCATCCCCGGTTTTGCGTTTTGAAACCGTATGCAGAATGACACCGCCGGAATCGGTCCTCAATTCGCCGAATGTCATGTTCACTGAAGCACGCCGCGTTTTTGAGACTATATCGCTGATGGTCAGGTTATGGCGCTGCAGGTCCTCCTCGTTCAGCTCGATGCTTATCTCGCGGTCACGGGTGCCCAGCAACTTTACCTGCGAAACGGACGGCAATTCCAGCAGGTCATCGCGCAACGCCTCCGCGGCAAGCCGCAGTTCCCTGTCTCCTACGACGGCGGATGAGACCGCCAGGGTCAGGACTTCATACTCGGTCTGATCGAGCTTTACTTCCGGTTGTTCCGCAGCGCCGGGCGGGAAATTATCAATGCTGCCTACCGCCTCGCGCACGTCTTCCAGGACCGCGGCAGGATTGGCAAAGGTGGACAGTTCGACCTTGACCTCTCCCAGGCCTTCGCTGGCGGTGCTGACAACCCGCTCGGCGCCGGAAATACCTATTACGCTCTGTTCAATTCGACGGTTTATGTCTTCCGACACTTCCTGGGGAGACGACCCGGGAGACCGCACCTTGACGGTCACCGTGCGCAGGTCGATGTCGGGGTAGATCTGGACGGCAACCTGTTGCGCAGACAGCAAACCCCCGACGATCAGGAATGCCATGAGCAGGTTGGCGGCAACGGGGTTTCCGGCAAAATAAGCGATGAGTCCTGATCTCATGATTGCACCGTTTTTTTCTGGTTGGGGACCTTAACGGCCGGTATAAGGGTCCGTTATTGCGCTGCTTCAGCTTCAGCAACCAGTACCGCCAGCCCCTCAGCGGCGCCGGGCAGAATGCCTGTGACGACACCTTCGCCTGTATCAAAGGCCTTCACCACCATGCCGGCGGCGGAGTGGCCAAGCGCCCGCAGGCCGACTGAACGCAGGACACCGTCCCGGACCGTCCATACACTGTCGCCTTCCTGCAGGACGGCATCCGGCAGAACATAGACGTCCCGGTATGCGGGCCCTTGTATCTCAACCTCGACGAACGTGCCCGGCAGGGGCAGCGACTCCAGTGGCCGGTCGTGTACAAATTTCAAAAACAGTGAAGCAAGACGCGTCTGCGGCGCAACTACCGATGACACGCGCTCGACCTTGGCTTCGTATTCTTCCGTGCGCGTGTGAATGCTGGCAATCCGGCCGGCCGCGGGCGTCAGGTATGCCAGGACTTTCGGATCGACCGGTGCGTCAACCTGCAACATTCCCGGTTGATAAACCATGCCCAGTACCGACGCACGGCTGTCGACACCTTCAACGGGACCGGCCAGTTCCCCCACCGAAATGGATGAAGATACTACCCGGGCGTCGTAGGGAAGGGATATTTCGGTGCGCTCAAGGTCAAGTTGCGCAAGCTTGAGTTCGGCCCGGGCTGCGCCAAGCCTGGCTTCCGCGCTCCGGGAATTTTGCGCGGCCAGCCGCGCTTCCGCTTCCCTGACGGCCATTTCCGCCGCTTCCACCTTGAGCTCGTAGCGGGCCGGATCAATCCTGACGAACGCCTCGTTCGCCACGATGGACCCACCGTTGGCAAATTCGGGAGAAACCCAGGTTACGCGCCCCGCTACTTCAGAACGCACTGCCACCTGGTCGTATGCCCTGACTGCGCCGGTCAGCTTCACCGTCAGCGCCTGCTCGGTGGGCATGGGCCGGATCACATTGACGGTCGGTTTGCCGGCGTCCGCATCCTCGCCGGCCGTCATGTCAAGGGTGACGCGGCCCGGCGCCCGGGCAAAGTACAGGGCAATTACAACCAGGATGAGAATAATACCAAGTTGGGCATAACCGAACCACGCGGGACGGGCGGTACGGTCTTCGGGGTCGCTAGTTTGTTGCTGCATTTTATTTTCCCAATGTTGACAGGTGCTGCAAATACTTAACCATCGCGTCGCGCCGCTGCGAAAGCAGGATTTGTGTTTCTCCCATAAACATGAAATCCTATGCTTTTTACGGGACTTGTCAATGCTTTTTGTTTATGGAGATTGTAGTCCGGTAGACTCGGGGGAATTGCGCTGACAGTCCTGTCACGATATACTTGCATTCAGGGGGTTCGGTGATCATGCAGGGGAGACTCATGTCATTCAAAATCAGGCAACGGGCATGGCTGGCCGTAATCTTTACCATGTCGTTCTGCCCGTTAGCGCCGACGCATGCCCAGGAACAGGACTTTCTTGAGGAGGTCATCGTCACGGCGCAGAAACGGGCGCAGAATATCCAGGACATCCCGGTCGCGGTCACCGCCCTGTCCGGCGATGAACTGGTCGAGCATGGGATTACGGACATGTTCGACCTGCAGCAGAGCGTACCGGCGCTGCGCGTCGGTCAGAGCCAGACCGCCACCACCGCCAACTTCAATATCCGCGGCATCGGCACCAGTTCCCAGAACTTCGGCCTCGAGTCATCGGTCGGCCTCTACGTGGACGGCGTGTACCGGGCGCGCCAGAGCGCGCTCATCAACGAAATGGCGGACGTGGAGCGGGTGGAGGTGCTGCGCGGGCCCCAGGGCACGCTGTTCGGGCGTAACTCGTCCGCAGGGGCAGTACTGCTGAACACGGTGGCGCCGTCCCATGAGACGGACGGCTATTTTGAGCTGAGCTACGGCAACCTGGACCTGTTCAGCGCCAACGCCGCGGCCGGCGGCTCGCTGGTGGAGGACGTGCTGGCGGTGCGGGTGACGGGGTTCATGACCAGCCGGGACGGTTTCGTGGATGCCGTGGGTGAGGGCGGGAACCTGCTCAACGACCGCGACCGCTACGGCGGGCGGGTACAACTGCTGTACACGCCGACGGAGGATGTTTCGCTGCGGGTAATCCTGGACTATTCCGAGATCGACGAGGTGTGCTGCGCCGCGGCCACGTTCCGCAACAATTATTTCTCCTTCGACGGCCGGCCCGGCTCCGATGCCCTGCTGGCAAGTCTTGGCGTGCCCCTGGTGAACGAAGATCAATTCGCCGACTACGTGGTGCACATGAACCGGTTGCCTGAATCGGAGAATGACGACAGCGGCGTGTCTGCGGAGCTGAACTGGGACCTCGGCGCCAGGGACACGTTGACGGCGATCAGCGCCTACCGCACCTTCAACACGACGGACGATGCGGACGTGGATTTCAATGCGGCGGACATCGCCGACCGCTACAACCGCGGGGAATCGGAGATGTTTTCCCAGGAACTGCGTCTTACCGGCAGCCGGGGCAGGGTCGATTACCTAGCCGGGGCGTATTATTTCAACCAGAACCTGAACAGTTGGACCACGACGGCGCTGGGCGCCGATTTTGAAGCATTCGTTCTCGGCGGTAATCCGCAACTGGGCACCTTGATCAACACCATCAATGCCCTGTCTGCGCTGACCGGCGGGTTCATCCCCATGACCGGTCCCGCTATTCTGCCCGGCTCCAGGTCGCTGGACGTCATGCTGCAGGACCATGAGGCCTGGGCGCTGTTCGGCCAGGTTGATGTCCAGTTGCATGACCAGTGGACCGTATCTGCCGGGTTGCGCTACACCGATGAGAAGAAAAAGCTGGACGGCACGTTCACCCAGGGCAACTTCGGCCCGCCGCCAGACTTTACGGCCATCGGCACCAACCTGTTCCTGGCGAGCCAGGGCCTGGCGCGTCTGGACCCGTCATTGCTGGCGCCGCTGGTGTATCCGGGCTGGGGATTTTACCTGCAGCCGGTATTTGCGCCGCGCCCGGGCGTGGATGAGACCCTCAAGGACGACCAGGTTACCTGGAACGCCAGACTGAGCTGGACCCCGCACAATGACCTGCTGCTGTACGCCGGGTATGCCACCGGATTCAAGTCCGGCGGCACCAATACCGACCGCATCCCCGCCGCGTTCAGCCAGGTGTTCGGCGCCGAGAAGTCGGACTCGTTCGAGGTGGGCATGAAGCTGGTCCTGCCGGAACAGAACCTGCGCGTGAACCTGGCGCTTCATTACACAACCATTGAAGACTTCCAGAGCAACGCGTTCACCGGCGCCGGTTTCAACCTGCGCAACGCGGGAGAACTGGAAGCCAAGGGCGGCGAGCTGGAAGTAGCCTGGGCGCCGCTCGACGGTCTGAGGTTGAGTGGAGCCTATGTCTATAACGAGGCCGAGTACGATAAGTTCGAGATGGCCAACTGCTGGGTGGCGGCGCCGTTCCTGACCGGCACGCCGGATCCGGGCAGGACCAGCCCGGGCGATGCCTTCTGTGATCGTACCGGCGACCGCCTGGCCGGTAACCCGGAACACACCGTGCTGCTGTCCGCGACCCTGTCCCGTTCATTCAGCGACAACCTGAGCGGCTATGTCCATGCGGATTACAACCACCGCAGCAAACTCGTGATGGATGGGAATGCCGACCCCATCAAGCGGCAGGACGGTTTCGGCCTGCTCAATGCCCGCGCCGGGCTGGTGCTGGACGCCTTCGACCTGGATGTCTCCTTCTGGGCGCGCAACCTGCTGGATGAGGATTGGTTCGGCCCCATATTCGACGTGCCGCTGCAGAACGGAAAGCTCGCCTCCTACCCGCGCGAGACCCGCACCTACGG
>JAJDUB010000027.1 GCA_022826885.1 Gammaproteobacteria bacterium
CCAAAATCCCCCACTTTAATCTGTTTTGTTTATTTTTCCCTTTTTTTTATTTTTGTGTGCTTTGGGCCCCCTGACCCCATCTCCCGTAGCGGCTTCGGGACGCAACTGTTGCGCAGCCCGGTCCAGCACACCGTTGATGTATTTATAGGAATCCTCTGCCCCGAACATGCGCGCCAGTTCCACCGCTTCATTCAACACCACGCGCAGCGGCAATGCCGGCTGGTGCATGAGTTCATACATACCCAGGTGCAGCACGGCCCCGGTGACCGGGTCCAGTTCATTCAGGGGCCGATCCAGGAAAGGGGCCAATGCGTCCCGGATCTCTTCTGAATTAGTGGAGATTCCGGACAGGATTTCCCGAAAATAGTCCCCGTCGGCCTTTTTAAGTTCCTTTCTTTCACGTTCAAACTCGGTGATGATCCCGGTCATCGGACGCTCAGTCAGAAACCACTGGTACAGTGCCTGTACGGCAGAGCGCCTCGCCCGCACCCGCGCCCCGGATGAAATGTGTGCAGCGGCTACCATCTGCGTTAACCGGCGTCACCTGCGGATTTTATAAACAAACTTCCAGTCCTCATCAAAGCGGCGGGAATCCACCAGTTCCAGTTCATGGCGTTCATCCATGGAGGTGATGGCGGGCAGTTCCATCATATCGGCGGCAGCGCCGCCCAGTATGACCGGCGCCTGGTACACCACCAGTTCATCGATCAGGCCGTGGCGCAGCATGCTCCCGGTCAATTTAGCGCCCGCCTCCAGCAACAGGTCGTTCACTTCGTAAGTCAGCGCCAGTTCTCTCAACACGCTATCCAGGAAATCCCGCTCATCACCATCGACGAAACGCACGCAGGCCCCGGCGCGTTCCAGGCCCTCATGGAGCAGTTTATCCTCACTCCTGGTAAACAGGACAGTGCTCCCGTCCAGACCGAGCATTTGTGCCCCGGGTGGGAACCTCAACTCCCTGTCGAGCACTACTCTCAGGGGCTGCCTGCCGCCGGTGTCCACATCACGCACGTTCAGGCGCGGGTCATCGGCCAGCACGGTGTTGATACCGGTCATGACGGCTGAGCTTGCCGCGCGCAACTCCTGCACGTCGCGCCGTGAAGCCGCGCCGGTAATCCACCGGCTTACCCCCCCGGCCAGCGCCGTCTTGCCGTCCAGGCTGATGGCGGATTTGGCCCGCACGTAAGGCCGCCCCCGCGTCATCCGGTAAAAGAAACCCTTGTTGAGTTCCGTTGCCGGTTGTTCCATCAGGCCGGTCTCGACCCTGATGCCGGCGCCCGTCAATGTTTTTATCCCGGCGCCCGACACCTGCGGATTCCGATCCTGCGCAGCGATCACGACCCGGCTGATACCTGCCCCGATGAGGGCTTCGGTACAGGGCGGCGTCCGCCCATGGTGGGAACAGGGTTCGAGCGTAACGTAAGCCGTCGCGCCGCGCAGGTCGCAGGAAGCATCACTCAGCGCGTTGATCTCGGCATGCGGCTCTCCGGCCCTGCGGTGCCAGCCGCTGCCCAGGAACTGCTCGTCCCTGGTTATGACACAACCGACCCGGGGGTTGGGGTGGGTGGTGAAACGGCCCCTGTCCGCCAGTTCCAGGGCGCGGGCCATGCATGAGGTGTCGGCTGCGGTCCAATTCACTTTAGTTATCAGGCTTGTTGAGCAGATCCAACTGGGATTTTTTCAACTCCGGGGGCATCTCTTCTTCCAGCTTCTCAATCTCATCCAGAAATGCCCTGACATCGGCAAAACTCTGGTAGACGGAAGCAAACCGGAGATAGGCCACCTGGTCGACGGCTTTCAATTCTTCCATGACCCAATCTCCCACTTTTCTCGACTTTACTTCCCGGTCGCCCAGGGACCTCAGCTTGTGTTTGATACGGGCGATGGCTATCTCGACCCGTTCCATCGGGACCGGCCGTTTTTCCAGTGCGCGCTCAATGCCGGAACGCAGTTTGTCCTCGGTAAACTGTTCGCGCCGGCCGTCGGATTTGATAACCCTGGGATAATTGAATTCCGCCGCTTCATAGGTGGTGAAACGTTCCCTGCATTCCATGCATTCGCGCCGGCGCCTGACCAAGTCACCCTCGGCGGCCATCCTGGAGTCTATGACCCTGGTATCCTCGAATGAACAGAACGGGCAGCGCATGTTTAATATTCAGGCATACATCGGAAAACGCTTGCACAGGGCTTTTACTTCTTCCTTTATCTTCCCAATCAGCGTCTCATCCCCCATGTTGTCGATGATGTCACAAATCCAGGAAGCGACCTGTGAGGCCTCGGCCTTTCCGAAACCGCGCGTGGTGATCGACGGAGTGCCGATTCGAATACCGCTGGTAACGAAAGGCGACTGCGGATCGTTGGGCACCGCGTTTTTGTTCACGGTGATATTGGCCCGGTCCAGGGCTGCATCCAGGTCCTTGCCGGTGATGCCCTTGCTGATGAGGCTGACCAGGAACAGGTGGTTGTCGGTCCCGCCGGAAACGACCTCAACGCCACGCTGAATAAAGACTCCGGCCATTGCCCGCGCGTTCTCCATAACCTGTTGCTGGTACGCTTTGAACTCCGGTTCCATGGCTTCCTTGAAGGCAACGGCCTTGGCCGCAATCACGTGCATCAACGGCCCTCCCTGGTAGCATGGAAAAACGGTAAAATTCAGTTTCTTTTCAATATCCGGGTTGGCTTTTGCCAGGATCAGGCCAGACCGGGGGCCGCGCAGGGTCTTGTGGGTCGTAGTCGTCGTCACGTCCGCGATGTTGACCGGGCTGGGATACAGCCCGGTGGCGATCAGGCCGGCCACGTGGGCCATGTCGGCCACCAGGTATGCGCCGACCTGGTCGGCGATCTCCCTGAATCGCTGCCAGTCCAGCCTGCGCGAGTACGCGGAGAAGCCTGTCATCACAAGTTTCGGCCTGTGTTCCAGGGCAAGCTGTTCCGCGGCGTCATAATCAATCTTGCCGGTTTCCGCATTCAGGCCGTACTGCACCGCGTTGTAAACTCTGCCGGAGACGTTGACCGAGGCGCCATGGGTCAGGTGGCCGCCGTGGGCAAGGCTCATTCCCATGATGGTGTCTCCCGGTTGGCACAGCGCCAGGTAAACCGCGCCGTTGGCCTGGGAACCGGAATGGGGCTGGACATTGGCGTAATCCGCCCCGAACAACTCCTTCGCCCGGTCGATGGCGAGTTGTTCGACCACGTCGACATATTCACAGCCGCCATAATAGCGTTTACCGGGATAGCCTTCGGCATACTTGTTGGTCAGCACCGAACCCTGCGCCTCCAGCACCCTGGGACTGGCGTTGTTTTCCGATGCTATCAGTTCAATGTGTTCTTCCTGCCTGGTCCTCTCCCCCTGCATGGCCCGGTAGAGTACGTCGTCGTACCCAGCGATTTTCATGTCTTTGTCAAACATACCTCACCTTATAATTTTCACGTCAAAACGGTATTATAAAGCCCATATACGTATAATGGCAGGGTCGGCAGCAATATATTCAGACAATGACGAACAAGGATCAGCCGGTGTCGCGACTCACATCCCTGCTCAACCGGTTCAAATTCACCGCTCCTCACCCGGGACGGATTCAGGCTGCGCCGCTGATGCGCTGGCGCAGCAGGGGCGCCGCTTCCTGTCTGGAGCCAATCAGACATTCCAGGGAAATCAGGCTGGAAGACCTGCTTTGTATAGAAAGGCAGAAGACGGCGCTGCAATCGAACACCGAACAGTTCATCAACGATTACCCTGCCAACAATGTACTGTTGTGGGGCCCGCGGGGCACCGGTAAATCTTCACTGGTCAAGGCGGTATTCAGTGAATACCGGGAGCAGGGACTGTGCCTGGTGGAAGTGACGCGGGACAACCTGACCGACCTGCATGATATCTGTGACGAATTAAGCCGCTTCACGGGCAAATTCATCATCTTCTGCGACGACCTGTCGTTTGACGTGAATGATCCCAGCTATAAGACCCTCAAGGTACTGCTGGACGGTTCGGTGAGCGACATTCCGGACAACATCCTCATCTACGCCACCTCCAACCGCCGTCACCTGCTTCCGGAATTCAGGTCGGAGAACCTGGAAGCCAGAAACATTGACGGTGAGATCCACCATGGCGAATCCGTGGAAGAGAAGCTTTCCCTGTCGGAACGCTTCGGCATCTGGTTGTCGTTCCATCCGTTCAACCAGGAACAATACCTGCAGATTGCATTCCACTGGCTGGAGCGAACCGGCGTAACCATCGGTGAACCCGGGCAGGTCAGGGAGGCTGCGCTGCAGTGGGCGCTGGAAAAAGGCACTCGCAGCGGCAGGAGCGCGGCGCAGTTTGCCCGCGACTGGGCCGGCAAGACGCTACTGTCCGAACAGCCATGATTTATCCGCAGATGACGCAGATGAACGCAGATTATTTCTCGATTTATGACACGAATATTCCGGTTTATTTACCGTGTAGCTTCTTCATCACAAACAACTTTTTTCATCTGCGGTAATCTGCGTCATCTGCGGATTATTCATCTGCGTCATCTGCGGATATTATTTTACTCACCTGGACGACCAACCCGAATAAGGGATGATCGAAATAGTTCAGGTTGTCCGGTCTTATCCTCCTGCTTTCCGTCAGCCTGACGTAGTCCGCCGGGAACCGCCTGTGCCCCGCGGCCTGTGCCGGCATTTCCAGGTCCGGTTGCTGCAGCGTGTCTGGAAAATAGGCAAAATCCACGTCCAGGTGCAGGAAACGGGACTTGCGCAAGCGGACGGTGCCGTCAAAAACCTTCACCGGCGGCGTATATTCCGGCTCTTCCCGTACCTCCCCCGGCTCCGGTTCGACCTCGAGCTGCTCTGCGGCTTTCCTCTCAAACCGGGTGTTGTCAAGGTGTACCGCTCTCACATTCCTCGCATCCAGTCCGGGCTGCTGCCAGGCAACATGGAGCAGAGGGCGGTATTCCCGGGATGATGCCAGTACCCGCCTGACGCCTGCCAGCCGGTATTCCTGCCCGGGCAGTACAACATATGGCTTCAGGTCCTCAGCTTCCAGCGCACCAGGAGAATCGGCGGATACGGGATCGGCAGTTTCCATGATCAATCCGATGGTTTGATCGCGGGCGGGCAAACCGGGGTTTTCGTACCACCACTCGCCGCCGGCATCCGGTTCGGTGTATTCGAACAGGACCAGTTCCACCCGGTACCAGTCTTCGGCGTGCGCCGGGACGGTGAATACCGCCAGTGCGCAATACAGGATGACAGTTGCGAACCCGGGACTTGCGGGCATGAAACACGGGGAAGTTGATCTGGTCGGCATCTGTCAATGTTTCTTTGTCGCAGATATGCGGTCATCGTAACAAATCAGCCCAGATTGTCGAGGAACCCGTCGAGAAAGCTGAGACGCGCTTCGGCGCCTGCGAGTTCCTGGTTTATTCTGAGTTTGTTTCCCGCCTCGAGTTTATATATGCGGGGATTGGCCTGGAGCAGGCTTATCAGTTGTACCCTGTCGAAGTCCGCGTTTTCATCAAAATGGACCCTGCCGCCCTTCTCTCCCAGGTCAATTTTCCGGATTCCCAGGGCACGCGTTCGTTGCTTGAGTTCCGCAATACGGAACAGGTTCCTGAGCGCATCCGGCAACAGGCCGAACCGGTCTATACACTCTTCCTGCAGGTCCCATAACGCGCGCTCCTCTCCTGCGCCGGCTATTCGCTTGTACATGACCAGCCTGGCATGCACGTCGGGCAGGTAGTCCGCCGGTATCAATGCAGGGACGTTCAAATCCACTTCAGTGCCGTGGTCCAGAGGGCGGTCCAGTTCCGGCTGGCGTCCGGCTTTCAGGGAAGCTACCGCCCGTTCCAGTAGATTCATGTACAGGCCGAACCCGATCTCCTGGATTTGTCCGCTTTGTTCATCACCCAGGATCTCGCCAACCCCGCGGATTTCCATGTCGTGGGTCGCCAGGGTAAAACCCATTCCCAGTTCCTCAAGCGCTTCAATCGCCTCAAAGCGCTTTGCCGCGGTGTCGCTGACGGCTCCCCGGCCAGGCTTGACCAGGTAGGCGTATGCGCGGTGGTGAGAGCGCCCGACCCGGCCGCGCAGCTGATACAGTTGGGCCAGGCCGAATTTGTCCGCACGGTTGATGATGATGGTGTTGGCGCTGGGCACGTCAATGCCGGTCTCGATGATGGTGGTGCAGACCAGAATGTTGAACCGGAGATGGTAGAAATCCAGCATCACCTGCTCGAGCTGCTTTTCCGGCATCTGCCCATGGGCTATGCGTAGCTTGGCTTCCGGCAACAGTTCGGCGACCTCAGCCGCGATCTTTTCTATGCTGTTAATCTCGTTATGGACAAAATAGACCTGCCCGCCCCGTTTGATCTCACGCAACATCGCCTCGACAAGCCAGCTTTCATCCCATTCCCTGATAAAGATTTTGATCGGCAAGCGTCTTGACGGCGGGGTGGCGATGATGGACAGGGACCGCAAATCCGACAGCGCCAGGTTGAGCGTGCGCGGGATCGGTGTGGCGGTGAGCGTCAATACATCCACCTGGGCGCGCAGGGACTTGAGTTTTTCCTTTTGCCGCACCCCGAAACGATGCTCCTCATCGATGACCACGAGACCCAGGTTGGCAAAGACAATGCCGTCCTGCAGCAATTTGTGCGTGCCGATGATGATATCGATGTTACCGTCGCGCAGGCCATCACAAATCCCGGCCTGGTGTTTCCCGGACACAAACCGGGACAATACTTCCAGTCGCACCGGCCAATCCGCAAAACGGTCCTTGAAATTCCGGTAATGCTGCTGGGCCAGCAGGGTGGTCGGCGCCAGCAGGGCCACCTGTTTATGGTTTTCCACCGCGACGAATGCCGCACGCATCGCCACCTCCGTCTTGCCGAACCCGGAATCGCCGCATATGAGCCGGTCCATGGGGACTGGTGCGCCCATATCCTCAAGCACCCCGGCAATGGCCTCCGCCTGCCCCGGGGTTTCCTCGAACGGGAACTCCTGGGCAAACGCCTGGTAGGCATTATTGTCGACACCGAATGCATGACCCTGCAATGCGGCCCTGCGGGCGTGCAGTTCCAATAATTCAGCCGCCACGTCATAAACTCTTTTCAGGGCCCTGTGTTTCGCCTTCAGCCAGTTGGCGCTGCCCAGACGGTGCAGCGGCGCATGCTCCGCATCCACACCGACGAAGCGGCTTACAAGGTCCAGCGCTGTTACCGGCACATACAACTTGTCGCCCTGGTCATATTCCAGGCAGATGAACTCGGCTTCGATTTCGTTCACCGTCAGCGTCAGTAAACCGCGGTAACGGCCCACCCCGTGTTCTTCGTGGACAACCGGTGCGCCGACGGACAACTCGGTCAGGTTGCTCACGACCGTATCAGTAAGTTGCCGGCGCTTTTTGCGCAGGCGCCGTTGTTGTGCCCGCTCGCCGAACAACTGGGTTTCGCTCAACAGGACGATATCCGGCCGTTCCAGCACTGCCCCCTGCTCCAGCGGCGCCACGGTCAATCCGAAACGCATGGTACGGGCCATGAAATCATCCCAGTCGCTGCAAAGGACCGGCCTGGTCTTTTCCCTGTTGAATAATTCCATGATCGTTTCCCTGCGGCCAACCGACTCCGCCACGATCAGGACACGCCCGGCAAACTCCTCCATGAAGTGGCGGAATACGGCAAGCGGGTCCTGTGAACGCACATTGACGGGATACTTTTTCGGATGGCCGGTGAAAAACCGGACAGTTCCGACCGCAGCGTCATCGATACCGGTATTGCCGGCATGAATCCGGCGGTGTACGGCCAGCATGTCGAATATCTCACCGGGCGGATAGAAAATCTCATCCGGCGCCAACAGGGGACGCTCGCGGTCGTGTTTTCCCTGCTCATAGCGGGTATCCGCCATTTCCCGGAATTTCAGCGCCGCATCGTACACGCCTTCATCCAGTATGACAGTCGGGTCTTCCGGGAAGTAATCATTCAGGCAGCCGGTACGGGTATAGAACAACGGGAGGTAGTATTCGATGCCCGCCGGTGCGATTCCATTGCTGACGTCAGTGTAAATCGGGTTGCTGCCGGGGTTCCCACTGAACCTCAGACGCCAGTTACTGCGGAACAGGTCGATTGCCGGCGCGGTCAGGGGGACTTCCCTGGCAGGCAGCACCCTGATTTCATCGGTTTGATCCAGGGACCTCTGGGTTTCTATATCGAAAATCCGGATACTGTCAATCTCGTTATCGAACAGGTCAATGCGGAACGGGACTGCGGAACCCATGGGATAGATATCGATGAGCGAACCCCTTACGGCCACGTCGCCATGCTCCATGACCTGGGACACGGTACGGTAACCGTTACTGTCCAGTTCCTGTCTGAAGTCGTCCGTATCCAGGGTCTGCCCGGTGCGTAACAACAGGCTGTGCGCATGAAGATAATCCGCAGGCAGGAGGCGGTGCATAAAGGTGGATATCGGCACGACAAGTATGCCGGCGCGCAAGGTGTGCAGTTCCACCAGGGCAGCCAGGCGGTCGGAAACGATGTCCTGGTAGGGGGAAAACCGGTCATAAGGCAGGGTCTCCCAGTCCGGGAACAGCAGCAACCGCTGCCCGGACCGGGGCGGGTTGAAAAAAGCCAGTTCCTCCATGAGGCGGTGGGCGCCGGCCTGGTCGGCAGTGATGACCACGAACAGCGACCCGCTTTCCCTTGCGGCAGAAGTGATTGCCAGCGCCTTGCTGCATCCGGGCAGGCGCTCCCAGTTCACCCGCTGTCCCTTTGACGCGGGAACTTCGGGCTGCAGGGGACTTACAAGCATCGAGTGTGATCTATCCGCAGATGACGCAGATTAACGCAGATTAATTTTTGATTTATGAACTACAAGGATCCGATTGAAATACTGCTAAATTCATCTGCGGTAATCTGCGTCATCTGCGGATAAATCATTTGCGTAATTTGCGGATTTATTCTCTTCGTCCGGCTGAAGTCTTTTGAGTTGTTTGCCGAGTTTAGCCTTTTCGCGCTTCAATGCCAGCCACTTCGGCAAACCGGCGATAACGGCCAACAGCGCGCCGGCAAGCAAGGTGAGCGCCAGCGCCAGAGATAAGGGAATTTCAAAGCTACCGAGATAGAAATCAATAACGACCAATTGCTCGTTACGGAGATGAAATGCCAATCCCAGCAGAACAACCAGCAGGATCAGCGCATATTTTACGTAGGACATCTGGCGCCGATCAGCCCCGGTCAACCCGCTCCCGCATCTGCTTTCCCGGTTTGAAATATGGGACGTGCTTGGCCGGTAATGAAACCGCTTCCCCGGATTTGGGATTGCGGCCTACCCGCGGCGGCCGAAAGTGAAGAGAGAAGCTGCCGAACCCGCGAATTTCAATTCTTTCCCCCGTTGCCAGACTCTGGGCCATGGACTCGAGTATGGTCTTGACAGCAGACTCGATGTCCTTGGATGTAAACTGTGGCTGCCGCCTGCTTAAAGCCTCAATCAGTTCAGATTTGGTCATTGTTCCAATCTCGCATCGTTTGTGCGGATATCAGTCACTGCCTCCGCTGTCGAGATGTTTTTTCAGCAAATCGCCCAATTTAGCCCCGGACGAGGTATCGGGTGTATACTCCTTGATGGCTGCCGATTCCTCATCGGTTTCCTTCGCCTTCACGGAGACTGAAATTGTTCGTTTCTTCCTGTCAACCGCGGTGATTTTAACTTCAATTCCGTCACCTTCCTTCACACCGCTGCTTTTCGCGTCCCTGGCTTTCCTGTCTCCGGACAACTCGGAAAGCTTCAACTGCCCATCGACTCCCTGCGCCAGTTCAACGACGATATTCCTGGCTTCAACGGCTGTGACCTTGCCGGTGACTACCGTGCCCTTGGGATTCTCCGCGACATAAGCCGTGAACGGATCCTTCTCCAGTTGCTTGATGCCCAAGGAAATGCGTTCTCTCTCGGTATCCACGGCAAGCACGACCGTCTCTATCTGGGTGCCTTTCTTATAGTTTCGCAGGGCCTGCTCACCCTCATCCACCCAGGAAACATCCGACAAATGCACAAGGCCGTCGATCCCGCCCGGCAACCCGATAAAAATGCCGAAATCGGTAATGGATTTGATCTGGCCGCGGACCCTGTCTCCCTTGTTATGCAAGGCGGCAAACTCTTCCCAGGGATTTGGCTGGCATTGTTTCATGCCCAATGAAATACGGCGGCGTTCCTGGTCTATATCGAGCACGATAACGTCAACCACGTCACCCGTCTGCACCAGCTTTGAGGGGTGGATATTCTTGTTTGTCCAATCCATTTCTGATACATGAACCAGTCCCTCAACGCCTTCTTCCAGTTCAACGAAACACCCGTAATCGGCCAGGTTGGTAACGGCGCCTTGCAAGCGCGAGCCTTCCGGGAAACGTTTGGTCAGGTCACCCCAGGGATCTTCTCCCATCTGCTTCAGGCCCAGGGATACTCGGTTGCGATCGCGGTCGAACTTCAATACCTTGACCTCGATTTCATCGCCGATGCTGACGATATCCGACGGGTCTTTTACCCGCTTCCACGCCATGTCAGTGATATGCAACAACCCGTCGATACCGCCGAGATCCAGGAAAGCGCCATAATCCGTCAGGTTCTTGACTACGCCTTTCACGGTGACTCCTTCCTTCAGTCTTTCAATAAGGCTTTGCCGCTCGGCGATATTTTCACTCTCCACAACCGCCCTGCGGGACACCACCACGTTACTCCGTTTCCGATCGATTTTAATGACCTTGAAATCAAGCGGCTTGCCTTCCAGGTAAACCGTATCCTTGACAGGACGAACGTCCACAAGCGAACCCGGCAGAAATGCCCTGATTCCTTCGACGTCAACGGTAAATCCACCTTTCACCCTCTCGCTGATCACGCCGGTCACGGTTTCATCGGTATTGTGTGCCTGCTCCAGGCTGTTCCATGCCAGCAGCCGTTTGGCTTTCTCCCGCGATAACCGGGTCTCACCATAACCGTCTTCTATCGCATCCAGCGCCACCTCGACCTGATCGCCGACGGCAACCTCGAGCTCGCCTTTTTCGTCATAAAACTGGTCGATGGGTATCCAGGATTCCGACTTCAAGCCGGCGCTTACAATCACGTTGTCCTGGTAAACGTCAACGACAACCCCGTTAAGAATAGCGCCAAGCTGCATTTTTGCTTCTATCTGGCTCTGTTCGAATAATTCAGCAAAACTCTCAGTCATATAGTAGGTTATCTCTTTTTCTTAATGTTTCACATTATGTTATGTACGGCCGATAAATCGAAGCGTTTCCTGATTATCTCCGCAACCTGCCCGAATACGTCATCTCTCCCGCTGGTGGAGGTATCTATCTCAATAGCGCCGTCCGCAGGCTTCAAAGGAGAGAGAATGCGTTGCGTATCCCGCCTATCCCGTTCAGCGATAGACTCTACAAGATTGTCAAAGCTAACATAAATCCCTTTTTCTTTCAACTGTTTATATCGTCTTTTCGCGCGTTCCCGCGGATTCGCCGTCAAAAATACCTTTAATTCGGCATCCGGGAAAACCACGGTACCCATGTCGCGCCCGTCCGCAACGAGACCGGGGGGACGCTGGAAACTCCGTTGCCATGCCAGCAAGGCTTCACGCACTGTGCCGTGCGCAGCCAGGCTCGAGGCCGCGCTGCCGCACTCCTCGCGCCGGATCAGGGCGCCCACGTCGGCGCCATCCAGGATAACCGTCACCGGTTCGTCTCCTTCGGCGGAGATAAACCTGACGTCCGGCAATATGTCCCGGACCAGTCCCGCCACCTGGGCGGCCTCGGCTACCGGAATGCCATTCCGATGCGCAAGCAGGGCCAGGATGCGATACAGCGCGCCGCTGTCCAGCAGGTTCCAACCGAGCCAGCGGCTGATAAGACTGCACAACGTGCCTTTGCCGGTCCCGCTCGGACCGTCAACGGTTATAACCGGGGGTCTGGCCATTGTTTTTCTGCCACAGAGGGCAGAGAGTCCTCTGTGTTCTCTGTGGCTGACGTTTGTATCTCCCAGCCCAGTTGCCGGGCGCAGTCGATAAACCCCGGGAAGGACGTATCGACGTTTTCACAGTCCTGCACGGTTACCGGACCCTCTGCGGCCAGGCCGGCCACGGAAAAGGCCATGGCTATGCGGTGGTCGCCGTGGCTCCGCACCACGCCCCCTTCGGGACGGCCGCCGGTGATGCGCATCCCGTCTGGGCGGGTCTCAACGGGGCAGCCTATAATCTCCAGTCCTTCGGCGAGGGCCTGGATACGATCGCTTTCCTTCACGCGTAACTCCGCGGCGCCTTCAAGTATGGTTTCGCCCCGCGCATGACATGCCGCCGCCATGATCGCCGGAAATTCGTCGATAGCTATCGGGACCAGTTCACGGGGGATGCGAATGCCGTGTAACGGCCGGTATTTTAGCCGCAGGTCCGCCACCGGCTCCGCGCTGCCTTCATCCAGGTTGGAGACGCTGATGTCTGCACCCATGCGGTTGAGAATTTCAATCACGGCATGGCGCGTCGGATTGATCCCGACGCCTTCGATGACCAGGTCCGACCCGGGAACGATACTGCCCGCGGCCAGGAAGAACGCGGCGGAGGAAATATCACCCGGAATGCGCAGCCTGCCGGTGCGCAAGCTGTTGCCCTGCATCGTTATACGCATGCCCGACCGCGTAACCGGGCAGCCGAAATGGGCCAGCATCCGCTCCGTATGATCACGGGTCGGCGCCGGTTCCGTCAGCACCGTTTTACCCTGAGCATACAGGCCCGCCAGCAGCAGGGCGGACTTAAGTTGAGCGCTGGCAACGGGTAATTCGTAGTCTATGCCGCGCAGACGCCTGTTGCCCGTTATCTGCGCGGGCAGGGTGCCTTCAGGAGTGGTCCGTACGTCTGCGTTCATCACATTCAGCGGATCCGCCACGCGCCGCATCGGCCTGCGCGTCAGGGACTCATCCCCGGACAGGATGGAAGAGAACCGCTGCCCGGCAAGCACGCCCAGCAACAGGCGCGCCGAGGTGCCCGAATTTCCCAGGTCCAGGATTCCGGAAGGCGCCGACAAACCGTTCAGCCCAACTCCGTTCACGCTCAGGCACTCACCTTCCAGGGTCATGTCCACTCCCATCTGCCGAAACGCAACCATGGTCGCCCGGGTATCAGCGCTGTCCAGGAAACCGTCGCAAACACTGGTTCCCTCAGCCAGCGACGCCAGAATTACTGCCCTGTGCGAGATGGATTTATCACCGGGAACACGCACCCTGCCCTGCAGTGCCCCGGTTGCGGGGCTGACATGATAATCAACCCTGGCCTGTTTTTCTCTGCTCATCATGGCCGCTCGCTCAAGGCATGGAAGTCCGGGACCGGGAGAGTGCGACCGGAAGAGATATTAACGTCCCCTGCTTCTGGCAAATTCATCCCTGGCCTGCCTGGCCCGGGAAAATATTTCCGTCAGCTTCTCGCCTTCACCCGAGGCAATCGCCTGCCTGGCGCGGTCCAGGTGCTGTTCGAACCTGTCCAGGACAGCAAGCAGCGACGTACTGTTAGCCAGGCATATATCGCGCCACATTTCCGGACTGCTGGACGCAACCCGGGTGAAATCCGCAAACCCGCCGGCTGCATAATCGAATATCTCCTGCTTGTCCTGCATCCGGGCAAGGCAATCGATCAGGGTATATACCAGCACATGGGGCAGGTGGCTGGTTGCCGCCAGCACTTCATCATGGTGCTCGACATCCAGTTCAACAACCCTCGCTCCTGTGCCGCGCCACATCACGGCTATCTTCTCCCTGGCGTCCCGGTCCGTCTCGGCAAGCGGCGTGATGATGACGACGTGGTCCTCGAACAATTCGGCGAACGAGGCCTCGACACCGCTCTGCTCCGTGCCGGCGATCGGGTGAGCGGGGACAAAAAAGGGAAGCCTGTCAGCCAGCGCGTTTCTTGCCGCCGCTACCACCACGCCCTTGGCGCTGCCGACGTCGGTGACGATACAATCCGGCTTCAACCCTTCATTCATCGCCCGCATCAGGTTTTCCGTGGTGGAAAGAGGCGTTGCCAGGACGACAACGTCGGCGCCATCGACCGCCTCCGGCACATCAAGGCTGTAATGGTCTATAACACCATGTTCAACCGCTTGTTGCAAGGCTGTTTCCCGCCGTCCATAACCGGTTATCGAGCCACACAGGGACGCGCGCCGCAGGGCCCGCGCCAGCGAACCGCCAATCAATCCCAACCCGATAATGGCGACCCTGTCAAACAGCATTCATCAAGACCTTGCCCAGCGCCTTTATGAATTCCGCGTTCTCGTGTTCCTGGCCGATCGTGACCCGCAAGTGGTCGGGCAATCCGTACTCGACTATCGGCCTGACAACGACTCCTTCCCTCAGCAGCGCCTGGTAGATATCATCGGCCGGCTGTCCCAGGTCGAAACTGACGAAGTTGGCTATGGACTCGAACCATCCCAGTCCCAGCTCGGCAAAAGCCCCGGTCAGGGCCAGCATGCCCTTGTCGTTCATTGCCACACTGCGCCGCAGGTGCTCCTGGTCTTTCAATGCAACTTCTGCCGCAAGCAACGCAAGCGTATTGACATTGAACGGCTGGCGCACACGGTTCATCAAATCGGCCAGGTCGGGATGGCTGATCGCGTATCCGACCCGGAGCCCGGCCAGGCCGTACGCCTTGGAAAAAGTCCGGGTCGTGACCAGGTTGGGAAAATCCGGCTGAAATTCAATCGAATTCGGGTAATCGTCACAGAGTGACGCGGCATATTCATAATAGGCTTCATCAACCACTACGATCACGTCTTCCGGCACGGAAGCCAGAAATGAACGCAACCGGTCCCGGCCGATCCAGTTGCCGGTCGGATTGCCGGGGTTATCGAGAAAAATCAGCCGGGTGCGCCCGGTAACGGCATCCAGTATCGCCGCAAGATCATGGCTGTGGTTGCGTGTGGGGATAACGACCGGCGTGGCGCCGATTGAGTGGGTCGCCAGGTGGTAAACGATAAATGCGTTTTCCGAATAGATCACCTCGTGGTCTCTGGTAACGATGCTGCGGGCAGCCAGTTCCAGCACGTCGTTCGAGCCGTTGCCCAGTGTTATCCGGTCGGGATTGACGCCGTGACAGTCCGCCAGTGCGCGCTTCAGGGAGGCGCCGGTGCCGTCCGGATAACGGAACAGGTCAAAACTGCCGTTCGCCAGGGCATCCAGCACCTTCGGGCTGGGGCCAAGGGAGTTTTCGTTGGAAGCCAGCTTGATTGCCCGGTCCAGGCCCAGCTCGCGCCGTACTTCGTCCGCGGATTTGCCAGGACTGTAGGTCGGCAGGGAAGCAATACCCGGCGTCGCAAGGTCAGTGAGATTGATTGTCATTGTTCAGCCATCTGATTATCGTCAACGGGCTTCGGGATAAGAACCCAGCAACTTCACCATGGCAGCCTTGTCCTGCAACTCGGACAAGGACCGCGCTACTCCCTCATCGTCCGCGTGACCAAGGATATCCACGAAAAATACGTATTCCCACATGCTCTGGCGTGACGGTCTCGATTCGATCCTTGTCATATTGACGCCGTGGTCAGCAAAACAGGCAAGCATGTTCATCAATGAACCGGGCCTGCTCGGCATTGCAAACAGCAGTGAGGTCTTGTCCTTGCCGGTGGGAGACAGCGTCTCATTGCCAAGCACCAGGAAACGGGTGGTATTGTCGGGGTTGTCCTCGATATTTTTCCTGAGAACGGGCAAACCGTAGATCTCCCCCGCCTGCTCCCCGGCGATGGCTGCGCTGTGCTCATCACCGGCGGCATTCCGGGCCGCTTCCGCGTTGCTCGGCACCGGCACGCGCCGCGCATCCGCCAGGTTTGCGTCAAGCCATCGGCGGCACTGGGCCAGCGACTGTTCATGGGAATATACGGTTTGTATATCTTCCGGTTTACCTGACCGGCTCAGCAACTGTTGATGGATGCGCATTTCCACCTCGCCGCACAGTTTCAGGTCGGAAACCAGCAGCATATCCAGGGTGTGATTCACTGCGCCTTCTATGGAATTCTCCACCGGGACCACGCCGTAATCGCATGCGCCCGCAATGACTTCCCGAAACACCTGGTCGATACTGCCCAACAGCTTCAACCGGACCGATTGTCCGAAATGCTTCAGGGCAGCAGTCTGTGTGAAGGTCCCCTCCGGTCCCAGGCAGGCGATATTCAACGGCGCCTGCAGGGCCAGACAGGCAGACATGACCTCCCGTACCAGGCGTATCATTTCCCCGTCCGGCATGGGGCCCTTGTTCAGGGCTTTCACCCTGTCCAGCACCCTGGCTTCCCGTTCAGGGTGGTACATATCCTGCTGTTTTACATCCGCAATGTCCAGCGCCAGGCGCGCGCGCTGGTTGAGCAGCTCGACCAGCCGCTCATCCAGCGCATCGATCTCACTTCTCAAGTGTTCCAGCTTTGAATTTTTCATGGTCTCCGGCTCACGCATAGCGGGAAGCAAAATGCTGCATGAATTCTATCAGGGTATCCACTCCGGCTTCAGGCATCCCATTGTACATGCTTGCGCGCATGCCTCCTACGCTGCGATGACCTTTCAATTCAACCAGCCCGTTGTCTGCGGCTGCATCAAGAAATGTGCGGTCAAGGTCCGCATCCGCCAGGACGAACGGCACGTTCATCCTGGAGCGGCAGGGTTTTTCCACAGGGTTGCTGTAAAAATCATTGGCGTCTATGAAGTCATACAGCTTGCCGGAACGGCGCAACGCGTTTTCGTGCATCCGTTCCACCCCGCCCTGTTCCCGGATCCAGGCAAACGTCAACCCGGCAATGTACCAGTTGAAAACCGGGGGCGTATTGAACATGGAACCATGCTCGGCCAGCAGCCTGAAATCGTACAGAAACGGCACATCCGGCCGCGCCCGTCCCAGCAGGTCCTCGCGCACCAGGGCTATGGTCAGTCCGGCCGGAGCGAAGTTCTTCTGGGCGCCGGCGAATATCAGGCCGTAGCGGTCCACCTGTACCGGGCGGGATAAAAAATTGGACGTCATGTCGCTGACCAGCACGGTATCGCCACAGGCGTCGGGTAACACCGGCGCAGACGGAAATTCAACGCCGGCGATCGTTTCGTTATCGCAGAAATACAGGTAAGCAGGCTTTTCACTGTAGCGCCAGTCGTCCCGGTCGGGGATAGTGGTATAGTTGACATCAGCAGACGAGGCGGCAATATTTACGTTCGTCAACCGGCCTGCCTCGCCGGCCGCCCGTTTCGACCAGTTACCCGTGATCACGTAGTCGGCGCAATCCGTCTCGCTGCACAGGTTCAGCGGCGCCATGCTCATCACGTGGGTAGCGCCGCCTTGCAGGAACAGGATCCGGTAATTTTCCGGGACCCCCAGCAACTCCGACAAGTCCCGTACCGACTGTTCCGCTATGCCCGTGAACGCCCGACTCCTGTGACTCATTTCCGCAATGGACATGCCGAGGCCGTGCCAGTCGAGAAATTCCTCCCGGACCTTCCGCATCACCTCCCCCGGCAACATCGCCGGGCCGGGGCTGAAATTATAGATCGGGGTTGTTGCCACCTTCAGCGCCATCCGGAGAATCTTCATCTCCGTTATTACTGACTTCCCCGTAGTCAACGATTCGCTCCAATCCGGCAAGCGTCTCGCCTTCATTCAGGTTAACCAGTTTCACGCCCATCGTAGCGCGTCCGATAACGGAAACATCGCTGACCGGCATGCGGATCAAGGTGCCCTGGTCGCTTATCAGCATTATCTCGTCGTCTTCATCGACCATTTGCGCGCCGACGACCCGTCCGTTGCGCTCGTTGGTCTGAATGGATATCACTCCCTGAACGCCGCGGGCCGTCAGCCGGTAATCTCCCAGGGAAGTGCGTTTACCATAACCATTCTCGGTCGCGGTCAGTACGGCCATACCCTCCTTGACGATAATCAGGGAAATGAGCTTGTCATCCGGCCCCAGCCTGATGCCCCTGACGCCTCTCGCCGTCCGCCCCATGGAGCGCACGCCGGATTCCTTGAAACGAACTACCTTGCCGGCATCACTGAACAGCATGACTTCATGCTCACCGTCCGTCAGTTCAACATTGATCAACTGATTCCCCTCGGTAAGTTCGATGGCCCTGATTCCGCTGGGCCGGGCGCGGGAAAAGCTCTTGAGCGAGGTCTTCTTCACAGTGCCGTTCGCGGTCGCCATGAATACGTACAGGTCATCGCTGAATTCCCGTATGGGCAGGATTGCATTGATGCGCTCACCCTCACTCAGGGGCAACAGGTTGACGATGGGTTTGCCCTTGGCGGAACGGCTGGCCTGGGGCAACTCATACACCTTCAGCCAGTACAACCTGCCCAGGCTGGAAAAGCACAGCAGGGTATCGTGGGTGCTGGCGATGAATAGCTTGTCGATGAAATCCTCATCCTTGACGGCTGTGGCTGACTTGCCCCTGCCGCCGCGGCGTTGCGACCGGTAAACATCGAGAGGTTGTATCTTTGCGTAGCCGGCGTGAGACAGGGTCACCACTACGTCCTGCTCGGTGATCAGGTCTTCCATGGTCAGGTTCATCTGGTCGTCGATAATCTCGGTGAGCCGCTCATCTCCATACCTCTCCCGGATCTCCTCCAGTTCCATCCTGATCACCTCCATCAACCGTTGCGGCCGCGCCAGGATATCGAGCAGGTCGCCGATCGTGTCCAGTATTTCCCCGTATTCATTGATTATCCTGTCCTGTTCCAGCCCGGTCAGTTTCTGCAACCGCATATCCAGGATGGCCTGGGCCTGCGCGTCGGACAAGCGATAGCCGTCGGCGCCCAGTCCCAGTTCTTCCGGCAGGTCATCGGGCCGGGACATATCGGCGCCGACACGCTCCAGCAGCGCAGTGACCACCCCGGGTTCCCAGGGCGACGCCAGCAACCCGCGCTTCGCCTCGGCAGGGCTGGCGGAACCCTTGATGAGTTCAATCATCGGATCGATATTCGCCAGCGCCGTAGCTAATCCCTCGAGGATATGGGCGCGGGCCCTGGCTTTACGCAACTCGTACAGGGTGCGCCGGACCACCACCTCGCGGCGGTGCCGGATAAATGCTTCAAGCATTCCCTTCAGTGTCATCAGGCGCGGCTGTCCGTCATCCAGGGCCACCAGGTTGATGCCGAAAACGCTCTGCATGGCGGTGAACTGGTACAGGTTGTTCAGGATGACCTCGGGCACTTCGCCGCGCCGCAGTTCGATGACCAGGCGCATGCCGTCCTTGTCTGATTCATCGCGTAATTCGCGGATTCCCGTGAGCTTTTTCTCTTTAACAAGCTCCGCGATCTTTTCCTGGAGCCTGGCCTTGTTGACCTGGTAGGGCAGTTCGGTAACGATTATGGAGTTCTGCCCGTTTTTTTCGTCGGCTTCGATATGTGAGCGGGCGCGCATGTAGATGCGGCCGCGACCGGTACGGTAAGCCTCATGGATACCCTGGGAACCGTTGATGATGGCGGCGGTCGGAAAATCCGGGCCCGGTATGTATTCGATCAGCTCATCCACACCGAGACTCTCATCCTCCAGCAGGGCAATACAGGCGTTGATGACCTCGGTCAGGTTATGGGGCGGAATATTCGTCGCCATGCCGACGGCAATGCCGCTGGAACCGTTGACGAGAAGGTTGGGCAGACGCGTGGGCAGGACCACTGGCTCATGTTCCGTCCCGTCGTAATTCGGCGCGTAATCGACGGTTTCCTTGTCGATATCCTCCAGCAGTTCATGGGCAATCCTGGCCATGCGCACTTCGGTATAGCGCATCGCCGCCGGTGCATCGCCATCCACGGAACCGAAATTGCCCTGGCCGTCCACGAGCACGTAACGCAGGGAAAAATGCTGGGCCATGCGTACTATGGTGTCATAGACGGCAGAATCTCCATGAGGGTGATATTTACCGATTACGTCACCGACGACACGGGCGGATTTCTTGTAGGGCTTGTTGTAGTCATTGCCCATCTCGTTCATTGCGAACAAGACGCGCCTGTGGACGGGCTTCAGGCCATCGCGCACGTCCGGCAAGGCCCTGCCGACGATAACGCTCATCGCGTAATCCATGTAGGATTGACGCATCTCGTCTTCAATGTTTACCGGCATTATCGACCGGGCGATTTCGTCAGCCATAGCTCTCTCTAATCAGGCGCATAAACAGGGTTGTTCCCTGCCGGTTTTCGGTTGCAACCGACTGCTGTTAAAAGGGAGAATTTTACCACAAACCAGGGGCCAGAGGCCAGAGGCCAAACATTCGGGGTCAGAGTAAGAAATTCGTCAGAATTTTTACTCTGACCCCATATATCAGGGGTCAGGGACTGGATATGATCCTTGACCCCTAGCCCCTGTACAACGGCCACAGATTAACGATATTACAGAACAATTCGGCGGTGCGTTCGGCATCGTACAGGGCCGAATGTGCCTCTTCCTCTTCCCATTCCAGGCCGGCGGCCTGTACCGCCCTGGACAATACGGTCTGACCGTAGGCCAGGCCTCCCAGCGTGGCCGTGTCAAACGTGCTGAAAGGATGGAAGGGGTTGCGCTTGAAGCCGGAGCGGTTGGTAGCTGCATTGATGAAACTCAGGTCGAACGCGGGGTTGTGTCCCACCAGGATGGCGCGGGTACAGCCATGTTCTCGTATCATCCTCTTGGTGGCCTGAAAGATATCGCGTAACGCCTCTTTCTCCGATATGGCAATCTCCTTGCGGAAAGGATGGTCAGGGTCGATGCCGGTAAATTCCAGCGCAGCCTTGTCCAGGTTGGCTCCCGGAAACGGCTGGATATGTTTTGACATGGTCTCCAGGGGACTCCAGACGCCATCAGGGTCAGTCTGCAGGAACACCACTGCAACCTCCAGCAAGGCATCTTCTGCAGGATTGAAGCCCGCCGTTTCCACGTCCACGACCACGGGATAGAATCCCCTGAAACGGCCGGCAACCAGGTTGTTCCTGTCAGTGTCCATCAACCAGTTTCCACCGGCACAACTCACCTGCACGGAAGGGAACGAGCGTGGCGCCGGCAAAGTTGATCATGTCGGGGATGCGCCACTCCTCCCGGCGCAGGCTGATCCTCTGCGTATTCAGGGGCAATCCGTAAAACCGCGCGCCGTTCCTGCTGGCGAATTGCTCCAGGGTATCCAGGCTGTTCATGGCATCGAATACTGATGCGTACAACTCGATGGCGGCACAGGCATTATAGATGCCGGCGCAGCAGGGCGGTTTTTCCTTTGCCTGGGCGCTATGGGGCGCGCTGTCGGTCCCGAGGAAAAATTTCGGGTTGCCGCTGGTCGCTGCGGCAAGCAGGGCCTGCCTGTGCCGCTCCCGTTTCAGGATGGGCAAGCAGTAATGGTGCGGATTGATGCCCCCCGACAGCATGGCATTACGGTTCAGCATCAGGTGATGGGGGGTAATGGTTGCCGCGATCCTGTCCGATGAGCCAATGACGAACTGCACCGCCTCGCGCGTAGTGACATGTTCAAGGACAATCCGCAACGCATCGATGTTCTCAGCCAGGGGCGACAAAACACGTTCGATAAACACCTTTTCCCGGTCAAATACGTCAACCCCGGCATCCGTGACCTCACCGTGCACCAGCAGCGGCACGTCTCTTTGCGCCATATATTCCAGAACCGGCATGACTTTCCCGATATCGGTCACGCCGGATGCGGAGTGGGTTGTCGCCCCCGCCGGATAATATTTGAAGGCATACACCTCACCGGTCCCTGCAACCCGGTCCACTTCATCCCGAGGAGTATCATCAGTCAGGTACAGGGTCATCATGGGATTGAAGTCCGTGTCATTCGGCAGGCAGTCAAGGATCCTCTGCCGATACTCAAGGGCCTGCCGCACCGACACCACCGGCGGCGCCAGGTTCGGCATGATTATCGCCCGGACAAAACGGCGGGCGCTGTCGCGCGCGACACTTGCCAGCTGCAATCCGTCGCGCAGGTGCAGATGGAAGTCATCCGGCTTTACCAGGGTAATTGTGTTCATAATTTGGCTGTTGGTTTTTCAGCTTTTAGTTTTGGCAAAACCGGAAACTAAAAAATCGAAACTAGTATATCATTCGGTTACATGCAATACCGGAAACTGGGACCTACCGATATCGATGTCAGCGTGATCTGTCTGGGCAGCATGACCTGGGGCGAGCAGAACACGCTGGAGGAAGCCTGTCAGCAGCTTGACTATGCCGTGGATCAGGGCATCAACTTCATCGACACCGCGGAACTCTACCCCAGCCCCATGCGGGCCCAAACCCAGGGCAGGACGGAAGAACACCTTGGCCGTTGGCTGAAACAGCGCGAGGACCGGGACAAGCTGGTCGTCGCCACCAAGATGGCCCCCGCGGCGTCCTACACCGGCTACCTGCGCGGCGGGAACAACCGGCTGGACAAAAAAAACATGCGCCTTGCGGTTGACGCCAGCCTCAAACGCCTGCAGACGGATTATATCGACCTCTACCAGGTACACTGGCCGGAACGGGATACGAATTTCTTCGGCCGGCAGGATTATTACCACGCGCCGGAAAAGGACGGGACACCCATAGAGGAAACCCTGGGCGCGCTGGCCGACCTGGTTCAGCAGGGAAAAATACGGTATACCGGTGTCTCCAACGAAACCCCCTGGGGGCTCGGTGAATACCTCAGGCTGTCCCGGGAAGCAGGGCTGCCGCGGATTGTTTCCATCCAGAACCCCTACAGCCTGCTCAACCGCAGTTTCGAAATCGGACTCGCCGAGTTCGCCCACCGGGAAAGAGTCGGCCTGCTGGCCTACTCCCCGCTGGGATTCGGCGTATTATCGGGCAAGTACCTGAACGGCAACCGCCCCCCGGGGGCGCGCCTGACCCTGTTCGGCGCTCAATACAAACGCTATAACTCGGAAACCGCCGAGGAATGCACCCGGCAATACGTTGCCGTCGCCAGGGATTGCGGCATCGATCCGGCGCAACTGGCCCTGGCATTCGTCAACCGGCAGCCGTTCCTGACCAGTTCGATAATCGGGGCCACCACGATGGAGCAGCTCACCGCCAACATCGCCAGCGCCGACCTGAAACTGGACCGGAGCGTACTGAAACGGATAGAGGAAATCCATCGCTCTCGACCCAACCCATGCCCATGATAAAGGTAAACAAGCAATGGAATTAAACCAACTCACCGCAATCTCCCCCATAGACGGCCGTTACGGGTCCAGGACTGCGGAGCTGCGCGCCGTTTTCAGCGAATACGGCCTGTGCCGCAGGAGGGTTGAAGTTGAAATACGCTGGCTGCAGGCACTTGCAAAACATTCGCAGGTAACCGGCCTGCCCGGGCTCAGCCCGGATTCAGACCGGGAACTCGAAGCGATAATCCGGGATTTCTCAGAGGCGGACGCCGGCAGAATCAAGGAGATCGAAAAAACCACCAACCACGACGTGAAGGCGGTGGAATATTTCATTCGGGAGAAGCTCAGAGATAACGACGAGTTACGCTCCATCTCCGAGTTTATTCATTTCGGCTGCACCACGTGGGATATTAACAACCTGAGCTATGGCCTGATGCTGTTGAAGTCCCGGGATGAGCATTTATCCGCAGGCATAATCCAGATTATTGACGCGCTATGCAGCCTGGCGGAACGCTGGGCTGCACAACCCATGTTATCGAGAACCCACGGGCAGCCGGCATCGCCTACGACCCTGGGGAAAGAATTGGCCCTGTTCGCCCACCGTCTGCGCGGGCAGCTTGCCGGTTTCGGGAAAGTGGCCATAGCAGGCAAGATGAACGGAGCCGTGGGTAATTTCAATGCGCACCTGGTTACGTGTCCCGACGTTGACTGGGTGGAGTTTTCCCGCATGTTCGTGGAAGCACTGGGCCTGACCTTCAATCCGCATACCACGCAAATTGAACCTTACGACCACATGGCAGAATACTGTCACGCGCTCATCCGCATCAACACCATCCTCATCGATTGCTGCCGTGATATCTGGGGTTATATTGCATTTGGCTATTTCCGCCAGAAACCGGTTGCCGGGGAGGTGGGGTCGTCCACCATGCCGCACAAGGTGAATCCAATTGATTTGGAAAACGCAGAAGGCAACCTGGGGGTTGCGAACGCCCTGCTCGCGTTCCTGGCAGAAAAACTGCCTGTATCGCGTTGGCAACGGGACCTCACTGATTCGACGGTTATCAGGAACACCGGCGTCGCGCTGGCGCATTGCTTGGTTGCTTACCAGTCCTGTCTGCAAGGGCTGAACAAACTGGAGGCGGATACAGAGAAGATGAACGCCGACCTGGAGGATAATCCGGAAGTACTGGCCGAGGCCATACAGACAACGATGCGCCGGCACGGTATTGAAAACTCCTACGAAAAGCTCAAGGAACTCACTCGTGGACAACAGGTCACCCTGGCCTCCCTACGGACATTCATTGCAGGGCTTGACCTGCCGGAAGCAACCAGGGCCGCCCTCTCGGACCTGGAACCCGGGGACTACACCGGCAACGCCGCAGAGCAGGCAGCGCAGATCATTGCCGCCTGGAAGGAAAAGTAACCCGCATTTCTCACCTGGTGATGCGGGCTAAAACTGAGCGAGCTACCGGAGCGGCGGCCATGATGCACAGCGTTCCCGGTCCTGCCGCCTTTTCACAATTCCGGATCGACAAGAAGCTGGCCGAGCTGGCCCGGATCTTTCCGGGAGTACAAAAGCTGCAGGCGCGTTATGTGCACTTTCTGGAGCTTGACGCCCCCTTAAGCCCGGTAGAGGAGGCGCGCCTTGCCGATCTGCTCAGTTACGGCCCACCGGCTGATATCGGCGACGTGAGCATACCGGCCTGTGTCGTTATTCCGAGACCGGGCATGATCTCTCCCTGGTCCAGCAAGGCAACGGATATCCTGCATCATTGCGGCCTGGCATCGGTAAAACGCGTCGAGCGCGGGATCTGCTGGTTCCTGGAATACGCACAAGGACTCCTGCCGGACCCGGAACGCCTGGAGCAAATCAGGCATTGCCTGCATGATCGGATGACCCAGTCAGTCATCCGGGACGTCAATGAGGCTGCTACGCTGTTTGCTGTCCGGGAACCCGGCAGGCTGGCGCATATCCCTGTCAGCACTGACGGCAAGGCGGCGCTGCTGGAGGCAAATTCAGCAATGGGGCTGGCTTTGTCACAGGATGAAATTGATTACCTGCATGAGGCGTTCGGAAGGCTGGAACGCGATCCTACGGACGTGGAACTGATGACGTTCGCCCAGGTGAATTCGGAGCATTGCCGCCACAAGATATTCAACGCCCGTTGGACGATAGGCGGCGAAACCATGCCGAAAAGCCTGTTCGCACTGATCAAGGACACCCATGCGGCGCATCCGGGCCGGGTGCTCTCCGCCTATTCGGACAACGCCGCGGTGATGCGCGGCCAGCGCGCCGCACGCTTCTTTGCTTCGCCCGCGGACCACAGGTACCGTTATGTACAGGAAGATGTCCATATCCTGATGAAGGTGGAAACCCATAACCATCCCACGGCCATTTCACCGTTTCCGGGCGCGGCCACCGGTTCCGGCGGCGAGATTCGCGACGAGGCCGCCACCGGCAGCGGGGCCAAACCCAGGGCCGGCCTCACGGGCTTCACCGTCTCCGACCTTAACATCCCCGGCCTGCCGCAACCCTGGGAACGGGGCGTGGACAAACCGGACCACATTGCCTCGGCCCTGGATATCATGCTGGAAGGGCCCATCGGCGCAGCCTCATACAATAACGAGTTCGGCCGCCCTGCCCTGGCCGGTTATTTCCGCACCTTCGAACAGGCGGACGCGGTGTCCGGCATCACCCGGGGATACCATAAACCCATCATGCTGGCAGGCGGCTACGGCGTTATCCGCCCTCGCCACGTCAACAAAAACCCACTGCCGGCAGGCTGTAAAATCGTCGTGCTGGGCGGCCCGGCCATGCTCATCGGCCTCGGCGGCGGCGCGGCTTCATCCATGGCTGCGGGCTCAAGCAGCATGGAACTGGACTTCGCGTCGGTACAGCGGGATAACGCGGAAATACAGCGCCGCTGCCAGGAAGTCATCGACCGGTGCTGGGCGCTGGGCGATGAAAACCCGATATTGTCCATCCACGACGTGGGCGCCGGCGGTCTGTCCAACGCGCTGCCGGAACTGGTGCACCAGGGTAAAACAGGCGCCGTGTTCGACCTGCGAGCGCTGCACAGCGCCGATCAGGGTCTGTCCCCTATGGAACTGTGGTGCAACGAAGCCCAGGAACGTTACGTGATCGCCATCGCCGCAACGCATGCGCAACGCTTCGGCGCTATCTGTGAACGGGAACGGGCGCCCTATGCGGTCATCGGCGAGACCAATGACAGCGGACGGCTGGTCGTCACCGACAAACTCAACAGTACCAGGCCCGTCGACGTGCCCCTTGACGTAATACTCGGCAAGACACCGGGACTGTCTTTCAAGGTACAGGCTTACGCAGGCACCCGCGGTAATGGGCAGGTGACAGATTTGAAATCTGTTCCCATAATCGCGTTAGACGAATCCATCGAACAGACGGGGACAGATTTTAAATCTGTCCCCAAAATCACGTTAGAGGAAGCAATAGCCCGGGTCCTGCAACTGCCGGCGGTGGCAGACAAACGCTTCCTGATTACCATCGGCGATCGCAGTGTCTCCGGCCTGGTGGCGCAGGACCAGATGGTGGGCCCCTGGCAGACCCCGGTGGCGGACTGCGCGGTCACCGCCGCCACGTTCGGCGCCCGCACCGGCGAGGTCATGGCCCTGGGCGAACGCCCGTCCGTCGCCGTAGATAACGCGCCGGCGTCCGGACGGCTGGCCGTGGCGGAGGCCCTGACGAATATCTGTGCCGGCCGTATCCTGCGGCTGGAGGACGTGGCCCTGTCCGCGAACTGGATGGCCGCGGCTGGCGACCCCGAACAGAAAGCAGCCCTTTACGCCACCGTCGAAGCGGTATCGGGGCTGGCGCAGTCGTTACGCATCCCGATTCCCGTAGGTAAGGATTCCATGTCCATGAGCGTGGCCTGGAAGGACGGCGACAGCGAGAAACGGGTCAGCGCGCCGGTATCGCTGAACGTGACTGCATACGCCCCCGTTGCGGATACCGGGAAGACCCTCACTCCCCAATTGCGGCGAGTCGAAGACTCCGTGCTGCTGCTGATCGACCTGGGTCTTGGAAAAAACCGCCTAGGCTGTTCCGCGCTGGCGCAGGTCACGCAACTGACCGGCCTTGCCACTCCCGACCTGGACGACCCGGGTTTGCTGACGGCCTGTTTCAACGGCGTGCAGTTGCTGAACGAAACCGGTTATATCCTGGCGTACCATGACCGTTCCGACGGCGGCGTGGTCATTACCCTGTGCGAAATGGCGTTTGCCGGCCGCTGCGGCCTGGACATCGAGGTGGAGCATGACGACCTGACGGCCTTCCTGTTCAATGAAGAACCCGGTATCGCGCTGCAGGTGTGCACGGAACACCTGCGCACGGTGCGGGAGACGCTGTTGCGGTGCGGCCTACCTGAAACTTGCCTGGTGGTGGCCGCTCGGCCGAACGGAGACAGCGAAGTGCGCATCAGGCATCGGGACAAGCAGGTATATTGCGCCCAGCTCGATCAACTGCACCGGCTCTGGTCGCTCACTACTTACCACATGCAGGCGTTACGTGACAACCCTGACTGTGCCAGGGAGGAATTTGAAGCCTTGCAGGACCTGGACGACCCCGGCCTGTCGTGCGAACCGACTTACCACCTTGCAAGGTCCGCGCCGCGCGTCGGCAGCGCCAGGCCGGCGATCGGGATTTTGCGGGAACAGGGTGTAAATGGCCACGTGGAGATGGCCGCGGCATTCGACCGCGCCGGTTTCGACTGTATCGACATCAATATGAACGACTTGCTGAGCCGGGCTGTCTCACTTGACGAACTATCCGGCCTGGTCGCCTGCGGCGGTTTTTCCTACGGCGACGTCCTCGGCGCCGGCGGCGGCTGGGCGCAGTCCATCCTCCACAACGAGCGCCTCAGGGACGAGTTCGAGCGTTTCTTCAATCGTCCCGACAGTTTCGGCCTGGGCGTCTGCAACGGCTGCCAGATGCTGTCCCGGCTGCACAGCATCATACCCGGCGCCGCTGGCTGGCCGGATTTTGCCCGCAACCGATCCGAGCAGTTCGAATCCAGGGTGGTGATGGTGGAGATCACTGACTCTCCCTCCCTGTTCTTCCGGGGTATGGCCGGATCGAGACTCCCCATCGTAGTGGCGCACGGGGAGGGACAGGCAGTAATGAACGGCAGCGGACAACCGGGTCCCGTAGCGATGCGCTTTGTCGACAACCGTGGGGATGTGACGGAAACCTACCCGTACAACCCTAACGGGTCGGTACAGGGAATGACCGGGTTCACCAGCGCCGACGGGCGTTTTACCATCATGATGCCGCACCCGGAACGGGTATTCCTGGCCCGGCAGATGTCCTGGATCGCACACGACCGGCCCGGCGCCGACAGCCCCTGGATGCAGATGTTCTATAATGCACGGCAATGGCTGGACCAGGCAAACGGTGTATACTCAATAACATGAACTATCAGGAATATCTGTTGTCCATAAATTAATACTTCGAGAGATAACTGACATGCTGCTTAAGACACCGGATTTGATTAAACCTTCCGAGATTACGGACAAACAACTGTACCTTAACCGGCGTAGATTCATCCGTGCCGGTGCGCAGTACGGCATGGCCGGCGCCCTGCTCAATACGGTTTCCCTGACCGGCGCGCTGGCCGGCACGAAACTGTCCACGGTCAGGAACGACGAATATTCCACGGACGAGGAGTTGACGCCCTATGACGCCGTCACCAGCTACAACAACTTTTACGAGTTCGGCACGCACAAGAGCGACCCGTCGGAAAACTCCGGCAAATTCAAACCGCAACCCTGGTCCGTGGTCGTTGACGGCGAATGCATGAAACCTGGTACATACGCCTACGAGGATATTATCAAGCCGCACCAACTGGAGGAACGCATCTACCGGTTACGCTGCGTCGAAGCCTGGTCCATGGTCATCCCCTGGGTCGGCATCCCGCTGGCCGACGTACTGAAACGGTTCGAGCCTACCTCAGATGCGAAATACGTGGCCTTCACCACCGTCATGCGGCCCGAGGAGATGCCCGGAATGAGGCGCAAGGTCCTGGACTGGCCCTATCGCGAGGGGTTGCGCATCGACGAAGCCATGCATCCCCTGACCCTGCTGACCGTGGGCCTGTACGGCGAAGTGCTGCCGAACCAGAACGGCGCTCCCATACGCCTGGTAGTACCCTGGAAATACGGGTTCAAGAGCATCAAGTCCATCGTCAGGATACAGTTCAAACGCAAAACGCCCAGGACGTCCTGGAACATGTCGGCGCCCCAGGAATATGGATTTTATTCCAACGTCAATCCCGAGGTGGACCACCCGCGCTGGAGCCAGGGCAAGGAACGCCGCATCGGTGAGTTCTTCAAGCGCGAGACCCTGATGTTCAACGGTTATGCCGACCAGGTCGCCTCCCTGTACAGCGGCATGGACCTGCGCAAAAATTATTGATCCGATGAATTCGCGCTGGTCGAAGCCGGTCCTGTTCCTGCTCTGTACGCTGCCGTTCTGCGTGCTGGTGTATAACGGTTTTACCAATAACCTGACCGCCAACCCGATCAAGGAGATCACCCATTTCACCGGTGAATGGGCGTTGCGCTTCCTGCTCATCACCCTGTCGATCACGCCGCTACGGAAAATCACCCGCAAGAACGCGCTGATCCGGTTCCGCAGGATGCTGGGCCTGTTTGCGTTTTTCTACGCCTGCCTGCACTTCTCCACCTACCTGGTGCTGGACCAGTTCTTCGACTGGAACGAGATTGTCCTGGACGTGGCGAAACGGCCTTATATCACCGTCGGTTTCAGCGCTTTTGTCCTGCTCATCCCGCTGGCAGTGACGTCCACCAACAAAATGGCGCAACGGTTGGGAAACAACTGGCGCAGGCTCCATTCCCTGATCTATCCCATTGCGGTGCTGGTCATCTTCCACTACCTGTGGCTGGTCAAGGCGGACATCCTGCCGCCGGTCATCTACGGCCTCATCCTGTGCCTGCTGCTCGTCCTGCGCTGGCCGGGGCTAAAACTGGGCAAAAGGCCCGTTCTTCGGCACACGTAACCGGAACGGGGGCGATGAGGGGGAAACGTAAATCCGAACAGGATGAGACGGAACTGTTCCGGCGCTCGGTCGGTGAGGTTACGCCGGTCAGGCAGGACAGGATTCATCCAAGCCTTGACAAACCGGAACCCATCGCGGCGCAAAGACTCGCCGATGAAGCCGCGGTCATCAAGGAGATGGCTGAAGGCTTTTTCGACACCGAGGCGGCGGAAACCGGGGAGGAACTCCTGTACAAGACGCCGGGCATTCAGGACAAGGTGTTCAGGAAGTTGCGCCGGGGACAGTTCGCCGTCAGCGCGGAACTGGACCTGCACGGATATACCGTGGAGCATGCCAAGAACTGCCTGTCCGACTTTCTCAAACAATGCGTAAAAAGCAACCAGCGTTGCGTGCGCGTCATCCACGGCAAGGGGCTGCGCTCAAGACAGGGCAGACCGACCATCAAGAGCCGGATCGGGAAATGGCTGCAACAACGGCAGGAAGTGCTGGCGTACTGTTCCGCGCGCCAGGTGGACGGCGGCACCGGGGCGATCTACGTGTTGCTGAAGAATCACCGGGGGTAAGAACTGCGGGGGACGGATTTTGGGAGCAATTCAATCAGCGCCTTCAACAGGCGCGATAATCGCAGGGCCTTTCCCCGGTGGATTTCGGGCTGTCCTGAATTTACCAGATAGCTGTTCTGGTTGATTTCCAGTTGAATTGCATGGATGCCTTCTTCCGGGTCGCCGTAATGCCGGGTTATATATCCGCCTTTAAATCGACCGTTAAATGTAACGCTGTACTCTGAAGCGTTGCCGGCGTACTTCACCAGGGGAGCAATAATCGTTTCCCCGCACGAACGACCGCCGGCAGTACCGAAATTCAAATCCGGTAATTCTCCGTCAAACAATTCCGGCGCCTCTCCACGAATGGAATGCGCGTCCCATAGAATTGCATAGCCGTGCCTGTCCCTGATGCGTTTTAGTTCGGATTGCAGCCGGTCGTGATACGGTTGCCAGTATGTTTCGATACGAGTACGTATTTCATATTCACCGGGTTGTTCTCCAGGCAGATATATCGGAACGCCGTCAAAGGTCGTCAGCGGACAGATCCCGGTTTCCATCCTGCCCGGATACAACAAGCCGCCGTCGGGCGGGCGATTCAAATCGACCACATAACGGGAAAACCTTGCTTTAATCCGGCTGATATCACTACTGAGGACATTTTGATAAAGCTCGCTTATATGCCAGTCACAATCCGTGTTACTTATGCCATGCCGGTTAAGCCTGCGTTTGATATGGGGAGGAAATTCTGTTCCGTCATGCGGAAAACTGACCAGGGTACCGCTTTCACCCCGGTAGTAGTTAAAAAATTCAGGCATAACTCGGCATGACATCCACGATACCCATCGAGAAATCCCGGGAGGCAATAATTTTTCTGGCCGTTTCAATATCAGGCGAGAAATAACGATCACGTGCATAAGCCGGAATGTGCTCCCTGAGTTTATGCACGACAGATTGAAGCAGTTCCGACGTTTTCCAGGGTCTGTGGAACTCAATCGCCTGGCCGGCGGCAAGAAATTCAATAGCGATGATCCCGGCAATGTTATCAGCAACGTCACCCAGTTTCCTGGCCGCAAAGGTAGCCATGGATACATGGTCTTCCTGGTTGGCGGAAGTAGGCAGGCTGTCGACACTAGCCGGGTGCGCCAGCGTCTTGTTCTCAGATGCAAGTGCCGCAGCGGTTACCTGCGCCGCCATGAACCCTGAGTTCAAACCGGGTTCTTCAACCAGGAACGCCGGTAACAGGCTCAACGCGGGATCGACCAGGTTGGCAATTCGCCGCTCGGTGATAGCGCCGATTTCCGCCGCGGCAATCGCCAGCAAATCAGCGACGAATGCAACCGGTTCGGCATGAAAATTACCGCCTGATACGGCCTCATCCGTATCACTGAATATCAAGGGATTATCGGTGACTGCATTTGCCTCTGTTTCCAGTATGCCGGCCGCATATCTCATGCTGTCCAGAACGGCGCCCATAACCTGGGGTTGACAGCGCAACGAATAGGGATCCTGCACTTTCTCGCAATTGATATGGGATGCGCGTATTTCACTGCCGGCCAGAAGTGTTTTGTAGATCTTCGCCACGTCGATTTGGCCTTGCTGTCCGCGCAGTTCATGAATGCGCGGATCAAATGGCGCGTCGCTCCCTTTCATGGCATCAACCGAAAGCGAACCGGTTATCAGCGCGGAGGCAAATATGTCCTCAATTTCAAAGAAATGATACAGCGCGATGGCGGTCGAGGCCTGTGTTCCGTTGACTAAGGCCAGTCCTTCTTTCGGTCCCAGAGTCGTCGGAGATAAACCGGCAAGCCTGAGGCCATCCATTGCGCTGATGGTCATGCCCTTGTGCTGCGCCTTGCCGGCGCCGGTGAGCGCGGCGCTCATATGGGCAAGCGGGGCCAGGTCCCCTGAGGCGCCGACTGAGCCTTTTGCCGGAATACACGGATACACTTCATGGTTGATTAATGCGAGCAGTGCGTCAATGATTTGCCGGCGAACACCTGAATAGCCCCTGGACAGGGCCAGAATTTTCAAGACAATCATCAAACGGACTATATTACTGTTCAATGCGGGGCCGACACCGGAGCTGTGTGACAACACCAGGTTGTGTTGTAGTTCAGTCAGTCTTCCAACAGCGATCCGGGTCTGGGCCAGTTTACCGAAGCCCGTGTTGACGCCGTATATCGCCTTATCCGATGCGCATAATCGCGCAATCGTCTCGCTCGACCTGTTTACGGCTTCGTAATCAGGTTTTCGCAGTTCGACTTCGACGGGGCTGAAAGCGATCTTTCGCAAAAGCGCCAGAGAAGCATTGCCTGCTTCAAGTATTACCTTAGTCTTGTTCATCGCGTTAACTACGTGAGCATCGGCAATAACAACCCGTGTTCCTTTGCGCAATCAACCGCCGAGTCGTAGCCCGCATCGGCATGGCGCATGACACCCGATGCCGGGTCATTCCATAAAACCCGCTTGATGCGCTTTGCCGCGCTGTCGGTGCCGTCACAGAGTACAACCAGGCCTGCGTGTATTGAATAGCCCATGCCTACTCCTCCCCCATGGTGTATTGACACCCAGGTAGCGCCGCCGGCCGTATTTACCAGGGCATTCAGCAAGGGCCAATCGGCAACGGCATCAGAACCGTCTTTCATTGCCTCGGTTTCCCGGTTCGGGCTGGCGACAGAGCCGGAATCCAGGTGGTCCCGCCCTATCACAATCGGACCGGCCAGTTCTCCGGTCTTTACCATCTCATTAAATGCCAGGCCAAGACGATGACGCTGACCCAGGCCGATCCAGCATATTCGCGCCGGCAGACCCTGGAACTGAATGCGTTGTTGCGCCATATCAAGCCAGTTATGCAGGTGTGGATCATCCGGGATAAGTTCCTTGACCTTTTTGTCAGTTTTGTAAATGTCTTCCGGGTCGCCGGATAAGGCTACCCAACGAAATGGGCCGATGCCACGGCAGAACAAGGGCCGAATATATGCCGGCACGAATCCGGGAAAATCAAACGCGTTGCCGACACCTTCATCCTTTGCCACCTGGCGGATGTTATTGCCGTAATCAAAGACGGGGATACCGGCTTTTTGAAAATCCAGCATGGCTTGTACGTGAACCGCTATCGAGCGTTTTGCCGCGGCAGCCACCACGCCGGGGTCTCTGCGGCGTTGCGCCTCCCATTCATCAATCGACCAACCTGCCGGCAGGTAGCCGTTTACCGGGTCGTGGGCAGACGTCTGATCAGTTACCGCATCCGGCCTGATACCCTGCCTGATCATCTCCGGAAGCAGTTCGGCCGCATTGCCCAACAGACCGACGGACACTGCTTCACCCTTGCTGACGGCATCGTTCAGCATGGTCAATGCGGAAACAAGGCTTGTCGCTTTCTTATCGACATATCCCGTACGCAGCCTGAAGTCGATCCGGCTCTCCTGGCATTCGACCACACAAATGGAGGCGCCGGCCATGGTTGCCGCAAGCGCCTGGGCGCCACCCATACCGCCCAGACCGGCGCTCAGGATCCATTTTCCCTCGAGATTGCCGTTATAGTGTTGCCGCCCCATCTCCACAAAGGTTTCATAGGTGCCTTGAACGATTCCCTGGCTGGCAATATAAATCCATGACCCGGCCGTCATCTGTCCGAACATCATCAGGCCCATGCGGTCGAGTTCATTGAAGTGCTCCCAGTCTGCCCAGGCCGGAACCAGGTTGGAGTTGGCAATCAGCACCCGGGGGGCATCGGAGTGAGTTTTAACCACGCCGACAGGCTTGCCGGACTGGATCAAAAGGGTCTCGTCCAGGTTTAATTCCTTAAGTGTCTCCACGATGCTGTCAAAACATGCCCAGTTGCGGGCTGCCTTGCCAATTCCCCCATAAACGATCAGGTCTTCCGGCCGTTCCGCGACATCAGGGTCCAGATTATTCATGATCATCCTGAGCGGAGCCTCCGTCTGCCAGGATTTAGCCGATAAACGGGATCCTTTCGGGGCCCTTATCACGCGATGAGACGCTTCTGCCATTCCCTTTCGTACCGTACTGTTCATCTTGTTCCTCCGAAAAACAAACCAGCCGCCAGTTTTCAATTACCTCACGACGGATGGCGTGAAACTTTGATTCACGTTACAAAATGTATATACAAGTCATTACATGATTACTATAATAGCTATAGTGATAATTTTCAACTTTCAGTAAAAACGCAATGAACGATCTACACTCGTGGGATCATCTCTGGGTCAATGCCCGATTGGTAACCATGACGGCAGGACGTGAGGAATACGGACTTATTGAAAATGGCGCCATTGCCACTGCAGGCGCTTCAATAAGCTGGCTGGGCAGTATGGATGCGCTGCCTCCGGAAGTACGGGACAAAACTCCTGACGTCATCGATGTAAACAGGCAATGTATCACACCCGGCCTCATTGATTGTCATACCCATCTTGTTTTCGGAGGCAACCGCGCCAGGGAATTCGAGCTACGGCTGAAGGGCGCCACCTATGAAGAATTGCAAAAGGCGGGCGGCGGCATACTGTCCACGGTGAACGCAACACGCAAGGCATCGGAAAAAGAGCTACTAGCTGCAGCAAGGAAACGGGCCGGGGCGCTTAAACGTGAAGGCGTCACGACGATAGAAATCAAGTCGGGTTACGGGCTGGACGTTGAGACGGAGTTAAAAATGTTGCGGGTGGCCAGGCGTCTCGGAGAAGAAGACCCGCAGGTAGACGTCGAGACTACTTTCCTGGGAGCGCATGCGCTGCCGCCGGAATATGCTGCGGACCGTCGCGCCTACATCCAGCTTGTTACCGATGAAATGCTGTCACAGGTTTACCTGGAAAACCTGGCTGACGCGGTTGACGGATTCTGTGAGACCATCGCTTTCAGCCCGGAAGAAATAGAACATGTATTTGACCGGGCATGCGAGTTGGGATTGCACGTAAAACTGCATGCCGATCAGTTATCGGACCTGAACGGCGCCGCCCTGGCAGCGCGCTATGGGGCATTGTCCGCGGATCATCTCGAATATACGTCCGAGGCCGGTGTCGATGCCCTCGCCCGGTCCGGCGCCGTTGCGGTCCTGCTCCCCGGTGCTTTTTATACGCTCAAGGAGACACAACTGCCGCCTGTTGATCTATTACGCCGCTACCAGGTGCCTGTCGCCATTGCTACAGACGCCAATCCGGGGTCATCACCGGTTTTATCCCTGTTGCTTATGCTCAATATGGCCTGCACACTGTTTTTCCTTACGCCCGAAGAAGCCCTGGCGGGCGTGACCCGTAATGCGGCACAAGCCTTGGGATTGACGGATGACAGGGGAACCCTGGAAATCGGGAAAAGAGCAGATTTTGTGATCTGGGATATTGCGCATCCATCCGAACTAGCCTACATGATAGGCGCCAATCCCTGCGCCGGCATCATCAAGGACGGCAAACCGGTAGCGCAATAATGGTGAAAGCGCGGGGACGGAATTCAATTCCGTCCCCTTTCGATCTGACTGTGTGTCACTGGTTCAATTCCTTGATGGCTTTTTTGTAACGCGCTGATATGTCCTGTTCATTTACATGAGCGCCATCCCTGACAACCCATTTTCCTCCGGCCTTTACATCCCGTACCAGGTTGTCATTGCCGCTGAACACAAATGAATCGGTGATTTCATGTGCGGGTTTGCCATACAGTAACGGATGTTCCCCGTTCAATACGAGAAGATCGGCCGGACCTTCGGTTCCGGGACTGTGAATTTTACAGCCGAGCGCCCGGGCGCCGCCACTTGCCGCATTCTCCCAGAGAAATGTGCCGACGTGCGGTTCGTCGCCGGTCGCGCTGATGTTTCTCCTGTTGGTAATGAGGCGCTGCCCGTACTCCAGCCACCTGAGTTCTTCAACGGGACTCACGGAGATATTGCTGTCCGATCCGATGCCGAATTTTCCGCCACCGCTCAAAAAATCCGCGAACCGGAAAATACCGTCCCCAAGGTTGGCCTCAGTGGTCGGACACAGGCCGATAACACATTCGCTCATCGACAGTTTACCCACTTCCCAATCAGTCAGGTGCGTTGCGTGAACAAGGCACCAGCGCCTGTCGATATCGACATTTTCAAACAACCACCGTACCGGCGTCAGGCCGTAGAAACCCGTACAGGCCTCTACCTCCTTCCGGGTTTCCGCAATATGTATATGAATTGGGCAGTCAATATCCTCCTCAGTCAATATCCTGAGAACTTCGAGCAAACTCCGCCCAGGCACTGCGCGCAGGCTGTGAAAGGCCGCGCCCATATTCATGTTGCCGCCCTGCCTGCCTCTCAAACATGCGAGCAGTGACAAAAAGCTGTCCACGTCATTAATAAACCTGGCCTGTTCGGGCAACGGCTCAGGCCCGTCGAAATCGGCCGTCATATACAACACGGGCAACAAGGTCAAACCTATGCCGGCGTCTTCAGACGCCGCGATAACGGCATCCGCCATTTCCGTTGGCGGACCGGCGGACTGTCCTTGCCCGGTATGATGCAGGTAATGGAACTCGGCGACCGAGGTATAACCGCTTTTCAGCATCTCCATGAATAACTGCGCGGCAACCGCCCGTAGTTGGTCGGGCGTTATCCGGTTTGCACAGTGGTACATTTTTCCCCGCCACGACCAGAAATCATCCTTGTTTCCCGTTGCCAACTCAGCCTGGCCCGCCAGCGCACGCTGAAACGCATGGCTATGCAGGTTGGGCATGCCCGGCAGGATATAGTCCTCAGGACTCATGCCCGGAAACGGGTATCCGGAATACGGATATTTTCAGGCTCAAGCCTTGAAGTGATCGCTGAGTTCATACCGGTTGCCGGGATGATAAAGAGTGGCAACAGAGGCAATTTTCCCCATGCTCCAGGTACGCCGCAATAAAATCAGGCATGGTTCATTTTCTTTCAACTTCAATAATTTCCTGACGCGTGCGCTGGGCATACGCGCCTGGACCGTATGCTCAACCTCCTGTAACGGGGCGACTTCCAGCAGGTATTCGGTCGGCGTGGTGCGGGTAAAATCAACATCGCCGTAACCGGGAACAACCTGGGGATTCACATAACGATCTTCCACTTGTATGGGAATATGATTTTCCTCATGCACGATTATCGAATGAAACGCATAACTGCCCGGGGGTAACTGAATTCGCCTTGCGTTTTCGCTGTTCAGCTTATCCCGCCTGTTCAAAATGACATTCGCGGAATAGTCATGTGTCCGTTCCCGGACTTCATCGGCAATATTATTGATCTCAAGGAAGTGACTGCGGCTGTGTATTTCCGCAACAAAAGTACCAACCCCCGGAACCCGGGTCAGGTAGCCTTCGTTTGCAAGTTCGCGCAGGGCGCGATTCACCGTCATCCTTGACACCTGGAGACTGTTTACCAGTTCATGTTCCGACGGGAGTTGATAAGCCGGCGACCAGTCACCGTCTTTTATCCGTGCGATGATATGAGTTTTAAGACGTTGATATTTCGGGCCGACTTCATTCTCGAGATTGACTGTCATCGTTTTGTTTTGCACCGTGAGTCTGGATATTCCACCTGATTTTACGTCCTGTTCATATCTTCCTGAATTCCGCCTGTTCCATAGCGATCATTTTGTCCAGCATCCGGCGAAACTGCAATGAACCGGCGTCCAGGCCAAGGTTGATGTGCCGGCTGGTCTCATTTGCGATTCCCCGGTGTACCGCTTCCAGGATATCCCGGTCCTCAAGAAACGCTTTCCTGGCGCCTTGCGCAATGGTCCTGGTTACCTCCTCATTATCAGGGTCGGTATTCCGGTGTTGCAGCCAGTGATAACGGGTGACATTTTCATCCACCGGTGTCAGAAAGTTGTAAGAAATCATGATGTATGATTTGCCGGTTATCGGCATATCCGGCCCTCCCTCCCCGGCCGGTGAAAATACCGACTTGTTGATGGCAATGGAAGGGTAACGGACCTCATAATGTTGCAGGCGGTCGCAGTTCCCTCTGAATTTAACCAAGGGCGTATAAAACGGCGGGGGTTTGCAGTCATATATCCACCTGGACACGATCAACCCATCGTCTGTTTCCCGGGTTTCCAGAGGCGTAATATCCGTGCCCGGCGCGGCAAATGACGTGCGATGCACCCAGGCGACATGAGATGGGTCCAACAGGTTATCCGAGAGGTATAAGTAATGGCATTCGCAGGTCAACGCATCGCCGGCGGTGATCTTCCACTCGGGGTTGTCATAATTCTCTATATTGAGAATTTTTGCCTCGTCGGCAAGATCAGGATTACCCATCCAGATCCAGACCAGCCCCCATTTGTCAGTGACCGGGTAGCTGCGTACTGTTGCCGATGGCGGGATCCTGTCCTGAGTCGGCGCGGCGACACAGTTGCCGGCGCAATTGAACGTCAGGCCGTGATAGCCGCACTCCACTTCATCTCCCCGCAATGATCCTTTCGATAATGGTAATTTGCGATGCGGACAGGCATCTTCAAGCGCCGCAGGTCCACCGGCCAGGGTGCGGTAAAACACGATATCCTCACCCAGAATGCGTAAGGGTTTTAAATGGCGGCCAACTTCACCACTCAGCGCGGCGACGTACCAGGCGTTTCTGAGATACACTTGTTAACATCCGTTATTTATAATAGCCAATCGAGTCCCCTTCGGTGGTCACTCCCAGGCCGTTGAGCAACCTGTTGGAATAATTGAAATACGCAACAACCTGGTTGACTTCCAGAATTTCACCATCATCGCAACCGGCATTGCGTAATGTTTTGATATCGTCCCCAGTCATGCTTGCGACACCTGTCGTCAGCTTTCCTGCGTATCGGAGCATCGCAAGTTCTTTCCCGGTAAATACTTTCTCCGGCCGACCCTCCTGAAGGGCGGCATGGATGTCATCGGCGCGCCTGTCATCATTGATCAGTTTTCTGGCGTTCATAAAGTGATGCGCAAGACTGTATTCACATTGGTTTTTAATACTTGTATAGGAGGCAACCACTTCCAAGAACCACAAGGGAAGTGTTATGTCCGGATGGTGAAGCACGCTTTTATACAGGGTCACGTGTCCATGCATGGTATGCGGGCGTAGCGAATGCACTTTCATGACATTATCCACCGTTCCATGGGGCGTCATGGCTTGTTCATACATATCCTTTAACGCTCCGGTCGCTTCATCTTCGGGAATCATCTTTATCCAGGCAGTCATTGCACACATCCTTGTGCGCAACCCTTACGGGCGGCCTGCGGCCGTGCAAATCGTCTGTCCTGACGATTTGTCATCATATCGCCCAGTGAAAAATGCAGGTTAATCATAAATAATCCTGTGCGGCTGTTTTGCAAACAACCGCCTTACCATGGGCTCGAAGGCCTCCAGCGGTAATATCTCTTCATCATAGTTGATGGTCGTCTGGTCATACTTGTCGACAAATTCCGCCGTCCAGGCAAAGTGAGGGTGGCCTTTCCACTTGTCGCGCTCGTGCCTATCGCAACCCTCAAGTTCGTAGAAATGATACTGTTGAAAAACCGCGTGACGTACCAGCATCCAGTAATTTCGTTCCGAGATATAGGGACGCAACAAGGTGGCAGCAAACTCCCCATGGGTTTCGTTACAGGTAATAAACCCGATATCGTGAAGCAGGCCGACAACAATGTCCTCTTCAGGGCATTCGTCACGTAGCATACGGGTAGCCGTTTGCAGGCAATGAAGATAATTATTGACCGTATAAACATAGCCCGGATCGTCCTTCTGGCAGGTCAGCATTCGTAATATCTGGTCCACCAGCTGTTCGTCATAATACTGTTTGCGTTGACGGAGCAGGATCTCCCAGTCTTTCGCCCGGTAGTCATCCAGGCAACGTTTATCCACATACTGCCAGTCTGCATGGGCCAGTGGAGTGGGTCGCATCACGTTATCTTGATTTGACACTTGAAAATTCCAATTGCGTTGTTCACAGTTTTGAAATAATATGCAACAATGTTGCATATAAAGCAATACTGGTCTATAGTTAGTTTATATAGACAGGTACTTACTTACAATTAATTTTCACGGTTTTTTTTCATTTTCCGCCGGGGGAAAGAAGTTATGATAAAACTGAAACCAGACAATAAGTTACTTATTATATTGTGCTTTATTGCGGGTGTGTCTGCAGCCGGAGGAGTAATTGCCCAGGGCTCCGTACTTCTGGAAGAGATCGTCGTTACGGCGCAAAGACGCGCAGAATCCGTTCAGGACGTACCCATAGCCATCAATGCATTTACCGACCAGCAACTGAAAGCAGTCGGGATTGACACAACCCTGGACCTGCAACTCAAGGTTCCCGGACTTCACCTTGAGCCGCTGGCCGGTCATGGTTTTGCCTACGTGCGCGGCGTCGGCACTGATACCATTACTCCGGGGCTGGAACCCACCACGGCAGTGCATATTGACGGCGTCTACCTACCGCGGCTGACCTCCATTATCAGCGATTTTTACGATGCCGAAAGGGTGGAAGTGATTAAAGGTCCCCAGGGCACGCTGTTCGGCAGGAACGCCACCGGCGGCGTGATTCACTTCCTGAGCAGGAAGCCTGAGCAGGAAACAGGCGGCTATATGGACGTCAGCGGCGGCAACGAAGGCACCGTCCGGGTAGAGGGCGCGGTAAATGTCCCCATCAGTGAACGCGCCGCGTTTCGTGTCGCCGGCCTGTACCATGACAACAACGGCTATACGGATAACAGTTTTACCGGCAAAGGCGAGGACACCACGGACGTCAAGTCCTTCCGCACCCAGTTGCAGTTCCAGGCAACGGATAATGTCAGCATTCGCCTGTTCGGCGACTACACGGACGACCAATCCAGCCGCGGCACCGCCTCCCATGTGAGTCCGCCGCTGTCCGACAACCCGTATGTCGCTTTTTCCGGCGGTACGGTTCTACCGGATATCAGGGACACGTACCGGGACGTCACGGCCAATAATGAGACTGAGGCCTGGGGTATCGGCGCCGAGATCACCTGGGACCTGGGCAACGTGGAGATAAAATCCCTGACCAGCTACCGGGAAGATGAAAACCGTTACCAGGTGGATTTCGACCTGACCGAGATCAACGCCGGCGGATTTAACGACCCCATTACCGATTCGGAGTTCTTCCAGCAGGAGTTCCAGATGTCTTCCACCGGCGATGGGCCGCTGAACTGGGTGGTGGGCGCGTTCCTGTTCGATGATAACGCGCTGCATGACTATCCGTTCCCTTTCAGTCTCGGCCAATTTGCCGTCGGACCGACGGTCGGCGGCACCTACGACACGGTCTTTATACACGGTTTTTCATACCTGGACACTTTTGCCTGGGCATTATTCGGCCAGGCCAGTTACCGCTTCAATGACCATTTCCGCGCCCACCTGGGAATCCGCTATAGCGACGAAGAAAAGGAAATTGATTTCGAGAGTTATTCGTTCGTGCCCATCATCCCGGCTCTGACCGGCCCGGAATACATTGCCAACAGGCTGACACCCAGCGGCCCGCCGGCGGTTACTCACCAGGATGAGACCGACAGCGACAGCGTCACCCCCAAATTCGGCATCGATTTTTTCGTGAACGAGGACGTGATGCTCTACTTCGGCGCCACCCGGGGGTTCAAGTCCGGCGGTTATAATACCGTCCTGTTCGGCCCTCTCCCCGAGGCGGTAAAGCCTGAAACCATCTGGTCGTTCGAAGGGGGTTTCAAATCCACCCTGGCGGATGGAAAACTGCGCCTGAACGCCAGCGCGTTCTACTATGAATACGAAGATATACACCAGAACGTGGACCTGGCGGACAACGCCCAGGGTTACGCGAACGTGCGCAATGCCGGTGATGCGGAAGTGTTCGGCATCGAGGCGGACATGGTCCTGGCCCTCACCGACCGGTTTGTGATCGACGGCATGTTTTCCTACCTGGATACGGAGCTGAAGGACCTGATGGCGCCGGACCTGAACGTCCCGGCGAATACCAGCATAGACCAGCGCGGCAACCCCCTGCCCCGCTCGCCGGAATTCATATTCGGCTTCGGGGCCGCGTACACCATGCCGGTGCAGGCGGGCGATGTAACCTTGCGCGGCGACTACTATTACATGGACGATGAGCGTTACTGGTCGGTTTTCAAAGACCCGTTGAACAGCTGTGATTCCTATACGCGCATCAATGCCAGGTTGCAGTTCGACCACGGCAGCGGCAAGTGGAGCATTGCCGCTTATGCCCGCAACCTGTTCGACGAAGATGCCGAGAGCAACGGCTTTCGTTCAACGACGTTCGGCAACCTGCGGACTTACCAGCCCCCGCGTACCTGGGGCGCCAATGTGAGATACAACTTTTAACCCCCGATGTAATTTTCTTCCATAATGGTTGACAGGCAACCGGGAATACCGGTTGCCTGCTTTTTTTATCCGTAGTACGTTTTGCGTTCCCTATGTCAGGATGGAAAAATATGCCGGACACAGCTTTATTCAATCATGGTTACCTGGATGGCGCCGGCGGCGCCAGGCTGTACCATAAAGACACCGGTAACCCGGATGCGCCGGCCGTTCTTTTTATCCACGGCTGGTCGCAGACTCACGCGATCTGGATTAAACAGTTCAGTAGTGAACTGGCTGAAGAATTTCACCTGATTTCCTTTGACCTGCGCGGGCACGGTTACTCGGAGTGCCCCGCAGGCGAGGACCACTACCTGAACGGCAAGCTGTATGCCGATGACCTGCAGGCAGTCATAAGCCGTTGTAACAGGAATGCGCCGGTACTTGTAGGCTGGTCGTACGGCGCACTTGTGATCGGTGATTACCTGCGCCACCACGGACAGGCCGGTATCAGCGGCATCATCATGGTCAGCGGGTTGCACGGCCTGGGCATTGAAGAGCTTACCGTCATGCTGGGGACGGGACCCGCTGAATACATGCCTGATACGATGGCTGATGACCCGGAGACACAATTTCGGGCAATGCAAAGGTGTACCCGGGATATGGTGGCAGACACAACGCCGGCACAACTGCAACTCATGACGGCCCAGGCCATGATGACGACGCCCGCAGTCCGGGCCGCAATGATGAGCCGGGTCATCGACAACACGGATGTGCTGTCCGGGTTTCGTAAACCTGCGCTGATCATCCACGGCCGCCATGATCCGTTTATCCTAGTCGATGCGGCTGAACACCTGAACAGGTTATGCCCCAATTCGACATTGTCCATGTACGAGAAATCAGCCCACATGCCGTTCCGGGAGGAAGCTGAAAAATTCAACCGGGAACTTGCCCGGTTTACCAACGGGATAACCAGTTAATGGATTGGACGAAAACAAATATCAGCGCCACCATCGACTTCAACGCCCAGGGCAGGCAAATCGGCGATTTACGCGTGCCCTGGTCCGGCAACGAGCAACCGCTGGGCTATCTCCCGGTTCCGGTTGCCGTGTTAAAAAACGGAACAGGTCCTACCCTGTTACTGGCCGGCGGCACCCACGGTGACGAATACGAGGGACCGGCGCTGTTGCTGCACACATTGCACTCCTTCGACCCGGTTCACCTGCGGGGGCGGATTATCATGTTTCCGGCGCTGAATGCGCCGGCCGTGGCGGCCCGGTCACGCTGCTCGCCCCTGGACGACGGTAACCTGAACAGGGCGTTTCCGGGTGATGGAAGCGGCGGGCCGACCCGGATGATTGCGCAGTTCATCGAGGACGTGGTATTGCCTGAATGCGACGCCGCCATCGATTTTCACAGCGGCGGCAATGCCTGTGTTTTTGCGTCCCTGGCGATGGTGTACCTGGGCGCCGTAACTGCCGATGAAAAAAGCCTGGCGCTGGCCGAAGCATTTAACGCTCCTTATACATGGGCCGCCGAGTTCGCCGAACAGGGCACGTTCAACGCCGCCGCCATCCGTAAAGACGTACCGATGATTGCAACGGAGCTGGGCGGGGGCGGCAATGTCAACCCGCACATGGTACAACTGGCGTCGGACGGGCTGTTACGGGTCATGCACTACCTGGGCATGCTTGACGGTTCGGTAGATGTCCCAGAGCCGGGTAACAGGACGGTAGATATTGACGTTAACATGAACGGAAAAATATATTCGGACAGACAGGGGTTGTTCCTGCCGGCGGCAAGTCCCGGGCAACCGGCCAAAGCAGGCGAAACGGCAGGTACGCTTTACTCGGTTCCGGAACCGGAACGCGATCCGTCAATAGTATGTTTTCTTGAAGACGGTATTGTTTTATCCGTTGTCAACCGGGGAATTGTCTCAAGAGGAGAATTACTGGTGATGACCGGTAAAACAACGGCAACTGCCTGTGACGATTGATACAGGAAAAACCGCCGGACATTAACCGACACCCGCAGCTTTATCCAGCCACATACTCAAATAATTTGCATAGCTGCGCCAGGCATAAACATCATAGGAAGGCTTGTCATCCAACTGGTGAAGGATAACTCCCGTCTTGGCCAGGCTGGTGCGCACGCACGTACCGGGACTGAATGAATGCGGGTGCAAATCAATTCCTGTGCCCTGGTTCAGCACGGCCCTGGCCTCTTTCCCCGAAACCGTGAAAATCACGTACGCATCGGAAACCGCCGTGACTGCCGCATGTTGCCCTTTTACCGCTTCCAGCAACGCTGCAGACAGCGCCGGTTCCCTGCTGTCATCCGTCCTGATCAACCATTCGTCGGGGCCCAGCCACATTGCCGTAACGCCATCGTTTGCGGTCGCGGTATTGGGCGTTTGCGGCAGTTCAAGACCGAGTACGTTGTTAAATTGCCGGCAGATATCTTCTGCGCCGCGCAGGTTGAGCAGGCCATAGGGCGTCCGCTGCGCGATATCGACGTTATAAGCCATCGTTCAACTCCGCATCCGTTGTCCCGCGGGATCGATAAACACGGGGCCGGTTACTTCCGCGAGCACGTTTCTCCCTGCCGTTGAGATGGTGACCGTTTCGCCAAGCCGGCCCCTGCCGTTTTTCAACTGCGCCAGGGCGATGGCGTAACCGAGATTGGGACTGTATCCGCCCGCAGTAACATGACCGAGCATTTTTTTTGCCTCATCGGTTTCAT
>JAJDUB010000070.1 GCA_022826885.1 Gammaproteobacteria bacterium
GTTCAGGATATTGTCAGCCTCATTACCCGTCAAACGGTCGTCGCCGTTGCCTGAGGTTGCGTTTTCAATCACCACGCCATGGGCTATGGTGTATCCGCCAGGCACTTTCCACACCCAGGAAATGAATCCACCGCCGCCCTCTTCATACTCGAGCGTGGCCGCACGCAGGTCGATAACCGTGTCGGCGTCGCCCGTGTATTCCATGCTATCGGTCCCACCCGTATCCCAGATGGTCTGGTAGCCTCTTGCCGCGGCGCGGGTTGCGGCCAGCGAGTAAACATCATCACCCGCCGCATGGGTCGTGTTCGCCCCGTACATGTTTTGCAAGGCGGCCATGTCCAACGCGCTAAAAGTGGAAATCGCAGAGTAATTACCAGGGTTGTCGATACGCCCCGACCAGCTCTCACCATTCCAAATGTTTGTGTATGACATCACGGTGTAGACCGACTGGTCCAGCCCGTAGGATGGGTCCATTATCTTGCTGGAGTTGCCGGTATCATGCGGGTGGCCCAACCCCACTCCGTGTCCCAGTTCATGGAGAGCGAGCTGATAATACGTCCCTCCTTCATCAAATTGGCCGCCAGGCTTATCACTCCAGCCATGAAGGCCAAAGATGTTCAGCGCCCCTTGCCCGCCATTGCCGTTGTGATCGGGGAATTCAAAGTGTCCACCGCTCATTCCTCTGCCAATAGGTATGCCGTCAACAACCACGGCGTTTTCCTCACGGCCGTCGACAATCCCAAACTGAAGATCAGCAGAATCCCTGTCCGTTGTGATCTCAAAATCAACGTCGATGAAAGTCTCCAGATGCTCGAAGAGCGACCAGAGCTGCGTTATCTCATAGTCGGTATGGGTACGGGCGTGATATGCGAAGTTGTATTGGTCGCCTTCCTTGTAGAAATAGACCTGGACCGGATCCGAAGTATCCAGTTTGTATTCTCCCCGTATTGAATCGACGGGTTTGTCAGAGCTCGTATCGACGTGGTCGTCAGAACTCGTATGGTCATGGTTGTCAGAGCTCATTAATTGCTTCCCTCATTTAGCGGTACGGCGTAACCGGGGAGCCTCTGACTTAATCAAAGACTCTTTGGGCTAAAGGGCGGCGAGGTTAATCCAGACTTGTAACAATGTCAATCAGAAAATAAATTAGAAAATAAATCCCAAATCCCGCGTTATTGAACAGGGCGCCACATACAGGCAAAATCTCATGAATACCCGTTTCAGATTTCTAACGCGGGATTTGGGCTCACTCGCTTACTGACATCACCGGCCTGTGGATGGTAAAATTGCCAATTTTATTTCAGGAGGATTCCACAATGGGAAGAGTAGCAGTGGTAACGGGCGGCACCCGGGGTATCGGCGGCGCCATATCAATCGCCCTGAAGGAAGCAGGGTACAAGGTTGCAGCAAATTATGTGGGCAACGATGAGGCAGCCGCCAGGTTCAGGGAAGTAACCCACATTGACGTATACAAGTTCGACGTGGGTGATTATGCCGCGTGCCGGGATGCCGTCGCGCAGATTGAACAGGACCTGGGTTCTATAGACGTGCTGGTCAACAATGCGGGCGTTACCCGGGACGGCACCATGCACAAGATGGATTTCGAGCAGTGGGATAAAGTAATTCAGACCAACCTGGGTTCCTGCTTCAATATGTCCCGGTGTGTGATCGACGGCATGCGCCAGCGCGGCTTCGGCCGTATCGTGAATATCGGTTCAATCAACGGCCAGGCGGGCCAATACGGCCAGGTGAATTATGCAGCCGCCAAGTCGGGCATACACGGCTTTACCAAGGCGCTGGCCCAGGAAGGCGCGGGCAAAGGGATAACGGTCAACGCGATTGCGCCTGGATATATCGATACCGACATGGTTCGGGCGGTGCCGGAAAACGTGCTGGAAAAAATCATCGCCAGGATCCCCGTCCGCCGCCTGGGCAAGGCCGAGGAAATCGCCCGCGGAGTGTTGTTCCTGGTCAATGATGAAGCCGGGTTTATAACCGGTTCCACCCTGAGTATTAACGGCGGGCAACATATGTATTAAAGGTCGGGAATATAGGGGGTCAGAGTAAAAATTCTTCGAATTTCTTACTCTGACCCCTCAATTCATTCGATAAGGTGGCAGCCCCTCCATATCTCCTCTCATTGGGGGGGAAAGAGCAGAAACGGGGGGCTACCGGAAAAAATGCGCATTATACCGAAAAATTCCGTTAAAACAGAAAATTTTTAACTATCAGTCAATAGTTCCCGCTAACTCCGGTCGGACAGGTGGGGTCAGAGTAAAAATTCTTCGAATTTCTTACTCTGACCCCTGCAACACTCCTATGCTGCCAGCGCCTCCACGGCCGGCAGGTAGTCATAATGAAGGTCGTTGGCCACTGCTTCACAGGTGACTCGACCCTGGTAGACGTTCAGGCCGTTGCGCAGGCCCCGGTCATCCATCAAGGCCTGATTGATTCCCTTGTCGGCCAGCGTCCTGATATAGGGCATGGTCGCGTTGTTGAGAGCCAGTGTGGAAGTATGCGGGACTGCGCCGGGCATGTTCGCGACGCAGTAGTGAACAACGCCGTCGACGATATAGACAGGCTCCTGGTGCGTGGTTGGCCGGGATGTCTCGAAACAGCCTCCCTGGTCTATGGCAACGTCAACCAGGACCGAACCCGGTTTCATACGCCTGACCAGGTCTTTGCCGATTAGTTTCGGCGCGGTGGCGCCGGGGCGGAGCACCGCGCCGACGACCAGATCTGCCTGCAATGCGTACTCTTCTATGGCTTCACGGGTTGAGTAAACGCATTTGACCCGCCCGCCGTATTCTGCGTCAAGCTGGCGCAGGCGCGGCAGGGAACAATCCAGGAGGATCACGTCAGCGCCCATCCCAAGGGCCATGGCCGCGGCATTATCGCCTACCACACCGCCGCCGATGACCAGCACCCTGGCCGGCGCCACGCCGGGCACGCCGCCCAGCAGGACTCCGGCGCCGCCCTGCGCTTTTTCCAGGCAGTGCGCCCCGGCCTGTACGGACAGCCGTCCCGCCACCTCACTCATGGGAGCGAGCAGGGGCAGTGTGCCGTCCGACGCCGTGACCGTTTCATAGGCAATGGCAATCGCGCCGGAGTCCAGGAGCAAGCGGGTCTGGATCGGGTCCGGCGCCAGGTGCAGGTAGGTAAACAAGGTCTGTCCCGGGCGCAGTAACCGGCATTCATCGGTTTGCGGTTCCTTTACCTTGATGATCAGGTCGGCCTCGGCAAAGACCCGGCGCGCACTGTTTGCGATGCCGGCGCCGGCGCTGGTGTAGTCGGCATCTGACATGCCGATGGCATTGCCGGCATTGGTCTCAACCACGACCCGGTGCCCGGCCTGTACCAGTTCATTCACACCCGCCGGCGTCAAACCCACGCGATATTCGTGGTTTTTGGTTTCTTTAGGCACTCCGATCTGCATGTTGCATTCTACCCGGGTCAAGTGTGTCGAAAGTACTGTGATCCTAGCGAAAAACACAAAGAATTTCTTTGCAAATTATTAGGTAATTTGATGTATAATTAGAATTATCTTCTATTAATTAAGATATTCAGGGAATTAAATTTTTATGTTGTCACTTGACAGGACAGATCGAGCTATCCTGCATGAGCTGCAGATGGACGGCCGAATCAGCAACGTCAGGCTGGCGGAACAGGTCAATTTGTCCGAGTCCGCCTGCCTGCGGCGGGTCAAGTTGTTGGAAGACGCAGGCGTCATCGGCGGCTATGCCATGTTGATCAGCCAGGCGGCAGTCGGCTTGCCGGGCAACGTCTTCGTGGAAATTGCCCTGAACCGCCAGCGCCGGGAAGACCAGGATGCATTCGAAGCCGCCCTGGTCCAGGTGCCCGAGGTCATGGAATGTTACCTGATGTCCGGCGAATACGATTACCTGTTGCGGGTTGTCGTGGCCGACGCCGCCGATTATGAGCGGATCCATCACGAACAGTTGACCTCGTTACCCGGCGTCGCGCGGGTCAGGTCCAGCTTCGCCCTGCGCGCGGTGACCAAAAGAACGGAGTTGCCCATCCCTGCCTGACGTAAGAGAATGCAGGGGTCAGAGTAAAATCACCCCCGACTGTGCCACCGGCCACGATAACGAGGATTTTACTCTGACCCCATCCATCCTCCCTTCTATCCGGACGGTTGTCATATCAACCGTTACCTATTAGGATTACTACCTTTCCATAACAACGGTCAAGAAGGAACCATCCATGCCAGCCACAGTCAGTTACGAAGTCACAGACGGCATTGCCGTCATCACCATTGATAACCCTCCCGTTAATGCCATGTCCGCGGCAGTCAGGAAAGGCTGCTGGGAGGCGCTGGACAGGCTGGCGGCCGATGACACGGCCAGGGCCGCGGTGCTGATCTGTGCAGGCAGGACTTTCATAGCCGGCGCGGACATCACCGAATTCGACAAACCCATTGTGGATCCCTGGCTGCCGGACGTGGTGGAGAAATTCGAGGCCTCAGAGAAACCGGTCGTTGCCGCCATCCACGGCACCGCCCTGGGCGGCGGCCTGGAGACGGCCATGGGGTGCCATTACCGCTGCGCGCTGCCGACCGCAAGGGTGGGGCTCCCGGAAGTCCATCTCGGCCTCCTGCCCGGGGCTACCGGCACGCAACGCCTGCCGCGCCTCTCCGGCGCGCGCAAAGCACTGGAGATGATGACCTCGGGCCGACAGGTCGGCGCCGCTGAAGCCCTGGAGTCCGGCATAATCGAAAAGATTGTCGAGGGAGATTTGCGCGCCGGCGCCATCGCCTGGGCCAGGGAGTTGCTGGACGGCGGCGCGCCGCTGAAACGGGTCAGCCAACTGGAAATTCATGACGCCGCAGACATGGACGATGAATTCTATGCGGAGTATGAGCAACAACTTGCCAGGAAGGCCCGGGGTTTCTTTGCCCCGTTCCAGATCGTGAAATGCGTCCGGGCAGCCGTGAATGAATCCTACTCGGACGCCTTCAGGACGGAACGGCGCCTGTTCGATGAATGCAAGGAGTCCACCCATTCCCAGGCGCAGCGGCACCTGTTTTTTGCGGAACGGGAGGTTGCCAAGATACCTGATGTCCCCAAAACCACACCTGTCAGGGATATAAACAGTGTGGCCGTCATCGGCGCCGGCACCATGGGCGGCGGCATCGCCATGAACTTCGTCAATGCCGGCATACCGGTTACGGTGCTGGAGGTGGACCAGGCCGGTCTGGAGCGCGGACTGGGTGTAATCCGGAAAAACTACGGTGTCGCCGTCGACAAGGGGCGCATGACCGAAGCGCAACTGGAACAGGCCATGGGCATGATTACCCCGACCACCGATTATGCAGGCGTCGCCGGGGCCGACCTGGTCATCGAAGCCGTTTTCGAGAACATGGAGATAAAGAAACAGGTGTTTACGAAGCTGGACGGGGTCTGCAAACAGGGCGCCATCCTGGCAAGCAATACCTCCAGCCTGGACCTGAACGAGATCGCCGTGGTGACGAAACGCCCCGGGGACGTGATCGGCATGCATTTCTTTGCGCCGGCCAACATCATGAAACTGCTGGAGATCGTACGCGGCGAACAGACTGCCGCTGACGTTATCGCCACGGCCATGGCCACCGCAAAAAAGATACGTAAAGTGGGCGTCCTGGTGGGAGTCTGTTTCGGCTTCGTAGGCAACCGCATGTTCTTCCCGTATATCAGGGAGGCGCAACTGATGATGCTGGAAGGCATCCCGCCGGAGCGCGTCGACCGGGTTGCCTATGACTGGGGTATGGCCATGGGCCCGCACGCGGTCATGGACCTGTCCGGCCTCGACGTGTTCTACAAGTTGAACAACGAATGGCGGGAGCGGCCGGATGACCCGGTTTACTGCCGCATGATCAACGTCCTCACAGAAATGGGGCGTCAGGGCCAGAAGACCGGGGCCGGGACTTACCGCTACGAGGGCAGGAAAGCCGTGCCGGACCCGGAGGTCATGGAGATCGCCCGGCGTGAGGCGCAGGCGCTGGGTGTGCGGCAAATAGAGGTCAGCGATGAAGAGATCATCGAACGTCTGCTGTATTCCATGATCAACGAGGGTGCACGGGTGCTGGAAGAAGGCATCGCCATACGGCCGGGCGATATCGACGTGATCTTCGTCAACGGTTACGGCATGCCCCGTTACCGCGGCGGACCCATGAAGTACGCCGATATGGCCGGCATTGATAATGTGCTTGCCGCGGTTGAAAAATACCGCGCCCGCTACGGCGACCTGTGGTGGACGCCGGCCCCGTTACTGGAACAACTGGCCCGGTCGGGCAGCAGTTTCCAGGCGTGGAGCAGGAACAGGTAAACTGTTGAGATTGTTTTACGAGTCAAGTATCATCTGACTCCACATATCCCACACATCCCCACACTCTCAAGTAACCAGGTATCAGTAATGATGAGACGAAATATTCATACGCATTTCACAGTTGCGGCAGTGGTAGCGGCAATTGTGTTCATGGATGCCGTGGCCGTCCTGAACCCGGCACATGCGCAGGGCCGAAGTGCCGCGCTCATAGAGGAAATTGTAGTCACCGCCCGCAAACGCGAGGAAAACCTGCAGGACGCGCCCATTGCGGTATCCGCGTTCACCGGCGAGGCCCTGGACTTCCGCGGCGTGACCGAGATCGACAGGCTGGACCAGTTCGTGCCCAACCTGGTGCTGAACGAATCGCCCACCTACTCCAACGTCACCAACGCCGCGGTGTATATCCGCGGCATCGGCCAGAATGACTTCACCCCGGTCATCGACCCCGGCGTGGGCATCTACGTGGACGGCGTGTACCTGGGCCGTTCCGTGGGCGCGGTGCTCGATATCGTTGACCTGGAACGGATAGAGGTGCTGCGCGGGCCGCAGGGCACCTTGTTTGGCCGCAACACCATCGGCGGCGCCATCTCCCTAAGCAGTAAAAAACCCGACGGTGAGTTCGGCGGCAAGGTGGATGTCAAGTACGGCACCGATGATCGCTTCAACGTCAGGGGCTCCGTCAATATACCCTTCACTGACAAGTTCTTTGCCCGCCTGTCCGCGGCCACCTTCAACCAGGACGGTTATGTCACCCGCGTGGTTGACGGGGAAGACCTGGGCGACCAGGACGTGGTGGCGCTGCGCGGGGCGTTGCGCTGGCAGCCCAATGACAACCTCGATATCAACTGGTCCGTGGACTACAGTGTCGAGAGGGAGAACGGCAATCCTTACGTGCTCACCGGTATTCAGCCGCTCAACGTCGGCGTACTGACCGGAGGCGGGCCGTCCATGACCCTGGCGGCCAATACCATCGCTGCCCAGTTGGCCTCCGGCGGCCCGGCCTCGTTCCCTGGCGGAGAGTTCTTCAACGTGATCCATCCCAGCGGGTTCCCGTTCCAGTTCCTCGCCTGTTTTTCACCGCAGAATGCCAATAACCCGGTCTGTTACAACCAGCAGTATATCGACAACGGCGAGAAGAAGCTGAATTACAGCAGCGACCCTTCCTTCCAGGAACTGGACGTCTGGGGCACGGGCCTGACCGTCGATTGGCAGATCAACGAGAACCTCAAGGTGAAATCAATAACTTCGCTGCGCGGTTTTGAGGGCCATTTTGAAGGTGACCAGGACGGTTCCCCGCTCCGGGTTTCCTACCTCATCGACATCTACCAGCATGAACAGTTCAGCCAGGAATTGCAGGTGCTGGGCACCAGTTTTGCCGACCGCCTGGACTGGATCATCGGGGGATATTATTTTGAGGAAGACGGCAAGAACATCAACCCGGTGCGGTTTTCCCAGGTGTACCTGCAATCCGGTGGCCATTATGACGCGGATTCCTGGGCCGTTTTTGCCCAGGGCACCTGGCATTTCAACGACAGGCTGGACCTGACCTTCGGCCTGCGCTACACCGAGGATACGCGCGATTACCTGCCTGACCAGTTTATTGAAGTGTTTCCGATAGGTCCTTTGCCCCTTAATTGTCCGCCATCGGCTGTCCCGATGCCGTTTAACCCCGGCTTGCCGGTTTGCGGGATCGGCGACCGGCCGCTGCCGTTCGAATGGGTCTCGAATAAGGCCTCGGAACTGGTGCCCATGGTGAACCTGTCCTATCGCTGGAATGACAGCCTGATGACCTACTTCACCTATTCCGAGGGCTTCAAGTCCGGCGGTTACACGCAACGCATCTTCCCCCCTGAACTCAGCACGCCGAGTTTCGAACCCGAATTCGTCACGTCCTATGAGGGCGGCTTCAAGTTCGACGGCTGGAATGATCGCCTGCGCTTCAATGTGGCGGTCTTTTTTACCGATTATACCGACCTGCAACTGCTGGTGGCCGACCCGTCCCGGTTCGGGCCTTTTGCCAGCAACGCCGGTGATGCAGAGGTGTTCGGGATAGAGATGGAAGCGTTGTTGAACCCTGCGGAAGGCTGGTATATCAGCGGCAGCGCGGGGATGACCGATACCGACCGCACCGGGCTGGCGGGCACGGTCCAGGGGCTGACCCTGGACAGCCCGTTCCAGCATATCTCCAAGTGGACGGCAAATGCGCAAATTTACAAGGAGTTCGCCATCGGCGACCTGGGCTACCTGACCCCGCGCTTCGAATGGTCGTATCGCACGGACTGGGGCACCAGCGGAAACAACATCCCGCGCCTGGGCGGTGACGTCCTGCCCGGCGGGCCGTTTGCCGGCGTACCCTTGAGTTTCGGCGTGCCTAATCCTGCGCTGGTGGAGGACGACCTGCACCTGCTCAACGCCAGCGTGCGCTGGGACGTGCGCAACAGCGGCCTGTCCATCTCCGGCGGTGTGGACAACCTCACCGACGAAAATTACTCTATATTCTCCCTCTACCTGGACTCCTTCGGTTATACCCAGCAGGCATTCCATCGCGGCCGGGAATGGTATATACAGGCCGGCTACGAATTCTGAATAACAGTAAGCAGGGAAGGGACAGAATTTTGCGAAAGTACCGTGAGCATCCTTGACCTGACACTGGTCAAGGCCCTGGAACGGATGCAGGCCGGGGAATTCAGCGCGGTCGAGTATGTTCAGGCCATGCTTGAGCGTCACAGGGAAACGGCGCACCTGAATGCGCTGGTATGCCTGGATGAGCAGTCCGTACTGGAATCTGCGGCGCAGCGGGACCGGCAACGGCGGGACAACGGCAATCCTGAACTGCTGGGCGCACCGCTGTTGCTGAAGGACAATATCAATACCGTCAGCCTGCCCACCACGGGCTGCACGCCGGCGCTGAAGGGGAATGTCCCGCCGGCGGATGCTCCTGTCGCCGGGTTGCTGCTTGATGCCGGCGCCGTCACTTTCGGCAAGTCCAACATGCACGAACTGGCCTTTGGCGTCACCAACAACAACCCCGCGTTCGGCCCGGCGCGCAACCCCTATAACCCCGACCTCATACCGGGAGGCAGCAGCGGCGGCACTGCGGTTGCCATTGGCGCCGGGATACTGCCCGCCGGGCTTGGTTCGGATACGGGCGGGTCGACGCGCCTACCGGCAGCCTTCTGCGGTATCTGCGGGTTCAGGCCTACAGGAGGCCGTTACCCCGCTGCAGGGATAATACCAATCTCCGCAACCCGCGATACGCCGGGGCCCATGGCCAGGGCGGTTGAAGACTTGCAACTGCTGGACCGGGTGATGGCCGGAGACCCGTCTCCTGTGGAGAGAGTCAGTCTGGCGGACGTCAGGCTGGGTGTTCCCCGCGCATATTATTACGAGAACCTAGAACCGGGTGTCGCAGGTGTTATCGAGGCTGTCCTCGACCTCCTCGCTGCATCCTGCAAGTCCCTGGTGGAAGTAGACCTTGACGGGGTGGCTGACCTGAACGAAAAGGTGAGTTTCCCTGTTGTGCTGTATGAGGCGAAACGCGACATGTCGCAGTACCTTGCCGATTTTGCGCCCGGTATCGCCATCGAGGACGTGCTGGCGCAGATAGCCAGCCCGGACGTGAAAGAGGCGTATAACGCAGTCGTGTCCGGCGCCGTCAGTAAGGCGGTCTACGAAGAAGCGCTGCATACGCATCGGCCGCAGTTGCAGGCGCTGTTTTCCGCGTGTTTTACCGATAACGGGCTGGATGCCCTGGTCATCCCTGCGACACCGTTGACTGCGCCGCCCATAGGTCATGACAGCACCATTGAACTGAATGGTTCGACACACCCGACAATGGCGACCATCATCCGCAGTACCGACCCTTCCAGCAATGCGGGAATCCCCAGCTTGTGCGTGGCCGCGGGTCTGGCTCCCAACGGGATGCCCGCCGGAATCTGCCTGGAAGGGCCGGCCGGCTCCGACCGCAGGTTGCTGGCAATCGGGAAAGCCCTGCAGGATGAGATCGGTTTTCTGCCGAGGCCGAAATGAGCGACTTTTATCAACTTCCCGTTACAGAACTCGAAAAACGCTATGAGACCCTGGTGCGGGACGCGTTGCCCTTGTGGGATATTGATCGCAACTCGGCACTTAGCCTTCTCAAGCTGCGTGAGAATGCCGTCTATGCAGTCACCGACCGCGCCGCGAATGAGAAGCTCGTAATACGCGTGCACCGCGCGGGGTACCACAGCGACGCCGAATTGCGATCCGAATGGCAGTGGATAACCGGCCTGAAAGAGTACGGCGTGCTGACGCCGGAACCGCGCTGTTCCAGGAACGGGCGCATGTTTGAAATCGTGGAGTCTCCCGGCGTGCCGGAACCGCGCCAGGTGGATGTCGTCGACTGGATTGAGGGCGAACAGTTGGGCAGCGTGGAGGAGGGACTGGAGGGTTCCCCGGACCAGATACGCGCCCGCTTTGAAACCCTGGGCAGCGCCATGGCGAAGATGCACAACCATGCCTCGCAATGGCAGGCGCCGGAAGGCTTTACCCGGCATGCCTGGGACGTTGATGGCCTCACCGGCGAAGCGCCGTTCTGGGGCCGTTTCTGGGAACTGCCGGCCCTGAGCGCCCGGCAGCGGGACATGATGCTTGAAGTAAGGGACAGGTTACGCGCCGGGTTGACGGAACTGGGAACGGCGCCGGACATTTATGGTTTAATCCATGCGGACCTGGTGTTTGAAAATGTCCTTACCGGCGCGGACGGCATCCGGGTGATCGATTTCGACGATTGCGGCTACGGCTGGCACCTGTTCGACATTGCCACCTCGATTATATTCCTGCACGGCACCGGGCATTTTGCCATGGCAAAGGAGGCGCTGGTTGCGGGGTACCGGCAAAACAGGCCGTTGCCGGACGATCACCTGGCATGGTTTCCGGTATTGCTGATGGCGCGCGCAACCACGTACCTGGGCTGGATGCACACCCGCTCGGAGACGGAAACCGCCAGGGAGATGACCCCGTACATCATTGAACTGGTCACGAACCTGGCAGAAGATTATCTTGGGAACCTCTGAGCAAACCCTCCAGAGAACGGCGCTCACGATCGTTTGCCTGGGAGCGTTTATCACCCCCCTGATGTTGTCGGCAGTAAACGTGGCCATCCCCACTATCGCCCAGGGGTTGAAAATGGACGCGATAACCGCAAGCTGGGTGCCCCTGGCATACCTGTTGTCCAGCGGCGTATTCCTGTTGCCGTTCGGGCGGCTGGGCGACATGTACGGGCGCAAGAAACTGTTCCTGTCCGGTATGACGACGGTGACCGTCGCATCGATTCTTGCTTCCATGGCCCAGTCTGCCCTGTTGCTGATCCTGTGCCGGGCATTGCAGGGCATGGGCGCGGCAATGCTGTTCGGTACCGGCATCGCCATACTGTCTTCGGTTTACCCCCCGGAAAAACGCGGAAAAGTATTGGGACTGTCCGTTTCTTCGGTGTACCTGGGCCTGACCTGCGGGCCTTTCGCCGGCGGTTTGGTTACCCAGGAATTCGGCTGGCGCGGGGTATTTGTATTTCACGTCCCGGTAGTCCTGCTGGTCATCATCCTGGGACTGGTTAACCTGAAGGGAGAGTGGCGCGGTCCCTCGGGACAGAAGTTCGATGTGCCCGGCGCGTTTATCTACGGCACCGCCGTGATTGCCCTGATGTACGGCTTCTCGATCCTGCCCGCAGCGACAGGCTTTGTCCTGATCCTGCTGAGCGGCATCGGCTTCGCGGTTTTCTTCAGGTACGAAAAGCGCCTGGAGTATCCCCTGTTCGACGTCAACCTGTTCTCGGGCAACCCGGTATTGACCTACTCCTGCGTGGCTGCGTTGATCATGTATTCCTCCACCTTTTCCGTGACGTTTTTAATGAGCCTGTACCTGCAGAATATCAGGGAATTTACTCCCCAGCTTGCCGGGCTGATCATGATTTCCCAGCCCCTGGTCATGACCCTGTTTTCCCCTGTGGCCGGCAGAATGTCGGATCACTATGAACCCCGTCTCATCGCATCTTCAGGAATGGGTCTGACGGCAATCGGCCTCGCCATGCTGGCTGCGGCAGACACGCTGACGCAGACCGAACTTATTGTCTTGACCCTGATGCTGGTCGGTTTCGGGTTTTCTCTGTTCTCGTCACCGAATACCAACGCCATCCTGAGTTCCGTTGACAGGAAATACCTGGGCGCGGCCTCCGGGACGGTAGCGACCATGCGGGTAATCGGACAGATGTTCAGTATGGGAATCGTAACCCTGGTCTTCGCCTTGATGCTGGGCCCGGTTCAGTTCTCCCCGGAACAGCACGGCCAGTTGCTTGCCAGCATCAACGCCAGCTTTATTGCGGCCTCCGCGCTTTGTTTCATCGGCGTGTATTTCTCCCTCAAGAGGGGCAATCTGCGCGAATAACAGATGGGGTCAGAGTAAAATTTCTTCGAAATTCTTACTCCGACCCCTGTGTTCCAGTGGTCTCCAATCTTTCGGGGTCAGAGTAAGAATTTCGCCAGAAATTTTACTCTGACCCCTTAATTTCAATACCACGGTGACATGCTGTAATCCAGGTTCAGGTCATCGTAATGACCCATGGTGGTGGTAAATGCCTTGTTCAGGTAGAGCAGGGGTTTCTTGCCGCCGTTGACGATCACCTCTTTTACCTCGCCGATAATGACCGCGTGGGTATGGGCGACCAGCATTTCCTCTACAGTGCAATCAAAACCTGCCAGGGCCTCCTGCAGCACCGGCGCCCCGGTAACCAGTTCCGTCCATTTTCCGAATTTAAAACGGTCTTCGGGGTTTTCGCCGAGCATGCCCGCAAAGTGTTTAGCAAGGTGTTCCTGGCTCTGCGCCAGTACGTTGACGCTCATGCAGCGGCTCTCCGCTATATGCTGGAAACTGTTGCCGCTGAAGTTCACACATGCCAGGAGGCGCGGAGGCTCCGCTGAAAAAGAGCAGACCGCGCTGGCGGTCAACCCCGAGCGGATGTCGCCGTTACGGGTGGCAATGATATTCACTGCGCCGGTCAGTTGCGCCATCCCGTTGCGGAACCTGTCAGTATCGAGATTGGTCTCGCGAAGAAATTTTTTCATTATTCTCGAGGTTAAGAGGTCGGTGAATTGCAGGGGTCAGAGTAAGAATTTCGCAGAAATTTTACTCTGACCCCATAAATTGTACAGATATGGTACTGTAAGAACGGGTAACTTGCCATAAGACCGGAGGAAACACAGCATGCTCAGAACGGGCAAAGAATACCTGGAATCAGTGCGGGATAACCGCCGTGTACCGTGAATGAATAATACCCGAACCTCTTCCGGCTATATGCCTTTCCTGGAGGGTCTTATCGAACAGGCCGGTGAAATTCCACTGAGGTATTTCCGGAGTGACCTGGTGGTAACGGACAAACACCTGAAGGGAGAATCTTTCGATCCGGTCACCCGGGCCGACAGGGAAACGGAAGAGTTCATCCGCGCGGGAATTGCCGCCGAATTTCCCGGCCATACCATCATCGGCGAGGAGTTCGGCATAACACAGGGAACCGCTTCGCTTACCTGGTTGATCGATCCCATCGACGGCACCCGCGGGTTCATCTCCGGCACCCCCATGTGGGGGGTCCTGGTAGGGTTGAAACAGGCCGATGAGTGCCTGGCCGGCGCCATGCGCCAGCCCTACACCGGTGAAACCTGGATAGGTGACGGCAGGACGGCGCACTTCATAAGCCGGCAGCGGCGGTCCCGGATCACGGTGCGGGAACAGGTACGCCTGGCGGAAGCCATTGTGTGCTGTACCCATCCGGCCATGTACCCTACCAGTGAAGCGCGGGAAAAGTTCATGCGCGTGGTTGCCGGGTGCCGTTTTTCCCGTTATGGAACGGAATGTCTGGGCTATGGAATGCTGGCCTGTGGTTATGTGGACCTGGTTATCGAGGGCGGTCTGTCAGCCTATGACATCATGCCGCTGATCCCCATCGTGGAAGGCGCCGGCGGCATCATTACCGACTGGCAGGGCAACGCCGCGCTGAACGGCGGACTGATCGTTGCCGCTACCGGTAAGCAGTTGCATGACGAAGTGCTGAACCTGTTGAATTAACCCTCTTTTTCCGAAAATAAAGCTGCCTCCGGCAGCACCATGTGATAACCTGTAGAGCAGGTATTTTCACAAGCATGCACCGCAATGTCCCTGATAGACGAACTTCTGCTGAATAACGCCCGCTATGCCGAAAATTTTGACAAGGGCAACCTGCCCGGGCCGCCGGCGCGTAAACTGGCGGTGGTAGCCTGCATGGATGCGCGCCTGGACCCGTACCGGATTCTCGGTCTTGAAGAAGGCGACGCCCATGTCATACGCAATGCCGGCGGTGTGGTCAGCGAGGACGTAATCCGCTCACTGGTCATCTCCCAGCGCCTGCTCGCGACCCGGGAAATAGTGCTGATCCATCATACGGATTGCGGGATGCTCACCTTTCGCGATGACGCCGTAAAAGATGCGATAGAAGCCGATACCGGACTGCGCCCCGCGTTTGCGCTGGAAGCTTTCGCAGATCTGGAGCAGGATGTGCGCCAATCCATGGCCCGCATCCGCGTCAATCCGTTTATCCTCCACAAGGACCGGATACGCGGTTTTATCTACGACTGCGCCACAGGCCGGCTGGACGAAGTGACCGACGGTTCCTAGCCCGTAATTATGCGTTTATTCCAGTTTGCTAAGCTAGGCACCGTCCTTCTTCTGTCCTGTGCGGCTGCGCAGGCGCCCGGGCAGGATTCCAGGCAACAGGCGACACCGGTCAAGTACACGGAAGCGCTCAATAAACCTGTGATGCAGACCGTACAGTTGCCGGGTTACCTGGAAGCGCCCAATGTCAGCGTCCTGGCAAGTGAAATAAGCGGCCTGGTGACGGAACTCAAGGTGAGGGAAGGAGAACGGGTCACCACAGGTCAACCCCTGGTCATGTTGCGTACTACGCCGCTGGAGTTGAGCCTGCAAGCCGCGCAGGCTCGCCTGAAAGAGGCGCAGGCGCGTCGTAGACTGGCTGAAACCCGCCTGGAGCGCTACCGGGGGTTGATCGAGAGAAACGCTATCTCGCGCCAGGAACTGGATGAAGCTCGCTATGAATTCGATGCCTGGGAGGGCCGGATTGAAACATTGCGCGCGGAGGTTGCAAGTATCCGGTTTGACATTGAGCGCAGCACAATCCGCGCCCCGTTCAACGGCGTAGTGGTTGCCCGCCATACCGAGGTGGGGCAATGGAGTGAGGCAGGCAGCAGGGTGCTGGAAGTATTGTCGACGGATACCCAGGAAGTCCACGTGGACGTGCCGGAAAAGTATTTCAACGGACTGAAGTCAGGCGTCAATGTGAACGTCACGTTTGATTCGATGCCCGGCCGGGAGTTCGCGGCGTATATCCGCGCCATAATTCCACGCGCCGACCCCCGTGCGCGCACGTTTCCGGTAAAACTGCGGTTGCGGGAACCCAGTGCCCAAATCGGCGCCGGCATGATCGCCCGGGCGGCATTCCCCATCGGAGAGTCCGTTCCCGGCACGCTGGTGCCCAAAGACGCCATTGTGCGGATGGGCAACAACACCATGGTATTCCTGATCGATCGGGGTAGCGCCGTCCCGGCGCCGGTTACGGTCAGCGGCGCCATGGGTGTATGGTCGGTGGTGAACGGCGCCGTCGCCCCGGGAGACAAGGTGATCATCCGTGGTAACGAACGGTTGCAGCCCGGCCAGCCCGTACAGGCCGAGCTGTTGCCGTACCCGCCTCCATGAACCTCATACAGTCCTGTATCCGTCACCCGGTTTCCACCTCGGTGGGCGTTCTGTTCCTGATCCTGTTCGGCGTTGTTGCCCTGATCAACCTGCCGGTACAGTTGGCCCCGGATGTGGACAAGCCGGAAATAACGGTGACTACCATCTGGCCCGGGGCCAGCCCCCTTGAGATAGAACGGGATATCATCGACGAGCAGGAGGAAGAGCTTAAATCCCTGGAAGGGCTGGTCAGAATGCGTAGCGAGAGTCGGGACGGCATAGGCGTTATCACGCTGCGGTTCCAGGTGGGGACCGACAAGGATGCGGCCCGGCTCAAGGTGTCGAACCGCCTTGACCAGGTTGAATCCTATCCGACCAATGTCGAGAAGCCGATTATATCCGGTCAGGCAGGCGTTTCCGGAGCGATAGCCTGGTTTCAGATTGCCCCCACTCCGGAAAACGGCTTCGAAGGGGATATTTCAACACTGTATGACTTCATCGATGATTACGTCATGCCCGACCTGGAGCGGGTGGAAGGCGTATCTGCGGCGAATATGTACGGCGGGCGGGAAACGGAAATCCAGGTCATCGCCGACCCGGCAAAACTGGCCCTGCGCCAGGTTACGCTGGTTGAACTCGCCGATGCCATAGAACGGGAAAACCGCAACTACAGCGGGGGTGATTTCGACGAAGGCAAGCGGCGCTATATCGTGCGTACCCTGGGTGAATACCGGAGTCCGCAGGACCTGGGAAACATTGTCATCGCCAATCTCAATAACGTTCCCGTTTACCTGCGTGACGTGGCCCGGGTGGAAATCACCCATGAAAAACCCACAGGCGCTATATTCAGTCTGAATAACAAGACAATGGCGATGAATATACAGCGCCAGGTCGGCGCCAACGTACTGGATATCATGGCTGAGGTGAAGCAAAGGGTGGCAAGGCTCAACAAGGAATTACTGGTTCCCCGGGGGCTTTACCTGGACCTTGTCTGGGAGCAGACCCGTTACATCAACAGTTCAATAGACCTGGTGCGCAACAACCTCATTATCGGCGGCACCCTGGCCATTCTCGTGCTGGTGGTCTTCCTGCGCAGCGCGGGCAGCACCCTTATCGCTGCACTCACTATTCCCATCAGTGTTATCGGCACCTTCCTGATGATGGCTGTGTTCAATAAAACGATAAACGTCATCAGTCTGGCCGGTCTGGCCTTTGCAACCGGCATGGTGGTGGATAATTCCATCGTCGTCCTGGAGAACATTTACCGTCACAGGCAGACCGGGAAATCAACCTTCAGCGCGGCCTGTGACGGAGTCAGGGAAGTTTGGGGAGCCGTGCTCGCCAGTACCCTGACAACCATCGCCGTATTTGCCCCGGTGATCCTGATGGAAGAGGAAATAGGACAGTTATTTGCCGATATCGCCGTGGCCATCAGTTGCGCCGTGGGTCTGAGCCTGATCGTGGCGACTACCGTTATTCCCACCATGTCGGCCCGCATGCTCAGGGTTGCCGGCAGGGGCGGCGGTTTCCACGAGCTATGGGGCGGGGTCCGGCTGGCTGCGGCCATAAGGGACGGGATAGCATCTCTGTCTTACTGGATAAACGCATCGGTCATTCGCCGGATACTCATCGTCAGCGTGGTGGTGGCGCTGGCAGTGGTCATAAGTATCGCCATAAAACCTAAAACGGAATACCTGCCTACGGGTAATACCGATTTCCTGTTCGGCCTGCTCCTGCCTCCGCCGGGATATACCGTGACGGAGCGAATGAAGATACATGACGAGTTTTCCGTCGCCATGGAAGACTTCAAGTCCTATCCCCCCGGCACGCCGGAAGCAGAAAACCTGCCCGGCGGCGGGTTGAATACGTTTGTTTTCGGGTTTGAAGGTGAGACGATATTCCTGGGCGTCAGCCCGAATGAACCGCTGCGGACCAACGAGTTGATCCCCATCTTCCAGCAGGCCCTGGCAAGTGTTCCGGGCGCCATACCGATACTGCAACAATGGAGTATCTTTGAAGACGAAAGCGGAGAAGGCCGCAGTATAGACGTGGAGATCAAGGGGCCGGATCTGGGCAGGCTGATTGCCATGGGCGGCGAAATTTTTGCTGTTGCTCCCCGGGTATTACCGGGCGCCCAGGTCTTTCCCATACCCGGACTGGACCTTGGCAACCCGGAGGTCCAGGTGGTGGTGGACCGGCGCCGCGCCGCGGAACTGGGTATCAGCAATCGTGATCTGGGTTTCTCGGTGGACACACTGGTGGACGGCGCCAAGGTCAGTGATTACCAGTACGAAGGCAAGGAGATCGATATACGCCTGAAGGCCGAGGAAGGCATCGCCTATAACACCCATACCCTGGAACAACTGCCTATCGCAACGCCGGACGGACGCCTCGTGACGCTCGGCGCTATCGCTGACGTATCGCTGACCTATGGTCCGGTGCAGATTAACCACAGGGAGCGTGAGCGCACCATCGCCATTCGCATCCTGCCGGAGACGGAGATGCCGATTGAGGCCGCCATGGAAATCATACAGGCGAAGATCATAGACCCCATGAAGCAGCGGGAGGAGTTCAACGGGCTGTATCGAATCGAGATGTCCGGCAGCGCCGATAAGCTGGTCAGCGCAGGCAACGCGTTGAAATGGAACCTGATCCTGGCGCTGATCATCACTTTCCTGCTCATGTCCGCGCTGTTCGAGAGCTTTCTTTATCCTTTCGTCATCATGTTCAGCGTACCCCTGGCCGCGCTGGGTGGTTTCCTCGGCCTGGCCCTGGTCAATGTGGCCATCGCCTACCAACCCCTGGATGTGTTGACCATGCTGGGTTTCATCATTCTCCTGGGCACCGTCGTCAACAACCCCATCCTGATCGTGCACCAGTCCCTTAACTTTATCAGGAAAGATGGCATGGAAGCCCACGTCGCGATCAGGGAGGCGGTGCACAGCCGCATCCGCCCCATCTTCATGAGCGCCGGTACCTCCACGTTCGCCATGCTGCCCCTGATCGTCGCGCCGGGCGCCGGTTCGGAACTGTATCGCGGTATAGGCGGCGTAGTTGTCGGCGGCCTGCTGGTTTCCACCGTGTTTACCCTGTTCATCGTCCCCGCCATGCTGAGCCTGGTATTCGACCTGCGCAAACTGCTGACGGGCAGGCCGGACGGTCGCGTAGCTATCGCGGAAGTGTTGCCGGATTAGCCCGGCGGTTGTCTCAAGGTCCGAAGGGTATCGTCAGTGCTTCACAATCCTGATCAAGTTGCTCCAACTGTATTTTCCAAAGAACGGAAAATCAGTGCGCCCGGTATTAATTTGCCCGATGGATTTAAATATGATACCCGTCTGAAAATGGATGGTTTAACGTTTCTTTCCAGGTTACAACAAGACAGCTTCCCTGTTGCATTTTTTGATCCCCAGTATCGCGGGATACTGGATAAGCTTGGATATGGAAATGAAGGAGAAGACCGGGGTAAAGCAAGAAGTTCATTAAAACAGATGTCGGAAGACATAATTTGTCAGTTTATTGCCGGTTTAAACCGCATTCTGCTTCCAAGCGGCCATTTGTTCCTATGGATGGACAAATTTCATTTATGTACCGGGTTTACTGATTGGCTGAATGGGACACAACTGGAAGTAGTAGACATGTTGACCTGGGATAAAGGACGCATGGGTATGGGATACCGGACCAGGCGACGGTGTGAGTATTTAATTATCCTTCAAAAGCAACCCCGACGCGCTAAAGGCGTTTGGAAAATACATAATATACCTGATGTCTGGCTTGAAACTGTCGAGCGCAATGGGCACGCCCACAAAAAACCAGTTCGATTGCAAGAAGAACTCATCTCTGCCGTTTCTAATGAGGGTGATGTTGTCGTTGATCCGGCTGCCGGGAGTTTTTCAGTCATGGAAGCCTGCAAACTGCGTAATCGTAAATTTCTGGGCTGCGATATTTTGTAATGAGTCAAACCCGGGCAGTTCGTGGTCTGGAGTCTGATGAAAGATTGTACAGCAGGTCTTTAGCCAGCAGCTCTGCAATATCAGCCGGGCAGACGGATTGCAGGCCGCGCCAGGCCGGCACACTGTTGACCTCCAGCACCAGGTAGTTGCCCTGCGCATCGCGAATGATATCGACGCCGCCGTAGCGGATGCCCGTTGCCTTCGAAGCCGCTTCGGCCAGCTCTCGTAATGCCGGGGTGAGAACAGCCGGCAGGCATTCACCGCCGCGGGCGCGGTTGGTGATCCAGTGTTCCGAGATGCGTTCCATGGCCGCTATCGCCTGGTGATTGATGACAAAAACCCGCCAGTCACGTCCGTTATGGTCATCCTGGTCGATGAACTGTTGCAGGTAATAGACACCGTTGATCAGTTCCGCGTCCAATTCATAATCTTCTGAGTCGATCAGTTGCAGGCCGCGCCCGCAGTTGCCGAACAGGGGTTTTTGTACGATGGAGCGCCCTTTTTTCAGTTGCGCATGAATGACGCTGTGGGCTGCTTCATCGTTTTCACAGACCCAGACGGGCGGCGCAGGGACCCCGTGTTGCATGAGCAGGAAGCTGGTCATGGCCTTGTCCACGGTGCGTTCGATGCTTACGGCGTCGTTATAGACAATGACGTCGCAGTGTTTCAATGCGTGCAGGATGTCCAGCCTGAACGTCACTTCTTCAAAACTGCCCGCGGCTACGGCCCGCACGAAAACGGCGTCCGGCAGGACATCGACAAAACCGGGGATATTCAGTCCCGTGCGGGATTGTTCATAACCGATACCGCAATCCCTTAAGGAAACGACCTGTGTCTGTGAGCTGTTGCGCCCGAACGCGTCTGCCAGCCGCTGTTCATGCCAGCCGTTGTTCTCCGAGAAGATAACGATATGTTTCATAACTGTAGGTGGAAGGGGACGGACCCCCGCTTACAACATGCGGGGGCATGCTTAAAATCCGTCCCCGAATTCTTAAATGCCACCATTATAATGATGTCATGAGCGATAACCCACTAATCATTGTCGGCGCCAGTGCCAGAGCAGCGGCTTTTTCTGCGCACAGGGCCGGATATGCACCGTACTGGCTGGATCAGTTCGGGGATGAAGACCTGCGGCAGCGCTTCCCGGGAAATGTCATACCCGATTATCCGCAGGCGGCAGTTGAACTGATTGCCGGGGCGCCTGATGCGCCGTTTCTGGTTACTGGCGCAATGGAGAATCATCCGAGCGTTCTTGAACAGCTTTGCGCGCAACGAAAATTACTGGGCAACCCGAAACCGGTCTGTTCCAGGGTGCGGGACCCGTCCATATTATACGAGGCGTTGCGGCGGAACAGGGTTCCTTGCCCTGAGATACGGGCGGTTGAACGGGGACGGACTTTAAGCATGCCTCAGCATGTTGTAAGCGGGGGCCCGTCCCCCCCCATCAATGACTGGCTGATGAAGCCTTTGCGAAGCGCCGGCGGGATTGGAACCCGGCACTATCACGGGCAACCCGTTGATGCTCGCTACTACCTGCAGGAATACCTGCGGGGCGACAGTTTTTCCGCAGTCTTCATCGGCGCTCGGGGGCATTGCCGGCTGTTGGGGGTGACGCGGCAGTTGGTCGGTTTACCCGAATTCCATGCCGGAGAATTCAGTTATTGCGGCAGCATAGGTCCAATGGAATTGAACGGCACCGAAAACGAGCAATGGTGTCGTATAGGGGAGGTGCTTGCCGGTGAATTTGAGCTCAAGGGACTGTTCGGTGTCGACGCGATAAAACGGCAGAACAGTATTTACCCTGTTGAAGTCAACCCCAGGTACACCGCATCGGTAGAAGTACTGGAACTTGCTTTGGACTGCCATGCAGTCAAATACCATTATGATGCCGGTAACAATCAGGCGCTCACCATCGAGGAACGAACGCCCCGCCACAAGGTCGGCAAGGCCATCCTGTTTGCGCCGGAGGACCTGGTTTTTACCGGGTGCGACCAGGGCGGGTTTACCATTGCAGACATCCCCGCACCGGGTACGGCAATACAACAGGGCCAACCAATCCTGACCATACTAGTGGAATCAATGGGGTCAGACTCCATTGATTCCATCATGCATAGCCTGAAGCGAGCAGCCGGCAGTATTTGCGAAAGCCTGGGGGTTGCTTTGTGATAAAATGCGCGGCCTGATTCGGAGAAAGTAAATGGAACAATTCAGAGGAACAACGATCCTGTCGGTGCGGCGGGGTAACAAAGTGGTTGTTGGCGGAGACGGCCAGGTATCCCTCGGTGATACCGTAATGAAAGGCAATGCCAGCAAGATCAGGAAGCTGTACCGTGAACAGGTCATGGCGGGATTTGCGGGCGGGACTGCGGATGCGTTTACCCTGTTCGAACGCTTCGAGGCCAAGCTGGAATCCCACCAGGGCCAACTGGTGCGTTCGGCCGTCGAACTGGCCAAGGACTGGCGCACGGACCGGATGTTGAGACGTCTGGAAGCCATGTTGTGCGTTGCCGACAAATCCAATTCGCTCCTGATTTCCGGCAACGGTGACGTGATAGAACCTGAAACCGGCATCATGGCTATCGGTTCCGGGGGAGCTTATGCCAAGGCCGCCGCGCTGGCGCTGCTGGAAAACACGGAACTGGGCGCGCGCGAGATTGTCGAAAAAGCCCTGCACATTGCTGCCGACATCTGCATTTACACGAACCGTAACATCACCCTGGAAGAACTGCCTTCCGAAGGAGCGAGAAAATAGTGGAAGCACTGACGCCGAAACAGATCGTCGCGGAACTGGATAAGCATATCATCGGCCAGGACGCGGCAAAGCGGGCTGTGGCGATTGCATTGCGCAACCGCTGGCGGCGCGCCCAGGTCAATGAGGAATTGAGAAACGAAATCACGCCCAAGAATATCCTGATGATCGGCCCTACGGGTGTGGGGAAGACGGAGATCGCCCGGCGACTGGCCAAACTGGCGAACGCGCCTTTCATCAAGATTGAGGCGACCAAGTTTACCGAAGTGGGTTATGTAGGCAGGGACGTGGAATCCATTGTGCGGGACCTGGCAGACGTCGCCGTCAAGATGACCCGTGAAGAAGAGATGGAAAAAGTGCGGGACCGGGCCGAACGGGCCGCGGAAAACCGGGTGCTGGATATTCTTCTGCCGCCTGCCCGGATGGGTACGGAGGAAGAACAGGCCAGCACTACCAGGGAGAGGTTCCGCACACTGTTGAACAGCGGTGAACTGAATGACAAGGAAGTCGAGATAGAAGTCAGCATGCCGGCCATCGGTGTGGAGATCATGGCGCCGCCGGGTATGGAAGAGATGACCAGCCAGTTGCAAGGGCTGTTCCAGAGCATGGGCAGTGAAAAAAAGCGCACCAGAAAAGTGCGGATCAGGGAGGCGCTCAAAATCCTGGCAGAGGAAGAAGCTGCAAAAATGGTGAACGAGGATGAGATCAAGGTCAGGGCACTGGAGAACGTGGAGCAGAACGGCCTGGTATTCCTGGATGAGATTGACAAGGTGACGCGCCGCGCCGAGGTAAGCGGCGCGGACGTGTCCAGGGAAGGCGTGCAGCGCGACCTGCTGCCGCTGGTGGAAGGCTCTACGGTGACGACCCGCTACGGCATGGTGAAAACGGACCACATACTGTTCATCGCCTCCGGCGCGTTTCATTTTTCCAAACCATCCGACCTGATCCCCGAACTGCAGGGCAGGTTGCCGATACGGGTGGAACTCGATGCCCTGGGCGTGGACGAGTTCAGCCGTATCCTGGTCGAACCCGACGCTTCACTGACACAGCAGTACTCGGCGCTCATGGAGACCGAACAGGTTGAACTGTCATTTTCCGGGGATGGCATTGCGCGTATTGCCGAAATCGCCTGGCAGGTCAACGAGTCCACGGAGAATATCGGCGCCCGGCGCCTGCACACGGTCATGGAGCGCCTGCTGGAAACCCTGTCTTTCGAGGCGCCCGACCAGGGAGAAAAAACCATAAGAATAGACGCCCGCTACGTGAACGACCACCTCGAAGACCTGATCAAGGACGAGGACCTGACCCGGTATATCCTCTGAGCGGTCATGAGACCCGTATCCGTCAGCCTGAAGAAAAAATCGCGCTGCCTGGTGCTGGAATATCCCGATGGGAAAAGCTTCAGCCTGGCTTGTGAGCTGCTGCGAGTTTATTCGCCTTCTGCCGAAGTGCGCGGGCATGGGCCCGGCCAGGAGATTTTGCAGACGGGCAAGGAAAACGTGAACATCGACACGGTCGAACCGGTCGGCAGTTACGCGCTGAAACTGTGCTTTGACGACGGCCATAACTCCGGCATCTATACCTGGGATTACCTGTATCAACTGGGTGAAAACCAGGAACGCCACTGGCAGTCCTACCTGGCCGCGTTGGAAAAGGCAGGCTACACACGCCAGGTACAATGAACCAGACAGTCAATTTTAAAGTAAGGGGTCAGAGTAAAAATTTTGACGAATTTCTTACTCTGACCCCCCAAATCCTATGAACGAGCCGGTCGATTTCGGTTTCCGGGAGGTTCCCAGGGAAGAAAAAGCCCGGCGCGTGGACGAGGTCTTCAGTTCGGTCGCTTCACGCTATGACCTGATGAACGACCTGATGTCCTTTGGCATACACCGTTACTGGAAACGCCTGTGTGTCCACCTGGCCCGCCTGCGGCCCGGCTCAAGGGTACTGGACGTCGCATCCGGGACAGGCGACCTTGCCGCCCTGCTGAACCGGTCGGGTTGTGACGTCGTCTCGTGTGATATCAACGAGGCCATGCTGAGATCCGGCAGGGACAAGCTCGCGGACAGGGGGCTGGTCAGCGATGTACATTACGTGCGGGCAGACGCGGAACGGCTGCCGTTTGCCGGCAACAGCTTCGATTGCGCCACTCTCGCTTTCGGCCTGCGCAATATGACCGACAAACCGGCAGCGCTACGCGCCATACACGCCGGGCTGAAATATGGCGGCCAGGTTCTTGTCCTTGAATTCTCCAGGGTAACTTCCGACCTGTTGAGACGGGTTTATGACAGCTATTCGTTCCATGCCATCCCTGCCATGGGGAAACTGGTGCTGCAGGACCCCGACAGCTACCGCTACCTGGTCGAGTCGATCAGGATGCACCCGGACCAGGACAGCCTGAAAACAATGCTGGAGGAGGCCGGTTTTTCCCGCGTCGACTACCTGAACCTGAGCGGCGGCATCGTCGCACTGCACCAGGGTTACAAGTTATGATCAAATACCCCGGTGACAGGAAAGCAAGGGGTCAGAGTAAGAAATTCGCAGAATTTTTACTCTGACCCCAACAATCTGATAGTACTGAAAGTAAATCATGCAAACACTGCAACACTTCATTAACCAACTGCTGTCCCAGGACCCGGAAACCCTGGATGAACTGGCCGGTCTCTCAGGCAAGGTAATCCAGGTAGAACTGCTCAATACCGCACAGCCCGCCATCAGCCTGTTCATTCAGGATTACGGCGTGCGCATAGAAACGGATCACGCAGCCGAGGCAGACGTCCTGATCCGGGGCACACCCCTGAACCTGCTGGCCTACCTGCGCCCATCGGGGGAGGGCCGGCCGGCCGTAGCCGGGGACCTGGAAATCAGGGGCGACCTGGGCCTGGCGCAGGATTTCCAACGCCTCATGCGCAAGTTCGAGATCGATCCGGAAGAGCAGGCCGCGCGCGTGCTCGGAGATACCCTGGCGCACAAGGCAGCCAACCTTGCGCGCATGGGCGCTGATTTTCTGCGGCAGTTAAAAGATAAAATCGAACTGGACCTGAGCGAATACGCCTTGTACGAAACGGAATTATTGCCCGAACGGGATGAAATCGAACGCTTCAATAACTCTGTGGACGAATTACGCGATGACCTGGAACGCCTCAAACAGAGAGTATATAAACTACAGATATAAATTTTTACTCTGACCCCATAAATCCAGTTCAATGTTGACTATAGGACAAATTTTCAGACTGCTGACCATCCAGCGTGTGCTCGTGAAACACGGACTGGATGAACTGGTCTTCACGTTGCACCTGTTTCGTTCGGTCAGGTGGTTGCAGCGCCTGCTGCCATGGAACTGGTTCCGCAAGCTTGATGAAACCAGGGGAGTCAGGTTGCGTCTGGCCCTGGAAAATCTGGGTCCCATTTACGTAAAGTTCGGCCAGCAACTGTCGACCCGGCGCGATATGTTGCCCGACGACGTCGCCCTGGAACTGGCGAAGCTGCAGGACAAGGTGCCGCCATTCCCCGGCAGCATAGCCAGGGAGATCATAGAACGCTCGTTGGGAAAAAAGATTGAGGACATATTCAGGGATTTTGACGAAACTCCGCTGGCATCGGCCTCGGTGGCCCAGGTACACGCCGCCACGCTGAAGGACGGCCGGAAGATGATCGTAAAGGTCATTCGTCCCGGGATAACAAGATTAATCAGCCGCGATCTCGGCATTATCAATATCCTCGCAGAGACACTGGAGCGTTATTCCAGGGACGCAAGACGCCTGAAGCCCAGCGCGGTCGTCGCCGAGTTTGAGAAGACCCTGCTTAATGAACTGGATTTGATGAGAGAAGCGGCATCGGCATCACAGTTGCGGCGCAACTTTTCCGACTCGGAGGTGTTATACGTCCCGGAGGTGGCGTGGGAACTGACGAACCGGGACGTGATGGTGATGGAACGCGTGACTGGAATACCCGTAAGTGACATACCGGCCCTGGAGCAGGCGGGGGTGGACCTGAAATGGCTGGCTGAACGCGGGGTGGAGATTTTTTTCACCCAGGTGTTCCGGGACAGTTTTTTCCATGCGGACATGCATCCCGGCAATATCTTTATTCAGCCGGACGGTGACGGCCATGCCCGCATCATGATAGTGGATTTCGGCATCATGAGCTCCCTGAGTGAATACGACCAGCGTTACCTGGCGGATAACTTTCTGGCATTCCTGAACCGTGACTATCAGCGGGTTGCCGAATTGCACATAGAATCGGGCTGGGTCCCGCCTGAGACCCGGGTGGATGAGTTCGAGTTCGCCATCCGCACGGTCTGCGAGCCGATGTTCGACCGGCCAATCCGGGAGCTTTCTATCGGCACGCTGCTGTTGCGACTGTTCCAGACGGCCCGGCAGTTCAACATGGTTATTCTGCCGCAACTGCTGCTGTTGCAGAAGACCCTGGTCAATATCGAGGGACTGGGCCGCCAGCTCCACCCCGACCTGGACCTGTGGGCCACGGCGAAACCCATCATGCAGCGCTGGATGGATGACCGTGTAGGTCTCAGGGCCATGCTGAAGGGAACCAGGGATACGGTTCCCTACTGGCTGAACCGGCTGCCCCAGTTTCCCCACAAGGTGATGGAACTGGTAGACCGCCTGCAGGACGGCCGGTTCCAGGTGGAGTTGAAATCAGGCGAAGTCGACGAACTACGCAGTGAATTACGCAGGAACAACAGGAATAATACCCGTGTCATCATCGGTTGCGCCCTGGTACTGGCTGCACTTGTAATCTACCTGATCGGCCCCGGCGCCTGGATAATTACGGGGTTTCCCCTGTTGCCCCTGCTGCTCGGCATAACCGGCGGCTGGCTGGTCGTCAAGGTATTGGGCGAACTGTAAAGATATTCAGGACCTGGGTAGGAGCTTCAGAGCTTCAGGGGTCAGAGTAAGAAATTCGAAGAATTTTTACTCTGACCCCAGGATCCCACCGAATTCTACCCTGTCTCCCGGAAGGTCGCTGAGGAAGCCAGAAAAGCGCGGCTGCTCGCGCCGATTTTAAACTACCATGCTCCGCCTGGTTCGTGAATATAATCCGACCGTAACTGAATTAAACGCGGCCTGATCCAGTTGGCTAATTGGTTCTCATTGAGACTGCCCTCGGCAAGTGCCAGAAATACAGAGAGCATCTCCTGATCACTCGCTTCAAGGCTCATGCCATTAACTGTAATAAACAATTCGCACAGAACCGCGGCCGTGCGTTTGTTGCCATCGACGAAGGGGTGATCTCTCGCTATCCCATAAGCCAGTGAGGCAGCCAGCGCAGCTATATCAGGGGAAGGATCACCATAGGCGTAAAGCTGTTGCGGCCTTGCCAGGGCGGATTTTAAAAGTGACTTGTCTCTTATACCAGCGCTGCCGCCGTGTTCGGTAATTTGTCTTGCATGGACGGCAATAACGAGTTCTTCACTGATCCAGACCGGTCCATGCCTCATTTGGCCAACTCACGAAGAAGATTCCGGCGCTTGCGCATAATATCTTCTGCAATCTCCATCTGCCGTTCGAATTCTTCATCGTATGGCGTGAGTTTGATACCGTCCGGTAATTCGACAGCGTAAAGTGAATCACCCCTGCCGACACGCAATTTCGCCAGCAGGTCTTTGGGCAAAACAACACCGGTTGAATTTCCGACTGTGGTGACTTTCAAGCGCATGGATAATCCTCAAGCTATATTATAACGTTAATTATAACGTCGAAAAATATAGAATCAATAGCCTGTCTTCTATTCAAACACCATCAGGTGGTCGATTTCCGGGCGGATGCCTATGTTTCCGCGGATGGCGCGGCACTGCATACGGAGTCGAATTCTTACTATATTCATTTTGATGGCAAAAAGTGCCCTCTAAGGTTGAAAAAAGGCCAAATGCGGATGAATTAATCTGCAAAATCATGCGGTTATGGTGGTTATGCAGGTCCGACCCTATTGACAACATTAACAACCCATTAACAATTGGCAGATAGGCCAGGTCTGGAAAACCTGATTAATTTATCAGTTATCCTTCAAACTTTGCTATTACCTATGATTTTATTACTATAAGTACTCGGACAGAGTTCCCTGTAGGCGAAGAAACAAAATGGCAACAATCACAGAAAACAATGGAGATGCAAGCGCAGACAATGAAACGCTATACACGATATCTCTCGGCGACGTTTTCCAGGGCATGCTTGACCTTGCGAATGATGGAGACTGGGTACGTATCGAACTTACCGCCGGGACAATTTACGATATTACTTTGACTGGGGCTGATTCAGCGTTTATCGAACTCCTTGATGCAGGAGGGAACAGCATAATTTATCCCCGTTCAAAGATTATTTTCAGCCCACCCGGCGACGGTAGTTATTTTATTAATATAGGCAGTTTCGATGAAACCTACACAGGCGAGTATGAACTATCGCTGACGGAGAATACCATCCCGGAGGGCAACTATGATGAGATTTCCGATTATTTGACAAATGGCTATTGGGAGTTCAAAGAAGGTGGAGAACGTCGTGCTTTCGATGTTACTACAGAAGGGTCTTTAACCGTAAATATCACCGCATTGACGGCAGAGGGCCAACAACTGGCTATATGGGCACTCGAGGCATGGTCTGATGTGACCGGTATTCAGTTCGTGTTTGTCGATGATGAAAATGCGCGCATCACTTTCGATGACGATGAGCCAGGCGGTTTCGCTAATTCAGTGGTGAATGATGGAGTCATTGTTTCTTCTAATGTCAATGTGTCTGTAGATAATCTTGTTGAAGATGGAACCACAATGGACAGCTTCTCTTTCCACGTCTACATTCACGAAATAGGCCATGCGCTTGGCCTGGGTCACGCGGGTCCCTACCCAAAGGATCCTGATAACACTAATGCCGTTTATGGGGTTGACAACATATATCTGATCGACTCGCACCAGGTATCTTCGATGTCTTATATTCACCAATCAAAGAATACCTATACCGGGCCAAGCCTGGCCAATACGGTTACCCCCATGATCGCAGATATTATTGCAGTTCATAATCTCTACGGCACACCTGATGATATCCGCACCGGTGATACCGTTTATGGCTACCAATCCAACGTGGACGGGTATCTGGGTGAATATTTCAGGATGTGGACCGGGGAGCATAATCCCTTCAACACTATCTATACGGCAAGCCATACCAGTACACTCGCGCTCAGCGACTTGGACAATGACGGCGACCCGGACCTTGTGATAGGCAGCCGGGACGGCACCTTTCACTATTTTGAAAACGCCGGGACGGAGGCATTTCCGCCTTTCATACAGCATGCTGATGCAGCCAATCCGCTGAATGGCTTTGATATCGGTCAATACAGTAAACCGGTTTTAGCAGACCTTGATAATGATGGCGACCACGATCTCATTGCCGGTAATGGCCAAGGGCAAATTACTTACTTCGAGAACACCGGCACAGCGACTGCACCGGAGTTTACTCAACGAACTGGCGTAGCGAACCCCCTGGATAGTGTTGACGTAGGTTTTGACAACATACCGGAATTGGTCGATCTTGATGGTGATGGCGATCTTGACCTCATATCCGGGAACAATGAGGGAATGCTGCATTATTTTGAGAATACCGGGACACCAACCAGCCTAAGCTTCACACAGCGCACCGGTGAGGACAATCCCTTTGACGGCATTACCGCCGATTCTTTCAGCGGGCCATCATTAACTGATCTTGATGGTGACGGTGATCTTGACCTCATCGTATGGAGTTGGTATGGCACTGTTGACTACTATGAAAATACGGGAACGGCCGATAATACTATCTTCGAGGAACGCATTGATGCGGCTAATCCGCTGCAAATTGTTGATGTAAACAGATATAGTACGCCTGAGTTTATCGACCTTGACAAAGACGACGACCTTGACCTGGTCATTGGTCATCAAGAGGGTGTAATCCACTACTACGAGAACACAGGAACGCGCGCCGATCCCAATTTTACAGCAACAATCTTCAGCCAGCCGACAACACTGACACTGTATGACAACGGTGGTAATGATACACTGGACCTGCGGACAGACCTGTTCGATCAACGAATTGACCTGCGCCCGGAAGGGCTCTCGGATGTATATGGCCTGACGGGTAACCTGATTATTGCGCGGGATACGGTTATCGAAAATTTCATAGCCGGGGTCGGAGACGATATGGTCACCGGCAACGCCGCGGCAAATATCCTGGAAGGCCGCAATGGCAACGACACCCTAGACGGTCTTGCAGGTGACGATACACTCAACGGGGGGGCTGATGACGACCATCTCCATGGTGGCGCCGGCGCCGACACGCTCAATGGCGCCGGCGGCATGGATACCGCCTCCTATGCAGACTCGTCCGGCAGGGTCCTGGTGCGCCTGCATGACGCCCGTGCGGTCAGATTCGGTGATGCCGAGGGGGATACGCTGACCGGCATCGAGCACCTTGTGGGAAGCGATCATAACGATATATTGGCGGGTGATGGGGAGGACAACAGGCTGGAAGGAAGGGGCGGCAACGATGACCTGTTCGGCGGACCCGCCGGTGGAGACGATGAGATGCTCGGTGGCAAGGGTGACGACAGGGTCTACGGCGGCAAAGGAAACGATACCCTGACCGGCGGTGACGGGAATGATTTATTAAAGGGAGGTCCCGGGGAAGATATATTAATTGTCGATGGTAATCATATGGACGTAGTGAATGGCGGCTCCGGGAGGGACACATTCAGGTTCTTCCCAGGCAACCTGGGGGGCGGTTCAATACAGGATTTCACCGATGGCGAGGATGTGATTGACCTCACTGCATTTACAAATATCAACTCCATGGATGATCTTGACATGGTGAGTCACGGGGACAATGTGCGTATCGAGTTGTCAGGTACTGTGTCCGGCACTGACTACTTGACTACCATCATCCTGTCGGATTTTGACATGAGCAACCTGGATGCTTCGGATTTCCTGTTCGGGTGAGAATCGTCATACGAATTTCTTACTCTGACCCTGTAGTTCAAATCTAGAATGAAATGATGGATATTGATCCTCTGTCTCTACTGAATGACACGCTGGCGCGGGATATCCCGATCACGCGCGTTATGGGGATAAGCGCGGACGATTACGACGGCGACTGGCTCAAATTGACCGCACCGGCAGCACCCAACCTGAACGACAAGCAGACAGCCTTTGCCGGCAGTTCCTATTCCATAGCCGCCGTGTGCGGCTGGAGCCTGCTGTTCGTGAAACTGTTGGAGCGGGGAATTGATGCTGATATTGCCGTTTATAAGGGTGAAATCAACTACATCAAACCCGCGGTGGGCGATTTTTATGCGATCTGCGCCACACCCGAACCGCAAATCATCGAAGATTTTTTTGACGCGTTGACAACCCGGAAGAAAGCTAAAATTGCGCTTGACACCGTGGTTTATGATGCGAAGGGTGCGGTGGTGAATTTTACCGGGAGGTACGCGGTAAGAATGCTGGGGTCAGAGTAAAAATTCTGCGACACTTACTCTGACCCCTGAAGTCGTTACTCCTTCGAATTTCTTACTCTGACCCCGGAATTTGTATTTCCTACTCCGCTTCGGCGGTCAATATCTGCAGGCCTTTCAGGACGTTCAGGGCCTGCTGCAGGGCGTAGTCCTCAGTGAGCCGCGTCACGGTATCCTGGCCCGTTTGCGCTGCTTCTTCATCTCCATCCTGGAGCTCTTCAGTATTGTTATCCAGGTGCCTGCTGAGATTTTCCTCGGTGATGAAATTCTGTTCTTCGTCTTCAAGGGATTCGACCTTGACCCGGACCAGGGTAACGTCCGGTTCTATTCCTGAAACCTGTATGGAACGGCCCGAAGGCGTGTAATAACGCGCGGTCGTCAATTTAAGGGCCGCTGCGTTGGATACGGGCAGGACCGTCTGAACGGAACCCTTGCCGAAGGTCTTCTGGCCCATGATGATCGCGCGCTTGTGGTCCTGCAGGGCGCCCGCCACAATTTCGGAGGCGGAAGCGGAACCGGCGTTCACCAGTACGACGACCGGCGCGTTATCCAGCAGGTCAGCCGGTTTTGCGTTGAAACGTAATTTTGAATCATCGATGCGGCCTTCCGTATAAACTATCAATCCCTTGTCCAGGAACAGGTCGGAAACGCCGACGGCCGCGCTGAGGATGCCGCCGGGATTATTCCTGAGATCCAGGATAAGGCCTTCCAGCCTGCCGTCATTGTCCTGCTGCAATTCCTGCAACGCGGCCCTGGCGTCCTCCGCGGTGCGGGATTGAAAATGCGAAATGCGCAGGTATCCGAAACCCGGTTCCAGGATCTGGGTCCTGACGCTTTTCACCTTGATCACATCCCTGGTAATAGTCACTTTCAGCGGTTTGTCCGCGCCGTCCCTGATGATGGTCAGGGTAATGTCGGTACCCGGTTCTCCCCGCATACGCTCCACCGCGTCATTCAGGGACATCCCTTTGACCGGAGTGTCGTCCAGCCGGATTATCAGGTCGCCGGCCTGCAGCCCCGCTTTTTGCGCCGGTGTATCGTCGATGGGCGAGATTACCTTGATGAACCCGTCTTCCATTCCCACCTCAATGCCCAGGCCGCCGAATTCCCCCGAGGTCCCTTCCTGCAGGTTCAGGTAGGCTTCTTCGTCCAGGTAGGACGAATGCGGGTCCAGTCCTTCCAGCATGCCCCTGATCGCATATTCCAGCAGCACGCTGTCTTCCACGTTTTCCACGTAGTCTTTCTTGATCTTGGCGAAAACCTCGGCAAATGCCCTGATCTCATCGACGGGCAGTTCTCCCGTTTCGGTGTCGGTGACGGTCTCGGCGCGCGCGCACAGTCCGGTGATAAGCAAGCAGAATAAAACTGCTTTTACGGGGTACATTTTCATATCAACTCCTGCACCACAAAGAAGGGTTCAACGGGTCTCCCCCCCGCCTGATCTCGAAATAGAGGCCGGATCGCTGCTGGCCTCCAGTATCCCCGGCCCTGGCGATGGGATTGTTCCTGCCTACCCGGTCACCGGTCTGTTTGAGCAACACTTCGTTATATCCGTAAAGGCTCATGTACCCATCACCATGATCCAGGATCAGCAGCAGGCCCAGGTTCCTGAACCAGTCCGCGTAGACGACCGTACCGGAGCTGATTGCATGCACTTCGGTTCCGGCTGCGGAAGCGAAGGTAATTCCCCGGGATTTGAGTTTTCCGCCTTTTTTGAGTTGTCCATATCGGGTTATGATCTTACCATGCACCGGCCACTGCAGTGTTCCTTTCAGGCTGGCGAACGGGGCTTCCCGGTCAAACACATCCTCACTGCGGCTCAGCCTGTTGATCAATGTTTCCAGTTCCCGTTCCGTATTCAACAGGGCCTGCAACTGCCGGTCCTGGTCATCGATAAAACGTCTCGACCGGGCAAGCAGTTGCTGCCGGGCCTTGCGGTGTTCGGTCAGTTCCGCCAGTTTTGCCTCCTTACCGGAGCGCAGGGAAACCAGCCCTTCCGTCTCGACCCTGATTGTTTCCCGCAATGCCCCGATCCGTTCCTGCGAATGCCCGATCGCCGCTATCCTGTCGGTCCTGGCCCGGTTGTAATAGTCATGGTACCCCAGGGTCCTTCCGAACCGCGCCGGGTCTTCCTGGTTAAGCAGCAGCTTCAGGTAGTCGTTCCTGCCTGTCCGGTGCATGGCGCGTACCTGTTCGGACAGAAACTCTTTTTCCCGGCGCAGATCCTCACCGAGTTGCTCGAGTTCTCCGTTGAGGAGCGCCAGCCTTTCCTGCCCGGCATCGATATCCGTATCAATCAGTGCGAGCGCCGCGTTGACTTCAGCAGCCGAGGTTTCATACCCGCGCAGTTCGGTCAGCATTTTTTCAACCTCGTTTTGCGCCGACCTGATCCGGGTCTGAACAGTCTCGATCCGGGATTTGACCGATTTGATTTCCTGTTCGGCGGCCGCTTTCTCATCCGCCGCGTACAAGGCGGGGACAAGCAGGAAAAGTGCGGGGAGAAACCGGGCAGGTCCGGAGTGAAAAAAAATCAACACAGCCTGAACAGGGGGCTGCCGGTCATTTCTTCCGGCTGTTCCATCCCCATGAGATGTAACATGGTCGGCACGACGTCGCACAGGGCGGCGGTGGTGCTGGGCGCCACCTCGACGGGCCGTCCCACGTAGATGAGCGGCACCAGGTTGCCGGTATGGGCCGTATGAGCCTGTTCCCTGATCTTTTCCGTTATGAACGAGCGCATCTGTTCGGCATTGCCGTGATCAGACGTGATCAGTATTTCACCGCCGGCGCGCCGGGTCTGCTCGAGAATTTTTCCGAGACAGGTGTCGATGGTCTCGATGGCCTTGACTGTCGCATCGAAGTCCCCGGTATGGCCTACCATATCGGCGTTGGCGAAATTGCAGATGATCACGTCGTATTTCTCCGTGGCAATCGCAGTCGTGAGTCGCTCGGTCACTTCGGGCGCGCTCATCTCCGGGCGCAGGTCGTAGGTCGCCACCCTGGGTGACGGCACCAGGATACGATCCTCATCCTTGAATATCCGCTCCTCACCGCCGTTAAAGAAAAATGTAACGTGGGCGTATTTTTCCGTCTCGGCGATGCGTAACTGCGTCAAACCCGCATTTGCGAGGTACTCGCCCAGCACGTTCTTCAACCGTGCAGGAGGAAACAGCACCGGGAAGTCAAAATCCGAGCGGTATTCGGTCATGCTGATGAACGCGCCCAGGTCGATAGGGTTGCCGCGCTCAAAACCGCCAAAATCCACTGCGGTGAACGCCTCTGCCAATTGCCGCGCGCGGTCTGCCCGGTAGTTGCCGAAGATCACCACGTCGCCTTCTTCGACCCGCGCCGCGCTGCCGTCGCGCTGAACGATCGCAGTGGGTTTCACAAACTCATCCGTCTCCCCGCGTGCGTACGCCATGTCCACCGCGATGAACGCGTCGACCGACTCGTATTCGGCCTCGGCGGCAGTGATCAGCCGGTAGGCGACCTGCGTGCGATCCCAGTGCCTGTTGCGGTCCATGGCGTAATAGCGCCCGACCACGCTGGCGAAGCGGCCCTTGCCCAGGTCCAGCATCTTCAGGTACGCCTCATCCATGTACTCTTCCGCGCTCTTCGGCGGCGTGTCCCTGCCGTCCAGGAAAGCATGCAGGTAGATGTCCCTGACGTCATAATCCGCGGCAAACTCCAGCAGGGCAAAGATATGCTCCTGGTGATTGTGCACTCCTCCCGGAGACAGCAGGCCCATGATGTGGACCGCGCGGCCTTTCTGCGCCGCAGTTTCCAGGGCATCCGTCAGTACCTGGTTATCAAAGAACGACCTGTTCTCTATCGCCTTGGTGATGCGGGTAAACTCCTGGTCGACGATGCGCCCGGAGCCGATATTCATGTGGCCGGTTTCCGAGTTGCCCATCTGCCTGGCGGGCAACCCCACGTCCATGCCGGATGCGTTCAGCAGGGTACGGGGACAATTGTCCCACAAGTGGTCCCACACCGGCTTTCTGGCGCTATGGATGGCATTGTAGGCGGTAGTTTCCGAATAGCCCCATCCATCCAGGATGATCAAGACCATCGGGCGATGCTTCAGTTGCATGGCGGCCTGAGAAACGGTGTCGGATAGTATGTATTGAACAGAAATCAGGTAAGGGGGATATTCTAACAGATATGCGGGGTCAGAGTAAAAACTCTCTCGCGATCCAGGGGTCAGAGTAAGAAATTCGTCAGAATTTTTACTCTGACCCCACCTGTCCCATAAATTGAAATATAATACCCTGATGGAAAAACTGCCTGAATTCATCGCCAATCACCTCTGGCTGGTCTCATTGTTCGTCGCTATCCTGACCTTGCTGTTGTGGAATATTTTCGGGTCCGCAATGTCCGGACTTGCCCAGGTGGGGCCGACGGAAGTCACGCGTTTGATGAATCATGAAAAAGCGCTGTTGCTGGATTTGCGTACCAATGCCGATTATTCTTCGGGCCATATCCTGAGCGCCCGCAATATCCCTGCCGCGGAACTGGAAGGACGGCAGAAAGAACTGCAAAAATACAAATCCGGGCCCATAATCCTGTGTTGCAACCGGGATTCGGACGGTGTCAAGGCCGGGCGCGTGCTGAAGTTTGCCGGATTTGAGAAAATCTATTCATTGAAAGGGGGCCTGGAAGCATGGCGTAATGCCAACCTGCCGGTCACCCGCGAAAAATAACCTAAGGCGACGGGGACGGATTTCAAATCCGTCCCCAAATATTCAAAAACCCAGGAGAAAACTGATGGCAGAGGAACAGGAAAACCTACAGGCGGCAACTGAAGGAAACGGCCAGCGCGGCCAGTTCGAAATCCGGAAGATCTACGTGAAGAACGTCTCACTGGAAACGCCGAATTCCCCGCAGATTTTCCGGGAGCAGTGGAAACCTTCCGTACACATGGATATAGCAAACTCGGCGGACGAACTGGGGGAAAACCTGTATGACATAACCCTGTCGGTTACCGCCACGGTAAGCCATGAAGACAAGACCATATACCTGGCGGAGGTGCAACAGGCCGGTATTTTCCTCATGGCCGATTTCCCCCGGGAGGTCCTCGGACGCATGGTGGCTACCGTGTGTCCCAACATCCTTTTTCCATTCGTGCGGGAAATGATATCCGACCTGGTCACCCGCGCCGGATTCCCGCAACTGCTGCTGGCGCCGGTGAATTTCGATGCGCTGTACCTGCAGCACCGCCAGAAACGCGCCGCAGAGAGGGAACAACAGCATTGAGTGAAATGCGGGTTTGCCCGGTAATGGTTGTCGGCGCGGGCTCCTGGGGCACTGCCCTGGCCCTGGTGCTGTCGCGCAACGGGCATCCGACCTTCCTGTGGGACTGTCTCGACTCGCACCTGGACAGGCTGATGGAGGAAGGGTGCAACAACCACCATCTCCCCGGGCATGCATTCCCCGACAAGCTGACGGTCGTGCGCCGTTTTACGCCTTTGCCTGCCGGAGTAAGACATGTATTGCTCACGACCCCCTGCGCCGGATTGGCGGACGTGCTGCGGGAACTGCAAACACTGCCCGACCGGGATTTCAATATCTGCCTGGCGTGCAAGGGCATCGAACCGAACACCCTGACGCTTAACCACCTGCTGGTAGAGCAATACCTGCCCGGAGTGCCTGTTGCGGTATTATCCGGACCGTCGTTCGCGCGGGAAGTGGCCGAGGGGCTGCCCACTGCGGTTACCATCGCATCGCAGGACCCGGACGTCGCCGCCGGGTTTTCCGCACTGTTTCACTGCGAAGTATTCAGGACGTATACCCATGACGATGTTGTCGGCGTGCAGGTCGGTGGCGCGGTGAAGAACGTTATGGCAATCGCCGCCGGCATTTCCGACGGCCTGGGCTATGGCGCCAACACCCGTGCCGCATTGATGACCAGGGGGCTGGCCGAGATCATGCGCCTGGGGCAGGCACTGGGAGGACGCGTTGATACCTTTATGGGCCTGGCCGGGGTAGGCGACCTGGTGCTGACCTGCACCGATGATCAATCCCGCAACCGGCGCTTTGGCCTGGCGCTATCCCGGGGCAGCGCCCCGGAACGGGCGCTGGCGGAAATCGGCCAGGCTGTTGAAGGAGTGCACACCACCCGTGTCGTCTGCGCGCTTGCCGGGAAGTACGGAGTTGATATGCCCATCAGCGAACAGGTCGGGAACGTCATCGACGGCAAGGTTACACCGCAGCAAGCGGTATATGAATTACTTGCACGGGAACCGAAACCGGAAATGAGATCTCAGGGGTGAGAGTAAAAATTCTTACGAATTTCTTACTCTGACCCCATTGATCTATCATTCCGTTTTTTTCGGAGGGCGTTGGAGTAGTTCTACTGCAATGAGCAACAGTACGGCGATCAGTATCAGGAAAGTCGCCGCTGCCAGGATGGCCGGACTGATCTCTTCGCGTATGCCGGACCACATCTCCCTGGGAATAGTGCGCTGTTCGATGCCGCCCATGAACAGTACGACCACCACTTCGTCCAGCGACGCGGCAAATGCGAACAGTGCGCCGGAAATGACACCCGGGCTGATGATTGGCAACTGGACCCTGAAAAAGCTGCGCGCCGGCCCGGCTCCGAGGCTGGCCGCCGCCAGCAGCAGTTCGCGATTGAAACCGGCCATGGACGCAGTCACCGTGATCACCACGAACGGCGCGCCCAGCGCCGCGTGGGACAGGATCAGGGCGGCGTGGGTCTGGGTCAGGCTCAGGCTGGAATAGAAGAAGAACATGCCTGCCGCGCTGATGATGATAGGCACGATGAGAGGAGAAATCAGCAGCGCGGTGAGAGGCCGGCGCCAGGGCAGCGCCGGGCTAGACAGGCCCAGGGCAGCCAGCGTGCCCAGTACCGTCGCCAGCACCGTCGCCGACACGCCTATGATAAGGGAGTTCAGCGCCGCGTTTTGCCATTGTTCACCGAAAATCACCTGCTCATACCAACGCAGGGAATATGCGTCCGGGTCCAGTTCCAGCATGCCCCTGGTAAACGTAAAATAAGGTTCGGCGTTGAAGGACAGGGGGATGATCACCAGGATCGGCGCGATCAGGAACAGGAACGCCAGACCGCAGAACAGCCTGAGCGCCCATTGTCCCGGGTTAATCCGCATCAACTTCATCCCAGCTTCATCCTGTCCAACCCCAGCACCCGGTCGTAGAGCAGGAACAACAGCAGCACCGCGACAAACAGGACACAGCCGAGCGCCGCGGCCAGGCCCCAGTTCAGCGAAGTCTGTATATGGTAGGCGATGAAGTTGGATATCAACTGGCCGCTCTGACCTCCCACCAGCGCCGGTGTGATGTAATAGCCTATGGCCAGGATGAAGACCAGCAGGCAACCGGCCCCCACGCCCGGCAGTGACTGCGGCAGGTAAACCCGGTAGAAAGCCCTGGGCCAGGAGGCTCCCAGCGACATGGCGGCCTGCATCTGTACCGCGGGAATGCCGCGCATCACGGAATAAAGCGGCAGGATCATGAACGGCAGCAGCACATGCGTCATCGCTACCAGGGTCCCGGTCATGTTATGGATCATGGTCAGTCGCTGCTCGTCCGGTATGAGACCGAACCGTACCAGCAGGTCGTTGACCACACCTTGTTGCTGCAGCAGCACGATCCAGGACGTGGTGCGCACCAGCAGTGACGTCCAGAAAGGCACCAGCACCAGCACGAGCAGCAGGCGGCTCAGTCGCGGCGGCGAATGGGCGATCAGGTAAGCCACCGGGTAGCCGATTGCCAGGCACAGCAGTGTAATGGTCAGGCTGACCCGGATGGTCTTGATGAACAGGGCGGTATAGATGCGGCGTTCTTCCGGTTGGCGGACGATGCCGCCGTCACTGCCGAAGGTCAGGTCGACCGCGTTCAGGTAATACACAGGCGTGACCCGCGCGCCGGTGCGGGCCAGCGCCTGCCAGGTCGCCGGTTCTCCCCACGCCGCATTTATGGCCGGCAGGGTCTCGGACCAGGGGGGTCCTCCAGCGCGCTTCAAACCCCTGCCGGTGCGCATGACCGCACTGCGTAGTCCGGAGGTGTCCCGGTTCAGCCGGGTTGCGAGTTTGCCGATGGTCTTTTCTTCCCGCGCCCGCTCCAGTTCCCGCGCCGCCAGCGCGTAAACCTGCTCCGGCGGCAGGCCCGTACCGTCCCATTCCTCCAGCGCGGCAACGGTTTCGGGCATGATATCCGCAACCAGGGGATCGTACAGGCTGCGCATGAACATGCTGCCCAGGGGGGCGATAAACGTCACCAGGATGAACGCGGTCAGGGGCAGCGCCAGCATTATGGCGCCGGTGCGGGCCTTGGCCATTATTTTTTTGCCACTATTTAATCAGCCAGGCGGCAAAACGTTCGTTCATCTCGTCCTGGTTGTCTGCCCACCATTCGGGGTCTTCCAGGACTGCGTTGGCCATGTTCTGCGGCGCATTGGGCAGGTGCGGTTCCATCTCGATGCCGGTTTCCTCGTGTTTGTCCACCAGCGCCAGGGATGAACGTCGCAAGGGACCATAGGAAATATATTTTGTCAGGTTGGCCAGGGACCGGGTGCTGGTAGCGAATGCGACAAACTGCCGTGCCAACTCCAGCTTGGGCGTGCCGGCGACAATGACCTGGTAGCCCGTGGCCAGAACCTGCCCGTCCCAGACGATGGTCAGCGGCTGTTTTTCCAGGGCCCAGGCATTGAAAATTCGCCCGTTGTAGGCGGTGCTCATGACAACCTCGCCGTCGGCCAGCATCTGTGGAGGCTGCGCGCCGGCTTCCCACCAGACGACCTTGTCCTTGATGATGTCCAGTTTGCGGAACGCGCGGGCAATGCCTTCCTCGCTTGACAGGGCTTCATAGACCTGGTCCGCCGGCACTCCGTCCGCCACCAGGGCGAATTCCAGGTTAGCGTTGGGCGTCCGCCGCATGCCCCGGCGTCCCGGAAACTTCCCGAGGTCGAAGAAATCGGCCATGGTCGCAGGCTTCAGATCAGGGAAGAGCGTATCGTTATAGGCATATACCGTGCTGTAGATGAGGCTTTTTGCGCCGCAATCGACATCAAAGACGTCCAGGAAATCCTCCGTCGCCGGGGTGCCGTCCGGCGCCGCGGGGAGAGTTTCGTAATCGATTGTTTCCAGCAGTCCCTCATCACAACCCAGCAGCGTATCGCCTGCCTCCATATCGACCACGTCCCAGGTCACGTTGCCGGTTTCGGCCTGCGCCCTGACCTGGGCAAGGCCGCCGTTGTACTCATCCAGCTTGATTTGAATGCCGGTCTCCTCGACGAAGCGCTCATGGTATGCCTTGACGGAACTCCTGGCGTAGGAACCGCCCCAGGACACTACGGTAATGAAATCGTCTTCCTGGGCGGCGGACGGGAAGGCCGCGATGACTGCAGCCAGGGCGGCAATGAGACGGGTTGATGCCTTGATTGTATTCACCTGGTTTTCTCCTCTGATTTTTTAATATATGGGGTCAGAGTAAAAATTCTTCGAATTTCTTACTCTGACCCCGGGCTTTCGGTAAGTATATTCGTCATTCCGCCCTCCCGCCATCCAGCGCCCGGCAATCGGTGACCAGCCAGCCCAGCGTGACGGTATCCCCCGGCAGGATTCCCCCGTGTCCGATGATATTGGGGATCTTGACGATAAACTGCGAATGCCCAAGGAGCGCGGCATGAATGCGCAGGTAATCGCCCATGAAAATAATATCTTCCACTTCAGCCTCAAAGCAATTGGGGTAGAGGTCCGGAGTCGGGTTCAGCGCCACTCTCTCCGGTCGGATGGTGAGACAGGTATGCGAATCATTTTCATTGACTGCCACGGGGAATGCCCGCACAGTTTGTCCGGCCACCTCCACCCGGCACTCGTCCGGGCTCCACTCGACTATCCGCCCCTCGACCTGGTTGTTCTCGCCGATGAAATTGGCCACGAACAGGCGTTGCGGTTCCTCATACAGGGCCTCCGGCGAGGCCACCTGGCAGATGCGCCCCTGGTCCATGACCGCGACCCGGTCCGATAATACCATGGCTTCGCCCTGGTCATGGGTCACGTAGATCATAGTCACATCCAGTCGCTGCTGAAGGTTCCTGATCTCGTACTGCATCTCTTCGCGCAGGCGCCGGTCCAGGGCGCCCAGGGGTTCATCCATCAATATCAGGTCCGGCTCGAACACCAGGGCGCGGGCGATGGCGACCCGTTGCTGCTGGCCCCCGGACAGGTGCGCGGGGCGGCGCCCGGCAAAATCCTGCAACTGCACCATGTCCAGGGCGCGCATGACGCTCCGTTCTATCTCATTACCGGCAATACGGCGCGCCTGCAGGGGAAACGCGAGGTTTTCGGCGATCGTCATGTGGGGAAACAGGGCATAGTGCTGGAACACGACACCGATGTTCCTTTTCCATGGCTTCACCTGGTTGACGGGCCGGCCGTTCAACCAGATTTCGCCGCTGCTGGGTTCCTCGAAGCCGGCCAGCATCTTCAGGCAGGTGGTCTTGCCCGACCCGGACGGCCCGAGCAAGGTAACGAATTCGCCGCGCTTGACGCTCAGGCTGAAATCCATGACCGAAAACGTCCGCCCGTCGTAGCTCTTGCTGACCTCCGAGAATTTTACAAAAGCGTGGTTATTATTATCAGCCATTGAGACGGTAAATGAAAACGCCGGGATTTTTTCAATATACGGGTTAAAATACAAGCAATGAACAGGATTGGCCGGACATTATATACAATTCAAATTCCATGTTAAATTCCGGTAACCGTCTCGCCGTCGATTTCTGCGGTATGCGCTTCGACACGCCGCTGGTGCTGCTGTCCGGTTGCGTGGGGTTCGGTGAGGAATACACAAGGGTCAAGGGTTTCTCCAACCGGGATGCCGGCGCTGTCTGTCTCAAAGGAACGACGCTGGAGCCGCGTCTCGGCAACCCCGCGCACCGTATCGCAGAAACGTACATGGGCATGCTGAACTCCATCGGGCTGCAAAACCCCGGCGCGCGCAAGGTGGTGGATGAATACCTGCCCGGACTGGATTTTTCCGAGACCCGGTTTATCGCCAACGTGTGCGGGTCCACGATCGAGGAATACGCGGAGGTAACCCGTATCTTCCATGACTCGCCGATTGACGCCATAGAGATCAACATTTCCTGTCCCAACATCAAGGAGGGGGGCGTCAGCTTCGGCAATTACCCGGAGATGTCGGCGCAGGTCGTCGCGGCATGCCGGCGCGAGACCGACAAACCGCTCATTACCAAGCTCTCGCCGAACCAGACGGACATCGTGGAAAACGCGCGCCAATGCGTCGCTGCCGGCAGTGACGCCCTGGCGGTGATCAATACCATCACCGGTATGGCAGTCGACCTGGATACGCACACGCCAGTTATCGGAACCAACCAGGGCGGGCTCTCCGGTCCGGCCATCAAGCCCATCGCCCTGCTGAAGACCTGGCAGGTGTACCAGGTATGCAGGGAGAAGAACATACCGATAATAGGGCAGGGCGGCATCACCACGGCGAACGATGCCCTGGAATTTTTCCTTGCCGGCGCCAGCGCCATAGGCATCGGCACCGCCCTGTTCTACGACCCGCTGGTGTGCAAAAAGATCAACGCCGGCATTGTGCAATACCTGGACGAACACGGCCTCGGCAATGTGAGCGAACTGGTTGGCGCCTTGAAAGTGTCGTAATCCCCCTATTTTTCCAGGCGCCTTAGAAACACGCTCATCTCTTTTGCCGCCTGGATGTCGCCGCGCTTTTCAGCGACTGCCATACCCTGTCTGAACGCGTTGACTGCATCGGGATGTTTCCCGGCAGCGGCCAGCGTCCGGCCGTATATTTTCCAGGCGGCGGAGTAGTCAGGGTCCATCTCCACTGCCCGGGAGAGGTGCAGTTCGGCTTTTGTATAGTCCTTCTGTTGATACAGGAGGTTGCCCAGGGTGAAACGCAGCAGCGCGTTGTCCTGGCCCCGTTCCAGCATCGCCTCGAGTGTTGTTATGTCCATGGTGCCTGGAATACTTGTATCCTACTCTATCTTTTCTGCGCAACCAGCATTGCCTCGTTCCTGAACCCCTGGCCGGTATCACCCGTGGTTCCCTCCTCGTGGTAGTAGATGATGTGAAGGGATTGGAACAGGCGCAGCAGTTCATTGGCCTCAAGACGGTATGCCGGGTTATTCGGACCGGTGTCGCCTGTTTTTTCCCGGATGAAGGTCTGGTAGAAAAGGAGTCCGTGTTTTCTCAGCGCGTCGCAGATTGCGGGTGCCAAGGATCTGTCCAGGAAACGGCTGACCACAATAATATTGAAGGTCTCCGGCTCCGGCGGTTGTATGCTGACATCCCGTTGTTGCGCAACCAGGGGCAATCCGTTGCGGCGCGCCCGGTCCGACAGGGCCTTTACCGCAACCGGGGAGATATCCCATGCGTGCGTGGCAAATCCCCGGGCGGCAAGGTAAAGTGCATTGCCGCCGCGCCCGCAGGCCAGGTCCAGGGCATCGCCCTCAGCAGGTAGCAAATGGGAATGAGAAGAGAGTGCGCGGCAGGGTCCAGCAGGTTTTTCGTTGCCGTCTGTGTAAATTTGGTCCCATTTTGTCTGGTCTGTTTTGTTCATTGGTTGTCCGGGATACATGGGGTCAGAGTAAAAAATCTTCGATTTTCTTACTCTGACCCCGGACTATCTGCGCCAGAAGGTGGGCGTCATCAATACCAGCAGGGTGAAGATTTCCAGCCGCCCCAGCAGCATGGCAAGGCAGAGCAGCCATTTGGATACGTCGTTGATCCCGGTGTAATTGGCGCCGACCTCGCCCAGACCCGGCCCCAGGTTGTTGAGGCAGGCGGCCACAGCGGAAAATGCCGTGACCTGGTCCAGGCCGGTAGCCATGAGCAGGATCAGCAACAGCGCGAACACGGCCACGTAGGAGGCAAAGAAGCCCCATACCGCGTTGATAACGGATTCATCGACCGGTTTGCCGGCCAGCTTGATCTGGATAATGGCATTGGGATGGACCAGGCGCCTGATCTCCCTCTTGCCCTGCTTGTACAGGAGCACCACGCGGATGACTTTCAGCCCGCCGCCCGTGGAACCGGCGCAGCCGCCGATGAAACTGGCAAAGATCAGCAGGACCGGCAGGAATGTGGGCCAGTTCTGGTAGGTGGTAGTGGTAAAACCCGACGTCGTGGCGATGGATACGGACTGGAAGATACCATGACTGAATGTGTCCAGGGGGCCGTCATAAGTTTGTTTGACACTCAGGTAGATGCAGGTGATTACGCATAACCCGGCCAGTACGCCGACGAAGGCTTTTACTTCGGAGTCCCTGCGGTAAGTATTCAGGCTCATGGAACGCCAGCCGTAGAAATGCAGGGTGAAGTTGATGCCGGCAATCAGCATGAAGACCACGGCCACGGCGTTGATCAGCCCACTGTCGAAGTAGCCGATGCTCTGGTCGTGGGTGGAGAAGCCGCCGATGGAGACCGTGGAAAAACTGTGGCAGATTGCGTCGAACGGCGACATGCCCGCTATCCAGTACATGACCGCGCAGGCAATGGTCAGGGACAGGTAGATGTACCACAGCGCCTTGGCCGTCTCGGTGATCCTGGGCGCCAGCTTCGAGTCCTTTATCGGCCCCGGCGTTTCCGCGCGGTATAACTGCATTCCACCGATGCCGAGCATGGGCAGGATGGCAACCGCCAGGACGATGATCCCCATGCCGCCCAGCCACTGCAGTTCCTGGCGGTAGAACAGGATGGATTTCGGCAGGTGGTCGAGGCCGGTGATCACCGTGGCGCCGGTGGTGGTCAGGCCGGAAACGGATTCGAACAGCGAATCGGTAAATGACATATCGGGGAAAGACGCCAGCAGGAACGGCATGGCGCCGATCAGGCCCAGTCCCGCCCAGAACAAAACCACAACGATGAAACCGTCACGCAGGCGCAGCTCCTTGCTGACCTTGCGCACCGGCAGCCACAGGAAGGCGCCGATACTGAGTATAAGCATGAAGCACAGCATGAATGTCTTGACTGTCTTGTCTTCATACCACAGCGCAATACTTAATGGCGGCAGCATGGTGATACTGAACAGCATCAGCAGCAGCCCGAGGATTTTCTGGATGACGAGGAGTTGCATGGCAGGAAAACCAGGCCTGGATTACAGGAATGTAATCTTCACCTGGAACAGTCTTTCCACCTCGGGCACGCGTTTCTTGTCTCCCACCAGCAGGATGACGTGGTCCTCCGATGCGATGACCGTGTCGTGATGGGCGATGATCACCTCGTCGTCCCGGACGATGGCGCCGATACTGGTGTCCGGCGGCAGGGCTATTTCCTCTATCGACCTGCCGACGACGTTGGAGGTCGTCCGGTCGCCGTGGGCAACCGCCTCGATTGCTTCCGCGGCGCCGCGCCGCAGTGAATGCACCACGACCACATCGCCTTTGCGTATATGGGCCAGCAGGCTGCCGATGGTGGCCTGTTGCGGCGAGATTGCAATATCGATGACGTTGCTCTGCACCAGGTCCACGTAGGCTGCCCGGTTAATCAGGGCCATGACCTTGTGCGCCCCCAGGCGTTTCGCCAGCATACAGGAGATGATGTTGGCCTCGTCGGCATTGGTCAGGGCGCAGAAGACGTCGGTGTCGTCTATGTTTTCCTCGATCAAAAGCTCCTCGTCCGCGGCGTCACCGTTGAGGACGATGGCGCTGTTCAGTTCTTCAGCGGCTTTCTGCGCCTTTTCCGCTGACAGTTCGATGACCTTGACCTGGTACCTGTTCTCCAGCAGTTTCGCCAGGCGCCGTCCGATGTTGCCGCCGCTGGCGATGATGATGCGCTTGACAGGCTTGTCCGTCTGCTTGGTGGATTTCAACAGGCTCCTGATGTGTTTCGGAGCGCCGATGATGAACACTTCGTCATCGGCGAGGATTTCCGTGTCGCCGTCAGGGATGATTGTCTGGCCGCCGCGAAAGATCGAAACGATACGAAACTCGATTTTCGGCATGTGCGCGGCCAGATCACTGATCCTTTTACCGGCGATCTCGCTTTGGTCGGTCATTTTCACCGCCACCATCTGCACCCGGCCGGAGGCGAAATCAAGCACCTGCAGGGCGCCGGGAAAACCGATCAGGCGGGCGATATATTCGGTTACGACCTGTTCAGGGCTGATCAGGACGTCAACCGGCATGGCCTCCAGGGCAAACAACCGGTCGCTGCTCAGGTATTCGTTGTTGCGCACGCGGGCGATTTTCGTCGGCGTGTGAAACACCGTGTAGGCGACCTGGCAGGCCACCATGTTGGTTTCATCACTGTTGGTCACTGCGATGATCATGTCGGCGTCCCGCGCTCCCGCCTGGTCGAGCACCGACGGATGGGACCCGGAGCCGTTTATGGTCTTCAGGTCCAGCCGTTCCTGGAGGTTGCGCAGGACCGCCGGATTGCGATCGATTACCGTAATATCATTGGCTTCACTGCAAAGGTTGGCGGCTACGGACGAACCGACCTGACCTGCCCCGAGAATGATAATTTTCACGATTTTATATCGATACCGAGAGACTTCAGCTTCCTGTAGAGATGGGTGCGTTCCATGTGGACGCTCCTGGCCATTTTGCTGACGCTGCCGTTGGCCAGTTTCAGCTGGTACTCCAGGTAGTCCCGCTCGAAGTTTTCCCGGGCCTGGCGCAGGGGGAGATCCAGGTTCTTCACACTATCGGAATCTCTTCTTGCCGGCGCATCTCCCAGCGCAGCCTCAACTTCATCCAGGTCGATAGTCGCAGCGCCTCCCAGTATCAGCATTCTCTGCACAAGGTTTTTCAGTTCCCGGGTATTTCCGGGCCAGGGATAGCGCCGCAGCCTGTTTTGCGCCGCGGTGGAAAAAGACCGGTAAGGCAATCCCTCGCGCTCGATAAACCAGGTGACGAAATACTCCAGGATGTCGGGCACGTCTTCATAGTGTTCCCTGAGCGGCGGCACCGTAATCGGCACCACGTTCAACTGGAAATAAAGTTCATCCATGAAAGCTGCCTCCCTTACCCGGTCGGCAAGGTTGTAGCGGGTGGCGGCGATGATCCTGGCATTGAGCGGCACCGCTGCCGTACCGTTAACTCTTTTATAGGCCCGGCTCTTCAACACGTCCTGCAGGCGCGCCTGGGCTGCGAGGTCCATATCGGCAATATCCTTGATGAACAGGGTCCCTCCTTCAGCCTCATCCAGGAAACCTCCCTGCGTGCCGCCCCTGGTCTCTTCGCCGTACAACTCGTTAAGCACGGCTTCCTGGTCCCTGGCCGGTACGCTCACGGTAACAAAGGACTTGTCCTTGCGCGCGCCGGCCGAGTGCAGGTAGCGGGCAACCACTTCCTTGTCCGTGCCCGGTTCTCCGACAATCAGCATCGGGGTTTCCAGGCCGGTAACCTTGTTCAACTGTTCGCGCAGTTTCATCATCAACTTGCTTTTGCCGATTATCCGGTGCGGTTCCTGTGCGTGCCGGCGCAGCCTCAGGTTTTCCCTGCGCAGCCGGGAGGCGTCCAGGGCATTTTTTATGGTGAGGGTCAGCTTGGCCATGGACAGGGGTTTTTCCAGATAATCGTAGGCGCCGAGACGCGTGGCCTCGACCGCGGTACCTATGTTTCCGTGCCCGGACATCATGATGACGGGATTGGTCAGCCTGCCTGACTCACGCCACTCTTTCAACAGGGTAATGCCGTCCACGTCCGGCATCCAGATATCCAGCAGCACCAGCCTGGGCCGGAACTGTTCCAGCAGCGCCCGGGCGCCGGTGCCGTTTTCCGCCGTCGCCACCTCGAACCCCTCGTCTTCGAGGATCTCCCTTATCAGGTTCCTGATCTCTGCTTCGTCATCTACCACCAGTATTTTTTCGCCGGGGTTCATGTTATGCGCCCCCGCTCCCGGTTGCGGCGCGCGCCTGCGCAATATCACTCCTGGTGACCGGCAGCCTGATGATGACACAGGCACCCGGTTCGTCCACGTTGTTCCTGATCATTACCAGCCCGCCATGTTCTTCCACTATTTTCTTCACGATTGCCAGCCCCAGGCCTGTGCCTTTCTGTTTGGTGGTTACGTACGGTTCGAATACGGTTGCCATTATATCCTCGTTTACGCCGCTGCCGGTATCCCTGATACGGATTTCCATGTAATCCATGGCCGGCTGGCTTACACGGGCAGTGGAGACGGACAAAGCCAGGTTTTCTCCCTGCCTGCCTGCATCGAGCGCATTCTTTATTACATTATTGAAGACCTGCCGCAACCGGCCGGGGTCTGCACTGATGACCGACTGGTCCTGCGTGAGGTCAAGGGTGATGGTGACTCTGGTGTCCATGTCCTTATACAGGTCCACCACTTCCTCCAGCAGGCGGTTCAGGTCAACTTCGCGCGGCGCCATGACCGGCGCCCTGGCATAATCGGAGAACGCGTTGACCATGCCTTTCATGGTTTCCACCTGCTTGATAATGGTCGTGGTGAGCCGGTCCAGCGCGTCGGTCCGGTCCCCGGGATCTGCCCTGAGATACTTGTGACGTAATCTTTCGGCCGCCAGTTGTATCGGTGTCAGCGGATTCCTTATCTCGTGGGCCAGCCGCCGCGCCATTTCACTCCAGGCCGCGTCCCGTTGCCCCTGCAGCAACGCCGTTATGTCATCGAAAACGATGATGTGAACCGGGGCTTTTTCCCGGGCGGGGACAACGGATGTGCCCCTGCACATGAGCACCTGGCGGCCGCTGGCGCCGAACAGCGTTACCTGCTGGTCCCACACCTGGTCGCCCCGGTCCACGTGGGAGCGGATCAGGTTGTGCAGTTGTTCCAGGTGGGTATAGCGTTCACAAATTCCCCCGAATGGCCGGCCGGTAATTTCGCGGATGTCGAGGCCGAGAATCCTGCCGCCGCTGATATTGACGGTGCGCAGGGAATTATCCGAATCCAGGACCAGCACGCCTGACGACAGCCGTTCCAGGACGGCCTCCAGGTATTTCTGCTGGGTCTCCGCCTCGTCCTGGCTGCTTTTGGCCGCATCCCTGGCGTTGGCGATCTTGCGGGTCATGTCGTTAAACGAGGCGACCAGGAAACCCAGTTCATCATTGCCCGGCACCCGTAGCGTGGTATGGTAATCGCCTTCAGCCACGGATTTGGTTCCTTCCGCCAGGTCGCGTATCGGCGCGACCAGTCTCCTGGCGGAGTAGAACGCGGCCCATACCGCGGAGAACATGCTGAACAGGAAGACCATGGTCAGGATCAGGACAAAACTCAGCTTGAGCTGTTCCCTCAGGTAAGACAGTTCCTCATACTGGGTAAAAGCCGATTGAACGCTTTGCGCCAGTTCGTTTACCCGTTCGGTTACGGGGTACAAGGCATGAAGTATGCGCGGACCAACGCCGAATGCGTAACTGGGCAGGTTTACCACGACCCGGAATGACAGCCCGGCGTTTCTGATGGTGTCCATACCGATATAACTGTTGCCCTGCAAAACCTGGAACAGTACGCTGTCGTCGGGCGATTCCGGCACCAGGTTGTCCGGGTTTGCCGAACTGGAACCGATGATAATCCCCTGTCTCGTTATCACGGTCAGTTCATCGGCGCCGCTCCGGCTGCGCAGGCGGTCGACTTCAAGGGGGATCGACGCGTCAGGGGTCCGCGCTATATCTTCAGCCATTTCCTCAGACTGCCTGAGGAGTTCCTTCATGCGATTCTCAAGGCCAAGGCGGCTTAATTCCAGCGAGTCTTCCAGCGCCTGTTCGACGCGCAGGTCGAACCAGCTATCGATGCCCCGGTACAGGAAATCAAGGGAGAAGTAGTACAGGACAAGCACCGGAGTGACCGAAAGAATCACGAACATGGTGACCATGCGCACCGTCAGACGAGCGCCGGCGATACGTTCCCTGGCCTGCTTGATCAGGTTGCGGATATTCAACCCGATCAACACGATGAGGGTGAGCAACCCGAGTGTATTGAAAATCAGCAGGCCGGTATGGAACTGGTAGAACTGAGCCGGGTTCTGCAAGGCCCTGCTCAATATCAGCAGTGATGCCAGCATACAGACGAACAACAGAATGCCCATCAGCAGTATCAATCGCCCGCTGTTCATTGCCTGATTATCCACTTGTGCCAACCGCTGTCCGAACGCCATTTGTTAATCAGGAAGGCAACTGGCTTCATCGGCTGCGGCAGGTTTTTCACGTTAATCACACCCTTGATCAAACCACCCAGCTTCGGTTCGCCTGTTATTTCCCCCGTGTTCAATAACAAGTGCCGCTCGACCTTGCCCATGTATTTCAGGGCATTTTCCAGGGTATCGAACTGGCGTTGCTCGGATTTCCTGACGTCGGTAATAATATATACGTCTGACAGCGGGAGGTGGTCCAGCTTGAATTTTATCTTTGTTTCCTTGTAGACCCTGTCCCAGAGCCATTTGCGTTTTTCCCTGACCCTGACAATGATACGCACGTCCAGCTCCATGCCGTGGTCGAGCGCTTCCAGCAGGTCGTCATCCAGGTTGAAATTTATGCGCGCATCCACGTAGCAGGCGCCATCGACCACTTCGGAGGAGACATGTTCAATGATAACCTCCTCAGTCGCCCAGGCAGCGGTGGAAAACAATACAAGGAATATCGCCCGAATCATCGTATCTCCGGATTTATTCGGATATTGTAATCCACATGTGGAGGGAATTGCAGTTGTTTCCGTTTTCTCCGGCAGGTTATAATCAGTGCCGATTGATAATCCCCAACCCACTGTCAATCATCGCTCACTTAGTTACTGTTTATCGTTACTGCTACACAGTTAACAAAACCAGAAAGATGTCAATAGCGTCAACCTCAATCGTTACGGATGGAAGATGAAACAACGAACCCGCCTGCTTGCCGTGGCCACAGTCAGTCTGTCCTTATTTGTATTTTGCTCGAGAGAACAGGCGCCTGAGCCTTCGGGAAATGCAGCGTCCGCAACACAATCAGCGGATCTGGTGTTTACTAATGGTTACATCTACACGGTTGACGCAGAACGAACCGTGGCACAGGCTATAGCAGTGCGGGCTGATAAAATTGTTCATGTAGGTAGTAATAAATCAGTGCAAAAGTATCTCGGACCAGGAACAAAGACATACCATTTGGGGGGACGCATAATGTTGCCGGGCTTGCATGACATGCATGTTCATGCCACGGGTCTGGCCGAGCCCAGTCTGTGCAACCTGGAAGGCGAGGTGAAACCCATGGAAGAGTTGGTTCCTTTCCTTAAGAACTGCCTTGAACGGGAGCGGCTTCCGGCGGGTGAGTGGCTGGTGGTGGTCGGCTGGGCCTCGGGTAACGAACCGAGTGACAGGTACAAAAATATGCGCATGGCGCTGGATGCGGTGTCGGACACGCACCCGATTGTATTGTGGAGTTCACACTCTGCTGCGTTTAACAGCGCTGCCTTCGCCCAGGCCAGGGATCTGGAAGGCCAGGTGGTGGGTATGAACAGAGAGACATTGCCTACGGTGTATGCGGACTACCGGGAGATGGTTTCAGTGGATGAAACCGGCGAGCCGACCGGCAAGGTAGTCGAAGATGCGCGTGATTTCATTCGCGATACCGTGTTTGAGGACCTGATGGGGCTGAATGAGGCGGCGGACTACGCCATGCCGGCGGTGGCAAAGATACTGGCTCAATCCGGTATTACCTCAATACAGGATCCGATGTCGGTGGCGCGCACCCTGGAGATGTATGACTGGTACGAAAAAAGTGGTGAAATGAGTTTCCGCGTGAGAGCCCATTTTTACGGCCAGCCCCATGCCTCGGTTTACAGCAACGACCCCGATGTCATGGCGCGCATCCCCGAGCACGTGGCGCATTTCAGCGGGTTGCGCGATAAATACCGTGATTCGGAATTTATCCAGGCCGACGGCGTAAAGTTTTTCATGGACGGTGGCTTGTATGGCGCGCCGCGCCCGTTTCCCGAACCACCCACCCTGCCGATTACCGGCATTATCGGCGAGTTCAAACAACCGATTTTTTACGCCAGGGAAGACGGTTCGCTTGACCTCGCCGGCTACGTGGACCTGGATAGTGGAGCATGTGTGGACGCGCGTGATAATTTCACGGCTTACCAGGATTTCGACCGCGCCTCCGGTTTTGCCGAGGAGCACGGTTATCACCCGGCCCAGTGCGTCAAAACCAGCGGCCAACTGGGTCACAACGAGGACTATGTGAACGAGTATATCAGGCAGATGACCGAGGCGGGCTTCCACGTTCACGTCCACTCGGAGTCTGACCTGGCGATGCGTACGCTCACCGACGCCTTTGAGGCCAACAAGGAAACGGCGGACAGGCTGGGCGTCACGCAAACCATTGCCCATGCAACGCTGGTGCACCCGGACGACGCGCAACGTCTCGGCAAGCTGGGGGTTTACATTTCTACCACCTATAACTGGATGCTGCCTTACCCGGACAATATTGCGGTGATCCCCTTTTTTGAGGAGCTGGATTCGCTGGAGGGCATGTACAACCCGGCGCGGTATTTTATCCGGAACGTCTTCCCGGTGAAATCGCTGCTGGATGCGGGCTCACCCCTGGCGTGGGGCAGCGATGCACCCCAGGGAATTCGCGACCCTATGCCGTTCGCCAACATGCAGGCGGCGCTCACACGGGAACTGGACGGTCAGGTGCTGAATGCCAAAGAGCGCCTCAATATCCACGAAGTCATTGCTTCCATGACCATCGAAGGCGCCAGGCTGATGGGACATAATGACAGACTGGGAAGTATCGAGGTTGGAAAAATTGCCGATTTGATCATACTCAACCAGAACGTCGTGGAACTGGCGCAACAAGACCAGGCAAACAGAATCGGCGATACACTCGTCGACCTGACCCTGTTCAATGGTAGGGTGATATACGAGCGACCACAACCACAATGATTAAATGTCACTCCATTCCTTGATCGCCAAACTTGGCCCCGGCATTATTTTTGCCGCCACTGCCATTGGCATCTCGCATCTGGTGCAGTCGACCCGGGCTGGCGCGGACTACGGCCTGGCGATGGCAAGCTTCATCCTGCTTGCCTGCGTGGTCAAATATCCGGCTTTTCGTTTCGGTTCCGAATATGCCGCTACGACAGGGCAAAGCCTGGTTGACAGCTATTTCCGTCAGGGACGTTGGGCGATCCTGGTACTTGGCCTTGACCTGCTCATCAGTATGTTTGTAGGCACTGCAGCCCTTGCCCTGGTTACTGCAGGACTGATCGGTGGCGCCCTGTCGCTGAACCTCGACCCGAAATTGGTTGTGATGATTCTCCTGGCGCTTTGCGCGGCGTTGCTGATCGCCGGCAAATACCGTCTTTTCGAACAGGTCTCCAAAGGGTTTGTAGCCGTGTTGCTGGTGTTGATCCTTGTAGCCACCACTCTGGTATTGCCCGATATCAACTGGAAGGAAGCTGCCTTAACGCTTCCCGGGGAGATGAACCGGGCTACTTTGCTGTTTATCATTGCACTGTCAGGTGTCATGCCTTCCGCAATGGTTGTGTCGGTATTTCAATCTCTTTGGGTCTGCGCCAAGTCAAAGGATATGGGAACGTCCTTTAACCCCCCAGATGCGCGGTTCGATTTTAACCTCGGCTATGTGATATCAACCCTGCTGGCTTTTGGCTTCCTGATTCTGGGAACCGTACTCATGTACCAACCGGGTGTTACTGTGCTGGATTCTCCCAATGGGTTTGCCGCACAACTGATCTCCCTTTTTACGTCTTCGATTGGCGGCGTTGCCTATCCGCTGATCTCGTTAGTCGTAGTTGTAGTCATGTTGTCTTCCCTGTTAGCGGTTATCGATGCCTGTCCCCGCGTCATCGGCGCGTTGATCAGCTATCGAAAACAGTCCGACGCAGACCAGGCACGCCAAACGGCGCAGCAGGATTTCAGGGAATTAATGGACCGGGAAAATAAATACTATGCACAACTTGTCATCGTTCAGTGCATCGGCGCCGTGATTTTACTCATGCTGTTTGCAGGCTCTTTCAGGGCATTCATCGATTTCGCCACCAGCATCGCCTTTGTTACCAGCCCTTTGATAGCATTTTTGAATCATCGCGCCATGTTTTCAGCGGATGTCCCGTCGGCGCACCGACCCGGTAAAATAATAGCCACATGGAGTTGGCTGGGTATTTTGTCCATGGGGCTGTTCGGTGTGAGCTATGTCTACTTTGGCATTCTGGGCCAGTAACTACCTGTAAATTAGAGCGATGTATCAAAACCACAACTATCGACCTCCTATGACTCCAGGTGCTTCCTTTCTCAGGTAAAGAGGCCAGGACGAAGAATGATGAAAATTACTCGAAGAGATTTTGTCAACGGTGTGCTGGTCGGTTCAGGGGCCGCCCTGCTTGCGTCAAAGGCGCCCTCGGCGCCGGCCTCTCCCAGCGCGCTGACCGGCCAGGTGGGCGATGAATGGTACGGTTATGGCGGGGTGGGTGATTATTCGTCCTCCCATGGCAATACACCGGAAGTGACCAATACCGCGCACAATATCCGGAACGGCAAATTCGCCGACCTGCCGAGAAACATGCCGGTGGACGAGGAGTACGACCTGGTGATTGTCGGCGGCGGCATGGCAGGCCTGGGGGCCGCCTGGCACTTTAAAAAACACGCCGGGCCGGGCCGGCGCTGCCTGGTGCTGGAGAATCACCCGATTTTCGGCGGTGAATCCAAAGAGAATGTATTCGAGGTAGAGGGTGAACGTCTGCTGGGGCCGCAGGGCGCCAACGGCTTTTTTATCCCGCCTGAAGCAAGCGACCCGGAACAGGCGGAGGGTGACGCGCGTTACTATGCCGAGTTCAATATTCCTCGCAACCTGGATTACCGGGAACTCTCTGCGGACTTTAAATCCTTAAGAATATGCAAAGACAACTACGGTTTTTCACACTGGATGTTCGAACGGCACTACGACACGGGCTACTTTTATGAAACGCCAGGGGGCAATACCTGGGTAAAGAATCCCTGGTCGAACCAGTTAACAGACGTGCCGATATCACCCGCGCAACGACAGGCCTTGACAGACTGGCGAGAAAGTTATCTTGAGCTTCCGCAAAACGAAAACAACCGGCGTTACCTGGACAGCATCACCTATAAAGACCTGCTCGAAAGAAAGTTCAAACTTGACTCGATTGTTGCGCAATATGCCGATGATTTTCTTGGCGGCAACTACGGCCAGGGCAGCGATGTCATCTCAGCCTACGCGGCGCAGGCCGTTAATATGCCGGGTACCATGCCGGAAGAACAGGTCAGGCAATACTGGCAGGCCAGTGAAGACCCGGTTAACCGGCGCCAGTCGTTTCCCGGCGGCAACTCCGGTTATGCGCGCTACTTTTTAAAACATATCAACCCTGAAGCGATTGCGGGCGACAACAACTTCGACGATATTATTACCGGCAATATCAATTTTAATGCACTGGATAGGGAGGGGCAGTCCGTCCGCATCCGTTTGCGCTCTACCGTTGTCAGTGTGGAGCATGAAGGAGACCCGGATAAAGCCGGCAGGGTGAATGTGTTGTATACCCGCGCCGGCAAGCTCTACCGAATCCGCGCGCGCGGGGTGGTTATGGCGTCCGGCAGTTGGATCAATAAATATATCGTCAAAGACCTGCCCACTGAATTAAACTATGCCTATCAACAATTCACGCATGCGCCATTTCTCGTTGCCAACGTGGCACTAAGTAACTGGCGTTTCCTTTACGAGCTGGGAATTACCTGCGCCTTCTGGCGCTATGGCACAGGTTTCGGCGTCAGTTGTAATATCCGTCCTCCCATGCTGGTTGGCAACCGCCCGGCGCCGCTGGATCCCGATAAACCGATTGTTCTGACTTTTTATGTGCCCATGCATGCGCCGGGTCTGCCGCCAAAGGCGCAGGGCATTCAAGGCCGCGCCAAATTGCTTATGACGTCCTACGCCGACTATGAAAAGCAGATTATTGCGCAGTTGAATAAACTGTTTGGCGCGTCCGGTTTTAAGGCAGAGAACGACGTGCGCGGCATTATTCTCAATCGATGGGGGCACGCTTACGTAGTGCCCACTCCCGGTTACCTGATCGATACGCCAGGGAAGAAAGCCCCCGTCAATGTAATCAGGGAAGGGTTTGGGCGAGTCAGGTTCGGTCACTCTGAACTTCGAGGCTGGCAACACTGGGGGCCGGCAGCCGACGAGGGACGGCGCGCTGTGGAACAATTGTCAGGCGCTATATGAAAACAAAGCGTGTACGGCAACCAAAGAATGTATGGCGTGACACTGGACTTCAATTTTCAGCGATTTCAGTCCTGGTCAAATACGATTTTTCCGTCCAGGATTGTTTTCAGGACTTTAGTTGCGCCGATTTCATTTGAAGGAATTTCCAGAAGGTTGCGGTCAAGCACAATCATGTTGGCAATTTTCCCGGCTTCTATCGAACCCATATCATCCAGCCTGTTCATGGAGATGGCGCCGTTGCGAGTGAACAGTTCCAGCGCCGTTTCAATCGGCAGCGCTTCCTCACCGCGTTCCACGATGCCCTGCAAGGGTGGGTATGGATTAAAAGACGGCAGGATAATATTGTCGGAACCCACTGTAATCAGCGCACCTGTATCGTAGAGTGAGCGGAATTGATAACCTGTGCCTCCCAGCATCCCGCCCAGGTGCCAGAAATAAGGCGACATCTCGGCCACCGCACGTAGCGGCACAAAACGCGGGAAGTCTTCAGGGTGAACATCGCCGGCGTGGACAATTTCATGCCACAGTCCGCTGTCGCCGTTGGCGTTGCGGGTCGCCTCGATAGCGTCCAGCCCGATCCTGGCTGCACCGTTGCCGGCGGTATGCATCTTGATTTTAAGACCCGCCTTATCCCATTCGATGAATTTTTGCGCCAACACGTCACGCGGGATTAACAGGTTGGTCTCATCAATGGTGCCGTCTTCCAGGATAGGGACGTGTGTGGGCTTCGGTGGGACCGGTACACCATCAAGCAGTACCTTTACCGCCTCGGTGGAGACATGCCGGGTTGCATACTGTGCGCGCTCTTGAATCGTTGCCTCCAGTCTTTCCCTGAAGTCCCCCTCGGGGTAAAACCAGCCGAGGTGGAGCAGCATATAAGGCATGGGGATGCCCCGCCGATCGAGATCAGAAAGACTTTCGGGCAGCACGAGGTCAATCACGTAAGCATCCTGGATGGAGGTAATACCCAGGCTGAGCTGTACCTGGAGCACTTCTTGCAGCGCCTGGTTGACGACGTCCTCAGGGTAAGGCGGAATCAGAAGTTCCACCATGAAACCCGCCGATAATTCCACCAGCATTCCGGTAGGCTCGCCGGTTGCAGAATCGCGGGCTATCTCGCCGCCTTGAGGGTCCGCGGTATTTTCATCAATACCGGCCAGTTCCAGCGCCCTGTCATTGACAATCCGGTTGTGACCGGTGGCGTCACGGATCATCACCGGGGTGTCCGGAAAAACGTCGTTTACAATATCATTGCCTATCCCTTCCATGCCATGCCACAGTTCCAGACCGTTGATAACCAGCCAGGGGTGGCCTTCTACCCGTTGTGTTTTGCAGTATTCCAGCGTCTCCCTCAAATTTTCCCATTTAAAATAACCGGGATTACAGTCCAGGGCATGGAGCGCTGCCATAAGGTGAAAGTGCGCATCGTGCAGTCCCGGCATGGCCATGCGGCCCTCGAGATCATGTTGTTCGGTTGCCGGGCCGGCAAACTCCAGTATTTCCGAATCGGCGCCCACCGCCTGAAATTTCCCGTCTATGATCGCCACCGCCTCCGCCCAGGAGCGCTGTTCATCCAGGGTATAGATTTTTCCGTTGTGGTAAACGGCATCCGCATAAACCGTCTCGGTCCCCGAAGTTGTCGCAGCAGAATCAGCGGGTTCATCCTGACAACCGGCCAGTGCAAAGAAAAAAATCATGTATAACGAAAGGATAAAACTGTTATGCGTATTCATGGAGTTGACCTCTGCGGGAACGAACATCTTGACTGTAATACGAAATGAGCAGTTCGACTAAATATCCTTCAGGATCTCGCGCGCCGCGTTATGTCCCGGGCAGCCGGTTACCCCGCCGCCGGGGTGTGCGCCGGAACCACACAGATAAAGGCCTTTAACCGGCATCCGGTAATCGGCATAACCGGCTACCGGCCTCAGTGAGAAGAGCTGGTCGGGCTGGACGCAACCGTGGAAGATATCGCCGCCGGTCAGTCCGAACTCCCGTTCCAGGTCGAGCGGACTGAGCGCCATCCGGCCGACAATTGCTTGTTTGAAATTGGGAGCGTAGTCATTGACGGTATCGATGATCAGGTCCGCAACCTGCTCCTTTACGTCGTCCCAGGACTTGCCGTCCGGCAATACCGGGTTGAAGTGTTGGCAAAACATACTGGCAACGTGTTTACCTTCGGGCGCCAGGGTGTTGTCATAGAGGGAGGGTATCATCATGTGGACGATGGGTTTTTGCGACCAGCCCAGGTTCATGGCGTCCTGGTAGGCCCGTTCGTTGTACTGCATCGAGTTGGTGACGAACACACTTCCCTGCAGGTAACGCTCATAATCCGGTTTCCCGTCGAGACAACGAAACCGCGGCAGTTCGTCCAGCGCCACGTTCATGCGAAACGTGCCGGAGACACAGCGGTAATGATCGATCTGGCGGCTGAAATCGGCATCCAGGTATTCCTGGTTCACCAGTCTCTGGAACAGCAGTTTCGGATTGACGTTTGCCGCAGTGACTTTTGCACGGATCTCCCGTCCGTCTTCCAGTTTTACGCCACAGGCCCGATTATTTTTTACGACTACTTCCTTGACAGGCGCGCTGACTTCAATCTCTACGCCCTGTGCCTCGGCAGACTTTGCCATCGCCTGGGTGATGCCGCCCATCCCGCCCGTAACATGCCCCCAGCGCCCTTTCTGCCCGTTCACCTCACCGAACATGTGGTGCAGCAACACGTAGGCCGAACCGCCGGCGTAAACCGATTGCATGTTACCCACCATGGCGATATAACTCTCCAGCGCCAGTATCAGGTCCCCGCCGAACCACTGTTTCAGGTAATCCCCCACACTCATGGTAAACAGCTTGATCGTTTCCCGTTGCAGAGCAGGGTCCAGGCGCCGCATCCTGTTGGCCAGTTTCCCGGCGCGCCACAGGTCCGTTAACCCGCCACCGATATTCGGTGGCGTCTCCAGCACCATGTCCCGCAATACGTCGGCAACCTGCTGGATCACCGTGTTATATTCGCGGTAGGCCTCGTCATCTCCCGGGCGGGCCTGGCGTAACTGAGCGACAAACTGCTCGAGATTTCTGTCGGTAAACAGGTATGTATCATTTGCGCCCAGAACCAGGGCGGTAAATTCCCTGTCTTTAATTTCCAGCCCGTATTTATGCAGTTCCAGGTCGCGGATCACCTTCGGATTGAGCAGGCTTACCGCATAGGAACAGGTTGAATTGCGGTAACCGGGATGGAACTCTTCCGTGACGACTGCGCCGCCGACCACGTGGCGGCGTTCGACTACTTTCACTTTCAGCCCCTTGCGGGCGAGGTAGTTGGCGCAGGTCAACCCGTTGTGGCCGGCGCCGATGATGACGGCGTCATACGTTGTGTTTGTAGCCATGGATTTATGGAGTCAGGATAATTGGGGTCAGAGTAAGCTTACTCTGACCCCTGAATCTACCCCTGAACCTGTTCGTTCTTACTTCCAGTTAAACGTGATGGTGCCGCCGGCCCAGCGTGGATGCGCGTAGGCGTCGTTGCCGATGGATAGCCCACTGATGTCCAGCGTATACAGGCGGTATTCCGTATCACTCACGTTATTGACAAAGGCAGCCAGCTTCCAGCTTTCGTCTCCGCTGGTATAGCTGACACGGAAGTTCCCGATGACAAAGGAATCCTCCTGGTCCAGCGGCGCGCACAGCACACTGAAACAGAATTCATCCGAATAGTTGAAATCACCCTGGACCGCCATGGTGCCGCCGAAGGCCGGAAACTCATACCGGGCGAGCCCGTTCAGGGTAAACGATGGGGCGTAGGGCAAGTCATTATCAACGAAGCGATCACTGGGTAACAATACGTCTTTCACTTCACTGTCTTCAAATGATGCGCCGAAACGAAAACCCCAGCGTTCCGTGGGTTGAAGCATCAATTCGATCTCACCACCGACTGCTTCCGCATCCAGGTTAATGATGGTCAGGGAAGCCGGAATCACGCCCGGAATGACAACGAAGCCCTGGTAATCCTTGTAATCATAGTAATAAGCGTTGGCGTTCAACTGCGCCCGCCCGTCGAATAACGTGGTTTTAATACCCACTTCCCAACTGTGCAATACTTCTTCATCATGGATAAAATCCGGGACGGGGAGTGTCGGGGCGCCGCCGGCCAGAACCCGCGCTGCGCCGGCTTTATGACCGCGGTTGAAGCTGGCGAATACCAGGGTATCTTCAGTCGGGCGCCAGTCGATTTCAAACTTGGCGGAGACGTTCTCGAAATCCTGATTAAACAGGCCAAAATCCGGGTCGTCCCTGAGATCGTACGGTATAGTGAGGGTGAAGCCCAGGCCCGTTACGTTTCCGCCCAGTATGTCGAGGGCATCGAACACCGTATCCTTCTGGTCTTCAGTGTAACGCAAGGCAGCGATTACCCCCCAGTTTTCGTTGAAGTCATACTCCAGATGGCCGAATACGGCCCAGGATTCCGTCTCTACGTTGTTTGTCGCCACCCCTTCAATATAAGAAGTCGGTTCCCCGAAGGAATATGTCGGGGAGAAAAAGGGAAGGTCCAGAATATAATATTGATAGCCGGCATGGTCGATATCCAGGTAATAAAATCCTGTTGTCCAGCGCAGGTTATCGCCCACCTCGCCGTTCAGTCTCAGTTCTTGGGAGAACTGTTCAAAATCCTGGTCGGTGATATAGACGAAAACAGGATTGGGCGAACCGTCCGTATCTTCGCCGTAGTTTTTATTCATCTGCAGGTAATCGGTGATGGACGTCACGGTAATGCCGCCCATATCCCAGGTCAACCTGCCGCTGATGCCGGCAATTGAGCGGCGGAATTCCCCGATATAATCATAGGAACCGGTGAAGGGGTCGTCATCGGGGTCCCGGTAACCATAAAAATCACATCCCGGGCAGAACCCGTTTACAAACGAATCCGGGCTGATTTCATAACCGAGGCCGTCTTCATTTGCCGAGATAGGGGTATGCGTGTAAGCGTTGCCGTGCTCATCGTCATCATTGGCATAATGCGCTTTCAGATTTACCGTCACATTGTCGGCGGGGCGGAATTCCAGTTGGCCGCGCAAGGCATAGTGTTCACTGCCCCGGACATCCGGTCCGATCCGGTTCTCTGCGACACCATCATGAAAATTGCCGGCGAATGACACCCGGGCCAGGAGGCTGTCGGTCAGCGCGCCGCTGACGGCGCCTTCAAACTTCTTCTGGTCATAAGAACCGTAGGTAAATTCGACATAACCTTCGGGATCCTCGGTGGGTTTGGCGCTGACATAGTGAAGTAAACCACCGGTTGCGTTGCGGCCGAACAAGGTTCCCTGCGGCCCGCGTAATACTTCCACCCGTTGCAAGTCAAATAGTTGTGCATGCCCGGCACCCATGGCGCTGACATAGGTTTCATCGACATACATCGCGATGGGTGGCTCGAGGTGATCGGCAAAGTCGTTCTGTGAGATGCCGCGGATATTGGTCGTGGTCAGTGTCGGGTGGAACTGAATAATACCGAGACCGGGCGTTTGCGCGGCGATATCGATGGTATTCGTATATCCAAGTTCCCGGATCTGGTTACCGCTGAAAGCCGTGACGGAAATGCCCACGTCCTGCAGGCTCTGTTCCCGTTTCTGCGCCGTCACCACGATCTCTTCAAGTACAGCCGAGTATGCGGATGAACCCAGCAAACACGTACAGATCAGAAAGCCTGTCGCCAATTTAATTTTTACTGATGATATGAGCCGGAACTTCATGATATTAGGTCCCCGAGTGTATTTCTCGTAAAATTAAAAAAAATCTGTTACACTAAAAGTGCGCATAACGCACAAAAGAGCGCTATCCGTCCGTAATATTATAGAATTAGTTATCGCGTGTCAATAAAAACACGCGGATTTGTATTGTTGCAACACAACGCGGAGTCTACCAGATATGGATAAACACACGAACAATCGTGAATTGGACGAACTCGGGCTGAGCGCCGACATCACCCGGCGCGATTTCATCAATACCGGCCTGATCGGCAGCGGCGCGGCGCTCCTGGGTATGCAGGCGCCGGGGTTATTGCGTACCGCTTCTGCCCAGGCTGTACTTCCTCACGTCGGCGAAGACTGGACCGGCTACGGCGGGGTCGGCGACTACGCCCGCGCCAACGGCAACACCGCAGAGGTAGTAAACGCCGCCCACGGTATTCGTGACGGCCGCTATCAATCCCCGGTCCGGGACGCCGAAGATTCCGGGGAGACGTTCGATATGGTGATCGTGGGTGGCGGCTTCGCCGGCCTGGGGGCCGCCTATACCTTTACCAGGGAAGCGGAAAAAAACCAGACCTGCCTGTTGCTGGACAATCATTCCATCTTCGGGGGGGAAGCAAAGCAGAATGAATTCGAGGTGGATGGTTTCCACCTGACCGCGCCGCAGGGCTCCAACGGCATGATCTGGCCGCCGAAATTCGCCGAGAAATACGGCCTGTTCCACCGTTACTGGTATGATCTGGGTCTGCCCGACTCGTTTGAGTTCCAGGAAATCACCGGCAGTCAACAACAACTGGCCATACCCGTAGACCACTATACGTCGATGTACAGCAGCCGCAGTGAGGCGACCACCGGTTACTTCTTTGACAACGACCAGGGCGGGGAATGGGTCATCAACCCCTGGGCCAATGATTTCAGGGATGCGCCGTTAACCGACAAGGTAAAACAGGACCTGGTGCGTCTGGAAAATTACTATACGCCCCCGGAACGGGATGACTGGGAACCATGGCTGGATTCCATGACCTACCGGGATTTCATTACCGAGGAACTGGCCTGTTCGCCCCAGGTCATGCCGTTTGTCGACAAGGCCTTTGCCGTTTCTGGGGGTGGTCTGGGCGGCGATCAGGTATCCGCGTACACGGCATTTGATTTTTACCTGCCGGGTGTGCGCGCCTACACCGACCGTTATTACGAAGCCCGCGACATCGATCCTGCGGACGTCCACCAGGTCATGCTGGTAAGCTGGCCCGGCGGCAATACCGGCACCGCGCGCCATTTCATCAAGGCCATGATCCCTGATTCTATAGCTGGCGGTCGCGAGCTGAAGGACGTGTTATGGGGCAAAGTGAACTGGCAGGTTCTGGACCGGCCCGGACAACAGGTGCGCATCCGTCTCGAAGCCACTGCCGTCCACGTAGAGCATAACGGTACACCGGACAGTTCAGAGTTCGTGAACGTGATCTACCACAAGGGCGGCAGGCTCTACCGGGTCAAGGCCCGTTCGGTTGTGATGGCCAGTGGCGGCTGGGTCAACAGGTATATATTGCGTGACCAGCCGGAATCACTCAGGGATGCGTATGCGCAGTTCTACCATGCGCCTATCCTGACTGTGAACGTGGCGGTACGTAACTGGCAATTCATGGAGCGCCTGGGAATCTCCGCGGCCCAGTGGTTCAGCGGCTTTGGCTGGTACACCAACCTGCGGCGGCAAATGGTGATCGACGGCAAAGTCGACCCGCTGGACCCGGCAAAACCCACTGTACTGACATTCTATGTTCCTTATCTCAACCCGGGCATACCGCTCAAGGAACAGACAGTACTGGGTCGCAACCAGTTGTTTGCCGGCAGTTACCGCTCAATAGAGATCCAGGTGCGCCGGCAGATGCAGAAACTGTTCGGCATGGCCGGGTTCGATGCGAAACAGGATATTGCCGCAATTGTCCTGAACCGCTGGGGACACGCCTACATCGCGCCCCAGCCGGGATTTTATTTCGGTAATAACGGCGCGCCGGCGCCGCGCGAAGTGGTCCGGGAGGGTTACGGCCGTGTCACCATCGGCCACTCCGAACTGACCGGACAGCAACTCTGGTCACGCGGCATCGAAGAAGGTGAGCGGGCCGCGCGCCAGGCGCTGGGTCTGATCTGACGACAGTCATGAAAGTCGATCCGGCACAGTTTAAAGATAAACGTATCAGCGATTACCTTTATCACCATGCCGGTGAAACACCGGAGAAGGAGGCTGTTGGTATCGGGGATGACATGCTCTCGTATGCTGCCCTGCTTGACCGCGTGGAAGACTGCGCCCGCGCATTGCTGGCACTCGGCATCGGAAAAGGGGACCGGGTGGCGACACTCTCCCCACCGCATCCGGATTATTTCATTATTCTCCTTGCGACAACGGCAATCGGTGGGATTTGGGTAGGACTCAACCCGCGTTATACGCGCACCGAACTGGAACACGTGATTTCCGATTCGGAACCTTCCGCTATTTTCGCCAGAACCCGGATCGGCAATCGCCAGCACCATGAGGAGTTGCATTATATCCGGGAAAAGGTGCGGAGTATCAGGCACGTTATCACGCTTGGCGATAGCGTTATGTCTCCCTCTGCATGGTCCTGGAAAGAGTTTCTCGGGAACAGTGGCGGCATCGGTAATGATGATCTCGAAAATGCACGGAACGGTGTAACGAGCAGGGACGCGGCGCTTATCATCTATACGTCCGGGACGACGGGCAGGCCAAAAGGCGCCGTGCTGCACCATTACGGCGCCATCCGCCATGCGCATGTGCAAATGTCGCTTCGGTCGTCAGACGCCGTCAGAATGATTAACGCTTATCCCATCAATCATATTGCAGGCGTCATTGCCGTTTCGGTGTATTGTCTCGTTGCCGGAGGCACGGATTACTACCTGGAAAAATTCGACCCTGAAACGGTGCTGAGGATTATCCAGGAAAAACGCATCACCGTCTGGGGTGGTGTACCCGTCATGTTGCAGAGTGTATTGGACCACCCCGACTTTTCCGGCACGGATTTATCTTCGATCAATGAGATCTCCTACAGTGGCGGCGCGTCATCGAAACCTTTGCTGGAACGCCTGTGCAGTGAGATCTGTCCGGCCATTACCAGCATGTATGCCTTGACGGAGGCCGCCGGCGCGGCGACCGCAATTCCTTCTACGGATGATATCGACCTGTTGTCGCAGAGTGTCGGCAAGCCGCTGGCTGATTGCGGGTTGCGCCTGGTTGATGAGCGCGGCAAGGAGGTGCGAAAAGGAGAGCCGGGTGAAATTCTCCTGCGCGGCCCGTTTATCATGAAAGAATACTGGCGCCTGCCGGAAGCCACCGCGCAGGCGATCGATAACGATGGATGGTTGCATACCAAAGACGTGGCCGTGGAACGGGACGACGGCAATATCGTACTGGTCGGGCGGTTATCCGATATGTACAAGTCTGGCGGCTATAACGTCTACCCGAAGGAAATCGAACAGGTACTCGAATCCCACCCGGCGGTCGTGCTGGCCTGTGTCGTAGGCGTGCCCGATCCTGTTTATGGCGAGGTTGGCTATGCTTATGTGACACCGGCGCCGGGGCAATCCGTTGACGAACAATCCCTGCAGGATTATTCCAGGTTACATCTTGCCGGTTACAAGATTCCAAAGCATGTCGTGATGAAGACGTCACTACCTCTTCTACCGACCAACAAACCCGATAAACGCAGGCTGAAGGATATGGCGGCCGCCGCCGTGGAACCCGTCAGCCGGGCAACACAAATTCAAAACCAGACAAGGTAAATAAAATGGAAAACATCGCGCAATCAGATAACCCGCAACCCAAGGTCCACCATTGGCACCCGATGGCCGACCCGAAATCGGCTGAACTGTCGCCGCCACTGGTATTCGAGCGCGCAGAAGGCGTTTATATTTATGACACGGAAGGAAAACGCTACCTGGATACCCAGGGGGGATTATGGTGCGTCAATGTGGGCCACGGCCGTGAAGAAGTGAAGCAGGCCATCGCTGCTCAAATGGATCAACTTCCCTATTACACAACCTTTGGCGACACCAGCAACCTGCCCGTCATGGAACTCGCCGAACGGCTGACGCGCATGCTCGCGCCGGAGGGCATGCAGCGGGTTTTTTTCAGCTCCGGCGGTTCTGATGCAAACGAAACCGCGCTGAAACTGGCGCGGCAATACTGGAAGCTGGCGGGTGAAGCGCAACGGACAAAATTCATCTCACTGAAACAGGGGTACCACGGGGTGCATTTCGGCGGCACGTCCATCGGCGGCCAGATGTACCTTCGTTCCATGTACGAACCGGTTCTCCCCGGTTGTTTCCAGGTCGACACCCCCTGGCTGTACCGCAACCCCTGGTCGGACGATCCTGAGGAGTTGGGAAAGATCTGCGCCGATCTGCTTGAGCGGGAGATCCTGCACCATGGCCCGCATACGGTTGCCGCGTTCATTGCCGAACCGGTACAGGGCGCCGGCGGCGTAATTGTACCGCCGGACAACTACTGGCCCCTGGTCAGGGAAGTCTGTGACAAATACGGGGTATTACTCATCGCTGATGAGGTCGTCACCGGCTTCGGCCGCAGCGGCAGCATGTTCGGTTGCCGCGGCTGGGGCGTCAAGCCTGACATAATGTGCCTGGCTAAAGGCATCAACTCCGGTTATATTCCTCTGGGCGCGACGGTGGTCAATGAACGCGTGCGCCAGGCCTGGGATTCCGAGCACCCGCTGGCCGCCATCCTGCACGGCTATACCTATTCGGGACATCCGCTCGCCTGCGCGGCAGCCAATGCCGCCCTGCAGATTGTGGAAGATGAAGCGCTGCCGGCAAATGCCGCCCGGGTGGGCAGCTACTGTCTTGCGAAACTGAAAAATGAACTGGCCCATTATGATTTTGTCGGTGATGTCAGGGGTAAGGGCCTGATGATGGCCATTGAACTGGTCACGGATAAGTCATCAAAGGAATCCTTCATGCCGGGCGATCCCTTTCTTGACCTTATTCAGGATCTGACGCGCCGGGAAGGCTTGCTGATAAGGAACCTCGGTTCGAACCTGATCGTCTCTCCGCCGCTGGTTTTCAGCAATGAGAACGTCGATGAAATGGCGGATATCCTGGCGCTCGTATTTGATAAGGCGCAAGCGGGTTTCAGCAAGCGAGCAGGTTAAACCGCCATGTCGGAAGTAAACATACAGGACCTGGTCGACAGCCATGTAACCGGCCATACGCTGCAACAGCCCTTTTACGGCGACCCGGATGTGTTTTCGATAGATCGGAAGAGAGTCCTGGACCGGTTATGGCACCTGGCCGGCCATGTTTCCAGGATTCCTGCCGCCGGGGATTATTTCCTGTTCAGGGTCTGCGGGGAAGAAATCATTATCGTACGCGGCAGGGATGGCGACATCCATGCCCACTACAATGTCTGCCGCCACCGGGGTTCAAGGGTATGTCTGGACAGTGAGGGGAGAAAATCCGCGCTGGTCTGTCCCTACCATGCCTGGACCTATAACCTGGACGGCAGCTTGCGCAGCGCGCGCTTGATGCCCGAAGGTTTTTCCACGGAAGGGTACGGCCTGCACGCCTGCCGCATCAAGGTGCTTGGCGGCCTGATTTTTGTGTGCCCGGGGGATGAGCCTGACGAACCCGACGGCCTGGACGATGCGTGTCGTGAATACCTGTCCTTTCACGGAATGGAAAATGCAAAGATCGCACGGCGGTTGGAACTGCCGACCCGCGCCAACTGGAAACTGGTGGTGGAGAATTTTATCGAATGTTATCACTGCGTCCCGGCTCACCCGGAATACTGTTCCGTGCATTCGGAACTGAAATTGCTGGCTGCCGGTGCGGGTATGGGCTCCGGACCCGAAGCGGCGTGCCGGGACTATGCGGTGGAACTCGATGCCTGGAGGACTCAGGTTGAGGCATTAGGGCATCCCTGCCTGGAGGGTACCTTCGATCATGGCGCGGGGATGACCCGGATGCCAATCAAGGAAGGATTTTTAACCGAAAGTCAGGATGGCCGGCCCGTTTCGACCTTGATGGGGAAGTTCAGGGAGTACGACGGGGGTGTGACCTATATGGCGTTCAATTATTTGAACTACCTGCTCGCATCCAATGACCATGCCGTGCTATTACGGTTTACCCCCATATCTGAACTGCTCACGGATGTGGAAGCCACGTGGCTGGTGGATGCCGGCGCAGAAGAAGGGGTGGATTATGTACCTGAGCGCGTGTCCTGGGTATGGGACGTCACGTTAAAACAGGATGCGATAATCACGGAAAATAACCAGGCAGGGATCTTATCTTCTCACTATCAACCGGGACCCTATTCCGGGCAGGAAGTGATGAATCGTGAATTCACCCGCTGGTATCTGGATAAATTAAGCGAGCAGACGCAGTGATTATGATATTGGCGAGAGATGAGGGAAAGGTTGCTTGATCTTTTTACCCAAAGATTACCACGATCCTGAACCTGTTGATGTCAACGCCCCCGCGACACGCTGGCTGACCTACCTGATTTTTGCAACCAGCCTCACTGTCTACTATATGTTGCCCATCTGGGCAGGCGTATTCACTGAGGTATTTAGTTTTAACAGTAGACAGGTCGGTCTGTTGTTATCAGCTGACATGACGGCCAATACCATCGCCGCGTTCAGCGCCCGCTACTGGATACATCGCTGCCACTGGCGCAGGGTGTTTCCCTTCGCCGTGTTGTTAACCGTCATTCCAAATCTGCTGTGTGGTATGGCGGAAAGTTTTGAAGTGTTCCTGGCGTATCGTTATGTGGCCGGATTGGGTGCGGGAATGATGGGTGTATTCATGTATGCCACCATACGCGCGGCGAAGAATCCGGACCGGGAGTTTGCCTATGCCATGGCATTGCAGGTATTTGTCGGCGCGCTGTGCCTGAATGGCGCGTCCTGGCTGTGGATGACATGGAGCGCGGCATCAGTTTTCATCATGACCGGGCTGGTAGCTCTTTTACCCATGATGTGCTACCACGCCCTACCACGCTCAAATCCTTTAACGGGAAACCCCGGTAGTGACAATAAGCTGAGCAATTCGTCTGCCGTGATAAGCCGCACTGCCTTATTCGGCTTAATGGCGGTTGGATTATTCTTTGCGTCCATGAACAGCATCTGGTCGTTCATGGAACGGCTGGGGGATGCCGAAGGGTTCGCGACGGAATTTATTGCATTTACCCTGTCCATCTCCCTGCTGTTCAGTTTCGCTGGCGCCCTGGTCCCTGCATGGTTGGCCGGTCGGATGAAGCGTATCATAACTATCTCAGTCGGTTATGTGTGTTTATTCGTCGCCATTTTCGCAATTGGCCGGCATCCTGCAGCCACAACCTATCTGGCGGCGCTATGCGTCTACAATTTTTTTTACAGTTTTGTTATCCCGTTTCAGAACGGCTGGGTAGCCAGTCTCGATCGGAGCGGACGTACTATTGTTCTTTTACCCGTACTACAGGGTATCGGTATTGCTACCGGGCCGGTACTGGCTGGACTTGTAGTAGTTGATAATCACTATGCCAATGTTATCCATGTCAGTATGATCCTGCTGTTGCTCAGTTATTTGCTGTTTTTCCACATGCATAAACGAACGCAAGTCATACCTGCCGGTCCAGGGGCAGGCAAACCATGATGAGCAGCGGGATTGCGACGATACCGCCCAGGGCCGCCAGCCAGCCGACCGCGGCCAGGCCGAACGCCTCGACTACCATGCCGCCGGCGAACCCGCCGGCGCCGAAACTGAAGATCTCTACTGCCACCACCGCGGCGGACAGGCGCCCACTGCTTTCCAGGGCCGCGCCAGTACCGATCAAAAACGGTATGAACAACGCCTGGAACACCTGAAAGCTCAGCAGGCAGATCACATAGACAACAGCGATGCCGGGATTGGCCATGAAATAGCAACAGATGGCGACCAGTACCGTACAGACGACAAAAGGCAGCGTCCTGCCGTAGCGCGTGCCCAGCCAGCCCGCAAACAGTGAACCGGCAATGGACGCAATCATGGTGCAGGCAAAATAAAACCCGATCTCATGGCTTGTCAGGTTAACGGCCAGTCCCATGCGCTCGCCGAAGGCCCAGGCCGCGCCCATACCGATCATCAGGAATACCTCGGCGGTAAACAGTAGAAAAGCGGCTACGCTTAATATGGCATCCGGCCCGGCGGCGGCCCTTTTTTTCTTCTTCAGCGGTGTATCGGGCAGGGCAAAAAGCAACGGTATGCACACCAGAACGACGATAGCCAGGCTCAGGAAAACGCCTTTATGGTACCCGTACCCGGTCATATACGGCGAAGCCAGGTAGAGCGCGCCGCCTACCAGGTAAACCAGTCCGAACGCATAGCCGGCGGTACGCTCTGGCTCCCTGAAATTCGCAGCAATAGTTACCGTTGCCGCCGCATTGGCGAGACCCGCGCCAAAACCGACGAGACAACGCAATGCCGTCAAAACGCCGTACCCGGTAACCAGTGCGGAGGCTACCTGGCCTGCTACTATCAGGGCAGCGCCAATCAGCGCGTATCTCAGCGCCGACGTTTTCAAGGGGTTAATCGCAACGAATATGAGACCGGCCCCCAGCGCGGAAAATTCCAGTGTCGCCAGAAAACCGATTGCGGCCTCCCCCAGGCCCAAGCCGTCGATCATGGCCCCGATCTGCACCGGCATCAACAGCAGGCCGAGGACACTGATAAACTTGCCGGTAGCTACCGCCAGGAATAATTTGTCAGTCCGCATATTTTAATAATTAATAAATTAAATGCTTGTCGGGCAGCAACTGACCTATCCTCTGCGCTACATTGAATAATTCAGGCAGGTAGTTATCGATATTCCGGTCGTTGATGCGGGCTACATTGCCACCGAAAGTTACTGCAGCGATCGGATGTTTATCAACGTTGAAAATCGGCGCCGCCAGCGTATACAGGCCGACTTCGAGTTCTCCGTCAACACGGGCATATCCCTGCCGCTTTACCAGTTCCAGTTCCTTGATTAAATCCGCTCGGGTGGCAATCGACTTCGGCGTGTAGCGCTTGAGCCTGACATTCCCCAGGTACGCATCGAGTTTTTCCGTGTCCTGGTGCGCCAGCATCACCCTTCCGGCAGCCGAAATACAGGCCGGCATGTGTGTCCCGGGATAAAACGTCACCTGGTCGAAACGATCGAACGAGCTGTGGGCTATACTGACAATATCCTGACCATCCAGTACCGAGATCGCGCACGTTTCCCCAACCTTCTTGCTTGCGGCATTGATAATCGGTTGGACCACATCGCCAATCTGCATGGAAGCCAGGTAAGAAAAACCCAGGTCGAGCATTTTTGGCGACAACCGGAACCACTTGCCGTCGCTGGCCACATACCCCAGGGAAGTCAGGGTCAATAGTACCCTCCTGGCCGTCGCCCGCGTCAAACCGGTTTTTGCGGCCACGTCCGCCGGAGACATTTCAACATCTTCAGCGTCAAACGCCGTGATGACTTTCATGCAGCGTGCGATTGAGCCGATGAAGTCTTTCGAGTCTTTTGAAATCATGTAATCAGATGGTGAGAGTGGTGGTTTTCGGATTTTATTCTATTTAGACACGGGCCTTAATTCGGATTACTCCACCATTGCCTTCAACAGGGCATCCCTACCATCGGAATAAAATTGAATGTCAATTTTGGTAGCCATGTCATCGGACAAATCATAGAGTTGCCGACGGCAAGTAACTGGTATCAATAGTGCGGACGCACCTTTTTCAACCGCAGTCTCGGCAATCGTAACGGGGTTGTGAACAGGCTCGATAGAGCCACCCAGATTAATTTCTCCAACGATGATGAGACCTCCACGCACGCTTTTCTTCAATAAAGCAGTACATAGCGCGATGAGTGATGCCATGCCGAGTTTCGTACCGGACTTGGACGCATCGAAGGCTCGGAGTTGCGCAGTGAATTCGTGGTGTCGAGGTTCCTTGTCGCCGACCAATTGCATTGACCGCGCGTAAAGGTTTTGCTCGGCGTAGCCCATACTTTCCCTGAAGGCGGGGGGCACGGGCTTGTTGAGTATCTTGACACCAGTGCCCGGGCCTTCATTGATCTCAATGCGGTAGAGCCCCGGGTGTTCTTCACCGCCACCCGGCGAGATGGTCCAGACCTGACCCGGTTCAATGGGATCGCTGCCAATGCTGTTTTCGCTTTGCAGTTCCGGCGTCGAGACAAACTTTTCCACGCCATCGTCGCCCATTGCGTAGCTGAAGTGGGTGTTACGGAATTCCGCCGCGCCGATGCGTTTCTGCTGTTCTTTGACGCGACGTCTTGCCTCCATGGCGATATGGACGGCCCACTCGATGTCCTCGTCGGCCACCTCGCCCTCGCCGGGATGGAGAAGCTTGAGTAGCCCACTCACAGTTTTGTTGACCGCATTTGTATCGCGGCCCGACAGAGCGCCACCGAAAAACACCCGGCCTTGCAGTACACCGACACGGCTTTGATTGCGGAGTTGACTCCAGCACTCGGACAAGAAATCGCTCACAAGACCGAAGTGATTCGTCAAAAGCTCCCTGCTGATTTTGGGCACATCCCAGCCAGGCACATATGCGTGGATTCGATCCATGAATGCTGTGTCGTCTTTCATCTCGGGGGGCATGGGGCCAAACAGGTGACCAATGCGCTGCTGGTGTTCAACATCCACATCGAAGTTCCCAACCAGGACGATGCTGCCATCGGCACGGATGCTTTCCTTGCCACGGCTGAATTCGCCGGCCTCCATGTATCCCTTCAGGATGTTCACACCATCTTTCTGATCGAAGGAGATGCCGGACACCTCATCGAAGCAGACCACATCGTATTGGCAGACCAATCCGCGCTGGCCGGTTGCGTTGTTGACGAACAATTTGGCAACTGTTGCTTTGCCACCGGAAATCAAGTGAGCATACGGAGAAACCTGCTGGAAGAGATGGCTTTTGCCAGTTCCCCTGGGCCCGAGTTCCACCAGGTTGTAATTTCTCTCGACAAAAGGAACCATTCGCAGTATCAAGACATCGCGTTGCCGCAAAGATAATCCATTTGGCTCAATGCCGACGGAGCGAAGCAGAAACTCAATCCACTCACCGGTAGTGAAGGACTTGCGGGTCTCTGCCAGGATATCGAGCACATCCCGTTTGGATAGCTGGATTTCCCGGAGCGACGCAACACCGAAGGGTCTTCCTTTACTCTCCTGCGCGATAGACGCATCATAGTTCAGACTGATTTCGGCATAGAAGCCGCCTGTCAGCATCCGCTCATGTTCGTTCACCAGTTCGGGGCTGATGCGGACATCGGTCAGCCGCAAGCTCGGTAGTGTTGCGATGTAGGAGTCGGTTTTCGCATCCAAGCGAGCGGTAATGAGGTCGATGATTTTGATCTCGCCATTTTCCCTGGTCCGGGCCTTGAAGAGTTCTTCTTCCCCGGCTTTGACCGTTCTTGATTTGAGTTGCCTTTGGACGATCTCAAGACCCTCATCGATCTCGTCCTGCTCGGTGCTGGCGCAATATCGGCCGAGTAGAAACTCGACTACGTACGTTGGCACCGGAAATTGACGGCTGAACGTTCGAACCAAATCCTTTCGAACTAAGTACCCGTCGAGCGAGGTAGCCGCCTTTTTGTCGATCTGGTCCATTTCAATCATGAATTATCTCCACCTATTACCGTGGCGATTTGCGCAACCAGCGATCCATCAGTATCAATCAGTACAACTGTTGCTTCACGCCCCTCCATGTCCTCGTTCTCGACGACCACGGAGGCTGTTCCCTTGTCTTGAAGGAGCTTAACGCCGACGACCACACTGGATGAAGAATTGCCGGCTTGGCTGCGAACATCAAGTGATAAGTCCGAGAAGTTGCCATCCACGGCAACAGTGCAGCGCAAACCTTTCCACACCACGTCCGTAAATTCGACAGATGCCGCTGCCTGGGCAGATGCGCCTCGCGTTACCGTCAACTGCAGTGTCAGGCACTCTTGCAGGCTCAGGCCGCCATGGGTGTACTCTTCCCCTTTCTTGAAACAGCACACGCCATCAGCGAGGGCAAAATACTGGTTTGGATTCCAATACCATGGATAAAGCCGCTCCTCGGTCGAGGCGCCCGGCTTCAATGAGGCGCAGCGTCCCCATTTGCTTTCCACCAGTGCGCTGGGAAGTTCGATTTTTGGCAATCCTCCAGGTAGCAACAACCAGCCGTGATCCGTCACAACCCTAACGCGCTTCCAACCTGCCGCCAACAGTCCCATGATACGGTCTCTGATTTCCATAATCAGATCATCGATGTGCTTGGCTAGTTTCCATCCGCGGTCATGACCTTCGTGGTCGATGTTCCCAAATTCACACCATGCTCTGCCCTGGCCATCGCCATCAGTATAGTGTTCAAGGATCGACCATCCCGCCTCGGTCAATAACTTCTTCAGATGGTAACCTCCCTTTAATGACTGACCGGTATCCGCTACCGAAGGCTCGAAATCAGGGCTGCCATCCACATCCCGAATCTTGTCTCTCACTGGGGTAACTGCCGCCTTGCCTGTAGCAGTTACGCTAGGTAGGGCCGCCCAGGTCGGTTCCTCGGAGACCTCAAGCCCACATGTATCCAGGTACTCGACCAGACGCTTTCCGGCATCGAAACGGAGTCCGTCGACGAACAGAACGCAGTCCCCGGGGCTGAAAGGCGTTTCCTTAACCGTCAGGTAGGTGCCTCCCGGGTAGGATGCGTTATCAACCAGTTTCTGGAGATAGCGGGCTGATTCTTCCACCCACGGCAAGTAAACGGATCGGATGGCGGTTGCCACGGCTTCAAAGTCAGCAGGACTATCCACCTGGGCCAAGGCCCGAATCACTCCGTCATCGACCCGCCACCCTTGACTGCGATAACCCGTTGCGAGATCGTCCACCGAACCTGCAGCAAGGCTGTTTTTCGTGCTTTCGGCAATGGTCGCCAAGTGTTCCAATGCGCAGGCCAAAGGGGCTTCGTCCAGTTCGGCCCAGACCAAATCACGCCTGTGGCCGTGCTGTTTTTCCAACTCTTCAATCCTGGTTCTCGCTTCGTGCGGGGGCACTTTGTCAAGGGTCGTAAGTCTATGGCAAAGTTCTTTTTCTTGGATGTCATTCCATTGAGGCCAGCCCTCAGCCCCCTGCTCATCTTTGAACAGGTCAAATTCTGGCGGCTGACACCTTCTGATTTGAGCGGGGATGTTCGGATAGTGCTGAGGAGCCTCGCAGTAACGCTCCCAAACAGCCTGCCACGGGCCTTCGTGGTTTGCGAGCCTAGCGCTCCCGGCCAGAACGCCTTCGTTCCGGGGGTTGAAAGCCAGTTGGGATTTGCAGACCTCGACAAAGGCTTTCCATTCGTTCTCGCCACGACTTGCCTGGAAGGCATCCCCCTGATCGAGCCATTGCAGCAGGTCGCGAATTGGGTCACCCGTCAACAGGGTGTTGAAGTAGTCCTTGTCCAGGCGCTTGCCTTTCAGTAAGGCGACATCCTCGTCAAGAAGCCGACGCAACGCAAGCTGCATTGCAATTTTGGCATCGTTGTCCTGGGCTACATCAAGCCCAAGCCCACCTTGATCTGATTTTAGATAGGCCAGGACCGTCCAGTCCTTGGCATTTATTTGTGACCAGATCACGCCTCGGTATTGCAACTCGGCAAGCGGCTTCAAGTGATCCGGGCAGCTTTCGATTGCTCGCAGGTCCTGGCGGCTGACGCCTGGGAGATAAAAAATTGGCGTCCGGTCCTCAGGCGGAGATACATCCGGAACCTGACCGGCAATCACGCAACGTAACCAGAGGGCAGGCCCGATACGCTTTTCGGGCGCATAGTCACCCAGGGTCATGAGTTCAGGCAGTTCGGCCTGAAGAACGGGTATGGCAGCCTCCCACTGACGGTCACGATCCGGCCAGAGAATACAGGCCGGAGCTACCTGAACCTCGGGATTGAAGACTGCGGCATCACGGACTGCTTTCAGGAGATGATCGAGCAATCTCATGTGTTATCTCAAGGCTTCAAGTTGCTTTACCCAGGCATCAAACAACGGGCATTCTCCACGAATGATGTCCAGACCGATGTCCAGGGCAATCAGGGAGCCGTGAGCAACTTTATCATAGGCGTCACAGACTGCTAGGATTCGCTTGGAAGGGGCAGTATCCCGGTTGTCATTAATATGTTCTGGCGAAGCAAAATTATTCTTGACACTATTTAATGTTTCTACAATATAGGCATCATCAAACCACTTGGCGAAAGCAGTGGGGTCACTAAACAGCAAACTTTCAAATTCATGCACTACAATATTTGAAATGAAGTTACGCCGGTCTATGTCTTCCTTAAATGCACCTTCAACAGCTTTAGCTCTAGCGAACGAGTCTCCTGTTGACGTCATCGCCGGAAAGTCACTGGGGAGTCCATAGAAATCCAGCATGGTTGTCACCCAGGCAGTGTTGTCCTCCTTACATTTTCTTTCAACTTGTCGTTTGATCTTGGCATAAGATGAAACTCCTCCTTTTCCTTGTGGCCCCGTGCGAATTATGATTGGTGTAAGCCAGATATTCATACGCTGAAAATACGGCTGAAGAACTTCCCGAACGAATACATCCTCGGTCTGCCCCTCGCAAAAAACATGCACACGGGTCATCGTGTCGGCCTCCCACCCAGAACATTCTTCTGCCAGAGTTCGCTCAGCGAATACTCATTGAGCCAACTTTCCAATGCCTCGGAGTTAAGTCTATGAAGATGAGAAACCCCCTCAGTTCGGTCAGCCACAATTACATCATCTGGCGAGAACTCATTCAGAAGATCCGTGGACTGAGTCGAAACGATGATCTGACGTGTTTTGGAAGTAGAGCGCATAAGAGATGCGAGCAGATTGATTGCGAATGGGTGCAATCCGAGTTCCGGCTCATCGATTAGTATGGTTTGTGGTTGAAATTTCTCAGGCTGCAACAACACGGTAGCCAAGCAGATAAACCGCAGGGTGCCGTCAGAAAGAAGATGGGATTTGAAGGGCACGTCTTCACCTTCTTCTGTCCACTCCAGTTCAATTTGATCTTTATTGTCTGGTTGGGGTCGAAGTAAAAAGTCCCCGAAGAACGGAGCAACCAAACGTATCGTTTTTACAATTCGTGTGTAGTGTAATGAATACTGATCTTTAAGTAACGAAAGAAAGGCGGCCAGATTACGGGCATCCGGGCGCAGGTAAAGATTATCATTGAGTCCATGTCTCTGTTTTACTAAAGCGCTATCACTAGTGTCATGAAAATGATAAAGGCGCCAACTTTTCATTGCAGGTACTGTGAATTTATATATGCGCGTATTGAGCTTCTGTGACTCTACTTCGGATTCAAAGTGCCCGGAGCTGATATGCCAGTTCCCTCGAACGTTCCACCAGAAATTTTCCTCAGCAAACATCATGCGATTATCCTGGGTCGGTTCCAGCATGAAATTGTAACCGTTATTACCAAAATAAAGCTCTGCGCTCAGATTTTCCGTATTCTTCCGGCCAAAATGCAGTAATGCATCCGGTCCACCTTGCTTGCTTACATAGAGCTGTAGTTTGCCTTCCAGCATCTGTTGGATCAGGCGAAAAAAGCCAATAAAGTTGGATTTTCCGGCTCCATTAGGGCCAATCAAAACATTCAGCTCTTTCAGTTCCACGTCACACTCTCGTATAGACTTAAAGCCTAGTAACTTGATTCGGGATAGTTGATACTGATTCATGTTTGCTCCTCCTGTGCTTGCGTAGCGCATTTTTCGGCTTGGTTAAAGTGGTAGTCGTTAATGCCGTCGCCGTTGAATAGATTGTTGAAAGGCATGATCATTCGTCCTCCCGTTTGTGTTCAGCAATAATCCGTTTAGCCTCTCGGTCATAGCTGTCCGCCAAGTCTCGCAGGGTAACGGCAAATCGCTGAAACCCCGCGTTCTCTATTTCCTCGGCTTTATTTCGGAACTGTTCTGCCAGTTCTCTCTCCGGCTTGCCGGATGGGTCAACCTCATGAACGCCGCGAGAGTTGAATGTTCCTGTTCCAAAGCCATTGCGCAACTTATCAGCCTCACGATCATTGAGTTCTGTAGCGACAGCGCGGTGTATCCACAATCCGTCCGGATCCTCTGGGGCATGAATCAACACTTCACCAATGTTAATAAGCGCAACTTCCAGGTGGCCGGATTCCGTACAGATGAACTTTACGCGCTGGAGCCATTCGGTAAAGCGCTCTTCGCTGAAAGTTCCATCCTTTTGAGTTCCTGGTGGCGTTTTCCACTCACGTAGCAATCGCCAGGCATTTGTTGCAATTGCCTTTGCTTCTTCTGTGGGTTCCTTAGGAGGCTGATCTTCTTTCTTAGAGCGGTAGATCAGTTGGATTGCTTCGCAAAAGAACTCGGGGTCGTTGGCCAGCCTGCTTTCAAGGAGCCGGGGGGTGGCTCCTCTATGGCCGTCTAATATGGGTAGATATGCCCACTCCACTCTAAACAGGTCGTCTTGGATAACCGAAGAATCTGCCTGCAGAAACTTGATCAGTTCGACGACTTGATATCCCCTTATGGAATAGGTCGGCTCAGGGGAAGAAACTGCAGCGATCAATGCTCGAACACATTGATCGATATCAATTTCCTGCTCGGCTTGGCGTATCCTGTCAAGGCAATAGATTGCCGCATACGGTCTGCCATGGTCAATGAGTTTTTCAATAGCAACGGTAAGATCGCTATCAGCCTGATAAGCATTGGCGCCCGTACGGGTCCAATATTCTCCTTCATGCTCCTGAAGCCATTTAGAAGCGCGGTCCCATGCCTCCTTTGTAAATGGCAAGCAGGTCAGGAATTGTCCTATTTGCTCTGACGTCCAACCTGATTTGTCGATATTGTCGCACCAGTTCCAATCTTTGACGTGGTAGCGTCGACAGATAAAACCGCTCGTAAATGCCTTGCGCTTGTTGTCCGGTGCATCCAGAAATTCAGGTAAAAGAGCCTGCTCAATTACATCGTCGACAATAACGCCAAGAGCGTATCCCACCTTTCTTGCTGAGGTAACGGTTTCAGCAAATCGGATGACACCCTCGACACGATTTTTCTGGAAGATTTCCGATATGGCCTTATCCCGCCTCGCGTCGAGTTTCTTTTCCTGCTCTTTCCAATCGCCATTCTCCTCGTAAAGATCAAAGTCATCATCAGTAAAAAGGTGCCGGTACAGGTTTGACGGATCAGTCGGAGCGAGTTGCTCGGCAACTAGCCCAAGGCGGGAAATCGAGTCCTCAGGCAATGCCCATTCTGTATCGGAGTACCGTCGGTGTTTGTGTGTGACTTGCGTGAGGTGCTCCCAAAACGATAACCGTTGCTCTTCGGGAAGTTCGGTAACAGGTTGTGAGGCAAGGACTCCGATAAGTTGCTCGAAAGCTGGTTGAGGCAGTTTGTCAAAATGGTCGATTAACTCGGAAAGTCGTTCGATGTCATGGTCGGCGGCAATAACCGCAAGCTCCGCGTAAAAGGAAACCTGTTGCCAGTATTCCTGCTGCGTTACATTTTCTTTCCAGTTATCAGGAATTGTCTTTCGCCAGCTTGGTTTGTGCGAGCCGGAAGAGATCCGGTATTGGTCGGGAAGCAGTTGAATGAGCAGAGTCCAGGCGATATCAGGCCATTCGTTCAGAAGTGTTCGCACCGCTGTCTTGCGCTTGTCAACAGATGCGAGCGTTTGCGGAAGCCAGGGAAGTAATATGGTTATAAGCGAATTGGACGGACGATTGCCCCATTGACCCCCAGGGTCATGGCTGGCAAGTTCACCAAGCACAACGCAAACCCGAACAAGATATTGTTCATCCCAAGCCAGGCCTTCCAGCGCCCACAGCAGGCCGGTCAGATAGTTACCGCCGGTGATGCCGTCTCCTTCCTGGGCAAAAAGTTCGAAAAAAGGGCAAGGTGTCAGGCGCAACGCTTTCTCGACTGCATCAAGAAATTCACCGGGGGCTGCTTCTGCCAGATTGGGCAATAATCTTTCCAAGCTGCCCCACAGTATCCAGTCAGCATCAGACAGAATTTCACGCAAGACTAATAAACAAGTCGTTTCAACTTTCCCTTGCGAGCATTTGCTGAATGCATCGGGCGTGCTACCTAGAATGGCCAAACCCTCAGCGACTCCTTTACGCAAAACGCGCGAACACTCCAACACTTTGCCCTGGATACTCGCCGTATATCGTTCTTCTGCGGGTAGCTCAAAAGCGGGGTCTGGCTCTTTTAACACGGATATAGCTAACGACTTGAAGGTGTCGATGTCCTGATCAAGAATGCGTGCTCCCAGCAGGCTTAGAAGTTCAACTCGATTGACAACTTTCCAGATGCCGTTGTTGAGAGACAGAGGGCTGTCAGGGCTGAGCAATATTTCACGCGCCTTCTTTAGCCATTCGTCATAGCTGATGCCGAGGAGTTGAGCAATCGTATCACGGTCACGTTGACCCTTTTCATCCCAGGCACCAATCAACACAGATAGGGCCAGAAAGGTGGCATCAGAATGTTGCGCCCTATCAATCGTAGGTTTCTCTTGGGTCGCCTCGAACTCCTCGGGTATTTTCGCCACTGCTTTTTGCTCGAAGGCTTCCAGCAGGTCTTCCGGTAGATTGTCGGGTGTGATGGTTCCAGCATCCTGATTCCATGTTTGTACGAAATCAACAACTTGTGACCAGACCCGTTGCGGATGCTGCTGCTGGAATTGAGAAATGTGGGAATGTAACAGAGACAGGACAACGCCAAACTCGTTGCCGAGATCGTAGCCGAGTAAATGGAAGTGTTTCAAGAAGTTGTAGAGGTCATCCCTTGTAACCTCTTTGTCGTCGTTAGCTGCTTTCAGGTGGTGTTGAATGACATCAAGTTTCTCAGTGCTCTTGGATGGGCTGAAATTCGACTGCTGGACGTTCCTGAAAAACTCATCAACGTTTTTGGTGTGCCTTGCCTGGTTCAACAGCCATTGCACGTTGTGTGCATCGGTCGCGTTGAGCGGGCCTGTGATCAACGCGATGATGTCCTTGTCTCTTGTGAATACCTTGGGATTATTGAAATCATTCCAGGCGGCTTGAATAACCTCCTTGAACGAAACGCTACTTTGGATTATGGCAATGGAATGCTTGACCTGGCCAAGAAGTTTCCGTCGCTCCCTATTGCTTGGGTTTTCTACGACAACTACAAGATCGTCTGTGTCGAAACCATCGATCTTGCCCTGAAGTTTGATTTCCGTAATAGGCCAGCAGGGAAGACAGGGGGCATGCCCGCCGGTGAGCATCAATGTGACAAAAGATGCCTGCACATGCGCTTCAAAATGAGGGCCGCCACCACCAGTTGAAAAAGGATTACTGAGGTTTTTACTCTTGCTCATTCAGCAGCCTTCCGTGCGGCGCGTTTTTCGGTCAGGGTTAAGTGGTGGTCATTTATGCGGTCGCCTCTAAACAAGTGGTACCAGGGGGCGGATTCCACGTCCTTGCCGCGGTCCTTGTTCCATTTGATGTTGGGTTTGTCGCGCAGGACGCCTGCGCCTTTTTTTCCGACATCAGGTACGGTAAGGAAGGGGCGGATGTTGAGGCGTACCCCGTCGTTCAGGTCAGGGTCCCAACCGATGGGTTGCTTTTCCAGCGGTTTCCAGCGCACGAAGATGTCGTAGGGCTCTTCGCCTTTGAGGATCAGTTCCAGCTTTTTCTTGAGGCTCTCTGCGGCGTCTAGGCGCTCTTGGGCTCCGTCCACGCCACTGGCTATGTCCTGCTTCTGACGGCTGATCCAGTCACCTAAGTAGGTGTAAATCAGGGTCTCCAGCAGCTTGGCGTCGAGCTTGTGGTAATTGACCAGCGCGGCGAAGCCGTCGCGCAGGCCATCCCAAATGTGCCAGATGAAAGGGCGATGTTGAAACAGTTTGCAGTGCTGAGTGAAGAATTTCTCCCGTAGCCAGGTTTCCAGTGTTTTTCCCGTGTGATCGACGCTCTTCAGTAGCGCGGGCAGGGTTTCGTTGGACCAGGTATCACCATAGGCAGCGGCCAACAGGTTCAGTAAGCGGTCGGAACCAGAAGCCTCGCCTCGCACCGGTGGAATGCAGACGATGCTGTCATCATCGGCGAAGTTTGCAAGGACTTCGCACTGCTTGACATATTCACGTTGTTCGTCGGCCAGCTCCATGCTGGCATCCAACTCGGCAGGCCAGCAATAGCCGAGGAGGCGAGCGACGGCGACGTGTAGCACGGTGTAATCGGTACGCATCGGGCCGAGGTCAGTCCATTTCTTATCCTCATCCCAGACCACACAGCCGCAGGGGTGGCCGTGAAAGATCCATTGGGTGGGATCATTGGAGTAGGGTCTTGGCAGGCCGTTAGGATATCTCTCTTTGGCGACCCCGCTCCAGTGGTCCAAGTCGAAGGGAACCTTGACCAGTGTGGCGTTAGTAACATTCAACTTTTGATCGATGCAACGAACATCATCGTTGTATTCAGGGCTCGAGCAATAGCACCAAAGAGCTGGAAGTACCTCTTTGTGCTTTGGAAGAATTACACCGATATTTGAATCAAATTTATTCCCAATGTATAGCGCTGACGGCAGCACACGCATTTCGCTGACGGCTATCCCCCATTTCCCCCAAGCAGAGTTCCCTCGCTGATCGGAATCATGGAGTCGTTCTCGCCTGAAATCACCGGGAAGACGCATATGTCCGTTAACATCGTCATATTCGATTACTTTTTCAAGGCCACCAAAATGGGTTGTCTCAATAACAGTACCCTGCTGGTAAACAAAGTACTTACCTTTGGTGAAAAACTCCCAGTACTGCCTTTGAAACCGAGGTGAGTCGCCATTCAGAATCCCTGCTAGGCCATCTGCACTTTCTTTCAATAAGTTGTGCCCAGAAGGCTCACTAAGGATTATGGTGTTATCAGGATTCTCCAACTGCTTCGCCTGCTCGACACTCTTGATCTCCGCTGTCAGCAACTGTGCGGCTTTCTCGGGAGCGGTGCGGGGTTCAGAAACATCCATGCCGCGAATCAGGTTGCTGTCTTCGGCATTACCAAACATCCCTCCCGATTCTTTTGTTGAGTTGCCACTGCTAAGACTGATCATTGCCACGAAAGCACCTGCTGCGGCTGTTGAATCAAAGCCACCTTCTCCCAACCGGGCAACCAGATGCCAGGTGTCATTTTTCAGCAGCTTCTCACGAAATTTCTTATAACTGGTCAGGAAGAGCCAATTCTGTGGCAATACAATGCTAGAGGTGCCACCGTCGATGCAGAATTCCAGGCAGCGATCGAGGAATACGGTCGCCAAATCATTTTTTGCGGCAGAATAAAATCTTTCGCAAAAATCGCGCAACCGCTCATTTTGCTTGCCTCTCGCAAGATAAGGCACGTTAGTAATTACCCATTGATAGCGCCCAGCGAGCAAGGTCGCGGCCTTGGCCAGCCCCTGGGCCACAATGGCAACTTCCTGCTGCTCTTCGCTTTGTTCCTGTTTCAGTGCCTGTTCCAGTGCGCTTGAGAGATCATTCCACTGCACCAGCTTAGAAGCGTCCGATTTTGCTGGATTAAGCAGACTTCCCAGGACCGGTGCATTCTTGAAGGTGTCGTGCAGCCAATCCATTGCAATGCGCAAGTTGTGTTTGCCCATTGCCAACTGTTTCCATTCCTCCTTGGCGACGCTCACGGACAAGCCGGAGCAGGCAACATTCAATTCCGGCAACACGCGGTAGCCGCCAGTCCCAGGGTATTTCCAGGCGGTCAGCGCCAAGGCAAAGGCGGCCAATTCCACGCAACGTTGATCCAGTTCCAGGCCATGGATGTTTTCTCGCAGTACTGCGTCCACTGACTCCTTGGCCGAAAGGCTGTCGCGCACCATGCGTATCGGCACGAGCATCAGGAATGCCGCCACCAGAAAGTGGCCTGAGCCGCAACAAGGGTCGAGAGTCTTCAAGTCGGCAAGTTGCTCCGGCCAGCCGTCAAAGGTTCCGGCCGCTGGTGTCCAGGCGCCATCCTCCTGCTGCACAAAGCGCAGATATTCAAGCGGTACGCCGGGGATGGACGCTTTCTCGCGCAATTCATTTTCGCTGCTGGCGTTCTTGAGGTCGAATACGGTGAGCCGCTTTCCCGCCCACCAAGCTCCCAGAGAGTTATCGAGCAGGAAGCTGACCATGTAGGGTTCGGTAAAGAGCTGGGTCACGGCGGGCAACTCCCGTGCGCCGATCTTGACCTCGGAAGCGTTGACTTCATCCTTCTTTTTGGCCTGCCAGAATTGATAGACCCAGCCGAGACTGTCGGAGGCAGTGAACACCTCCGGCGGCAGGTCGGCCACCAAGCGTTCCAGTTTTTGTTGGTGCTCCGGCGGTAGGACAATTTGGAAGACCGGCGAATCGAGCTGGAAGATCTGTGGCAACATGCGGGCGGCGAAACGGGCAGCCAGTTCCCAACCGTTGGCCGCGCCTTCATCTGCGGCAAGGTCTTCACACTCTTCGAGGGTGACAGCCACCGGCCCATCCGGGTCCGGATACATCAACAGATTGTTCTCGGCCAGGAAACAGGCAAACAGCATTCGGTGCCAGTGCTCGTAGGAGACTTTTTCTATAAGAAGATCGGTAGCCTGTTCACCATTCGGTTTACGGCGGTCGCCTAACTGCCGTCCATGCACTCGCAGACGGCGACGCAGGACGCGATCCGATTCGTTGAGATGTGGATATGGGGCAGTTTCCCTGACGCCAAGCTGTTCCAGTGCCGCCTGGGCAGCTGCTTCGGCAATATCACGCGCGTCCTTGACGGTGCGCTCAAGTCGATTTCTTAATGTTTTGTCCAGCGGCTGCATGTTCTTCATCCATCCAATGTAAACGTTAATGCTAACTCAGCATTAAGCTGAGCATTAAATCCATTTTAATGTTGGATTTAATGCTGGTCAGCATAAACGGTAGCATTACTTGAGAGCTTCCAGTGGTCCACGCAGCCCTCTATCTGATCGATACCGGGCCTTTGGCCAGCGCAGCCTTGAGTTGGCCCTTCACTTCTTCTGCCCAGTCATCGATTTCGTCGTCCGTTTTCAGGGTGGGCCGGCGCACATTCACAAACTGAATTTTGGGTTCGCACAACTCGGCAGCGCGAACCGCGACATTGTCAAAGCGGCCGGGCAGCGCCGCAACGCGGTCGGTGAACATCGACAAACTGCAGCGGTCCAAGGTAATCAGTACATCGCTGGATGATTGCACCGCTACTGTGGGCCGGTCAGACAAGGTGAGTCGCTGTTCGGACAACAATAGATTCCGCTGCTCGGGCTCTAACTGTTGCCAGTTGCCGTCGTCTGCAAGACGTTGCATGCCCTGTTCGTGACGGTAGGCATATTCTTCATCGAGCTTGTTGAGCTCACCCCGCAGCAGTTGGGTCAGGTTGGCGATCAGCGGCGCGGTCGGATCCGGGTCCTCGAGAAGCTGGCGCTGATGCTCAATGGTATTCACTTGGGCCAGGATAACCTCTGCGTCCTGAACCCCGGAGGCGTGATCCATCAGGCGCGTCAATTCGTTCCAGTTGGGCCAGCGTTTGGCGATGCGTTTGCCGAGATCGTCCCAGTTATCAATGCGGTCGCTCAGTTCATCTCGCTGGTTGTAGAGGGCAAGCAGTTGCTCGTTACCCGCCGTGAGGCGGATTTCGTCAAGGGACGCGGTGTCCGGCCGAGCCGGTTTCGGCGCCTCGCCACCAGCCTGGTCGGCGAGCCCCAGCATTTTCTTCAGGAATTCCTGCACATCCTTCAATTCCTGGCCCGGATTGGCCGAGAGCCCTACCTTTGACAGCAGCTTGCGGATATCTATCCGTTGGGCAGTGGTGACGGTGGCGGATTCCACCTTGAACATCACTTTGCCAATGGTTTTGCGCTCCAGGTCCGTAGATTCGAAGGCCTGGCCGCGCTCGTCTTGTGCCTGGATCAGCCCGACCACCAACAAAACTTGTAATCCACCGTCCACGGCGTCGCGTGACCATCCGTAGGGTGCAGACTCGAACTCGGTGCGGATGTCCGCGCCTTTTTTGCCGCCGGCGATTAAACCGAGAATGGCTTTGCATACTGGGTTCCTGGTGGGTTCACCTTCATCGCCTACGGCCTTGAGTGCGTCGGGAGCGCCTTTCCGGGCCTTTTCATAAACCTTGGACCAGCCCTCGTCGTCAGCGGTGTGAAACTGGGGATAGAGTCGTTGCAGCGAGTTATTGGAGGCTTCCAGCACCATCTCCTGTAGATCGTTGCCGAGGATTTCGTTGCCGCCGCCCTGAAAGACACGTGCTCCGGAGAAGACATCTTCGAGCAGTTCATGAATCTTGCCTTCGGCCGTCTGCCTGGTGGTCTCCATGGCCGCACGGGCCTCGGCGCCTTCCGGGCCATTGGGAACACCGCGCTTATCCAGCGTGGCTACGGCAGCCTTGTAGTCGATGAGGTGGTAGCGAAGGTCATCGGCCGAGCGCTTGGGAATGAACACAAAAACGGTCGGTGACTGATTGCCCGCTTGCCTTGAGTCGGCCCGCACCGAGTTCTCGTCAATGCTCCACCCGTCACGAACCCAGACAGAAATGCGTTGATCGGCGTCGGTCGGAAGCTGGGCGTCAAACACCGGAAAAATGTCACGGGTGACCTTCGAGTTGCCTTGGGTCAGAGAAAGTTTGCGCACCATCTCGCCGAATTTCTTGTGGATGCGGTCGTCGCGTTCTACTTCGATGTGGTGCGCTTCGTTGGACAAGGCAGAACGTTGACTCAGGAATTCGTCGCTCCAGGCCGCGCTCTCTTCGGTCTGGATGCGGTATTCGTTACCGACCTTCATCAACAGATCGCAATTATCAAGCAGGCTTGGCAACTTGCTGCGCAAACTGCTGCTTCCGCCAGAAAGGTTTTCGACCAGTAGATCGGCGAGGGTATCAATGGTGGCCTGGATACCGATTTCATTGTTCTGGCTGCCGAGCTTGTTGATGAGGAATACCAGGCCGCAGGCGCGCGCCATAAGCTGTTCATCTTTCGTACCCTTATTCCAGGTCATCGTCTTTTCGTGGACCTTGCGCGGCAGAATGCGCGATTGGAGCAATTTGTCGGCAGAGTCGAAATAGAGATAGTCTGCCGGTACAACATGGCCTAGGGGTTCATTCAGGTTAGTTTGGATAACCTTGTGAACCATGCTGAGCTGGTTACGTAGCTGGCTGTCGGTTCCGGTCTGATCCAGGACCCGGAGGGTATTTTCCCAGAAACGCCGGCGTACCGGCAGGATGGGATAGTCCTGGGGGAAATGCTGAATGTCGTCCTGTCTGTGACCGATGCTTGTACCTGCAAGATGCCGGGAGATCTCGCCCAGGTTGGTTTGCATGATCTGTTCGATGGGCGTCTTTGCTTCCGGCTTCTTGGCCAGAATGACCTGGCGGATGACCGCATCGACGTCTGCATCGGAGAGTTCCACACGGATGGTAAACCGCGCCTCAAGCTTTTTCAGGTTGCTGGTGCCTGTCACTGCCGTCTGGCCGGTGCCGATGAAGAGCAGTTTGCCGCCAATATTCTTGCAGCAGGCTTCCACCGCCTCCTGTACGTCGATGGAGCGCTGGCTGTCTTCGCCTATGTACTGTTGCACCTCGTCAAGCGCCACCAATGTCAGCGGGAATTTGCCGTCCTTCGTCAGCGCCTGACGAATAGCCTTTAGCATGTCATCGCTGGAAACATCCTGAACGTAAGGGTAGAGGTTATTCAGGGTCTCGACGCAGGATGCGGGTGATGAAAAGAGCCCGGGCTTCGCCTGAACGAGGGCGTCATGAAGGCCCTCAGCCACGTAAAAGTTGTCCAGTTCTTCGTTCCAGTCGTAGTCGTTCCGCTCAACATGGGCACGGACCTGGTCATGGATTCCTTCTTGCGTGAGCCACATGACGAAGCGGGCGACAGGGTATTGCTCAGGCAATCCAACGGATTTGAAGATGATGCGCAGGAGCGCCAGTCGGACGCTGCCGCTCGCCCCGGCTCCCAGAGTGCCGGATGCCGCATGCAGGCCCCCATGACGCTTGGCCTGGGTGCTCAGTTCCGTCAAATTATCGCCAATGTCTTGGGGCAGGTTGGCAATGCCGCGAGCCGTTGCTCCATCTTCGAAAACCGTATCCTCCCAAAGCGCACGGAGCATTTTAACGAGGTGCGATTTGCCTGAACCGAAAAAACCACTGACCCAAACGGCAGGTTGCTGCGCCTGGTCGATATTTTTCAAGTAGGTATCGAGGACATGTGACATCCCCTTTTCGTACTGACCATCACAGACGAAGGTCTCCAACTCGTAACGAAGAACTTCCAGCGCCTGGCTGGTCTTTTCGTCGTTGACGCTTGCCACACCCTCGTTGACCAGTTTTCGGGTGGCCGGATTTTTTTGGTAAATATCGCGATTATTCATTATCAAACCCTTATTCAATATTCTTTGTCCGCAGTGATTGGTACAGCGAGATAATTCCACCCGTCATAGCCATCCAGTAGCCTGTAGTTGTTGTCCTCAAAACTGCCCGGGAAGAAGACCAATAGCCTTCCGGTGACCATGGGGGCTAACTTGTCGACGACTTCTTTCACCTTCAAAAAGCCGAAGAGCGACCCGACACCTTGAATTGCCACGACGGAATTCGCTCCGGTGTCGTTCTCTTGAAGGAACTTCTCAAACTCATCGGCGATGAAAGCAGGGTACTTCGGTAGCAACGTGGAGAGCAAATGTGGCTCCTGGAAGTAACTCCTGGCGTACCGTTGTGAGGCGAGCCAATTGGCAAAGGTATCCGTCAGGTCGAACATGGCCCACTCATGGTTTGCCTGTCGCGTGACAATTTCAAATTCACCGACTTTAGCCCGCAATGAGCGTTCTTCGTTTTCGTTGTAAACACAGAAGATCACGCGCTGTGCAGCAGCGGCATCATCGCGCCACGGGATGGAGATATATTTGCTGTACGATTGTATAAGCCGTTTAATTCTGCTCACGGAGCCGCTCCATTTCTTCTTGATTGATCAGGTTCGGGAACAGAACCTCAATGACATCACTCACACGCTTGAATACGATCCATCCTTTTCGAGAGGCCTCTTCGGCAAGCTCAATGGTCTTGTCAAAGGTGCGGTCAAGCAACTTGATATATTCTGATTGAAAAAGTGCCTGTCCCCGCACGCCTGTGAGATAGCTGAGGAGCAAAGCGTAGGAAACACTCCCGGCGGTTGGATTGGCTCGGGTGCGCACCTTTCTGACGCGACCAAGGAGGTGGCCGGATTTGGTCCAAGTCGAATTGATGTTCTGAGCGGTCGATGTGAGTGTTGCCTTGCTGAAGCGACCAGGCTCCTGGCTGTCGATAAACTCCTCCAGAGACTCACGGGTAATCGTTGTTCCTTCTGGAAACTTTAGAATGAATGTTGCCGTCGAGCGGAAAATAGGGTCCCGAGCGTATGTGCAGAGTAGCGCCAGTAAGGGTCTGCCATCTATGTCACGATTCCAAAAATAGAGTAGAGACCGAAAAATGACATTGGTGCGATCGAGTGAGTAAAGATCAACCAGGTGTCGATACGTGAGAATGCGAGTTTTACCGGAACGTTTGCCCAAACAATTTTCATCATCTATGGCTCGGAGGTAATCCCTCTTATCAGCTTCAGGATGTTCGACATAGGCCAATAAGGCGATTAGTTCCTCAAGCATCATTGTGCGGGCACTATGAGCGCCAGCACGTTTGAAGCTGAATCCGAACTGGGCTAAATGTCTGTTTTTTTTCGTCATGCTTGCTACTGGTCTTACTGGCTCTTCCTCAAAGGAAACTGCAATTTTACATCCTGTCATTTGATGCTGATCAACAAAATAGCATCTTTTCCACTGGTATCCCGAATACTGGTTAAATGAATTCAAACAGTTGGACATTGTATGACATGCCTGTCAACCTGTCCTGGTCAGCATCGCGTAATAAAACCCGTCTGTATTATCCAAGCAAGGCAGCAGTTGGCGGCCATGGGCAGTAGCGGCTCCCCATTGTGACCGGATCGTCTCCAGATTTGCCGAAGAATGGTTTTCAAGGAATGTTTCGACTACCCGGTCGTTTTCCGCACTCAACATGGAACAGGTTGAATAGACCAGTCTGCCGCCCGGTCTCAGTAACGGCCACAGGGCTGCCAGCAGTCCTGTCTGGCTACGTTGCAACGCGGGGATCTGTCCCGGTGTTTTCAGGCGTTTGATGTCCGGATGGCGGCGGATGACCCCGGTGGCGCTGCACGGCGCGTCTACCAGGATGCGGTCATACAGGCCGCCGTCCCACCAGGTGTCCGGGCTGGCCGCATCCGCCCTGGTTACGGTTGCCTCCAGCTTCAGCCTGTTCAGGGTGTCGCGTAGCAGCGTCAGGCGTTTCTCATCGACGTCCAGGGCCGTTATTTCGGCAATGGCCGGTTGCAGTTCGCAGATATGGGCGGTTTTCCCGCCGGGCGCTGCACAGGCGTCAAGGACCCTGTCTCCCGGTTGCGGGTCCAGCAGGATTGCCGCAAGCTGGGCGCCGGCATCCTGTACCGATACGTGGCCGCCATCGAAACCGGGTAACCGGTTGACTTCAACCGGATCCAGCACCTGAACCGCGCAGGGCGTCGCGTCACATGATTGTGCCCGGATCCCGGCCTGTCGCAAATCTTCCAGGTAACTTTCTCTGGAACTGCGCAATACGTTTACTCGCAGGTGTTGCGGCGGCCGTTGATTATTCGCCTGTAAAATGGCTTCCCACAGGTCGGGCCAGTCCTGTTTGACGCTGTCCAACAGCCATCCCGGGTGGGAATAGTACGCAGCGGGGTACAAGCCAAGTTCCATTTTGAGCTGCAAGTATTCACGTTGCGAGCGCCTCAGCACCGCGTTGACCAAGGATTTTGCCCATTCCTTGCCGAGTTCAGCCGTCGCGTTTACCGTTTCCGAAGTGGCTGCATGGGCGGGTGTGTCCAGGTAGTGCAGTTGATAGAGACCGACCAGGATAAGTATCCTGATATCGCTGTCCCGCGCTTTCAGGGGTTTGTCCAGGTACCGTTCCAGAAGGAATTCCAGTTGATCGAACCAGCGCAGGGTCCCGAAGCAAAGTTCCTTGACGAACCCGCGATCGTCCCGGCGTTCGATAACAGGCAGGTACTCTGCCAGCGCTGCATCCAGGGTCAGTCCGGTATCGGCAACCCGCCAGACGGCCTTTGCGGCAAGCGCGCGGAGGTTCATTATTCCGGAACGAAAAGGCGGGGATAGCCGTTATGGATCTCCCTGATGCCCTGTTTTTTCTTCCCTTCCAGTTGCAGGGTGAGAATGCGCAAGGTTCCGCTTCCGGTCGTGACGTCCAGTCCTTCGGGGCCGTAGGCAATGATTTCGCCGGGTTTGCCGTTTTGCACTCCGGTATCCAGGGTTATGGCTTCCCAGACGCGAATTTTCACGTCATTCAGACTGGTAAACGCTACCGGCGCCGGGTTGAATGCGCGAATAGTTCTCTCTATCTGTTCCGTCCCGGCATGCCAGTCAATCTCCGCCTCCTGCTTGGTGACTTTGTGGGCATACGCGGCCGCGCCGTCATCCTGTTCGCTCCACTCGGCGGTGCCTGCCACCAGCCTGTCCAGTGCCTCCAGCAGGCATTCGCTCCCGAGGGATGCAAGTCGGTTCGAAAGCGATAATGCGGTATCAGTGTTACCGATAACACAGGATTTCTGCAGCAGGATTTTCCCGGTATCGATGCCGCTGTCCATGAGCATGATGGAGACCCCTGTTTCCCTGTCGCCCGCCTGGATCGCCCGTTGAACGGGAGCAGCGCCGCGCCACCTGGGCAGTAACGAGGTGTGGACGTTGATGCAACCGTATTGGGGTCCTGACAGGACTGTTGCCGGGAGAATCAGGCCGTAAGCGACGACGACCAATGCATCGACTCCCTCCAGGTCAGAGTCCTGCGCCAGTTCGGACGGGGTCGCGGGTTGTTTAACGGGGATTACGAATTGTTGCGCGATCTGCTTGACCGGACTCGGACGGGCCTTCCTGCCGCGCCCCGCCGGCCGGTCGGGTTGGGTGTAAACATGCCGGATTCGGTGCTGCGGGGTATCGATCAGCGCGCCCAGAAGGACTGCCGCGATATCAGGCGTGCCGGCAAAAGCGAGGTTCACAAGGCGCGGATCTTGTTCTGCTTCTCTATTTTCTTGCGCACGCGCCGCCGTTTTATCGGGGACAGGTAATCGATGAACAGTTTTCCGTCAAGATGATCGATTTCATGCTGTATGCAGACTGCGCGCAGTCCGTCGGCTTCCGCTTCGATTTCCTCACCGTCCAGGTTGAGGTAACGGTAGGAGATTTTTTCCGCCCGTTGCACCAGCTCGGTAAATCCGGGTACCGAAAGGCAGCCTTCCTCCATTTCCTCAGTTCCGGATTTTTCCATAATTTCCGGGTTGACCAGCGTTAGCGGTTCGTTTCTCTCCGCCGAGAGGTCCATGACGACGACCCGTTGCTGCACGTCCACCTGGGTGGCGGCCAGGCCGATGCCGTTTTCTGCATACATGGTTTCCAGCATGTCCCGGGCGAACTGCCTGACCTGCGCGTCCACGGCGGCAACGGGACGCGCCTTCTTGCGCAATCGGGGGTCGGGAAAATGTAATACGGTTAATCTTGACATTGGATGCCTGCTCAATTCTGCCGGGTAAGCCTTTGACCATTATCCATAAAAAAAGTGCCGCGGGCAATGCGGGAATTGAGGTGTTTGACTCCTTCCCTGATTCGCTCTACGCTTTTACATATTCCACATTGCATGCCTTCGCAGGCATCAGCAGAATTTTCTTGACATGTCAGGGAGGATATCGGTGAACACAATCATGGACGGGGCTTCAGAACATTCCCAAACATATGCCTGGCTGGCGCTGTTGCATGCCGCGGCTGCGGCTGAGCATGACCTGTCTCAATTGCTGCGGGACTTCGGGACTGCACAGGCCGTGCTGAATGCAGCCAGGGCCGGGGCAATCGACCGTTACCACTTGCCGGGGTCCGTCTTCGAGGTGCTGCGAAAACCTGACGCGAAAGAAATTGAACGCGCATTGCGATGCCTGGAACGTCCGGATTACCACCTGGTCCCGCTTGACAGTCCACATTACCCGGCTATATTGAAACAGATAGCGGCGCCGCCGCCATGCCTGTTCGTACGCGGTGACCCGGAAGTGCTGGGGAGTTGCCAGGTTGCCCTGGTCGGGAGTCGAAAACCTACCATGGACGGACGCAGGGACGCCCGCTATTTTGCCGGGGAACTGGCAAGGCAGGGGATTACGGTGACCAGCGGCCTAGCCCGGGGGATAGATACGGAAGCGCACCGGGGAGCGCTGGGGCAACAGGGCAGGACCGTGGCGGTGCTGGGTAACGGGCTGGATTGCATCTATCCGAAGTCCAATGCGGAACTGGCAGACAGGATCAGTGAAAGCGGCGCCCTGGTGTCCGAATTCCCCCTGTCCTGGCGGCCGCTGCCGTACAATTTCCCGCGCAGAAACCGGGTTATAAGCGGCCTGAGCAAGGCGGTCCTGGTGGTTGAGGCGGCCCGCAGGAGCGGTTCGCTGAGCACGGCAAGGCATGCACTGGAACAGAATCGGGAGGTGTTCGCAGTGCCGGGATCCATCAGGAACCCGATGAAACAGGGTTGCCACGGCCTGTTGCGCGAAGGGGCCGGTCTCGCGGAGCGGGTGGAAGATATTACGGGCGTTATCGGCCGGTTCCGTAACCTTGAAGAGATTTCCCAGGCAGGAGGCTCAGTCCGGGCCGGGAAGATCAATACACTTGACGAACGGGAAAAAGTGCTGCTTGATAATATAGGGTACGAACCGACAGGCCTGGATGAAATTGTGGACATGACCGGACTCGGTATCGAGGACATCATGGGAAAGTTGTTGAACCTGGAACTGGAAGGGTTGATCACGGCGGTTGCGCCGGGCCTGTACATGCGTGCGGAACGGGAACCGTCGTAGTGAATTTTGAGAATAACAATAAAGCGTGTAAGAAAATATGTCTGAAGCATTAGTTGTAGTTGAATCCCCTGCAAAGGCAAGGACCTTGAACCGTTACCTGGGCAGCGGTTACACCGTTATGGCCTCCAACGGCCACGTGCGCGATCTGCTGCCGAAAACCGGCGCGGTGGACCCGGAAAAGGAATTCGCCATGCGTTATGAAATCATCGACAAAAATGCCCGTTCCGTGGACGCGATCGCACGTGCCCTGAAGAAATCCGATGTTCTTTACCTGGCCACCGACCCCGACAGGGAAGGTGAAGCCATATCATGGCACCTGTTTGAACTGCTCAAGGAGCGCGGCGCGCTCAAGCGCAAGGAAGTAAAACGGGTGGTGTTTCATGAGGTCACGAAGAACGCGGTATTACGCGCCATCGATAATCCCGGCGAGCTCTCATGGGACCTGATCAACGCCCAGCAGGCCAGGCGCGCCCTGGACTACCTGGTAGGCTTCAACCTTTCCCCGTTATTGTGGAAGAAGATTCGCAGGGGACTCTCCGCCGGCCGGGTCCAGAGCCCCGCCCTGAGGATGATCGTCGAACGCGAAGAGGAAATTGAACAGTTCAAGACCCGTGAGTACTGGACTATCGAAGCGGATCTGGAACGTGCGGGGATGGAGTTTACGGCCCGGCTGGTGCGTTACGAGGACCGGAAAATCGAGCAGTTCAGCATTACGGACGAAGAACGGGCGCGGGAGGTGGCGGGAACGCTGGAAAACAATGCCGCGGCACAACGCGGACAAGCCGGACAAGGGGCGCAGCACAACGGGGCGCTGGTCGTCAGCAAGGTTGACCGTAAACAGCGCAAGCGCCAGCCGGCGCCGCCGTTCATCACCTCCACGCTGCAGCAGGAGGCCGTGCGCAAGCTCGGGTTCACCGCACAGCAGACCATGCGCGTGGCGCAACAATTGTACGAGGGAATAGATACCGGCTCAGGCGCGGTCGGCCTGATCACCTACATGAGGACCGACTCGGTGAACCTGGCGGCGGATGCGATCAATGAAATGCGCCGGTACATAGACAAACAATACGGCGCAAAGTACCTGCCCGAACACCCGCGCCGATACCGGACCAGGTCGAAAAACGCCCAGGAGGCGCACGAGGCGATCCGGCCGACTTCCGTGCAGCGCGTGCCCCAGGAAATCCGCTCGAAACTGTCCAGGGAGCAGTTCCGGCTGTACGAGTTGATCTGGAAGCGGGCGCTGGCCAGCCAGATGGCCCAGGCCGTCATCGACACGATCGCGGTGGACCTGGAATGCGGCCCTGGTGCGCTGATGCGGGCCAATGGCGCTACCGTGGTTGAAAAAGGTTTCATGATTCTCTATACCGAAGGAGAAGATGATCGCAAAACGGGGCAGGGGAATGATGCCGCTGAGAGGAAACTGCCTCCCATGCAGCCGGGTGATGCGGCGGGATTGTTGAAAATACGGCCCGAACAGCATTTTACCGAACCTCCTCCGCGTTATTCCGAGGCGACCCTGGTCAAGTCCCTGGAGGAATACGGTATCGGCAGGCCCTCGACTTATGCTGCCATCATCTCAACCTTGCGCACCCGCGAATATGTGGAGATGGTCAAGAAACGCTTCGTTCCCACCGATGTGGGGCGCGTCGTGAACAGGTTCCTGACCGAGCATTTCGACAGTTATGTCGATTACGATTTTACCGCCCGGCTGGAAGATGAACTCGATGCTGTTTCCAGGGGCGAGAAGGAGTGGGTCCCGCTGATGAGGGAGTTCTGGGAACCGTTCTCGGCGCGGGTGCAGGACAAGGAGGGTGGAGTAAGCCGCAGTGAAGCGGTGAGCCCGCGCAGCCTGGGCGATGATCCGGCCACCGGGAGGCCGGTGACGGTGCGCATGGGACGCTATGGGCCGTTCGTTCAAATCGGCGCCAGGGATGACGGGGAAGACCCGAAGTTTGCCAGCCTGCTGCCCGACCAGCGCATGGATACCATCAGCCTGGAACAGGCCCTGGAACTGTTCCACCTGCCGCGGGAACTGGGCAAATCCGAAGAGGGTGAGAAGATCAGCGTCAACATCGGCCGCTTCGGTCCTTATGTGCGCTATGACGACAAGTTCGTCTCATTGAAAAAGGAGGATGATCCTTATACGATTGATTTGCCGCGGGCGCTGGAACTGGTGCGGGAGAAGAAGGCCGCAGACGCCGAAAAATACATCAAGGTATTTGAAAAAGAGGGCATCTCCATCCTGAACGGACGCTACGGGCCGTATATTACGGATGGGAAAAAGAACGCAAAGATACCGAAGGACAGGGAAGCCCGGGACCTGACCCTGCAGGAATGCCGGGATTTGATCGCCGCGGCGCCGGCGGCGCGCAAACGCCGTAAGTGAAATTCAGGAAATCCAGGGGTCAGAGTAAACTCTTGAGGAACGTGGCCGATGGCATGATCAGGAGTGATTTTACTCTGACCCCGCATATTTTAATGATGAGAAATAACCATGAGTGAAAACAAACCGTTCGTTGCAATTTTAATGGGTTCCGATTCCGACCTACCCGTAATGCGTTCCACAGTTGAAGTGCTGGATAGCTTTTCCATTGCCAGGGAGGTGAAGATCACCTCCGCGCACCGTACCCCGGAAGCAACCAAGGCTTACATCAGGGACGCAGAAGCGCGGGGTTGCGCGGTATTCATCGCCGCCGCCGGCCTGGCCGCGCACCTCGCCGGCGCGGTGGCTGCAACCACCACGAAGCCGGTCATCGGCGTACCCCTGGACGCCGGGCCGTTAAGCGGTATCGATGCATTGCTGGCGACGGTGCAGATGCCGGGAGGCATCCCGGTGGGCACCGTTGCGATCGGCAAGGCCGGCGCGAAAAACGCCGCGTACCTGGCCGCGCAGATCCTCGCCTTGCAGGACACGGATCTGGCCGCCGCCATCACCGCGGAACGGGAGCAGATGACCCGCTCGGTCCAGGCCAAGGATGCCGCATTGCAGGAGCAACTGGCCGAGTAGTGTCCCCAATCCAGGGGTCAGAGTAAAATCACCCTTGATCCTGCCATTGGCCACGTTCCTCAGGATTTTACTCTGACCCCATTTATCGACCCCAGGTATCCATCGGTTAAGCGATATTGAAAAGCTGGCACATCCATAATGCGCTAAGCGTCCTGCAAGACGGCGGCGTCATCGCCTATCCTACCGAGGCGGTCATGGGCCTGGGCTGCGACCCCTGGGATGAAGATGCGGTGGCTGAACTGCTGCGATTGAAGCGGCGACCCGCCGACAAGGGCCTGATCGTTGCCGCCTCAAGCATCGAACAGTTATCCGACCTGGTGGATTTTTCCCGGGTGCCCAGGCTGAAAGAGATTACCGGTTCATGGCCCGGCCCTGTCACCTGGCTGGTGCCGGCGCATCCTTTTACGCCACGCTGGCTGACGGGCCGGCACGATACCCTGGCCGTGCGGGTATCGGCGCATCCCGTCGTGCAAGGATTGTGTGACGCGGTCGGTGCGCTCGTCTCAACCAGCGCCAACCCGTCCGGTTGTCGGCCGGCCCGAACCCCGCGGCGCGTCAGGGCCTATTTCGGCCCGGATGTGGACTGTTACGTTCCAGGCAATGTCGGCGGAGATGACAGGCCCAGCACAATCAGGGATGCGCTTACCGGCCGCATGGTACGGGCATGAATAATCCAGGGGTCAGAGTAAAATCTTGAGAAACGTGGCCGATGGCAGGATCAGGGGTGATTTTACTCTGACCCCATTTATCCTCTGACCCCATTCACGCGGCGTCTTTAAAACTACATTCACAACGGGCAAATATTGGTGTAAAATTACAGCGATAATATCAAGACAATATTACCCTGCCAGGAGAACAATAATGGGCGATACGATAAGCAACAGAATAACTTCAAAGTTTGGTCTTTTCACCCTGCTGTGTGTCATCGCTGTGCCTGCTCATTCCCAGACTGTGCTGGAGGAGATAGTGGTAACCGCGCAGAAACGCGAGCAGAACATACAGGATGTGCCTATCTCAATCACCAGGATGTCCGGTCAGTGGCTTGAATCCAAGTTCGCAGGGGGAGGGGATGTCCTGGAACTGGCCAGCACGGTGCCGGGACTGCATGTGGAGAGTTCCAACGGGCGGTTATCCCCGCGTTTCTACATGCGTGGCCTGGGCAATGCAGATTTTACCGCAGCCGCATCGCAACCCGTATCCATCGTTTTTGACGAAGTGCCGATGGAAAAAGCGTCTCTCAAATCATTTCCCCTCTTCGACCTCGACGATATAGAAGTAATTCGCGGCCCCCAGGGCACCCTGTTCGGGCGCAACACCACGGCGGGCATCCTCAAGTTCGATTCACGCCGTCCCACAGAAGAGACGGAAGGTTATCTCAAGGCTTCCGGCGGCAACAAGGGAACGGTAAACGTGGAGGGAGCCGTCGGCGGCACCCTGGTGGAGAACACCTTGATGGGCCGGTTCTCGTTCATTACGCAGCATCGTTCGAACTGGGTCAATAACGCCCATACCGGTGAAAACGACGCAATGGGCGGTTTCGATATATATGCGGGGCGCGCCCAGTTGTTATGGACTCCTTCGGATGATTTCAGCGCGCTGCTCCTGTACCAGCACCAGGACCAGGGCGGTAACTCCGCCTCGCTGTTTCGCGCCAACGTGTTTGACCAGGGCAGCAACAAGCTGAATGATAATTACAAGCGCGACACTGTCTGGTTCGATGGCGGCAACAATAACCCCGCAAAAATAAAAAGTTTCGGCGTGACCCTGAAGCTGGACTGGGATGTCGGCGACCATACGATTACCTCGATCACGTCCTACCAGGACATCTATGACCGTTTCGCACGCGGCGATATTGATGGCGGATACGGTTGTTTACTCAGTTTTCTGGGTTTGTGCCAGCCGGGACCAGCCGGGCCTCCCAGCACGCCCTTTAACCCGGCCGCGTCACCTTTCGTCGTTAACGTCGATACCGGCGGGGATCAGGAGGTAGAACAGATTACCCAGGAAATACGCGTCGCCAGCAACCTGGACGGTCCGTTCAATTACCAGGTGGGAGCATTCTACTTTGAGGATGATCTCCTGAGTATCTCACAAAATCAAAGCGCCGGCGCTCCGGCATTTGTCGTGGGGTCTGTTTCCGAAATCGAGAACACGACCTGGGCCGTCTTCGGACAGGGTTCATACGACATATCCGAGCAGTTGACACTGACCGCAGGGGTGCGTTACACGGACGACGAGAAGGATGCCCAGCATGAAAGACCCGCCACCGGGCCGCTTGATCCAATCAGCCTGGCGGATGATGAACTCAGTTGGGACGTGTCGCTCGCTTTTGCCGTCAGCGCGGATTCACAGGTCTACGCCCGGGTGGCAACCGGTTTCCGGGCGCCCACCATACAGGATCGCCTGGAAGATGATCCCGAGGTGACCACCGCGGACTCGGAGACGATCATGTCTTATGAAATCGGCTACAAGGCGCTGTTCGAGAAGGTCAGGCTTAACGTGGCGGGCTTCTATTACGAGGTCGATGACATGCAACTGGTCGCGGTAGGCGGCGACGCCAATACGACGACCCTGCTGAATGCGGATGAGGGAGTCGGCTACGGCGTTGAGTTCGACGTTGATATTGCCCTGACCGACAACATGATCCTGTCCGGCGGTTTCGGATATAACAAGACGGAACTCAATGACAAGGAACTCACATTGCCGGTAGGTCCCATGGCTACCAGCCGGGACCCGCTGGATGAAAACGGCAGGGCAATCATTGACGGCAACCCGTTCCAGCATGCGCCGAAGTGGACTGCGAACCTGCAACTGGACTACACCCATCCCCTGGCAAACGGCAATGAACTGTACCTGTTCACCGATTGGAAGCTGAAAGGCAAGACCAGTGATTTCCTCTATGAAAGCATTGAATTCACCTTCGGAACCCAGTTCGAAGGCGGGCTGAGGTTAGGTTACCGGGACACGGTCAGGAACTTCGAGATCGGTCTGTTTGCCCGTAATATCACCAACGAGCATAACCCCATCGGCGGCATCGACTTCGCCAATAATCTCGGCTACGTCAACCAGCCGAGAATCTGGGGCGGCGAGGCCAGGTACAGCTTCTGAGCTTTTCCACATTCAGACGAGTATGATTGGGGACAGATTTTGAATCTGTCCCCTTTTTTTCGTTCACATGACTGTAACCAGACGCTCATTTCTCAAGACGTCACTGGCGCTTCTGGCCAGCGGGGCGCTTCCCCCGTACCTGGCCCGTGCTGCCGGTAATAAGCCCCTGCCCGGCGCACAGGGGCGCAGGATACCCGTCATACTCGATTCCGACATCGGTGACGACATAGACGATACCTGGGCATTGCTGATGCTGCTTCGGTCCCCGCAGTTTGACGTAAAGCTCGTGGTAAGTGATTTCGGCAATGCCATATACCGCTGCCGCCTGTTTGCAAAGTTGCTGGAACTCACCGGTTGTACCCATATCCCAGTCGGAGTGGGGCTTGATCCGGTTGACGAACCAGGCAGGCAAAGCGGATGGATAGGAGATTACCGGCTGGAAGACTATCCAGGTACGGTGTACCGCGATGGTGTTCAAGCGCTGATCGATACGGTTATGCAATCTCCGGATCCGGTCACGTTGCTATGCATTGGGCCCGTTCCGAATATCGCCGAGGCCCTCAGGCGGGAGCCTGCCATTGCGGGTAATGCACGTTTTGTGGGTATGCACGGTTCTATCTACAAGGGTTACGACGGCGCGGCGACACCGGCGGCAGAATGGAACGTCAAGTCCGACGCGACAGCGCTGCAACAGGTATTCGCTGCCCCCTGGGATTGCACTATCACGCCGCTGGACACCTGCGGACTGGTAACATTGACCGGCGCGAATTACCAGAGAATCTATCGCAGCGAAGATCCCTGGCTCAAGGCTTTGATCGAGAATTACCGGATCTGGCTACCCCTGGCGCCGTTCATCAAACCGGGGACTGATCCGGGCCTGATGAGCACGACCCTGTTCGATACCGTTGCCGTTCATGCCGCGTATTCGCAGGAATTCCTGGTGATGGAAGACCTGCCCCTGCGCGTCACGGATGATGGCTACACCGTGGTGGACAGCCGGAACGGCCGCCTTGTCCACTGCGCCACGAAGTGGCAGGATATCCAGGCGTTCAAAGACAGGTTAACCGATACGTTGCTCGGCTAAGAAGAAAAGGGGGACAGACCCCCGCTGACAACATGCGAGGGCATGCTTTAAATCTGTCCCCCTTTTCTTTAATTGTGTTGCCAGTCGTACGCTTCCGCCGCGATGACGGCATCGGGTAGCCACGTCTCATGTACGTGGAACCACTTTACGCCGTTGGGCGCATCCTTATCATCAACAAATACGGCCGAGGACAGCCGTCCGTTGTTCTCAGGTCTGGATTGCAAGGCGTTCCTCTGCCATTCCTGGTAGTTCACAAGATATATCGAATCACCGGGCAGAGGGTGCTGTTGGATGGCGCGGATACTGATATGAAAATCCGGGTTGCTGCCGTACAGTTTCCTGAACTCAGGCCAGAAATGGGCGCCATAAATCATCATGCCCCCGGGCAGGATAATGTTGAAATCCCCGTGCATCCGGTCCAGCAGGCGCTCCGCAAAAACCTGCTCGCTGTTCTCGCAGTACCCGCCGAACCAGTCTTCAAAAAAAACGTGCAGGTCGATGATTTCCTGCGCAAATCGGTCGGTGTATTGTTTGTCGGTATGCATGTGTCTATCGCTCCCAAATGTTATGAATATCCAATATATGTATGAAAGACCTTGCCGGGGTCGTATTTTTTTCGCAGTTCGGCCAGGCGCTTCCAACTATCCTCCGAGAAAGAAGACTTAACCCTCTCCGGGAACAGGGTTGCTTCAGTTTCATTGATGTAAGTCCCCTTGCTGAATGGTTCCAAGAGGTCGTTCGTCTGTTTTAACCAGGCATGGTTGGCCCCGTCATTCTCCGCGTCGTTCCAGAGCAGGTAGCTGGCCACGTAATGGTTGGCGATGCGCGAGAAACAGGCATCCTCACGCAATTCCGGCTTGACCCCGTAGGAGCATAATACGTGAGTGCGGGGTGACGGCGTTTTTTTGAAATGTTCCACAAGGGACAATAAGGCCTGTCCCGGGTCGTCGGTCCAGACGTTATCGACTGCGTAACGGCCAATGCTTGTATCGACGTTTTCCGGGTTGTAGAGTTTTGCGAATGAAGAGGGTTGGTCTTCCAACCTGAACACGCTGGCTGAAGCAAGTTCGCTGTCTGCGAACGGGGCCAGCATTGCCTTTGCGTCTTTTTCCGTGTCGGCGAATGCATTGACACCCACCATGCATATTTTGGCCTCAGTCGGCGGTGTATTTTCAGGAGCCTGCGGGTCATGCATCAACAGGAGGAGTATTTCCACGCGCTCATCCTTTATTTGATTGAGTTTATCCAGGGCTGCAACGACTGTCTGCAGGTTGTCGATGGGTGAAATATACATACTGGTGTATATCGCCTGCGGCAGAGGATATAACTGTAATTCCAGTTCTGTGACGATACCGAAAAAACCGGGGCCGACACCGCGCACGGCCCAGTACAGGTCAGGATAGGAATCGGCGCTGGCGGTAACTTTTCTGCCGTCGGCCAAGATAACGTCGGCGCTCTTTATCGAGTAACAGGCGACACTTCCCCAGTGGGCATGGTTCCAGCCTGCACCGCCGCCGAGCAGGTAGCCGCCGAGCGCTACGGTAGGGCAGTGGGCGGCAGGGAAGGCGAGGCCGTGTTTGCCTGCCTCTCGGACAAGTTGCTCGGACCAAAGCGCCGGTTGTATTCGCGCAGTTTTTCGGTCGGCGTCTATTTCTACATCCCTCAGCAATGCCAGGTCGATCAATATACCGCCATCGCGTAACGCGGCGCCGGTGGAATTATGGCCACTGCTTCTTGCCGACACCTTGAGCCCGTTGTCTGTGGCGTGCTTCACCGCGCTGCTCACATCCTGTTCGGAATGAGCCCGGATGATCGTGTCCGGGTAGCGCTCAGGCTTTCTCAGGTGCCACACCATGCTGTTGCGCCAGGCCTCGTACTGGCCGTCTCCCCGGTTTACGACTTCACCGGCTACCAACCGTTCCAGCCCTCCGGTAGCACCACCCGGTCCGGCAAACAGGGAACCGGAATACAGTTGGCCGATAGCACCTGATATCCCCAGTGCGCCGAACTGGCGTAACACATCTCTTCTACTTGGATCAGTTAACATGGTCGGACTTTAGCGATCAGGTTTGTCAATAAGCGCCATTATGTAATAAAGTCCGGTTTCAGTGTGAAAAAATATTCGTTGGACGGGATGCCTCCGGTGACTGTGCAAGACAGAATTGTCGAGATTTAACTATGCCTGAAAACAAAGCTGAAACGGTAGTTCCTGTTAATCCTGGAAGCGATGCTTCAGACTTGCTCTCTGATATACCACCCAAGTATGCACCGCTCGATCAGCAGCCTTACGATCGTCATTTTGGATTGAGGCTGGCGACGCCCGTACCGGAGACTCACGGTATAAAAGACATCTGCATGGTCAGGAAAGGACTGGCTGTGCTGATAGGCGACGTTGAGCACGATTATGCCCATAGTGACATGAGCGAAAGCGATGACGTGGTCAAGTTCCATTTCCGCTACAGCGGCAGCAGCGAGATAGGCGCCGAAGGGAGAGAACTGGAACCGGTGGACCCCATGACCTTTGGCGTTCTGATCCAGCCTTCGGGTATGAAAAAGATCGAGTGTTTTCCCGCACACCAGCACGAACAGTCGGTCACTCTGCTGTGTGAGCCACCATTCCTGGAAGAAATCATTTCCGGCACGTCGCTGTTGAAATCAACACCCCTGGGGCAGTTCCTGTACGGTGAGCAGAAGGACATGTACTACTGTGCAGTGCGCATGCGTCCGGAGATGATTTCAGCAGTCAAATCCCTGTTTGAGATGAATTATACGGGCCGCTTGCAACAATTGCAGATCGAGGCCAAGACCCTGGAATTGCTTTGTTACACACTGGACCAGTTATCGAAAATGTGGACGGGTGCGGGGACGGATAAAACCCCGCTCCGGCAGAGGGACATCAAGCGCGTCGCGGAGATATGCGAGATTCTGGATAATGACTTGTCGAAAGCGCCCACTATCAGCGAACTGGCCAAATCCCTGTCCTGGAATGAAACCCAGTTGATGCGGGTGTTCAGGCAGGCCGTAGGCACCACCGTACATAATTACCAGCACCGGGCGCGCATGGAAAAGGCCTGTGATTTGCTGGCAAATACGGAAATGACGATTACTCAAATCGCCATGAACCTGGGTTATGAGTATTCGAGCAACTTTACCACGGCATTCAGAAAGCATTTTGGAGTAACCCCCAGGCAGGTAAGAACTGGACATATCCCGATGGCGGTGTAAATGGATATAAACAACTATTACCGGATGACCCGGAATGGCGAACTTCAGCAATGAGTGAGCATTATCCGCCCACCCTGGAAGAATTCCGTTTAACCGCCGAAAGGCTGGAACCGTATACACGGGTGACCCCGGCTTTCCATTGGGAGGGGGATACGGTCGCCTCCCGGCTCGGAGCGGATACGGAATTGTATTTGAAGCTGGAGTTGTTCCAGCGGACCGGCACGTTCAAGGTGCGTGGCGCGGTCAATAATGCGCTGGCCTTGTCAGCTGACCAGCTTGCCCTGGGTATTACCGCGATGAGCTCGGGCAACCACGCCATTGCCGCGGCCTACGCGGCGCGCTGTGTCAATACAAGTGCAAAAGTGGTGATGCAGGCCAGCGCCAACCCGGCCCGGGTTGAGATTGCCCGCGCCCTGGGTGCAGAGATTCTGATAGCGGAAAACGGGCCTGTAGGCTTCGCCATGGTCGAGGAAATAGTGGAAAAAGAAGGGCGGACCTTTATCCACCCGTTCGAAGGCAAGCGGGTAACGGAAGGCACCGGCACCTGTGGCCTGGAGTTGCACGCTGCGGTAGCTGACCTGGACGCAGTGGTTGTGCCCATCGGCGGCGGCGGCTTGTGTTCCGGCGTCGGGGTGGTAACCGGGTTCCTGAATCCGGAATGCAAGGTTTACGGTGTTGAACCCGAAGGGGCCGCCGTGATGAAGAAGAGCCTGGAAGCAGGTTCGCCGCAGAGCCTGACCGAACTGTCAACGATAGCCGACAGCCTGGCTCCGCCGTTCACCGCCGACTATTGCTATGCGATGTGCGAGCGTTCTCTGGAAGACCTGGTCACGGTATCGGACGACGAGCTCGCAACCGCTGCCGCTATCCTGTTTGAACACATGAAACTGGCGGTCGAACCTGCAGGCGCCACCACCACGGCCGCCGCTTTCGGGCCTCTTGCAGACCGGCTCAGGGGCAAACGGGTCGCGCTCATAGTCTGTGGTTCAAACATCGATATTGACGGCTTTGCCGATTTGATCAGGCGCGGCCGGAACGGGCTGGATCGGGGTTTGCTTGCGTGAGATTATCACCTGGCGCCCTGATCTTTGGCGAGCGAAGTTGCTCTGACTCGGACATTGAAGCTGCAGCACGACGCGTCGCTGCCGGCTTGCAGTCCCAGGGCATCCGGGAGAATGATGCCGTTGCGGTCATATTACGTAACGATATTCCCTACTTCATAATCCATGAGGCATCTCACTACCTCGGTTTCGATGTAGTGCCGGTCAACTGGCACTTGAAGCCGGCAGAGGTCGATTTCATCCTGGCCGATTGCCGGGCCGGGGCCGTAATTGTCCATGCCGATTTGCTCACTGAAGAGTTGGTGGAGGTTATAAAAGACAGCCCGGTGATCGTGGTAAACCCGCCGGCTGAAATCCTGCAGGGTTACGGAGCCAAACCTGGAGAGCATATACGCGATCCCCGTTTCCTGGACTGGGATGACTGGATGGAGGAGAGCAGGCCGCATGCCGCCCCGGATAAAAACTTCAGGCCGCCCCTGTTCTATACCTCCGGCAGCAGCGGCAGGCCGAAGGCCGTATTGCGCAACAACGTAACCCCTGACATAGCAGCCAGGATCAGCGCCAGGACAAGCTATACCTGGGGCTTCGACCAAACCCCCATCCGTTCGGTAATGACCGGGCCCCTGTACCATTCCGCGCCCAACGGCTACGCCAACATGGTCCTGCAATCCGGGGGTACGCTGGTCCTGGCGCCGCGTTTCAATGCGGAAGGCTTGCTGGCATTGATAGAGCGGTATGAAATCACCCACCTTCACCTGGTGCCCACCATGTTTGTGCGGCTGCTGGCCTTACCCGATGAGGTTCGGACAAAATACCGGCATGATTCTCTGGTTCACGTAACCCACGGCGCAGCGCCTTGCCCGGCAGATGTCAAAAGACGCATGATTGATTGGTGGGGAGACGTGATCCACGAATATTACGCCATGACTGAAACCGGCATCATTACCTGCTCAACCTCCCGCCAGTGGCTTGAACGCCCGGGAACGGTCGGCTGCCCCGCTCCCGGTGTGGCAATTGAAATCCGTGACAAACGGGGAAACCGGCTAAAACCTCTCGAAGAAGGAATTATCTGTGTAAAACATGAGGGTACCGATTGTGTTACTTACCTGAACGCGCAGAAAGCCTCTGGGTTACACCAGAACGGCTTTCTGGTTACAGGCGACATCGGTTACCTGGATGAGGAGGGTTTCCTGTTTGTTTCGTCCCGTCAATCGGATATGGTGATTTCCGGTGGCGTCAATATTTATCCGGCAGAGATCGAGGCGGAATTGCTCGCCATGGAAGATGTTATCGATTGTGCCGTATTCGGCATCCCGGACGCGGAGTTCGGCGAAAAACTGGTGGCGATCATCGAGAATACGGGGATGCTGGACAAAGATGAAGTAGTGGCTTATCTCAAGATCAGGATTGCGGACTATAAGGTTCCCGGAATTTATGAGTTTGTTGATCGGCTGCCCCGCGAGGATTCCGGCAAGATCAAGAAGAAGCACATAAAAGAAGAGTATCTTGCTAAACTGAAGTCAGGGAACCTCAGATTTAGTCAGAGCTTCCTCAGGCATATCTGATTGGCGGTATGGAACCTGGGACAGCCTGCTAATCCGGAACCAAATCGTCTACCATTTCTTCCAACGCGTACAGCGTCTTTTGCGGGAATCGCTCCAACGGGTAATATTGACAGATGATATCCAATGCTTTTTGGTAATTCGCAATATTCAGATAGCGGAGCAGGAAACGCACATCAGCCTCGTCGTGGAATTCTTCACCAAGACGGAGGGCCAGACATTTCATGGCCAGCAAGTATTCGGGACCTGCAATCATCACTCGTAGATTTGAAAGATCAAGGTATTCCTGAAAGTCGCCCTGACTGCTCAGGTATCCTTTCACGGCATCATTGAGCCAGTTTTCATCCAGTGCCATGGCTGCAGCGATACGTTTTGCTGCCGAACGCACAGCACGCGCCGGTTTGAAAAAGCCATCAAGGTCCCGGGTTGATTGGCGCGCATTGAATGCCAGGCACATAACGGCGCCACCCACCAGGTACAACTCTCCGGTAATACCTGCACGGGCCAGTTCATCATTGAGGCGTTCCAGTAAACGGCGAATCTCATCCTTTTGCAGCGCCATTAAATCCGTTCTCCGACACTGCTGTCGATAAACAGGTTGCGCCGGCGGAAAGCAGGCGGGGAGTGTGTCAACAAGTACAACCGCAGGCCTTGCAGGGATGAAGCAAACCAGGGAGTCTCGAGATGTTCTATATTTTTCACCCACTCGGGGACAGGCACATTTCTTGCGGCAGCGGCATATTCAATCATCGCCGCCAGGTAGTTTGCTTCAAAGGGAGGGAGTTGAGCAGCAGGGGGATATTGCATCGCCCTGGAAAATTCCCGTGGTTCAAGGCATTTGAAGAAATCGTGTAACTCCGCAAGCGTGTAGGCGCGTAGCGAACGTTTTTCTGCGAGTTCTTTGCAAAGCGATTGAAAACGTTCCCCGGCAGGAGGCAGGAGTTGGCGCAACGCCCATTTCGATATATCCATTCCCGCATTCTGCGCGCGTTGCCGGATACGTTCTTTCTGGTCGGCATCAATTCGGATTTGAAGCTGGCTGGTCTTTGGCATGACTGCATCATGCCAGGCATCCGGCAATTTGTCAATACGTTGTAATGACAAAATCCGACAATAAATTGCAGCCAGCTCGCAGCTTTAATATCGCTATGTCCGTTGTTATCATGGGGGAACTATAATCATGAAACTGAAGATATGCTGATCACACAACTTTATCTGCCTTCCGATAATTATTTGAATTGCATGAGCACGGAGGATAAATATTTCGTAGTGATCCTCATGTCGGTATTACTGCTGCTGGTACCTGGTTGCTCCAAACGGGAACAGCATGATGTACCCCAGCCGGATTTCGAACATTTGGTGCTCAATTCTTATATCAAGCCGTATAAATCGGGTGATACTGAACGCTGGTTGGACATCTTTGCCGATGATGCAGTCGGCATGCATAACACGTTACCGGCACTTGAGGGAAAGCAGGCGCTGCGCCGGTTTGCGGAGACCGTTCACAGCACTTTCAATATTGAGCAACTGGACGTAACCGTCGATTCTGTGATTACGGAGGGCAACTGGGCGCTCACACGCGGCAATTTTGTCGCCAATTTTGTCCCTGAAGACGCAGGTGCCGAAAATTGGACTAACCCGCGACAAGGCAAATATATCCTGTTATGGGAACGCCAGGACGACGGTACATGGAAGATTATCCTGGATATGGGGAATAACAATACGCCGTAAGGGGGGCGGGTATCTTACACAGGGGACGCCATCATCGAATTTGACATCATTGTGGTCGGCGGCGGTACAGCCGGTTGTGTAGTTGCAGGACGCCTGTCCGAAGACCCCTCCCTTTCCGTTTTGTTGATAGAGGCAGGCGGCAGCGAGAGACATCCCTTCAGCCGTATCCCGGCGGCCAGCGGCGCTGCCGTCTTCAGTCCGAGGTTCAACTGGTTGTACGAGGCCGAACCGGACCCGTCCCGCGCCGGCAAGGTGGACACCTGGTGGAGCGGCCTTTGTCTGGGCGGGGGCAGCGCCATTAACGGCATGATGTTTGTTCGCGGCCACCCCAACGATTATGACCGCTGGTCGGAACTGGGGTGTAATGGCTGGGATTACGAGTCGGTTTTACCCTGTTTCAAACGGCTGGAATGTAATCGCCGTGGTGGGGACGACTGGCGGGGTGGGGAAGGCCCCCACTCGGTGGAAGACCTGCACGTTGACAGTCCGTTGACTCTTGCCTGGCTCATGGCCGCGCAGGAGGCGGGTATCCCCAGGAGCCACGACCTGAACGGGGCGAACCATGAAGGGGTGGATTTAGTCCAGGTGGCCCAGCGCAGGGGCTGGCGCGAGTCTGCCGCACAGGCATACCTGCGTCCGGCAAGGAAACGGGCCAACCTGCAAATACAACTCAACACCCGGGTTACCCGTGTGCTGTTTGATGGCCGCAGGGCCAATAGTGTCGAATTCATCAAAGACGGGGATACACAACCCCGCAAGGCGCTGGCTCGCTCCGCTGTCATCATAAGTGCAGGGGCTATCGCTTCGCCAAAGCTGTTGCAACTGTCCGGTATCGGGGATGCCCAGGTGCTTAACCGAATGGGCATCGATTGTATTGCAGATGCCCCGGGGACAGGTAAAAACCTGCAGGAACACACCGGCATCCGTTATTCCTTTGACGTTAACGGCGAGACCCTGGGGAGCCGGACCGGCCTGTTGCATAATCTGGGGCAGTTGTTTCAATTCCTGGTAAATGGGAAAGGATTGCTGACGACCCCCATCGCCCACGTCCACGCATTCATCCGCACTCGAGAGAAATACAGGACACCCAATATTCAGGTTACCATGGCGCCGTTTCATATCGATATCGGTGACAACAGCGCCACCCTCAGCAAAGAAAAGATCGCAGGCGGTGCGGTCGGCCTGATGCAGACTCGGAGCAGGGGAGAGATTACCTTGCGTTCCCCCGACCCGCTGGCGCCTCCCAGGATTCATTACCCGATGCTGGACTCTGAGGAGGATATTGAACAACTCATAGATGCATGCCGGTTGGCCAGGAGGATCACGGAGCAGCCAGCCTTTGCCGGCTACCTGTCGCGCTGGCGTCATCCGGATGATGAGATGTTTGCCGGCGATCAACTCAGGGACTTCGTGAAGGATGCGGCTTTCCCCATGTACCACCCGGTCGGGACATGCAGGATGGGGCATAACGCACAGGCCGTTGTCGGCCCGGACCTTAAGGTAAGAGGTGTTGACGGGTTATGGGTCATAGACGCTTCCGTCATGCCGACCCTGGTCACCGGCAATACCAATGCCACGGTGCTCATGATCGGTGAGAAGGGTGCGGACCTGGTGAAGTCCGCATTAGCCGGATAAGTCCGCGGTAATAAAAATGAAGGAGGCATGACATGAGATCTGCAACAGACAGAACTTCACTACTGGCCTATATGTTGCCGGCTATCCCCCTGGCTATGCTGGGGATGCCACTGATCATCTACGTTCCGCCATTTTACGCCGCGGAACTGGGACTGGAACTGGCCGCGGTTGGCGGCATATTCTTTATTGCCCGCGCCTGGGACGCGATAACGGACCCCGTGATCGGTAACCTGTCGGACCGGACCCGCGGACCCTGGGGACGCCGCAAGCCCTGGATCGTAGCCGGCGTACCGCTGTTGATGATCAGTCTCTACCTGTTCCTGAGTCCGCCTGTTTCCGTCAGCAAAACCTACCTGTTCGTCGTGGCCCTGGTCTTTTACGTGGCCTGGACGACCGTGCAGATACCCTACCTGTCCTGGGGTGCTGAACTGTCCCGGGATTATGCCGCGCGCACCCGTATCAACGGCTACCGGGAGACGGGCACCATGATAGGGATCATTCTTGCAACCCTGTTGCCCGTCGTGTTTTTGCGGGAAGAAAATCCTGCATTGCGGGAAATATTATGGGTGTACGTCGTGTTCCTGCTGATCCTGCTCCCGGTTGCGGCTTCCGGAGCGACGCTGGTCACGCCCAGGACCACGTTCGTGGAATCGGGTAAACACGGCCTGTTTTCCGCTTTGAGGCTGCTGTTTGTAAACAAACCTTTCGTGCGCTTGGTCATCGGCGTTTTTTTTCTCTGGCTTGGCGGCAGTGTGATGAATGCATCGCTGATATTCACGTTCGAACACATATTGCAGATGCCGCGTTCGGGATTTCTGAAGTTTGTTCTGATTCAATACGTGATCGGCATTGCCTGTCTCCCGTTGTGGGTCAGGTTCGGCAACCGTTATGGCCGGCACCGGGCCCTGTTCTGGGGAGGCTTTGGGTATCTTGCGGTCCAGCCCCTGTACCTGCTGGTCGCCCCCGGCGATTTTTCGCAATTGTTGCTGGTTGCCCTGGTGCATGGACCCATCATCTCGGTTATCTGGGTGATGCCGCCGGCTTTGATCGCCGACACCATCGAGTATGGCATGATGAAAGGCGGCAGTGATGATGCAGCGATATACATGGCGGTTTACAACTTCATGGTAAAGGTCGCCTTTGCCGGCGGAGTGGGTATCGCCTTGCCTTTGCTGGGCGTTCTGGGATTTCAACCCATGGGTGAGAATGATGCATACGCAATCCGGGGACTCATCTTCGTCGGGATGTTCCTGCCCGCAGTTATAGGCATCGCCGGGGCAGTGTTGCTGTACAACTATCCCATAAACAAGCACCAGCACGGCGTCATCCGGCGCTGGCTGGCCAGGAAAATAACCTGATGCTTGAATCCCTGCCCTGATATGGATCATGAGAGGGATATACGGGTTAATATCTGCTAGTCTCTAATCTGTTGTAACAATCCGAAAAGGTCATAGTTTGCCCAAGTCTCAACAATCTTGCCGTTTTCAAGCCTGTCGAAAAATATTCCGGTAAATGTTATTTTGCGGTTCGTCGGGGGGATCCCCATAAACTCACCCATGTGTGTGCCGGTTTTGCTCCATCTTGTTGAAACGAAGTCTCCTTCGGCAATTTGTTTCTCGATAGTCATAACGCCATCAGGAAATGCGGAGCGGAAAGTATTTACCGCGGCTATGAAGCTCTCTTTGGGGGACTTCGTTTTAGTCTGATATGGATCATGTTCGACCAGTTTATCTGAAAATAGCTCATCGACTTTTTCAAATTGACCCTTGTTTAAGACATCAATAATTGCCGTTGCAATAACCAGCTTGTTTTGTTTTTCCTCTTGTGAAAGCGTTGCATGAGCATCATCACTTGGGCTTGCTTGTGAATAGAACAAAAGTATCAGGGATATCAATACGTAATTAAACGGATTCCACGGACATGTATTACTGACTGTCATATGTAATTACTCCATCTGTTAATCTAACGGATGTTGATAGAGGTAGACTAAATCTATTTTAGAGAGATCATTGAAATGGAGAATCAATTCAATAGTAATCTTAATGGGTGCTACGTCAGTATCCGTACTTTTGATATTTCCTCTCTGTGTACCGTGCCCTGTCAGAATTACCGCACCAAACGACCAGGCAGATAGTAAGTCACCGGGGATAAAGACAAGATCAGGGAATGATTTCCAAATATCAGAAAAATACCTGGATAATTCATCATATCCAGCTACAGATTTGGTGACACCCCATACTTTAACGTCTGGCGAAAACATGGCCATAGTCTCACTTTTTCGTAAGTCCGGGTCATGTATCCGGTTATTTGCCGCAACGAGCGCTCGTATAGTTTCCTCTACTTTCTGTGCGGATAGACCGGGCCCATTGAGTCTCTTTGAGAGAATTGTTCCATGTTCTCTTCCTTGAGCGCCCAGTAACTGTTCCATACGATAGGCGTGGTCATGATTGGACCATCGCCTGATAATTCGACCATTTTCATTAAATTCAAAAAAAGTAAAACCTCTAATCGCAGCCAGCTTGTCCTTGTAGCTGACACCATCAAAACTACCATTCAGAGTAAACAGGGAATGGTAGCGCTGAGCCGCCATATTTCCGGCCACTACCAGTGTGTCTGTTACCAGTAATCCATCATCAAAATATTCGAATACCGGTTTATAGTGCTGTTTAACGTAGTCTAAATTTGCTACGCCTGTTTCACTCAGCCCATAAGCTTGAAGCTCATTGGCAAAAAAATTCATATAATCATGATAAGCCTTATTCCTGTCCGCCTGATTTATGGTTTTATCCATTTCTTGCATCAGTTTGCGCGTGACTTCACTTTTCTCTATCCATGCAACATTACCTGTTGCAACGGGATTCACAACACAAAACAGCAAGAAAATCAGAAATAGGCGCAGGGGGACTATCATAGCGGAAATGACCAAGGCTAACTGTTGCAAGCAGCCCCCATCAAATTGCCATGTATGACGGCTCCAGGATTAGAAACGGAAAGTGCCTGTTACCCCGACAAATCTTGGCGATCCGTAATGCGACCAGAGTGTTCCCAGAGGGGTCCCCGGAAAGGCCAGTATCGCACCGTCAAAAGGAATGGCAAAATCACTGTATTTATACCTTTCATCAGTGCAGTTACGGCACCACACTGCGAGTTCCCATTTTCCGTCAGATGAATTCACGCCACCCCGAAGACTCAGTAATTCATACGGTTTCTGAGTGCGCGCAGGGTCCGGTTCCGTGAAGGAAAAATACTCGGTCCGGAAAAACAGGTTGCCGTTAAGGAAAAAGTCCCAGCCACTATCACCGATTGGCAAGCTGAGATTAGCGCCAAGATTTCCGGTTATGTCAGAAGCGAAAGGTATATCCTGACCGCCCAGCGCCGGCAATCCCGGTGTGAGCCCCGGAACTTCATCAGCAAAATCCGCATCCAGAAACTGTACGGCGAAAAAGACATCGAGGTAATCTGTTGCGGCAAGATTTACGTCTGCCTCAATACCCTGGGAAGTTGCTCCTGCTACGTTTATGACCTGAAAAGAGCCGTCCCTTCTTAATGTCTGGAGTTGCAGGCCTTCAAACTCTGTTTTCCAGAGTGATGCATTTAACCGCATCCGGCCGCCAAACAATGTGCTTTTGAATCCGATTTCGTAATGGTCGGCAAATTCCGGTTCGAATGTAGGATCAGCCGGTGGGAAAGCGCAGAATGGAGATGCAGGCACGGGGGCGCCTCCGGGAGGACACCCCAGGAACGGGTCGCCCAGGCTCAGTGCGTTCCCGGCCGCATCCCTGTTCAGGCTGATGCCACCGGATTTATAACCGCGGCTGTAGGTAAAGAAGCCCATCACATTATCCGTTACCCGGTATTGAATACTGGCAGTGCCTGTTGCCTCACTGTCTGCCCTTGTCGCATCGAAGTCGTGTACTACGGCAAGCGGTAAATTATTGAAAGGCGCTGCCGGAATACCTGTCTGACCCCTGTGGCTGGCGCTCTTGTCGTCATCGGTATAACGGATGCCGCCTGTCAGTGACAGTTTATCGTTGATGTCGATGGTGATATGGCCGAAGCCGGCTACGGTATCTACGTCCTGGCTGAATTCATCGAAGAATGCACGTCCCGGGACATTGCCGAACAAACCAGGAGCGAAAAATGGAAACGCGGTGATTTGTGACCCCCAGACAAATTCCCGGGTACGCTGAATCTGCTCGTTGGCATAATAGAATCCGACGACCCAGTCAAGCGACCGGGCAAATCCAATGTCCTCGCTCACCCCGGCAATACGGAATTCTTCGGAGACTATGCTCACTTCCGGCAGGGTATCCGTATTAATCAGCATGTCCACACCGGTAAAATCATTGTCCTTGATTGTCACATCCTTGTAATCCCTGTATGCGGTGATGGATGTGACCGTTATATCACCCAGTTTCCAGTTGATTTCACCTGATATACCAAAGTCTTCGGCATCAAATATCAAATCGCCATTAGAGGCTACTCTGAGGTTATCCACATCGGGAGGGTCAATAAGATTGGAACCGATCGCTGCAGCCAAAGGCGCATTCACAATAGGGTTAAGCGGGTTGTTGGTATGTCTTACTGCCCAGCAACAGTTTTCATCCACTTCACTGTAATCAGCAATGACCCGTATGCTCAAATCTGCATTCGGTTCCCATAATAACTGTCCGCGAATGGTGAAACGATCCCGATCATTGAGATCATCGCCGTTCGCGTTATCAAGATAGCCATCTCCGGTGTGGTAAGAACCGGCTATACGAGCAGCAAAATTGTCCTGCACAGGCATGTTTAAAACGCCTCTGACCCTGACCTGGTCATATTCCTGATATGTGACTTCAGCGAAGCCTTCCATCTCATCGAACGAGGGTTTATTTGTAATGAAATGGACGACGCCACCAGTGGTGTTTTTGCCGAACAGGGTACCTTGCGGGCCTTTTAATACCTCAACCCTGTCCAGGTCAAGCAGGTCATTACTCGCCACCAGGCCGGAACGACTCACATACACACCATCGATAAAAGTACCGACAGTCGGTTCAAACCCCATGTTAAAAACAGAAGAGCCCAATCCACGGATGGCAAAAGCCGCACCCTGGCTGGGTGGATCAATGCCCCTGATTTCAAGCGCGGGCACAGTTGCACGGAGATCAAAAACGTCTTGTACAATATTTTCAGATAGATTTTCCCCGCTTATGGCGGTAATTGAGATAGGCACGTCCTGGATGGACTGTTCGCGTTTCTGGGCGGTCACCACGACCTCTTCAAGCACCGCCTGGGCGCCGGACAAGGTGGAAACCAGCATGAGAAGGAAACCGGATATGACAAATAAATACTTTTTATCCACAAGGACCCCCGTAGAGACAAGACTGCTTATCGTTTATTCTAATACCTTATCCTAGCAGAAATTTATGCAATGCCGCATTTTCCCTATGCAGGATAACCCACAGTCCTGCCCCTGGGCACCCGGTCATGCCGGTTTTGCAGCAAATAGCAGCCCGTCATCGTAGGAAAGTATAACGAGCATGATGGCAGCGTCGTTTTTGATCTTCACCGGCTCATCGATTAGCCCTGTAACCAGCCTTACGCCTTCCTCCAGGTCTACAATGCCGACGTTGAACGGCACCTGCTCACGGAATTGCGTCGCGGCTGCGTGGATAGTGGTCCTCGCATACAGGGTTCCATGCCCAGACAGTTCGACCCAGTTCATCTCGTCCGACCAGCAGTTCGGGCAATGTTGTTTTGGCGGGAACGTCAACTCGCCGCATGGGGAGCAAGCGGTCGTCATGAATTTCCCTGCCTCCAGACCTTGCCGGAACGTCTCCGTGAAACTGGAGTATTCCGGTAATAGTGGAAGGCGTCCGGGGACCTTGATGATATCCATGATCAGCTCCCGGCATCCATCACGTGGGCGAGGGCGGCGTTGTAATTGCCCAGTTCGCACATGTGCAGCCCCAGGCCGGCGCCGGCAACCTGCCGTTCGCCTGCCCCTTGCGTGAGTTGGTCGAATAATTCGGCAATGCCGTACAGGGCGGTCAGGCCGGGCGGATGACCGCGGGACAGGCAACCGCCGGAGGTGCATACCGGGATGCGCCCGCCGATTGCAGTCTCACCGTCTGCCGCTACGATCGCTCCTTTGCCTTTGTCCGCCAGCCCGATCGATTCGGTAACCAGCGCCTCCGTTATCGTGCAGGGGGCATATAATTCCGCAACATCGATGTGTTCCAGCCTTGTGCCTGCATCATCAAGCGCCTGCCTGGTTGCTTCCCTGGCGGCGGGAAAGTCGGTCATATCGTGGGGCTTGCAGCCGACCTGGTGGTGTCCGTCGTGGGCAAACCCCCGTCCCAGAACCCGTAAAAAAGGTTTTCCAAGCTCGCGTGCAACCTGCCCGGATGTAATCACAAGGCAAATGGCGCCGTCACTGCGCGGCGGCACGTCGAAACGCCCAAGCGGTTCGACGATGGGGGGTTGCTGCAATACGTCCTCAACGGTCAGGGGCGAGTTGAACTGGGCCAGGGGGTTGAGCATGGCGTGTCGGCGGTTCTTGACTGCGATTGCGGCAAGATCGCGCCGGGTGGTCCCGGTCTCGAACAGGTAACGGTCGGCGTCCAGCGCGTACCAGGCGATAGGCGTCACTCCGAAAGGAGCCTGGAAATTTACATCGCCTGCCGCACGTATCCCGGATTCCATCATGGTCGCAGCATCGACTCCCGAGTTGTACTCTATTCCCAGTGCGAGCGCTGCTTTGACCCGTCCGCTCCGTATGTCTGTGCAGGCCTGGTCGAAGGCCAGACCGCCGGTAATGCCCAGGTTTGTGACTTCGGCGATCTGTCCGTGACAGCGCAACCCCAGCCGGCTCGCCATGAACGTGGCGAAGGCCCGCTGGCGCGTGGCAGGCGTGGGTCCGGTGAATACGGCGGAGCCGATATCGGCCTTGTCAAGGCCGGCAGAGCGCACGGCATCGATTACCAGGTCTGCCAGGATTTCATGTTCGAACCGCGCCTGTTCCAGCCGTCCCACTTTGCTGGCTGCGTAACTGATGACTACCGGTTTTCTGTCGTTATTCACCCTGGTTCCGGATATATCCTGGTTCATGCTACATGTTAAACTGTTTTCCTCTCATCCGCTCAATCGGAACAGTAATACACAGGTACAGAACGTGACAAAACAAAAAGCGACCAATGTTCACTGGCATGAAGGAGACATCACCCGCGCGGACCGGAACCGGTTTCTGGGTCAGAAAGGGGCGACCCTCTGGTTTACCGGCCTCTCGGGCAGCGGCAAGAGCACCATTGCGGTCGCGCTTGAGGCGGTTCTTTACGAACATGGAAAGCTGAGCTACCGGCTGGACGGTGACAATATCCGCATGGGCATAAACAGGAATTTGGGTTTCTCCGCGGAGGACCGTACGGAGAATATCCGCCGCATCGGCGAGATCTCCAAACTGTTTGTGGATGCTGGCCTGCTGGTTTTGTCGGCCTTTATCAGTCCTTACCGGGCGGACCGCGACCGGGTGCGCGAACTGCACCGGGATGCGGGGTTCGAATTTATCGAGATACACGTGGATTGCTCCCTGGAGACGGCGGAGCAGCGCGATCCGAAGGGGCTGTACAAGAAAGCCAGGGCAGGGGAGATCAGGAACTTTACCGGGATTGACGATCCTTACGAGGAACCGGAAAGCCCGGAAATCCATCTCCGCACCGACCGGATGACTATCGAAGAAGAAGTGGGGATAATCATCGACTACATGAAGAACGAGGGGATTATCCTGATCGATTAAGAATTAAGGGGTCAGAATATGTTGGGGTCAGAGTAAAATCACCACTGGCGTTGCCGCTGGCGATGTTTTCCAGGATTTTACTCTGACCCCTGGATTTATCCGACCGTCAGACGCCGGGTTTCGGAATCTGCCCCAGGCTGCCCAGCAGGGTGACGAAGCGGGTCAGTTTTTCCTTTTGCCAGGCGTCCACGTCCATGTTGCGAAAATCATAATAGCCCTGCCTCTCGCGCATGCCCCTGCGCCCGTCCTCCATCATTTTTGTCACTTCCTCCGGTGGGGCGTGGCGCGGGGAATCCAGCGCCTTTGACAGGTAATGTCCGGCGTAGTAGAGGATGTCGACGCCGCCCCAGTCGATGAACTCCATCACCCCCAGGGTCGCATAGCGGGGGCCGAAGCCGTGGGTGATGGCCTTGTCGAGGTCCGCCGGGGTGGCCACGCCTTCTTCCACCATGCGGCAAGCTTCCGCCATCAGCAGGGACTGCAGGCGCGGGATGATCATACCCGGTGATGCGGAACACCGGACTGGCACTTTGCCGATAGCCTCGAACAGGGCAATGACGTCTTTTACCACACTCTCCGCGGTATCCGGGGAGGGACTGACCTCCACCAGCGGGATAAGGTAGGCAGGGTTGAGAAAATGCGTGTTCAGGAAACGGTCTGGACGCTTCACCCACTGCTGCAATTCGGTCACCAGCATGGATGAGGTAGTCGAGGTCACGATGGTATCAGCACGGACATGCTTTCCTACCAGTTCAAGTGCGTTCTGTTTCGCCTCCCGGGTCTCCGGAACTCCTTCAATGACGATATCGGCTGCGGCAAGCTCGCTGGCGGCGCTCGCAAGCGGCCTGACCTGGATGAGTTCGAGTACCTGTTTTACCTGGGCGCTGCTGATATGGCCGAGCCCGGACAGGAACATCAGGTTTGCTTCGACTTCGGCCTGGGCGGCATTGACCAGTTGGCTGAACCCTTTCCCGTCGCGTTCCTTCATGTCAAGCAGCGTTACCCGGTAGCCCGCATAGGCAAACATGTGGGCGATGCCTCTGCCCATGCGCCCGGCGCCGGCAGCAAGGATACGACTGTTCTTCATGGATTCCCCTGTCACTTGCAGATTCACTCGATGCGTCATTCACCAGCAAAAAAATCTGCGTTAATCTGCGCAATCTGCGGATAAATCATATGCGGATACCTTCGTACAGCAATTCAGTCAGGGCGTCACGGTCCAAGCCGGCCAGGCCGAGGTTCCCCAGGGTGCGGCCCGTCTCCCGGAAATCACGTCCTGTTATTGCCGAACCGAGAGCCAGCAGGCCGCGGGATACGGGTGTGTCCAGCCCATGATAGTCTGCGCAGGAAACCAGCAGCGCCAGGCCCAGTTCCATGTCCTCGGTCATGTACCGATGGTTTGTCAGGTCGATGTATTCACGCCAGTCTTCACTGTCAGTCAGTTTCTCATGGGCGGCATTGCCGTACATCCACTCATCGCCGTCCAGGCTGTAGTGGTCGGCCAGGGGGAAATGGGGCGGGGCGTAGCCGAATGCCTCGCGGATGGCGATCCTCTCCGCGTCCAGTACGTCCGTGACCCGGCGGATGGAAGGCTGCGTGCCTTCGTTGTGGATGTCCCACTCGTCGAAATGCTCCATGGGACCTGCGTTCATCATGATCAACGGCGGGTGAATAATGGGACCGGCATTCATCAGGGCGCCGCTCAAGGCATCCTCGATGCGTTCGATGACCGGGTATGCCTGTTCGAGTATGGGGAAGGCATAATCAGAATTTTTTGCCGGAAAGACACCGGTGGGCAGGCGGGTGGCGTAGGCGCTGACGGCGACCAGGTTGGCTGCGCGTTTCCTGGCCAGGTAAGGCAAGGTGCCGGTTTCGGCAAAGCTGACGTCTGCCTGGTTTCCTGCATCACGCATGGCTTTGGCCAAGATGTAGCTGCCGAAAGTGCCTGGTGGGAGATAAACGACCTGGCCGTCGCTTAAATGGGGCGCCATCTCTTTTGCAAGGGCTTCGTGGGTCAGCGCCGGCAGGGGAATCACTATCAAGTCCACCCCGTCGAGTGCATCAGCGAGATCGGTCGTGGCGCGGTGTATCTTCACTTCCCGTCCCCCGTTGCTGTCCAGGATGTTGACGGACCCGGAGCGCAATACCGGTTCGAATGCTTTCCTGTCACGGCGCCAGAAACGCACCTGGTGATCTTGTTCGGTGAGAGTTGCAGCAGCGGCATAAGAGCCGTGTCCGCCGCCGAGAACGGCTAATTCCATCAATATTCTCCTGTCAATTATTACTGAAATTAATATTCGATACGGGCTGCCTTTTCCATCAGTCTGTCAATCATATCGTTAAAGGTTTCAAGTTCTCCGGCGCTTAAATCGGACAACAGTTTTGCTTCGTAATCCCTGGCAATGGGCATCACTTCATCATAGACGGACAGGCCGGTCTCGGAAAGCCTCAATATTGAACGGCGCCGGTCTTTTTCATCCATGTCCCGGTTGATGAGATGGCGTTTCAGCAGTCGAGCCACAGCGCGGGAAACCATGGATTTTTCGATTTTTGTGCGGCGGCAGACCTCGTCCGCAGATATGTCAGGGTATTCCGCCAGGATCATCATGATACGCCACTCCGGCATGGAAATGGCGAACTTGTCACCGTACACGGCAGCGATGGCGCCACTGATTGCATTTGACAGCAAGGACAAGCGGTAAGGGAGAAACGCTTCCAGTTGCAGGGGTTTACGATGTTGCATGATAAAGAACTATGGGGTCAATGTTTGGGGCCAGAGTAAAATTATCTCTGACCTCGCCATTGGCAATATTCTACAGGATTTTACTCTGACCCCGGGCTTCGCACAATTTTGGCACAATCCTGGTTGACAAAAGTTGTTTATGCAACTAATATTAGTTGTAGATGCAACTATTTATCAGAATGAGGTTGACCGCATGACAGACACCCACAACCCGATGGGCACCGACGGGTTCGAGTTCATCGAATACACCGCACCTGACCCGGAGTTGCTGCGTAACCTGTTTGAAAAGATGGGTTTCCCGGCAACGGCGAAACACCGCAGCAAGAATGTAACCCTGCATTCCCAGGGCGATATCAATTTCGTCATCAACGCCGAACCGGGTAGTTTTGCCCAGCAGTTTGCGGAGCAGCACGGGCCGTCCATCTGCGCGGTCGCCTTCCGTGTGAGGGACGCGGCCAGGGCCTACGCCCGGGCGCTTGATCTCGGCGCTCATGGGGTGGAGGCCAGGCCCGGACCCATGGAATTGAATATACCCGCCATAGAAGGAATTGGCGGTAGCCGCTTATACCTGGTTGACCGCTACGGGGACAGGACCATCTACGACGTGGATTTCATCCCGGTTGAGGTCGATCACAACGTAATGCGCACAGGTTTGACCTATGTAGATCACCTTACCCACAACGTTCGGCGCGGCAACATGGACAGGTGGGCCGGGTTCTACGAGACACTGTTCAACTTTCGCGAGTTGAAGTACTTCGATATCGAAGGGAAGCTGACCGGCCTGAAGAGCCGCGCTATGACCAGTCCCTGCGGCAAAATTCGTATTCCAATCAACGAGTCCGCCGACGATAAATCGCAGATCGAGGAATACCTGAGCGAATATCGCGGTGAAGGCATCCAACACATCGCCCTGGCCACGGATGACATCTATGCCTGTGTGGATGCGCTACGCCCTCACGGCGTCGTATTCCAGGATACGCCTGACAGCTACTATGCAGGGGTAGACCGGCGCTTGCCCGGTCATGGGGAAGACCTGGTAGCGCTTCAACAGCGCCGCATATTGATTGACGGCGCCCCCACGGAAGGCCAGGGCATACTGCTGCAGATCTTCACCGGGAACGTAATCGGCCCGATCTTCTTCGAGATTATCCAGCGCAAAGGCAACGACGGCTTTGGCGAGGGCAATTTTCAGGCCTTGTTTGAATCCATTGAACTGGACCAGGTCCGGCGCGGCGTCCTGACGCAGGAATTACCGTAGCAGGGGACGGACCCCGGCTTACAGCATGCCGGGGCAGGCTTAAATCCGTCCCCGGAGAATTAACGTCTGCCGATGCCGCCTTTCGTTACGGAGGGCAATTCCCCGAAAAGCTGGTGGTAGTCCCGGGCAAAGCGGCCCAGGTGCCAGATACCCCATTTTGCCGCGATGTCGCCCAGGGTGCCGGGTTCCCTCAACATGATTTCCCTCCGGATATTATTGAGACGCAGGGCCCTGATGTACCTAGCGGGGCTCATTTTGATGTTCTCATTGAATACGTATTCCAGCGTGCGCCGTGACGTCGTCAACTCCTCACACAGTTTCCCGACAGTCAATTCCTCACAGATGTTGTCCTTGATGATGTCGAGAGCATCATGAAACAGGCGGTGGTGCCTGGTTATCGTGGTGATGCCGGATTTGGTCCTGCTCTGATCCTTCCTTGTAATAAACACCGAACATATCGTTTCTATCAGGGCATTTTTCAGCGCCGCCAACTGGTTCGTACTTTCCAGTGAAAGATGTGCCTTATCCGCCCCGGAATGGAAATCTTCCAGTATTGAAACCAGTGGCCGGGTTTCTTTTTCGTTCTGAATGAGTATATATGGAAGATAATCCGGGCTGAACAGGTCCAACTCCCGGTACTGGTGTTGCAGCGCCCGCTTCAGCAAATCGCAGGAAACATGGACGATACAGATTTTCATGTCCGGTGATGAGATGCCCTCCATCTCGGAACCGGGAGGTAAAATAAACGCCGCGCCTTTCGGGAAAGGTTCACAGTTCAACACCAGCGTCCTGTCGGTATTCATCAGCAGGCCGATTGCGTAATAATCACGCGGGACCAGGGCGTTTTGATACAGCACCTGGTTGGTCTTCTCAAAGAACAGGCTTAGTTCCGGATCCACATCACAGGTGGTAAAAGTGCCGCGAAAAGAGCCCCTGCTGATCTGCTGGTAGGATTGATCGTAACCGGTCAGCCGCGCCGCCTGTTCATCGATGTCCCGGTGATGAAGTTTCCTGATCAGGGGGTTTTTTGCGCAAATCGGATAATCCATCGCACGTATTCACCAAATCTGTTTGAAAAATACGACTTTCTTGCGCATTGGGGATAACACTCCCTTAATTCAAGCAGTAATACTGTTACTTGTCAAATCATCCGACTGCATCTGTTACGGAGGTAGTAATGATTAAAAAGAATATTATCACCCACGTTCGGCATGGGTGTTTGTTTCTGCTGTTCATGGTAGCGGCGACGGCAGGCCAGACCCAGGTCATCGAGGAGATCATCGTCACCGCGACCAAGCG
>JAJDUB010000007.1 GCA_022826885.1 Gammaproteobacteria bacterium
CTGGCTGCCCGCTACAATATTTCGGTACCCTTCAGCCACCTGAAATTCGACATGGGGCTGATGCCGACCTGATCGGGTTTCACTGCGCCGGCAGTTTTCCGGTGCGCAGGTAAGCCAGTACGACGATTACGACCAGCGCCACCATGATCAGTATCATGGGCAGGGAGGTGCCGTCATGAGTCCAGCTTACCGCCAGCGCCGCCAGTGAACCGATAGCCATTTCCGCGGAAATGATCACGGCTGCTGCGGACCCGGTTCTTTTATCGGTTGTATTCATGGCCAGGGTAGGCACCACGGCGAATATCGGTCCTTCCGCAAACAGGAGGACCGCTACGGCCAGGGTCAGGGTGACCTGCGTCTCCCAGCCCGAAGCCAGTATGGCAAGCAACAACAGGGAGCCGCACACCGCGCAGATTACCCCGGCCCGCAGTATCTCCCTGGCGCCGTGGCGCCCGCTCATGCGCGCCGCCAGCAGGCTGCCGATAATATAGGCAATCACGATCACCGCGTAGTAGTAACCGAAATGTTCGGTCGCCACGCCGTGGTTGTTGATGAGGATGAAAGGGCCTGCGGTAATGAAGACAAAGATGCAGCCCAGGCTGCACCCGCCGATAGTGATGTAAAGCAGGAACGACCTGTTGCTGAGCAGGCCGAAATAATCGGCGTATATTTCCTTCAGGACCAGTGCGTCATGATCCTTTCTGCCCGATTCCTTCAGGAACAGGGTGATCAGCGCGGTGACCGCCAGGGCCAGTCCCGTGAGCAGGTGGAAATTCATTCTCCAGCCGAACAATACGTGGATATAGCCGCCCAGCAGGGGGGCGAACGCGGGCGCAAACGCGGTAGCCACGCCGTAGATAGCCACCGCGCGTACCTGTTCCTTCTCGGTGAACAGGTCCCGGATGATGGCAAGCACCACGACGCCTTCCACCGCGGCCGCGATGCCCTGGAGCACCCGTGCAACCAGCAGTTGGCCGATGTCGGCGGCAATGGCGCACAGGAAACTGGCGAGGGTAAAACCGGCCATGCCCCAGAGCAGCACAGGCCTCCTGCCGAACCGTTCGGAGAGCGGACCGTGGATGAGGGTGGCCAGGCCGTAGGCCAGCAGGTTGAGGCTCACCGTGAGCTGGACCAGCCCCGGACTCGTGCCCAGCAGTTCCGGCAGATGGGCCAGGCTCGGCGCGTACAGGTCCGTGGACATAAGGGTAATGACGCTTGCCGAGATGACCAGCGCGAGGATGATGTTCCGGTTCATGGTTCTCCGTATTATATCCTTTAACCTCCGTCAGACAGGTGGGGTCAGAGTAAAAATTCTGGCTGAAGTCCGGGGTCAGAGTCAGAAATTCGCAGAATTTTTACTCTGACCCCTGAATTTGGCGGGAACTGCTGCGCCGGCGGATTTACGGCGGTTTTTCATCTATACTTCGGGGTCATGAACGCTCTCAACCGGTTTGCCGCACTGTTGCTATTGACCGCCTGTTGCGCCACCGCTTATGCCGGGACGGACGGGCGGCCGGATATCTCCGGCGTCTGGTCCAATGCGCTGTTGACCCCCGATGACGAACGCTGGCGCATCGAAGACCTTGCCTGCGCCCGTTCGGGCTGCTCCCTGATGGGTTTCAAATACCTGCAATCCCTGTTGCAGGACCCGGAGAATGACGATCGGACCGTGAAGGAACTGTTCTACGAGATGCGCGGGTACGAGCAGGAACAGAACAGCAACCTGCTCACCCCCGCCGGCGTGGAAAAACAGGCGCAATACGACCCGGCCCAGGGCGCGGCCCTTGATTGCACCCCTGACGGCGACAGCCTGCGCCACCAGATCACGGCGCCCGTGCCCATGGCGATAGAGCAATACGATGACAGGGTCGTGTTCCGTTACGAATACTGGAATGCGGTCAGGACGGTGTACCTGAGCGGGCGGAGGCCGCCGCCTGACGCTCCGCACACCCGGCTCGGCCACTCGACGGGCTATTACGAGGGCAACACGCTGGTGGTCGAGACGACCCATGTTATTCCGAACGTGATCGGCGTTCCGGGCGGCGGCGCGCTGGCGCCGGACCCGGATACGCGTTTTGTCGAGCGCTACACCCATCATGCCGGTAACGGCAGGCTTGACCTGGAACTGGCGATCATCGACCCGGTGCATTTCCGCAGGCCGTACGAGAACCAGAGAAGTTTCTTGCCTGAGCCCGACTGGGAACTCGAGGAATTTGTCTGTGAGGCGATCACAGGCGAGTATTAACGAGATACCAGGGGTCAGAGTAAAATTGTCGAGATTTATATTCAAACCCCAAATATCCAAAAATTTTACTCTGACCCCAAGTATCCCCAAACATCCGAATATCCATGAGGAACTGTTTATGAAAATTCGATTGGCTGCGGCGCTGATTGCATGCACGCTTTTCTACGCGCTGGCGTACGCGCATCACAGCCCGGAGTCGCACTACCTGGTCGACCGACTGATCACCGTTACCGGCGTGGTGACGAAGTTCCGACTGATCAATCCCCATGCCCGCATCTACTTCGATGTCACCGGCGCAGACGGGGAGATCCAGCACTGGTTCGCTGAGGGGAATGCCTCGGCGATACTGCGCAGGAGAGGGTGGGACAGTGATACGCTGCAACCCGGCGACGTGATCGAGATCACTGGCAACCCGGCCCGGGACGGCGGCCACAAGATGGACTGGAAACTGATCGTAACGGAAGACGGCACGGAGTACCGCGGCGGGAATACCGTCGGCAGCGAGCGCGACCGGCTGCTGGATGACGTTGAGAGGCGGCGCCGGGCGCGGAACTAAACGCCAGGTCGCGAATGCAGGGGTCAGAGTAAAATCACCACCATACTTGCCGCTGCAATGTTCTCTGCGATTTTACTCTGACCCCATTATTCCGCCAGGCCGGTCTAGATCGAGTTGGACCGGAGCAACGAGGCGACGTACTCCGCCTGCCGGAGCGCTAGCGCGATAATCGTAAGGGTCGGGTTGGCGCAGCCCGAGGTGGGGAACAGGCTGCCGTCACTGATAAACAGGTTGTCCAGTTCATGGGTCTGTCCCCACTGGTTGCAGACGCTGGTAGCCGGGTCATCGCCCATGCGCGCGGTGCCCATGTTATGGGTGGCCGGGAACACGTCCACCAGTTCCAGCACCTGTTCCGCGCCCAGGGCTTCGTATATCCTGCGCCCCCGGTCCAGCCCGTAGCGCAACAGCTTGCGGGAATTGTCGTGATGTTCATAATGGACCACGGGGACCGGCAGGCCGTACTGGTCCTTGCGCGTGGGGTGCAAGGTGATTGAATTCGTTTCCACCGGCGGGTCCTCGCCCACGATCAGCAGCGCCGCCATCCGGTCGTATTGTTCCAGCAACCGGGTATAGGGCCTGCCCCAGCTTCCCGGCCTGAGGAACCGGGCCATGGATTCCGGCGTGAAGCTCACGGTTTCGAACAACAAGCCGCCGAAGAAGCCGCGCCCGTCGTCATGGTAACGCTCATCATAAATGATGCCCGCCTGGTGTGCGCCGCGGTGCTGGTTTACCTGTCCCGGCATGACCCCGACCAGGGAGGCCATGACGTGGCGCATGTAGTTTCTGCCGACCTGACCGCTGCCGTTGGCCAGTCCCCGGGGAAATTGATCGGATTGGGAATTGAGCAGCAACCGGGTGGTCTCCACCGTGTTGCCGGCGATGCAGACTGCCCTTGCCGACTGGGTGTGCCCTTGTCCGTGTTTGTCCAGGTATTCTACCCCCGTGACCCTGCCTTTCCCATCGTGGTTCACCCGTACGGCCATGGACTCGGGTCGTAGTTCAAAGTGGCCGCTACGTTCCGCGGCAGGAATATCCGTGTACAGGGTGGACCATTTGGCGCCGGTTGCGCAACCGCTGGTGCAGAAACCCAGTTGCAGGCAACTGCCCCTGCCGTCACGGGGTTTTGAATTAATCGCCAGGTTGCCGGTGTTGATTTCCCTGTAACCGCACTTTTTTGCCCCGGCCTTGAAAACCATGTAATTGTTGCTTTCCGGCAGCCGTTCAATACCGTGCGTGCCGGTCACGCCCAGCCGGTCCTCGGCGACCGAATAATAAGGTTCAAGTTCCGCCAGGCTGAGGGGCCAGTCAACCAGGGTCGTGCCCTTGACGGCGCCGTAGCGGCTCTGCGCGCTGAACTCGTGTTCCTGCAAGCGGATACCGGTGGCGGTCCAGTGCATGGTCGTTCCGCCCACCGTCTTGCAGTTCCATACCGGGAACGGCGGCGGCGCGATTCCGCTGCCCTGCCTTTCATCCAGCCAGGTGATTTTGCCGAACATCCCGGCTTCGTCGGTGACGATCTCCGTCAGGTCAAGACGCCTGCCGGCTTCCAGGCAGACTACGTTGATGCCGTTGTTTGACAAAACATCGGACACTGTTCCACCGCCGGCGCCGGATCCGACAACTACAACCACCGAGGAATCGTCCAGGGAGAATTTGTTCATCCGGGCTAATCAGGCAACCAGTCGATATCGTTGAAGCCCCGGTCGATATAGCCGCCGAACTCGAGGGAGGAACCTTCGTAGCCCAGCAACTCCCAGGTAAGCGGGTGCCGGTATACCCCGCTGAGGGCTTCGTTCAGGACAAATTGAAAGAATGGCGTGTGCTGTATCTTCTCGATCGCTTCCGTCTTACCGCGCTCAGAAAGCGCAAACCAGTTTTCTTGGGAATTACCGGACAGGACTTCCATTGCGTTGTTCATCATGGCCGTCAGTTCAGCGGATTGGCCGATGCTGTCGCCCAGTTGTTCCGTCACCTGCATGTATACGTCCCTGCTCAAGCGCTCATGGGGGAAAAGTTGATAGACAACATCCGACAATACCTTCCCGCCATGCCAGCCGGGAGTGTCGTCCGCAACGCTGTGCCCACCCAGCGACACCAGCGCAAGGTTAACGGTTAACTGAAGAAACTCTCTGCGTGCAATGTCCATTTCAGGTTCAGTGTAATGGATTTGATATAGATACGAAACAGGCGGCGCATTTTGTTGTAATATTAACTAACTTCTGGAACTTGACCAGAGGTTCCCTGACTATTCAACAAGTTACCGGCACATATGATTAAATTACCTGGAGGCGTCCTGTTGGCGCTTCTCACCAGCCTGCACAGTCCGGCTGACGCAATGGATCGAGTGGAACCGGCGATACACCCCGAATTGAAAGCGCATACGGAACACTTCGCAAAAAAGGTTTACAAGGTAACGGACCGGGTTTACAGCGCGGTCGGCTGGAATGTGGCGAATATTGTCATGATCGTCGGCGATGACGGCCTCATCATGGTTGACGCCGGTCTCAGCCCGGAGACCAGCAGGAAAGTGCTGGCGGAGTTCCGCAGGATTACGGACAAACCCATCGTCGCAGTGATTTACAGCCATTTCCACCATGACCATATTGACGGAATCAAGGGACTGGTATCGGCTGAACAGGTGGAAGCGGGAAAGACGCAGATTTATGCCCACAGGTCACTCATGCAACACCTGGTGGATGAGAGTGCGCTCCTTGGCCCCATACTCGGTGTGCGCACCGGGTATACCTTCGGCTTTTTCCTTGAAGGTGAAGATATTGAAGGTATGAACAACGGTATCGGACCCCTTGCCACGGGGGGCAGGCCGGGATCGTTCATTGCCCCGACCAGGCTGGTTGACGATGTATTGAAAACGACCATTGCCGGCGTCGACCTGGAGATTCTCCACGTTCCCAGCGAAGCGCCCGATGAACTTGCCGTGTACCTGCCCGATTCCAGGGTGTTGATTGATACCGAGGTCATCCAGGGTCCGACTTTTCCCAACGTGTATACGCTCAGGGGGACAAAATTCCGCCAGCCCATGCCCTGGGTGAGGAGTATCGACCGGTTGCGCAGGCTGAAGGCGGCCTACCTGGTGCCGACCCATGGCCGGCCCGTTGAGGGAGAGGCCAAAGTCGATGAAGTGCTGCGTATGACCCGCGACGGCATTCAGTATGTCCATGATCAGACAATCCGTTATATGAACAAGGGGCTTACCCCGGATGAACTGGCGCAGCAGGTAAAACTTCCGCCCCATTTGTTTGAATACGCGCCCTATTTAAGACAGTATTACGGCACGGTCAAGCAGGCGGTGCGCCAGGTCTACGCGGGTTACCTGGGCTGGTACGAAGGCGATCCCGTTGCGTTGGACCCGCTGCCGGCAAAGGTGAAAGCGGGGCGTCTCATCGAACTGATGGGAGGTGTTGATAAAGTCACCGATGCGGCCCTGGCCGCCTATAAGGAGGACGACTACCAGTGGGCCGCGGAGCTTGCGAGTTACCTGGTACGGGTTGATGCCAACAACATGGAAGCGAGAAAAATCAAGGCCGCGTCGTTCCGCCAACTCGGCTATGCCAGTATGAACATCAACTGGCGCAACTGGTACCTTACCTCGGCACTGGAACTTGAGGGCGGGCTCGATACGCTGGAGACCGCGAAAAAAATGGCAAACATATTCATGCCGCCCGATATACTTGCAGAAATGCCTGTCGATGTGAGCATCAACGGCTGGACGGCCAGGCTGAAAGCGGAACAGACCCTGTCCGTCAACAGCTCGCTGGGGTTCGAATTCCCGGATTTGAATGAATCCTACGGGTTGACGATACGGCGCGGCGTCTGCCAGTTTGATGTAAACCCTGAAACCGGCATGGATATGATCCTGACCATGACTAAACCGGTATTCGACGAGGTGCAGTCAGGCGCTTTCACCATCGAGGAAGCCGTGGTTAAAGGCGATATACGGTTAACGGGCAACATGGACGACCTGAAGCAGTTCCTGGGTTACTTCGAGACGCCGGGCGCCGACCCGATTTCCCTGACATTGCATTAGGTAGCCCGTATGAAAACGTCACTTCTGTTTCGCCTGGTTGTATTATTTATGTTGGCTGACCTCGCCTGTGCAGGCGAACAAAGACCGAACATATTATTCATACTCACCGACAACCAGGCCGCCACATTGCTCGGCGCCTACGGCAATCCCGATATCAGGACACCCAATATAGACCGGTTGGCCGCAGAGGGCATCACGTTCACCCGCGCCTACGCGGTCAACGGCATGTGCTCGCCCACCCGGGCAACCCTGATGACCGGGCTGATGCCCTCGCAGCACGGCATACACAGCTGGCTGGATGATGAACTGCTGGATCAATGGCCGGAAAGCTGGTCCGCCGTGGCGGAGTTCCGCACACTGCCGCTTACGCTGAAAAACCGCGGCTACCGGACCGCCATGATCGGGAAATGGCACCTGGGACAGCCCTGGAAAGCGTCCATCGGTTACCAGTACTGGGTCACGTTTCCCTATGGGCACACGATTGATTTCTGGGACAACACCATTATCGACAACGACAGGACCTATCCGGTAAAAGACCGGCACATCGTTGATTTTTTCACGGAAAAGGCAGTTGAATACCTGCAGGATTACGCCGGCGAAGAGCCGTTTTACCTGCAACTGAATTACGACGGGCCCTATACCAACCCGCCCACGAACTACGGGCCCGCCAGGAACCGTTTTTACCGGGATTACGAGGGCAGGGAGTTCAAATCCTTTCCGCGCACCGCCTATAACGAAAACCTGGTGCAGCAGTTGCTCAGCGAAGACACCAACCCGTTTCTGCGGGGCAAGCTGCGCGAAGGACTGGCCATGCACAATGACCCGGCGACCATGGCCAATGTCGCTTCCCAGAACACGCTGGTGGATGACGGCGTAGGCAGGGTGCTGGCCGCGTTACGTGAAGCAGGACTGGAAGAAAATACCCTGGTCATTTTTTCCTCCGACCAGGGGAACTTTTACGGCCAGCACGGCCTTTGGCAGCATACCGTGGTTACGACGCCGTCCAGCATGTATGAGACGGCCATGAATGTCCCTTTGATCATCAGGCATCCCGGCAGGATCGAAGCCGGCCGGACCAGCAGCCTGTTGATAGGCCAGTACGATATTCCCGTGACGATCCTCGATTACGTCGGGATGGGCGAAGTGAGCTTTGACAACAGCCCCGGCAAAAGCTTCAGTCCTGCATTAACCGGCAGAACGGGCGAGTGGAATGACGCGGTATTCTTTGAGCAGGAAGAGACCAGGGTAATCAGGACTGAAAATCATGTCTACTGGAAACGCCTGCGCTCAACGGGCAAGTCGGAACTGTACGATATGAAGAAAGACCCGGAACAAAACCGGAATGTCTATGGCGATCCGGCATATGAGGAAATCGTCGCCGGCCTGGATGCAAGGCTGACCGCTTTCTTTGGTGAATATGCCGATGAAAAATATGACCTGTGGCGCGGCGGTGGCGCCAAGGGATCGGTGGACCGGCCGGAAAGGTACAAACGTCTCTACGGTCCGGACTGGACGCCGGAAACGGAAATCAAACCCGCGTTCAGGGAGTAGCCGACTACCGGGGACGGACTTAAGTCCGTCCCCATTTACTCTCACACCACCGGGACTACCTTGCCCTGGTATTCCGTGGCGTTCGTTTTCTCTATCAGTTCCACCAGGGCCGGGTTGCGCGGGTCCGGGAGCCTTGTCCCATCCTCCCGCCGTAATTGATCGAGCACACGGCGGCAGCGCACCGTGGCGCTGTCCATGGGCAGCAGAACAGGATCGACTTCATCCAGGTCAATGACCCCCATGGCTTCCAGCATACCCTGCTGCGCCTCGATCATGGGCTTGTCCTGGGTACCGAAGGCTACCTCGACGGCCGAGGTCCAGATTTTTCCCATCTCATCGTTGTCCTTGTCATGGTCCCTGGCAACGCCCCAGAAATAATAGGTGGAGGTCTGGTTCTTCGGCGTGAGAATGTCCGTGCCGTACATCCAGATCCCCTCATTGCGCGGCCTGCCTGTGGGAGTGATACCTACGTCCAGCAGCATGTGGGCGGGGGCGTCCCAGCGCATGTACAACCAGTGGTCCACCGGTTTGCCGTAGTCCTTGAACATGTGGTCCCAGGCCGGCGGCGCCAGCCCGTCCGGACACCAGCGGTTCGACCACACGGTGGTCCCGTCCTGCAACAGTTCGTGCTCACCGCGTTTGATGGCCTCGCTCCCGAGTATGCCTTTATGCAGGAACTCCACGTGGGACAGGTCCATCAGGTTGTCGGTGATCAGTTCGTAGTTGCCGTGCATCTCGATCACGCCCTCGACCGAAGGGTAGTCGGGATCGGATTGGCAACCGAAATCGGGTATGGTGGCAGGGTCGGCCAGCGCCGGGTCGCCCATCCAGATCCATAACATGTTGTGGATTTCCTCTAGGGGATAGGCCCTGGTACACATCTTTTCCGGAATTTTGCCGTCCCCGTGGGGGTTATGTACGCAACGTCCTGTACTGTCATAGCGCAGGCCGTGATACTTGCATTCCACCACGTCGCCCATCAGTGTACCCAGGTGCAATGGCGAATAGCGATGCGGGCAGGCGTTGTTGATGGCGACCGCCCGGTTATTTTCCTTGCGGTAAAACAGGATGGACTCGCCGATGATGGTGCGCTCGAACAGTTCCTTCTTCACCTCGTAGCTCCACGCCGCCGCATACCAGGCATTTTTCAGAAACGGCTTTGACACTTTAACCTCCCCCGAAATTTATTTTCGATGATTGTAAATAATATCGATTTTTTTTCAAGACGGAATTGCGCTGAAACGGTTGTGCTAGAATGCCCTGATGTTCAAGGTAAAAATAGCAAGCAGCGGCGAGGTGATCACCGTCGAAGACGGTATAAGGATCGTCGATGCCCTGGGTGAGCACGGGATCATCATCCCCGTGTCCTGCGAGCAGGGTATCTGCGGCACCTGCCTCACCGGCGTACTGGAAGGAGAGCCGGAACACAACGACGTGTTTCAAACCGATGAAGAGAAAGCGGCCAACGACCAGATGACCCTCTGCTGTTCGCGTTCCAAAAGCGAACTGCTGGTGCTGGATTTGTAAAGTTCCCTGTATCCTCTCAGAACCAGCCTGCCCATTTCATAATGAGTTACGGCGCCTCGCCATGGCGCAAACAACAGCCGAACCCGAATTATTTCCGGATGACGGCCTGCACCCGTCACTGGCAGGCCAGAAGGTTATAGTCTGGGCGCTGGTGGAGACCCTGGCCGGGGACGGAATTAATTCCATCCCCATGAATTTACACGCCAAAATAGTCATGGAACAGGTTGTCCGGGTCGTATTGCTTGCGTAAAGCCCGGAGCCGGGTCCAACTGTCAGGCGTGAAGGAACCCTGGTTTCTTTCCGGGTAGCTGACGACATCTTCATTGTTGATGTAATGCCCCAGGGAAAACGGTTCCAGCGCTGACATGGTGTCGCGCAACCATCCGGCTACCTTGTCATCATCGGTTGCATCCTGCCAGGTGAGCACCGACAGGATATTCGTGCTGCCGATCAGGGAAAAGGCCGCCTTCCCGGGCAGACGGGTATTGCCCATAAAACGAATACTGACAGTGGTGACGGGTGTCACCGCCTGCCGCATGCGTTCGCTGAGCGTTGCGATGATCGGGGCGATGGAATTGCTCCAGACACCCTCGGTGGCCATGCGCCCGTGCGGGAAAGATTCCCCTGTTTCGCCCGTCAGTATCTTCAGGTTGGTCGGTTCATATTCTTTCCTCGCCAGTGGGTCATGGCCAAGCGCGCTGTTTGCAACAGGCTCCAGCAAGGCGCGCGCTTCCTCCTCGTCGCTGCCGTAGGCCACCGCGTTCACCAGGCAAACCTGTTCGGGCGCGCCGGCGGCAACCGCTTGCGTATCCGGGTTGCCCGTCAGCAGCAGGATCAATTCAAGCCGGTGGTCGCTGTTCGGCACAAGCTGTTCCAGGGCGGCGGCTACCCTGGGGTGTTCATCCAGGGGGTGGATATACTGTGATGTGGTGATTGCGCCCGGCAACGGGTACACGCGCAGGTGGTATTTCGTTACCACTCCGAAAAATCCGGGGCCTGCTCCCCGCACTGCCCAGAAAATATCCGGGTGCTGTTGCGCATTGACCGTGAGCAGTTCTCCGCCGGCGGTAACTACATCGGCCCCGATTACGGAAAAACAGGCAATCCCCCATGTATTGGGATTGAAGCCCAGGCCGCCGCCCAGCAGGAACCCGCCAATGGCAACACTGCCGCCCCTGGCCACGGGAAATCCCAAACCGTGCGGTTCAAGCGCATGCAACAGGCTTGGCCCCCAGGTACCCGGTCCCGCTGTGGCCATAAAGTTTTCCGGGTCCACCGTCACGTCCCTCATGCCGAGCATATCAATCAGCATGCCGTCGTCACGCAGGAATGAAGCCGGAATACTGTGGCCGCCGCTCTTTGCAATCACCTTCAAGCCATGAGTTCGCGCATGTTTGAGCGCGGCAACCACGTCGCTGACGGAATCAGGCTTTACGATGAGATCAGGCCGTCGCGCCGGTTTGGCCCGTTGCCATACCAGCCCCTTTCTCGTTGCTTCAAAATCGGAATGAGACCGGCCGATCATCTTCTCGCTGAGCGATACTGCGATGGCTTCCCGGGATCGGGAAAAAGTAAACAGCGCCCCGAAAAATCCGGCAAGGCCGCGCAAAAACTGCCTTCGACAAAGACTATTCAGCGCGGCACTAAAATCCATTTCGGCTAATTAAAATTCCGGCGCAGGCTCAATGACCAGGTAGCCGGCATACCGTACACACCCTCTACCCCGTTGTTGTTGGCAAACCCCGTGATAATGTAAGCCTCGTCGGCCAGGTTGCGTCCTGCCGCGGTAACGGACCACTCATCGTTGGCATCCCGCCAGGTCAGCGACAGGTTTACCAGGGTATAGGCGGGCTGCACCAGCAACGGCGTATTTCTATCATCATTTGCGACTTTGCTGGTATGTGACAGGTCAACCCGTGGCGTCAACGAGCCCATATCTCCCAGGCTGATGGAATATTGCGCCGCGGCGTTAATGTTCCATTCAGGCGCGTTGATCAGGTCATCATCTATGTCGAAGGCGACACCCTCATCCAGCTTGACGTATTCCGCGTCCAGGTAGCCAACGCCGACCTGCACTAACATTTCGGGGCTAAACACCGCGGTCATATCCACCTCGAACCCGAGAATCTCCGCCTCTGCCGCATTCACCGTGGACAGGCCGATGGTGCCGGCGCTGTCGCTCTCGTCAGAGGTGACCTGCATATCCGTGTAATCGGTGAAGAATACGGAGGCATTCAGGCGCATGCGATTGTCGAGCAAGGTGGATTTGAAACCACCCTCATAGACTTTCACGAACTCTGGCCCAGCCACCGGGACTTCACGCTTGGCGGGAAACACCCGCTGGGTGAAGGCGCCGGCCTTGAAGCCCTCCGAGTAGGACACGTAAGTCATGAAATCCTCTGTCCACCGGTAAGACAGGTTGACGTAGGGCTGCAACTCGCTGGCGTTGGAATGGGCCGGCACCTCCGGCAATACACAGGAACCCTGGGTGTTGGCCGGGGTAAGCGGCGTGCCCACGCAGTCGAACGGGGACGCCGGGGATATTGACAATGGAAACGGGACACCCCGGTCGATACCAACGTAAGATATCGGCACAAATTCCTTCTCCTCGTCCGTATAACGCACGCCTGCCGTAAGCGATAACTGGTTGGTGATATCAAAGGTGCCCTGGGCAAATACGGCCTTGCTCTCATTGTCGATGGTGCCGCCACTGTCGAACACGGTATTGAACGGCAGTTCCACCACGTCCAGGTGCTTGCCCGTTTCCTTCAGGTAATACAAGCCGACCAACCATTCCAGGCGGTTTTCGAACGCCGAACCCAGCAACTGAAGTTCCTGGGTGGTCTGCTTTTGCTCATAGTCGTTGGCAGTGCGAACGATCACATGGACGGGCAGCTTGGAATGGCCGGTGTCCCGGGACCAGAAACCGTCCTCCACGCGCCGGTGCGCGCTGATGGATTTGAAAGTGAGGTTATCACTGATATCCCACTCGATGGTGCCGCCTACACCCCAGACGTTCAGTTCCGAATCCGGGCGTACAGCTACACCGAAGCGATCGGATGTTTGCAGTTCCGGGGTGGCGCTGACGTGAGAACTCCAGGTCTTGTGGGGGCCTACCACCCATTGATCGTTGTAACACTTGTCGTTCCCGAAGCGGGCCGGGTCCTCGCTGACGACAAAACCGCCACAGGCCGGATCGCCCGATACCAGGTTATTCAGTTTGGGGAAAAAACCGTCTTCCGCCACATCGATGAGGACGTTGGGGGCGGGGTTCTCATTCGTGGTGGAATAATCGGCCGTCACGTCCACTGTGATGGCATCGGCAGGCGTCCAGCGGAACGCTACCCGGCCGGAGAGGTCCTGGTTATCACCCAGGTCCGGCCCGTCTCCCAGGTTCTTCACGTAGCCGTCCCGATTTCGGGTGGAGACAGAGACACTGCCCGCCAGGGTCTCACCCAGGGGGATATTCACATAAGCATTGGCGTCAATGCGGTCGTAACTGCCGGTGGTCACTTCCGCCCTGCCGTAAACCCGGTCGGTCGTCGGCTTTTTCGTGACGACGGAAATGGCGCCGCCGATGGTGTTTCGTCCGAACAGGGTGCCCTGGGGGCCGCGCAATACCTCGATGCGTTCCACGTCCACCGTGTCCATCACCTGTCCTATGGTACGGGCAATGTAGACGCCATCCAGGTAAATGCCCACGCCCGGGTCGACCGGCAAGGCCCAGTCGGCGCTGCCGACGCCGCGGATCATGACGATGGCGGCCGAGTTACCGGCGGCAATGGGCGCAGTAAAATCAAACGTGACGTTGGGGGTAAATTCCCCGAGGTCGGAAAAATCCACCATCCCCCGCTGTTCAATATCCATGGAGGTAAACGCGGCGACCGAGATAGGCGTGTCCTGCAGGCTTTCTTCGCGCTTGCGGGCGGTAACGACAATTTCCTCCAAGGCGCCGGCCTGTGCCAGCACCTCGGTGGTTGCCGTGCCGAGTATGCAGGTAATCAATATAAGCCGAACAACGCCAGCCACGGTTTTTCCTGATATATTTATGGTGTCATGATTTATCATAGCGCACGCCCCGAATGTTGTTTGGAGACACTAGAAAAATATTCTAGCATGGTATGTAGTATACAGTATACCATAGTTTTGAGAATATGAGGTTTGGTCAGGATTATGTCTCTCAAGAAGATCCCTCAAAAACAATCGTTGCGTGACGAGGCTTATGCGTCACTCAGACAGGCCTTGTTCCAGGGCGTTTTTAAACCCAACCAGAAAATTACGGAATACGAGATAGCAGACGCCCTGGGTGTTTCCCGTACTCCGGTCAGGGAAGCGTTGAACCTGTTCAGGAGTCAGGGGATATTAAGACAAGAGCGTGGGGGTTCGTATGTTTTTACTCTCCCCTCCCTTAAACAAATTGAGGAGATATTCGAAATACGACGGGTTTTAGAGCCCCTGGCCGCAAAAAAGATCATCGGAAATTGTACTGAAACTGATATCGACAGGCTTGAAGTAATCGTCAACAAGGAAAGGGGGGCACTGGATATAAAGGACTCATCCGGATTTTTCCAACTCAACATGGAATTCCGTACGGCACTGTTTAATTTATGCGGCAATGAGAGCCTGGCAAAAATAATCAATAGTTTTATGGACTATATCTATTTTATCGGCATGCTTACCCTGAAAAAGAAATCGGTACGCGATCTGGTTATTCAAATCCATACGAGAATTATCCAGGCATTGAGGAAAAACGACGAGACAACCATGGTTGCAGTCATCAATGAACACCTGGACCAGGCCATTGATGCCATCAGAAAGGAATTGACTGCGTAACATGGAGATCATTCCCATGCCGGTTTTTTGTGCTACCGTCTAACTGTCAGGATTTCGTTCAAAAAGATCATCCTCTGACTCATCAAGGAGCGGCATAAGTAACGCCGATGACAGTTTGTTTGCCGGACGGGTCAACCTATCTTACGATTTATCTCCGTTATCATTTCCTCCTGTCGGACAAACTGTCGGTTTATTTCCGCTATCATTTTCTCCTGCCGGGCAAACTGGGACTGCATATTCTGGTTGGTGTTGCCGAGCATCTGGTTGGTATCGTGTATCCTCTGGTTGGCATTGTCTATCCTCTGGTTGGTATCGTCTATCCTCTGGTTAAGGCGGCCTTCCATAGCTATCATCTCATCCAAAACTATCTCATTGCCTTTTCCTACCGCTTCAGTTACGACTCCCTGTATGGCCCGGGCAAGCAATTCAACACTGCCATTTAAATTGTCCTTTTTCTTCGTCATGAGTTTCTCCTGTTTCTGGTTGGGTAGGATACAGGATAACCGCGTGACCAAGGCGGGTCAAATTTTATAGATAAAATACAGGACACCCATCAAAATTCTATGGGTGTCCTGCAATTTATGGGTGTCCTGCAATTTACATGGATGTCCTGTTTAATTTCTTTGAGCGGAATAGGAATTAGATTCTTATTGATAACGATACGTCAATGACACCCCATACATCTGCGGGTCTCCGAATACGGAAATGACTTCGCCTGCTATGGCGTACAGGTGAGTGACATATTCTTCGTCAAGCAGGTTTTTACCCCATACGGCAATTTCAAGTGTATCGTCGGGGCTGCTCCATGCCAAACGGGCATCAAACAGGTCGAAAGAAGGTTGTATCGAATAGGGTTCGAGTTCACCCCTCTGATCATCAGTGTATCGATAGCTGAGGAGGGCAGCCAACTGTCCTCCCCCCGGCACAGGCAACACGTATTCTGCATTAATACTGTATTTGTTTCGCGGCGCATGAATCATCTCATTGCCGGTCTGTATCGGGTAAGCGGAGTTCGGTACAACGGTATCGGTAAATTCCGAGTCCAGGAATGAATAGAAACCTGACAGTGTCAGGTTCTCCACGGGAATCCAGGTCAATTCCAGTTCAACTCCTTTAGCCTCTGCATCTCCGGCATTAAAAGTCTGGAAGCGGCCAAAACATTCAAGCAACTCGGTGGCCGGGTCTTCAACACAACCCGGTGTAGGTCCAAAGCTTTGAATCTGCAGTTCTTCATATTCCGTATAGAAGAAGGCGGTATTTAATCTTAAATTATCCAGCAGGTCTGATTTGAACCCGATTTCATAATTCAGCGCTCCCTCCTGAGCAAGGGGTTCCGTATCAATCACTGTCTGTGGGGCTGCCGGAAAACCACCGCTCTTAAAGCCTTTTGCAATCGTCCCATATACGGTCATCGTTTCCCGTGGTTGCCAGGTCAGGGAAATTTTTGGAATGAATGAAGTCCATATTTCCTCCTTGGTATTGGCGAACGTCTGGTTAATTACGACAAAATCACCGGCCACGGCATCATTGATGATTTCTTTTTTCTCATAATTGTAGCGGCCGCCGACAGTCAGGGTAACACCTTGTGTCAGGAGCCAATCAACCTGGCCGAACCCGGCATAACTGTCTGTTTCATTAATTTGACGATAACGATCACTCCCATTGATGTTCTTGTCGGCGAGAATATCAAATACTTCGAACCGGTCAGTTTGCTCATTCAGATACCAGAACCCGATTACATAATTCAACGTATCTGTAGTTCCGCTCCAACGGAGCTCCTGGGTGAATTGTTCGGTATTATCGAGAATGTCATCCGTCAACGGAATTGAAACGCCGACCGAATCCATTTCCCAGTCAACTTCGTTTTCCCTGTAAGCACTGATTGATTTTAATTCTCCGATCCCGAAATCGTGGGTAACGTGCAGGCTCACCCCCCAGGCGTCACGTTTGGCAAAACCGTCACTGGGATTCGTCGAGCACTTCGGCCCCCTGTTTCCGCACAACGCGTCATATTGATCTACGAGCGGTCCAAGGCCGCCGACTATCTGCGTCTGGGGAATTCTGGCCATATCCTCAACGTCCAGTTTGTTGTAATCAGCCGTAAACATGATTTCCGTATCTTCACTTGTATAAAGCAGTTGGCCGCGGTAGGCCTGGACGTCGTCGTCTTTTTGTTTCTTATTTAAAACAACATTGTCTACCCAACCATCCCGATTACGGTAGGAAAAAGAGAATTTACCAGCGAGATTCTCACTGATGGGACCGGTTAATAATCCGGCAAAGTCCGTACGCTCGTAATTCCCGA
>JAJDUB010000042.1 GCA_022826885.1 Gammaproteobacteria bacterium
TAATTTGTACATGATAGGCGCAAGCTCTGAGTTCGCGCCTGCAATAGTGACACCAAACGTATCAGCAACAGCTGTACGAGCATTAAATAGCACTGCGTCAGGTATATCCTGCGCTTTAAGTTGACACGCAAACCTAGCTATCTGCCTTGTAAAGCTGATAGGATTATGCGCGTTGTCTTTGGCTGAATTTTTCACAGTAGTTGCTGGTCGGAATTAGTCCTAAAATGAGTATAACTATATGAAATAGTTACATTTTTGTTCACAATAATGATTTTCTTTATATACTGAAATAATTATTGTGGTATGGTAAATCTTGCATTACTTAATGGTCTCATAATAATACCAAATATGTATTTTGTCGAGTATTAGCCATCGAAATAGTGAAATCAGACCAGATAGCTAATGCATATTTTAGATTTTCCATTGCCAAAAATTGCAGAGGCCAATATTGTATATAGTGTTACTTTTGAAGATTGATAGAATATTCTTAATTGTTCTCTATGACAAAACCAAAGAAAAAAGAGATAAATGAGGTAATGGAGTTCTCTGAGATAACCGCAACACCGCAAAGTGAAGCAGTTGCCGATAGTCTCAGACGCTTAATTGGACTTGGTATATATGGTACCGATGACCGCCTGCCATCAGAAAGAAGTCTAGCGGCACAATTTGGTGTTGGAAGAATGACGCTGCGCGCAGCAATTCGTGAACTCAATAAAGAAGGCCTGGTTAAAACGACGCGCGGCCGGTCTGGGGGGACAATTATCTCTGATCGCAGTTCGTCTAAACTATATCGTAAGGATTTTTTGCAAAGATGTAATAGAGAGTTGCAGGAGAATTATGAATTCAGGCAAGCGGTGGAACCGCTCGCTGCATTATTATGTGCGGAGCGGGCAACAAAAGCACAGAAAAATGAGATAGTGCAAATAACCGAACAAATGCCCACTTCATTTAATGAATATCGAAAATTAGATTCACGTTTTCATGCCATGTTAGCGGATTATTGTGGTAACCGCTTAGTGTCTGAAGCCGTTCATTACGCACGTACCCAATTTTTCTTATGGGCTGATCCCTTATGGATGGATAACGGCGAAATCAGCGAAGCGATGTCTAAAAATTTAAGCCAACACAATGCCATTGCAAAGGCTATTTATTATGGCAAAACGACTAATGCGTGGAATGAGATGATCACGCACCTGCACGATGCGGAGGCGAGTTTCAATCAAAAAATGGAACAGCTTATTAAGAAATCACCCAGAAATAAAAAGAACTGATGGGGCTTTGATCAAATTAAATTAAACAAATGTTTTATAGATAGGCCTCTAAGACTAACTCTGACAGTTCTTTAACCTTTAATTCACCATCATGGCCTGATGTTTTGATAGCATCTTCATACATGGTGACATCTTTCGGGCAAGCTACTATAAAATAATCGATTTCTCCAAGACTGATTGCTTCCTCAATACGATTTTCACTGGGACGTTGCGACTTCTCGCGTTGTAACTCTTTCATCCAGATACGACCACCACCTGCGCCACAACAAAATGAATTATCTCTAACGCGCTGCATTTCGACTAAAGTAACGCCTATTGCTTTTAATATGTCTCTGGGTTGATCATATATTCCGTTGAATCTTCCTAAGGTACAGGGATCATGATAGGTAACTCGATAATCAAGTTTAGATTTTAAAGACAAGGCTCCAGTATCAATCAGATCAGAGATCAATTGAGTATAATGTAAAACTTGTTCACCCTTCCAAGGTGCGCCAATCGCAGGATATTCATTTTTTAAGGTGTTGAAACTATGTGGATCTCTACAGATGATATATTCGAATTCACATTTCTCTATTTCTTGAATATTATGTTCAGCAAGTGCTAACCATAATCCTTCCTCACCTGCCCGACGTACATCGTTCCCAGCAGTTTTTTCCGCATCATAAAGAATACCAAAATCAATACCTGTCTCATGGAATACTCGAGCGAGATCTTGAGTAATTGACTGATTACGTGGATCAAAAGAGGCATAATCTCCCACAAACCACAAATATTTAGCTGATTCTTTTCGAATATCTCTAACTGGATTTTCTAGTTTCTTCGTCCACCGCGCACGTTTACGTTTGGATTCACCAAATGAATTACCGGTATTCATGATCTGTTCCAGTGTGCCCTGCAATAAAGAGTCCATATTTCCTTCTTCAATCATGCTACGTCGCAGTTGATTGATTATTGGAACATGTTCGATTCCAACTGGGCATATTTCCGTACAGGCCATACATTGCATACATGACCACAAAGTATCTGCTTCGATTAGATCTCCTGGTAAACATCGCACATCTTCATTAGTCGAGAGTATGGATGTATTTGCGAATTCACGTAGATCTAATATTAAGTCACGTGGTGAAAGAGGGTAATTAGTAGTTCTGGCAGGGCAGGTCTCATGACATTTCCCACATTTTGTACAGGCATCAAGCTGCAGAAGGTGCTTTGAGGAAAAATCGGTTATTTTTGTATAGCCGATTTCTGCATCCGGAATTTCATCATTATCTGAGTTCTCTATTAATCGTTTCCCTGCGTCTTCGTCTTTCAATAAGATTGATACAGGACTCACTAACATATGTACAGATTTAGTATAGGGAATGGCGGAGACAAAAAAGATAGAAACGATCCCATGAACCCACCATGTCCAATAATGAAAAAGTCCTGCTTCGGCACCTTGAATTCCTATACTACGGAGTTGCTGTCCAATTAGCCAACCTAACGGTGACCACTGCTCGAAACTTGGGTTATAGTTTGCAATACGCAAACCTTCCAATAAATATCCAGACAGCACAATAAAAAATAAAATACCAAGGAAAAACCAATCCTCAATAACGTATTTAAACCTACTATATGCACTTTTATCTTTATCAACGCGGTCATAATTTAATCTGAAAGGCTTTTGTACTCCACGGCGTACTGACATGACAATTAAACCAATGAGTAACGCAAGACCTGCAATATCCAGCGTTAACGAAAAGCCAAGATAGAAGTTTCCTTGCCAAAATTGCCAATCGAATAATGGTCGAGTGAAATCATGTTCGATGGTGATGATAATCGTTCCTATAAACAATAATAGGAAACCGTAAAAAATCAGGATGTGACTAATCCCGACGATGGGAGAATGTTTTTTGATCCAGGCATGGTTGAAAATAATTATCACGCGTTGAAAAAACTGTTTCCGAAATTTATCAATTTGCTTCGGGCCAGTACCTTTCAGATATTTCCTTATAAGATTGATAATGCCGACAAAGAGGATACTTATTGATATGACAACCAGAACATACCAAAAAACAACTTCGTTGCGAGATAGGTTATCAAATACTACTCGTGTTACTTGTTCTTCAGTATTGTTCATGATTGATAACATCATGCGTGTCGGGTGAACGTTTACTGTTGATTACTATCCTGGAGTAATTCTGAAAAACCGCAGTGGCATCTAATCGTTGCGAAAACTCATAAACAAGTAGTAGGGGGGCAGTACTATTTACTCGGAGAATTTCTACCGAAGCAGGGTCAGTGTCATAGAGTATAGTTTGTTCGTCCATTCCCACCCCAGATGAATAATAATTCTTGAGAAAAATGGTATCAATATGATACCATTTATTATAACCAAAGCAATGCTTTGATTTAATCGGTTGAGAGAGGAAAACCAATTACCGTAGTTTTAACATTGTATCTTTCAGAGCAGGCACTTTATTCAGCATAACGATATCGGTGTACACTAATTATTGATATCCATATAATGGGCCTGATTTTAGCCCTATTCTCGATGATATAGCCAATCATACTATATGTATAAAAATCAAACAATTATAAGATTATTAGAACAGATTCTCTAGCTTCAGATTGAATGTGCAATATTTTTTTGGAGGATGGTAATGAATAACATAGTAAGCATTCCAAACGCCGTTGGTTACGATACAGCTGAAATTATCAAGAAAGACAAGGCGCATTTTTTACATCCCTGGTTGGTCTTTGATGTGTTTAAAGACAAAGGATCATTACCTTTAGCCAGAGCAGAAGGGGCGTTTGTCTATGATACGGACGGTAAGCAATACCTTGATGGTGCTGCTGGTTTATGGTGTACGAATATTGGTGCAGGCCGCAAGGAAATGGCTGAGGCTATCGCCGAACAAATATGTATTATGGAATACGCAAGTACATTTACTGACATCACCAATGTGCCAGCAACATTGTTAGGCGAAAAGCTGGCAGAAATCGCGCCAGGAAATCTGAATCGTATTATTTATTCGACCGGTGGTTCGACAGCAATGGAGTCGGCCTGCAGATTAATTCAATATTATCAACGTTGTCGTGGTAAGCCGGAAAAACGCCATTTGATTTCGAGAAAGAGTGGTTATCATGGCACTACCTATTTGGCTATATCGATCAGTGGCGATAAGAATCACACACCAGAGTTCGAATATAAAAGTGACACTATTCACCAACTTTCCTGTCCTAATGTGTTTAGACCGCCTGAAGGTATGGAAGGCTTGTCAGAGGATGAACTGACAACCGCACTGGTTAAAGAATTCCAAGACAAGGTGGATGAATTGGGGGCCGATAATGTGGCCGCTTTTTTCGCTGAACCTATTATGGGTGCAGGTGGCGTCATACCTCCACCCAGAGATTATTTAAAGCAAATTTGGGAAATCTGTAAAGACAACGATATTCTTTATGTCTCTGACGAAGTCATAACTGCATTCGGTCGATTGGGTCATTGGTTTGCTTCTTTGGATGAGTTTGAAGTACAACCCGACATAATTACGTCAGCAAAAGGTATAACTTCGGGCTATATTCCTTTGGGCGCAACACTCTTTACTGAGGAAATCTACAAAGTCATTAGTGAGCCTGGCCATGGGCGGTATTTTGCGCATGGTTTCACGTATGCTGGTCATCCAGTAGCCTGTATTGCGGCACTGAAGAATATTGAAATTATGGAACGAGAAAATCTGCTGGACTATGTTAAAACTGATATAGGACCTTATTTCGAAGAGCAATTGCATACGCTTCGAGATCTACCGATAGTTGGTGATGTCAGAGGCAAAAGGATGATGATGTGTGTAGAGTTAGTTAAAGATCAAAAGACTCTAGAACGTTTTCCTGCTGAGCTTGATATTGGTTCCTATGTTGCTAAGGAAACCTATGCTCGAGGATTAATCCTAAGAGGTTTTATGGATTACAACATTATGTCACCGCCTTTGATACTGACTAAGAAAGATGTTGATTTCATCGTTAAGACTTTACGAGAGAGTATTGAGGCTGCCTTGCAATCGTTGAAGAAGGACGGATTACTCTGACAGTCAATAAATACATATAACTTGAAAGTCAGCTCGCGTAGTCCTCCAACTCCAATATGCGGGCTGACTTTTTTGTTTCTATTTGATTTCATTAAGCAAATAAAAAACGTGAATCAGCAAAACTGGAACTAAATATCGTTAGAGACATTCCAGAATTTAAATTTTGATTGAATTCTGTAGTTTTCAAGTAATGAGAATATAGACATGGGTCGAGCTTCTAAATACGACATTCTATTCGAGCCAATCAAGATTGGCCCGAAAACGATGAAAAATAGATTTTATCAGGCTCCTCATTCGACTAGTTTTGGTAACGACTTTCCTGGAACGATAGCAAATTACCGTCGCACACGAGCAGAAGGTGGTTGGGCTGTTATCAATACTGGTTTTTGTTCCATCCATCCAGAGTTTGATCCAGCACCTTTCATCTGTGAAAAGATTTGGGACGATAGAGATATCCGAAATCTCAGTTTGATGACATCTCAAGTGCATGAGCACGATGCTTTAGCGGGTTGTGAACTGTATTACGGTGGGCCCATGGGATCCAACTTTGATAGCCGTCTGGTTGCACGAGGTGTTAATCAAATTCCAAGTGAATCTGCTTGGTTCCACTCCTGCTGGGAAATGGATAAAGATGATATTCGTGAATTGCAGGGCTTTTATGTGGCAGCAGCGAAACGAGCACGCAGTGCTGGCTTCGATATTATTAATATCGCTGGCGGTGAAGTTGATTCCATACCCTTATACTTCCTTATGCCCTTCCATAATAGACGAAAGGATGAATACGGGGGGTCATTGGAGAATAGGGCGCGATTTTGGTTGGAGACGATTGAACAAGTCAAGGAAGCCGTGGGTAATGATTGTTCGATCACTGTACGTTTCGGTATAGACCAGCTAGATAAGCGAGGTTGGGGCGGTGTTCGAGCCGACGAAGAGGGAGTTGGATTTATCGAGTTAGCTGATCACTTGGTTGATTTATGGGATTTGATGGTTGGTGGGTATTACGCACATGGCGGTGGTTTTGCTCCTTGGGGCACTGATACCGCATCATCACGCTTTTTTGAAGAGAACTGGCAATCAGAATGGACTCGCAAGGTGCGTTCTGCGACCACAAAGCCCGTCGTAAATGTGGGTTGGTTAACCAACCCGGACACTATGGTTTCAATGATTAACTCCAATCAATGTGACATTATTGGTGCAGCCAGAGCCAGTATCGCAGATCCCTTTTTACCAACAAAGATTGAAGAAGGGCGGCTAGATGAAATTCGAGAGTGTATAGGCTGCAATATTTGTATTTCACGGACATTATTCGGTACGCGATTAATTTGCACACAAAATGCAACCGTTGGTGAGGAGTATCGTAGAGGTTGGCATCCAGAGAAGTTTAGTCCAGCTAAAAATAATAAAAAGGACGTGTTAATAGTAGGAGCAGGACCCGCAGGTCTAGAGTGCGCTCGTGTGCTTGGGGAACGCGGCATGAATCGAATACATCTTGTCGATTCACATACGGAACTGGGTGGTGCCATGCAGTGGATAAGACGATTACCAAGATTAGGGCACTGGGGGCGCTTGATTGATTACCGTCAACAAAAAATCACCAAGCTAAAAAATATCGAATTTATTCCTAAAACAACAATGACTGCTGACGATGTTAAAGAGTATGGAGCAGAGATAGTTATCGTTGCTACAGGATCTCATTGGGCAGGGAATGGAATAAATGGTCCGACTCATAACATTATAAAAGGCGCTGACCATACATTGCCCCATTGTCTAACGCCCGAACAAATCATGCTGGAGGATAAACCTTTACCGGGCGAGCATGTGCTCATCTATGACACAGATAGTTATTTTATGGGCCCTGCATTAGCTGAGAAGCTAGCTATTGAAGGTAAACAAGTCACTATTGTTACCCCATTTTCCGCTATCGGTGCTTATACATATAACACGGAGGAGGGTGCTGAAGTGGCCCATCAACTTGAGGATTTGGGGGTGTCGATGGTACTTGGTCAATTAGTCAGTGAAATCGGAGATGGCGTGGTCAGGGGCGAACGTTTTGATAGAACCGGCTATCCAATTGAATGGGAAACGGATGCGGTCGTTTTAGTCACCCAACGAAATTCAAATATAGAGTTATTCAAGCAACTTAAAGCTATGGAAAAGGAACTGAACGAAGAAGAAGTTGAAGCAGTATTTCGAATTGGAAGTTGTGTTGTCCCCGGTTTGATTGCTGACAGTATATTCAGTGGTCACCGACTCGCCAGAGAAATTGATACATCAGATCCTAGCAGTGCTAAACCATATATTCGAGAGCACCGTATCTTAGGCATGAGCGATTCAGATTATGACTCCTGGTTAGATAGTTATCATAAATGATAATTGGTCCTTTTTAACTGTTGAGATCTGATTATGGATGCTGCCGCCTTAACTATGATCATAAGTATTCTCCTATATATTGCGATAGGTAATATCGTAGGTCGGAGGGTTAGGCATATCGATGATTACTTTGTTGCAGGCAGACAAGCACCAACATTGTTTATTGTTGGGACACTAATAGCCAGTGTATTAAGCACCAATGTTTTTCTGGGCGAACTGGGATTTACATATTCTGGTTACGGACCGCTAATACTCTTTCTGAACAGCATTGTCAGTATTGGTTACGTTGTTGGTGTACTATTTATCGGTTTATACATACGTCGAAGCCAGGCACTAACTGTACCTCAATATTTCGGCGATCGATTTAATAGCAGGAAGGTTCAAATCGTCTCTGGTTTTACTGTAGTTATAGGGTTGACCGCTTATTTGCTAGCAGTTACGGAAATCCCTCAAGCTGCGTGGGACGGATTACGGGGGAAAGATTGTTAACCGAGTGCGGGCAATGCACAGATTTGACCTTAGGTTGTCCTGATATACATAATGATGTAGCAAGCATAATTCGACGGTCTGCGACGGTTACTGGACATTGGACCCAAAAGGTTCAGTAACCGGGGGAGGAGGTCATTTTGAGGGTCCGAAAAGAGGGCCTATTTATACAATTCGTGCAACAAGCACGCCTACCATAAATTTTATGTATCAGACCTCTTAAATTATGATGTATTGATTAAGATGACTTGAACAGCTGGTGATTTATGCGCCAAACGAAGGAAAAATCTGCCGGATGACGGATTCGAACCGCCGACCATCCGCTTACAAGGCGGGCGCTCTACCAACTGAGCTAATCCGGCATAGCTTTGCGATTTGAGCCGTTACAGGCGCGCTGCTCCGACTGTGCGGGCCTATGATACAACACTTTCACGATATACAGGCGAATACATTTCTCAACAACAGCCGGACGGGGTAACATATACCCGTCAACCGGTATGAAGGAGGAAACAACTCATGAAGTCATGTCGTTACCTGATCATGTTTATTGCGGTCCTGTGCCTGCCTGCAGGCCCGGCGCTCGCCAATGAGAACATCGATCGCCTCAACGAGATCGCCAACGGCGATCATCGTTCCGACGCCTATAAAGCCCGCAACAAGTACCGCAACCCGGCTGAAACCTTGGATTGGTTCGGCGTCCGCGATGACCTGACGGTAGTGGAAATCTCACCGGGCGGGGGCGGCTGGTATTCCGAGATACTGGCGCCATACCTGAGAGACAACGGGAAACTCTACGTGGGCAGCTACGACAGCGAATCCGAGGTTGAATACTACCGCCGCAACTACCGGAAGTATGCGGACAAGCTGGCGGCCGACCCGGAAAATTACGGGAAGGTCATCATGTTTGAGTTCGCTCCTCCGAACAAGCCGGACCTGCAACCGGAAGGGCAGGCGGACATGGTGCTGACCTTCCGCAACGTCCACAACTGGCTGAACAACGATACCGCGGACCAGGTGTTTGCAGCGGTTTACAATGTGCTCAAACCGGGTGGCATCCTCGGCCTGGTAACGCACAGGGGCGAGGAGCACATGGTCGGCAAGGAATGGTCGAAAAAGGGATATGTTGCCGAGGCCGAGGTAATCCGCCTGGCGCAGCAGGCCGGACTACAGTTCGTTGACAAGACAGAGATCAACGCCAACCCGAAGGATACGAAAGACCACCCGAAAGGCGTCTGGACCCTGCCGCCGGGCTACCGGCTGGGCGACGAGGACCGGGAGAAGTATGCCGCTATAGGTGAGAGCGACCGGATGACGATGAAGTTTATGAAGCCTGAGTAGATGGAAATCATGGGGTCAGGGTAACGACTCTGACCCCGGATATTCATAATAATGTGTCGCAAGCGACAGGTTAATTGACTGGATACCGGCCTTCGCCGGTATGACGGTTGCAGCGTTAGTCGTCGATGACGACGCCCCAGGGGAATTTGCCCACCTCGATGGTCTTCATGACCTCGTCCTTCGCCGTGTCGATCACGGAAACGGTGCCGCTGACCCCGTCGGTGCTGAACACCTTGCTGCCGTCTTTGGTCATGGCCAGCCCCCAGACCCGCTTGCCGACCGGAATGCCCTTGATGACTTCCATCGTTTCCGCGTCCATGACGATGACCTGGTTGGCCCTGCCGCCGGCCACATAAAGTTTGGACTCGTCCTTGTTCAGTATCACGTCCTTGGGCTTGGCTTTTTCATCCGCGATCTTCCTGACCGCAACCACTTCGTATGTGGTCATATCGACCTTTTTGACTTCGCCGCTGATCTCGGAAGTGGAGTAGGCAATCGCGCCGTCGTTGGTGAACGTGGCCGCCCGCGGCCTGGCGCCCACCAGGATGTTGGCGGCAATGGTGTGTTCAGGGACCTGGATCACGTGCAGCATGTTGGTCGATTCGCTGGTGATGATGACCTGCTTGCCGTCGGGAGAGATGGCTACGCCTTCCGGCTCCAGTCCCACCTGGATCTCCGCTAACTGCTCTCCGGTCCTGGGGTTGTACACCGACGCCTTGGCGTCGTCTTCGTTGGAGATGTAGATATTGCCGTTCGGGTGCACGGCGAAGGTTTCCGGGTCGGATCCGGCCTGGAATTTACGCAACAGTTCCAGGGTGTTGAGGTCGATGACCGCAATCGCGTTCTCTTCACTGACGGCAATATACAACTCCTTGCCGTCGGGTGAGATGCCGATGCCCCTGGGCCGGTCTCCTACCTCTATGGTTCTTTCTACTTCCAGTGTCGATCCGTCAATGACGGAAATATCGTTGCTGCGTTCATTGGTAACGAAAATGCGGCCGCTGGCGGCATAGGCAAGCTGTATGCCGGCCAGGATAAATACGATAACGCTGATAATGTGTTTCATGGTTTACTCCATACAATAAATACAGTGTGAAACAGACACTTCTGTGCTCTCTGTGGCGTTAATTATAACAGGACGCCAGCCCCAGGCTGTCCACGTCGTCCGTCGCGGTAACGCCCCTCACCGGCGCTTCGCCCAGCAGTTCCCCCCCGGCGCCGGTTATCAGCACCAACTGGCGCAACTGGCCGGTGTCGCGGAAATCCATGTCCAGGCCCTTCTGCCCGTCGAACGCCAGGCCGGTTTTCAGGAATTCGAGCATTGCGCCGGGTTCGGTGAGATTTTGCCTGGCCACCGAATCCGAAGCCATCTTGACTGCGGCCCAGCCGGCCCAGGCATACTGGTCCATGGGCTGTGAAAACCGTTTTTTGTAACGCTTGTTCAGGTCCCTGGCGGCGAATTTTACAAAATCCGGATGCCAGCCGGAGGTGGTGATTTCGGCGCCCGGGTTTTTCTGCAGCCACTGGGCTTCGGCATCGGCCAACATCCGGGCGCTGGGGATCACGTGCAGCAGGTTAGGCGCACAGGCTTCCCTGAGTGCATCGTCGTGCACGCTCACGTTAAAGACCGGATGGTCCTTGAAACGGGCGCCGACCTGTCCCAGGTCATCTGCATTGGTGGCGACGATAATAGCGATGAACCTGTCGGGCTCGATTGCATCGATATTGTCCCCGCTGAACTCCTGCAGGGAATAATTCTGGCCGAGGAACTGCCCCTGAAGGTTCGCCTCGTGGATGCCCTGGGCAACGCCCGTATGCGCGCTGCCGTCTGCATCGCCGATGAACGCGAAACTGATTTCAGTAATGTCCGCGGCGCCGGCTATAGCCCAACCCAGGAGAATAAACGTGGTGATCGTATAAAAAGTGGTTTTCATTGTTGTCCTGTCTGCCAGTCCGGTATTTGACCCTGATCCGGGGAAATAGTTCTGTTACACGTTGCCTGATAAAGCATGTTGCCAGCGCCGGAAATTTTTTGTATCCTCTGCTTCGCACAGGTGCCTGACCTGGCAAATTACAATAAGCTATACTATAAGAAAAAACCGGTCAGTCCCATTATAAATAAAACCGGGACTGATACGGACGGGAATTTTTCCCGGTATAACACAAGATTTTTTCGATCCTTATCAGAAACTGTTGCTATCCAAGGAGAATGTGATGCTGAGAGCACTCCAGATTGAACCGGAAAAGTGTACCGGTTGCCTCCAATGCGAACTGGCCTGTTCCTACCAGGCTGAAGGGGTGTTCAACCCCGCAAAATCCCGTATCAAGGTGTTTACCTTCCACGACGAAGGCCGGTTCATTCCCTATACCTGCACCCAGTGCAGCGAAGCCTGGTGCATGCACGCCTGCCCCGTCGAGGCTATCGTGCTGAACGAGGAAACCGGTTCCAAGGACGTACTGGCCGACGTCTGCGTCGGCTGCAAGGTATGCACCATCGCCTGCCCGTTCGGGACGGTGAACTACAACCAGGACACCAAGGTCGTCTATAAATGCGACCTGTGCGGCGGCGATCCGGAATGCGCCAAGGCCTGCCCCACGGCAGCCATCACTTACGTCGATGCGGACCATACCGGGCTGGCCCGGATGCGCGCCCATGCAGCGGCAAGCGCCAACTGATAGCGGAGGAGATTTGAAATGGCTTGGGCTAACAATGTATTACGAGTAAACCTGACTGAAGGCACCACCAGCAACGAACCCCTGAACATGGAGTGGGCCGGCCTCTACCTGGGGCAGCGCGGTCTCGCCACCAAGTACCTGGCGGAAGAGATCGACCCGAAATGTGACGCCCTGGGTTCCGGCAACAAGCTGATCATGACCACCGGTCCCCTGACCGGCACCATGGCCTCCACCGGCGGGCGCTATTCAGTGGTCACCAAGAGTCCCCTGACCGGGGCCGTCGCCTGCTCGAACTCCGGCGGCTTCATCGGCGCCGAGTTGAAGGCCGCGGGCTACGACATGATCATCTTTGAAGGCAAATCGCCGCGTCCCGTGTACCTGTACGTGGAAAATGACAAGGTCGAAATTGCTCCCGCCGATGAAATCTGGGGGCAGTCGGTCTGGGCCGCGGACGAGTGGCTGCACAAGAAATACCAGGACCCGCTGTTGCGCATCGCCGCCGTGGGCCGGGCCGCGGAGAAGGGTTGCCTGTACGCGGCGGTCGTCAACGACCTGCACCGCGCGGCCGGCCGCTCCGGTGTCGGCACGGTCATGGCCTCCAAGAACCTCAAGGCCGTTGCGGTCAGGGGCACTAAAGGCGTGGGCAACATCAAGGACCCGGGCGCGTTCATGCAGGCGGTCAATGCCGGCAAGAAGGTGCTGGCCGAGAACGCGGTTACCGGACAGGGACTGCCCACCTACGGCACCCAGGTGCTGATGAACGTCATCAACGAGGTCGGCGCCATGCCGACCCGTAACATGCGCGAAGTGCAGTTCGAGGGCGCCAGCAAGATTTCCGCCGAGGCCATGCACGAACCGCGGGAAAGCGACGGCAAGCCCAACCTGGTCACCAACGCGGGCTGTTTCGGCTGCACCATCGCCTGCGGGCGCATCTCCACCATCGATCGGGGCCACTTCTCTATCGAGAACAAGCCGCAATACTGGGGCGCATCGGGCGGCCTGGAATACGAAGCGGCCTGGGCGCTGGGTTCGGACACCGGGGTGGACGACATCGATGCGCTGACCTACGCCAATTTCATCTGCAACGAGGACGGGATAGATCCGATTTCCTTCGGCGCCACCGTTGCCGCGGCTATGGAACTCTACCAGATCGGCGCAATCACAAAAGAGCAGACCGGCGGCGTCGAACTGAAGTTCGGTTCCGCCGAAGCGCTGGCCTGGGCGACGGAAGTCACCTGCAGGGGTGAGGGTTTCGGCCTGGACCTGGGCATGGGCTCCAAGCGCCTGTGCGAGAAGTACGGACACCCGGATCTGTCGATGACGGTCAAGGGCCAGGAATTTCCCGCCTACGACCCGCGCGGCATCCAGGGCATGGGCCTGACCTACGCCACGTCCAACCGCGGCGCCTGCCACCTGCGCAGCTACACCGTCTCATCCGAAGTGATGGGTGTTCCCGAAAAGACCGACCCGCTGGTCACCGAGGGCAAGCCGGAACTGGTCAAGGCCTTCCAGGACGCCACCTCCATCGTGGATTCAAGCGGCCTGTGCGTATTCACCACGTTTGCCTGGACCCTGGAGGACATCGCGCCCCAGGTGGCCGCGGCCTGCGGGGGTGACTGGACCGCTGAGTCCATGCTGGAAGCCGGCGAGCGCATCTGGAACCTGGAACGCGAGTTCAACCTTGCGGCAGGGCTGACTGCGGCGGACGACACGCTGCCGAAACGCCTGCTGACGGAACCGGCCCAGACCGGCCCGGCCAAGGGCAACGTGAACCGCCTGCACGAGATGCTGCCGAAGTACTACGAAGTGCGCGGCTGGAATGAGCAGGGCGTGCCGACCGACGAAACCCGGCAGCGCCTCAGCCTTTAATGGTGGCTCGTAATTTACTGCCCGTCATTCCGGGCTTGACCCGGAATCCAGTAAAACACTCATGACGAAGTCATACCTTATAAGAGACTGACAACATGCAACACGTCATTATCGGAGCCGGACCTGCCGGCGTTATCGCAGCGGAAACGCTCAGGAAGACCGATCCCTCCTGTTCGATCAAACTGATCGGCGACGAAACGGAACCGCCGTACTCGCGCATGGCGCTGCCGTACTACCTCATCGATGACATCGATGAGGCCGGCACCTACCTGCGCAAGTCCGATACCCATTATGAGGACCTGGATATCGAAATAATCCGGGACCGGGCGGCCTCGGTAGACCCCGATGCCCACACCCTGGAACTGGAGAGCGGTGCGACGGTCAACTTCGACAAGTTGCTGATCGCCACGGGCTCCCATCCTATCCGGCCGCCAATTCCCGGCCTGGATTCGCCCGGCGTTCATTCCTGCTGGACCCTGGAGGACGGCAGGAACATAGCACAAAACGCAAGCAAAGGTTCCGACGTTATCCTGATGGGCGCGGGTTTCATCGGCTGCATCATCCTGGAGGCGCTGGCCGAGCGCGGCGTGAACCTGACGGTGATTGAGATGGAGGACCGCATGGTGCCGCGCATGATGAACCAGACTGCCGGGAACCTGATAAAGCAGTGGTGCCTGGACAAGGGAGTCAGCGTGCTGACTTCCACCCGGGTCGAGGCGATTGAACAGGATGCCGGCAGGCTGTCGGTAAAACTGGATAATGGCGAACAACTGGGCGCCGACGTGGTGATTTCCGCCACGGGCGTACGGGCCAATACCGGTTTTCTCGAAGGCAGCGGCATCGAGACCGACTTCGGCGTGCTGGTGAACGACCGCCTGCAGAGCAGCCACCCGGACGTGTACGCCGCCGGCGACGTGTGCCAGGGCAGGGATTTCTCCACCGGAGAGTTCAGTGTTCAGGCGATCCAGCCCACCGCCGCCGACCACGGCAGGATCGCGGCCATGAACATGTGCGGCCGGGATACCCGCCACCAGGGCAGCGTCAACATGAACGTGCTGGACACCATGGGCCTGGTCTCCACCTCCTATGGTTTGTGGATGGGCGTCGAGGGCGGCGAATCCGCGGAACTGGTGGATGCGGAAGGGTACCGCTATATCAGCCTGCAGTTCCAGGATGACGTCCTGGTCGGCGCTCAGGCGCTGGGGCTGACCAACCACGTAGGCGTATTGCGCGGTCTGATCCAGACGAAGCTGAAGCTGGGCAAATGGAAGGACCACCTGCTGCACGATCCGACCCGGATTATGGAGGCTTACCTGGGGGCGACCCAGTCCATCGGCCATAACGCCGCACTGCTTTGAAGCACCTGGTCAATCCCGCCGCCATTCTGGCGGAACCCGGAATCCAGTCAAACAAAGGGTCGCTTCCAGCGACCCGTTATCTCACTGGATGCCGGGTCAAGCCCGGCATGACGGAGAAAGAGCGGCAATACCCCACTGTCATTCCTGCGAAAGCAGGAATCCAGTCAGTTTACCTGTCGCGCAGCGACACATTATCATGAAGCTTGTATTCAAACTCTACGCCGGTTTAACCGATTATCTTCCCCCTGACGCGGTGGACAACAAGCTCATCATCGAAGTGTCCGAACACAATACGGCCTACGAGGTCATCGACAGGTACAACGTGCCCAGGGAAATGGCGCACCTGGTATTGCTGAACGGTGTTTACATCAAACCGGAAGATCGTAACAAGGCCGTATTCAATGACGGAGACACCCTGGCGATATGGCCGCCGGTAGCCGGGGGCTGACCCGGGAAATGAGCATCACCCACAGGGACTTCTTCCGGCTGCTGCCGCGGGCGGTGAACGGCGCGCCCGTTACCCGCCGGGGCAACCAGGCGGACATCGCGACCGGGGCCGGCCGAGTTAAAATCACCCTGGCGCCGGAGAGTGTCAGAAAACTCGGCCTGATGGAATTTCCCGTGACGCCGGTCACCATCGAATTTGACGGTTTCAACCCGGCCGACCAGGAGGCATTCCTGACCCGCTTCGACCTGGCATACCAGAAAGGTGGGGGTTGAGCCTGCTTGTGTTGCGCGAAAGAAACAAAATAATGCTATATTACGCAATAAAATCAAAAAAAGTGTTGTAAATGAGTCTTTTCTATGTTGCAATTTCCTAGATTATGCAATATGCTATTGGAATGAAGGCGTTGAAGAAGCTGAAACCAAGAATTCAAAACGAAGTATTTTTAGCTTAATACCTTTCCTGAGGAGGAGAATGATGAAATTTAATACAACCAAGTTCACGGCTGTTCTGAGTTCGCTGGCGCTGGTAGGTGCATTGAGCATGCCCACCAATGCGGCAGTTGTCCTGGGTGGCGCGGACGGTTGGGAAGTCAGCTACGGCGGCTTTATCAACCTGTTCTATACCCAGAGTGATTTCGGCAGCGAAGACAGCGCCCACCTGAATGAGGGCCTGTTGCCTGCCTTCCATACCATGACGGTCAAGACCCCCGAGGTCAACGGCCTCACGGGCACCGGTCAGATTACGTTCGCAGTGGACAGTTCCAGCGAGAAGGGCAGCCGGCTGAACAAATCCGGTGTGTTGGGAACCGGTTCCAACATCGATATGCGTGAAGTCTTCTTCAACGTGTCTGGCGATTTCGGCACCATTAGCGTAGGCCGCACCCTGGCCCTGTTCGGACGTCAGTCTATTTTGAAAGACATCACATTGTTTGGTGTGGGTTATCTGTTAGGTCCGGATGGTGGCGGCACCACCTTGGGTCGTATCGGCGCCGGTTATGTATATCCTGATTTCCGTACCCGGTTTGTCTACCAGTCCCCTGATATGAACGGTTTTCAACTGTCTGTAGGCATTTTTGACCCACAAGAGCCTCTGGGGGGCGCCATACCTTCTGAAACCGATACACCCCAGTTCCAGGCTGAGGCCACTTTCAACTCCTCATTTGAAGGCGGCAGCTTCAGCGGTTGGGCCGGTTTCCTCTGGCAGGAACAGGAAATTATGGCTCATGGCGGATCACCTGGGGGTGACGTGGAATCCGTAGGCTGGAATGTCGGCGCTCAGGTCTCTGCTCAAGGATTCAGCATGACCGGTCAATACTACGACGGTGAAGCATTGGATACCCTGGTGTTCAACACGGGCGGCGGGTTTGGTTTTGGATGTAATGCCATGGGTTGTAAGGAAGCCAACAACGACGGTTTCTACGTCCAGGCCAGCTATACTTTCAATGGCGTCACCAAGATCGGCGGTGGTTACGGTGAATCCAAACAGGATGCTGATCCCATGTATGGTATCGCTGAAGTGCAGGGTGATTTGTGGACTCTGGGCGTTTACCATGACGTCAATTCCTGGCTGAAGGTCGTTGCCGAATACGGCAATTATAGTAACAACTCACTCGGCCTGCCTCTTGATGACGTCGATACCTTCTCCATCGGCGGGTTTCTGCTCTGGTAAGCCTGTATTAAGCAAAAGAGGGTCCTTCGGGTCCCGACGAAAAGGCGCACACTGTGCGCCTTTTTGTTTTGGTTGAGAGAATTCCTATGCGGGTTAGGTATGAATTGATTATTTATTGGAGCGACAAAGACGAGGCATTTATTGTGGAGGTCCTGGAACTGCCCGGGTGTATGGCCGATGGAAAAACATACAGGGAAGCTGTTGCCAATGCTGAAAGAGTCATCGAAGAGTGGCTCGAAGCCGCCCACGAGCTTGGTCGATACGTGCCCGAACCGAAGGGCCGGCTGATATACGCCTGATCATTCCAGCCGATCAAATTCTCTTTGATTGTTGTGCTATTTATTTGATAAATCGGATTGTGTAATTATCCGCTTCTCAGCGGGTGCCGGCCGACCCCTCTCCTTAGCATTCTTTGTCTCGGCGTTCGACATCTTCGCGACGATGCCCATGGCTTTAGCTTTGGCAGCAATTCGCACTTCCGGCTTGATATTATTTCTATGTTCGTTAAGTGACTTGACCATGGTGTACCTCCGTCTATTTGAACCCTTCATTATCCAGGTAATTTAAAAATTCGCGCTCTGCCAATGGGATCATCCGCTGATAAAATCGCTTATCCTTTTTACCATCTTTACGGCCACCACATAGCAGGACAGCACGTCGTTTCGGATCAAAGGCATAAAATACGCGGTAGGGGTTTCCGGCATGCTGAATGATCAACTCTTTCAGATTCTTAACTTTGCGCGTAGCTTTCAAGGTGTCCGTATAAGGTCGTGATAACCACGGACCTGTCATTTCCAGTACCTCAACCATTGCCAGTACGTCTTCCTGTTCCCTGTCGGTTAAAGCCAGAAACCATTTCTCATACTCCTCAGTGACCAGAATTTTCCATATCATTTTCACACTCCCTGAATAGAACCTACACTTAGACCGATATATTGTCAATCATTTGTTATTCCCGGATTCCACATTAGAAAGTGGCAGACCATCCAATGATAAATTATTGACAGTATCCTATACTGAGCGGAATGATAGAATACGTGTTATATCTGCAAGACAAATGACACCGCGGGAACGCAGAGCTTATGAACAACGATGATGATACCCTCAGAGCAGAATACCCTGAAGAACTGATAAAATCCGGAATTCGCGGAAAATATGCCAGGCAATATCGTGAAGGCACGAACATTGTCCTTATCGAGCCTGATTTGCACAAATTATTCCCTGATTCAGATGCCGTAAACCGTGCACTGCGTGAGTACCTTGCCGAAAAACAGTTGACGACTTGAAAAGTTGGACGGAGATAAGGAGGCAGGAAAATGAGCCCTGAAATGTACAGCATTATCGGCATGGGTCTGGCATTAGCCGGACTGATCATGCCCAAATTGTCAGAGATCGATAACCACATCGCGGAATTAAGAGAAAGAATGGCGCGTATTGAGGCACTGATTGAGGGTTTTACCGGGAGGACTCCACAATAAATTCCGGGTAAATTCCGGAGATACAACACTTAATACGTGACAAAATACGTTGAAGTTATTCCACAGCAGCCCTTTACTGTGTCTTGGGATTTACGGTATGTCTTTAATAAGGAGGTAACATGAAACAGGAAACTCTTGCCGCGCCCCCGGAAGGGAATTTTAACCATATCTACGAGTTGGGAAAGCTCTCCGGTGAAGTGAAGGTTCTCAAGTGGGGAGCCGCCATTTCGATCACCATGATTTTCGCCTACCTTACTTTCCTGTCACAACAGGTCAGCGGGCTACGAACTAGCCTGGAACAACAGGTCAGTGAGGTACGAACCAGCCTGGAACAGCAGGTCGGTGAGGTAAGGGACGAGGTCAGCGCCATCAAAGAAGGGCAAAGCATTATACGCGAACGCCTGGGTGTGATTGAACAGCGTCTTACGGGTATGGATCAACGCATCACTGCTAACGACAAAAGAATCAACATCCACTCGCATTTGTAACGAAATAAGATAAGGGCGCACACTGTGCGCCTTTTTGTTTTGGATGTTGTATAATTTTCCCGTGAGAAGTCTTTCAAAAACCGCCGTCCTGTACCTGTTCCTGCTATTGTACGCAGGCATTGTCCGGGCTGATCTGCTGCCCAACTTCGGCGCGAACGATGAGGTCCTGTGGAGATCCGGCAGCAACCTGTATATCCGGTTGACGGACCAGGACCAGTCAAAAAAGGATGTGACGCCGCCGAACCAGCACCCTGTGCAGTTGAATGCAAACCAGATTACTAACGCGCTCGAGGGTCTTGAAGCCTGGACCGGCGGGGGGTTCTTCAAGAAAAAACAACTCAGGAGGCTGTTTTCCCTGCAACAGGCCCGCCTGCTCGGACAGTTCATCAGCACCGGACTGGCCAAAGCCAGGCCGGACCAGGACATCGTCTTTGTGCTGGCCCGTTCGGAAAAGAAGTACTTCGTACTCCAGAACACGGGTCATACGGGAGGGCGCGCTTTCCACTTGAACGGCAAGTTGCATCTCATCATCGGTGATTATGACAACGAAGGCGACAGGTTCCAGGAAACGGTTGAGAAAAGCCATGGTATAACGGAAACCAGGCAGTACTTCAAACACGGTCGCCGGGCCAAATCCGTCGGCTTCAAGGGGCCGATAGTGGCCCAAGCCGGCGTTGAGCTTCATGTGGACGGCAGGAAAACGCGCCGGGACTGGATAGAGATAGACCTGGAACAAGCGGCAACGGTGTACCTGGCGGAAAAGGCGGAACAGGCGCCGCAAGAGACCGTGACCAGTGCAGCCATGCAGGCCGAGGCCGCCAGGATGGCGCGGGAACGGCGGGAAATGCGCCTGGAGATGGCGAAGATGCGCAAGGAGATGCAATCCTCGCCGGGCGGGGATAATTCCGGCCAGACGATAGAGCAAAGACTGTTGACCCTGAAGGAACTACGCGACAAGGAATTGATCAGCCCCGAAGAGTATCAACAGAAACGGGAAGAGATCCTGGGCGACATATAATCATCCGGCCCGGGACCAAAGAAATCCGGTTTCAATTCCGCTCTCTCATTCCGGTGCAGTTATTCCGGCGCAAATCAGCCACATCCAAAACTTCCATGCGAGAGTTATACCCGGAAATTGAGGCGTCAAGGAGTTATCGCCTGAAGGTAGACCCGCTTCATACCGTTTATGTCGAGGAGGCCGGCAACCCCCGCGGCATTCCGGTCATCTTCCTGCACGGGGGACCCGGTTCAGGCTGCAACGAGAACCACCGCCGTTACTTCAATCCGAAAAAATACCGGGTGGTCCTGTTCGACCAGCGCGGCTGCAACCGCTCGACACCTGCCGGCGAGACGAGGAACAATTCAACCCCGGAACTGTTGCAGGACATCGAACGCATCAGGGAACACCTGGGCATAGAGCAATGGCTGGTGTTCGGCGGTTCCTGGGGCGCCACCCTGGGCCTGCTCTACGCGCAGTCACACCCTTCCCGGGTGCTGGGCATGGTCCTGCGCGGCACCTTCCTGGCCCGGCAGAAAGACCTGGACTGGTTCGGCAGGAAAGGCGCCAGCATGATCTTTCCCGACTACTGGCAGGATTTTACCGAAGTCATACCGGGCCCGGAAAGAAGCGACCTCATATCGGCCTATTACACCCGGGTCCATGGCGCAGACAGGAAAGCCCGGGAAACCGCGGCCCTGGCCTGGTCCAAATGGGCGGGCCGGCTGGTTACTTACCTGCTGCCGGGCGCGGACTATACGCCGGGCGATGTCGGCAAGACCGTACGGGAAGTGCTGATAGAAACCCACTATGCCATGCATCGTTACTTTATCGATGAAAACCGGATCCTGGATAACGCGGCGTTACTCCCGTCCGTGCCGGTCCGGATCGTCCACGGCCGCCGCGACCTGACCTGCACCCTGGACGCGTCCTGGTCCCTGCACCGGGCGCTGCCGGACTCTGAACTGGTGATCGTGAAAGAAGGGGGGCACCTGGCCGGTGAGTCCGTCATGGTGGATGCCCTGGTCACTGCGACCGATGACATGGCGAAGCGGCTGGGTTGAATGTCTGACACGCCATCCAAACCGCTGCTCATGGGTGTCCTCAACGTGACCCCGGACAGTTTCTCCGACGGCGGCCTTCACCATGACCGGAACATGGCCGTTGCGCGTGCCCGTGAAATGGTGGAACTGGGCGCGGATATCATTGATATCGGGGGTGAATCCACACGCCCGGGAGCGGACCGGGTGTCGATAGATGAACAACTGAAGCGCGTAATTCCGGTCATCAGGCAACTGCAACAGGAACTCCCAGCCGAACTCCCGATCAGTATCGATACCACCTCCACCCAGGTTGCCGGCGCCGCGCTGGAACAGGGAGCCACCGTCGTCAATGATATCTCCGCGGGACAGGACGACCCCGGTATGTTCAGCCTGGTCGCCGAAGCCGAAACACCGTACATCATCATGCACATGCAGGGTACCCCCAGGACCATGCAGGATAACCCGCGCTATGACGACGTCGTGGCCGAGATCCGATCTTTCCTGCTGGAACGCGCCGCGGCAGCCGAAGATGCGGGCGTCAGGCAGGAGAACCTGGTGATAGACCCGGGCATCGGTTTCGGCAAGTCAAAACGCGACAACCTGGACATCATAATGAACCTCGAAAGTTTCACGGAAACCGGCTACAAGGTGATGCTGGGCGCAAGCCGGAAACGCTTCATGGGTTCAATCTGTGACATAAACGAGTATAGCGAACTGGTAGGAGCCACCTGCGCCACCACGGCCATCGGGGTCTTCGCAGGCGTCCACATACTGCGCGTGCATGACATAAAGGAAAACCGCCAGGCCCTGGATGTAGCCTGGGCGCTTTTGGAAAGAAAAAGGGGACGGATTTAAATCCGTCCCCAATTCAGACTGTAACCCCGTCCCTCGTCAACTCCTTCGAGTTCCGCATGTTCCGGAACACCAGTGGCTTGCTTTCAAATTCTTTCGTGCCGGACAGGCTGCCGATCCGGTCCACGTCCGCGTGTAATTGCCCGTGGTGGGGGGATTTATCGCACACGGGGTCGGCGTTGGTAGCGTCGCCCGTGAGCATATAAGCCTGGCAACGGCAGCCGCCGAAGTCCTTTTCCTTCTCCGGGCAGCTCCTGCACGGTTCCTGCATCCAGTCGAAGCCGCGGAATTTATTGAAGGCATCGGAGTCGTTCCATATATGGTCGATACTATGGTCCCTGACGTTGGGGAATTCCAGTCCCGGTAACTGCGCCGCGGCGTGGCAGGGCAGGGCGCTGCCGTCCGGGGCGATGGTGAGGAAAATCGATCCCCAGCCGTTCATGCAGGCCTTGGGACGGTTCTCGAAGTAATCCGGGATGACATAGATGATCTTCATCCTGTCCTTCATCTTTTCCTGGTACTCCTTCGCCACGACTTCAGCCCTGGCGAGCTGCTCCCGGGTCGGCAGCAACTGGTCGATATTGACTCTTGACCAGCCGTAATACTGGGTGCTGGCCAGTTCCACGTAATCGGCGTTCAAATCCACGGTCATGTCCAGGATATCCCGGATCTGGTCGACATTTTTCCGGTGCAGCACGATGTTCAGCACCATGGGATACTCGAATTCCTTGACCACCCTGGCCATCTCCTGCTTGTGGCGGAAACTTTTCGTGCCGCCGAGGTAGTTGTTCAACTCCTCGTTACTGGCCTGGAAGCTGATCTGGATATGGTCCAGGCCCGCTTCCTTGAAGGCTTTCACCCGGTCAGCGTCCATGCCCACCCCGGAGGTAATCAGGTTGGTGTAATAACCCAGGCGCCTCGCCTCGGTGATCAGTTCCTCCAGGTCGCGCCGCACCAGGGGTTCGCCGCCGGAGAAGCCTAACTGGGTCGCACCCATCTTGCGCGCCTGCTGTAACACCCGGGTCCAGTCTTCGGTGCTGAGTTCGTCGTTGTATTTGGCAATCTCTACCGGGTTGGAGCAGTAGGGGCACTGCAACGGGCAACGGTAGGTGAGTTCGGCCAGCAGCCAGAGCGGCCTGCTACGATTTGTATCTGATCCAGCCATTGTTTCTCGCATTGTCTAAAAAGTTACGGACGTCGTCTTTCAGGTCGACCCCGGGGAACGCGCCCTCAAGTTCGGTGATGATCTCTTCGGTGCTCTTGACACCGTCACAGCGTTTCATGATCTCGCCGGCGCTGCCGCTGAGTTTCACCATGCCTTCCGGGTACAGGATCACGTAACAGTCCTGGGCCTCTTCCCACTGGAAGCGGAAAGTCGGGGCGATTTCAGGAATATTATTCATAAACTCTCCGGGGTCAGAGTAAGAAATTCGCCAGAATTTTTACTCTGACCCCAGGATATTGGATTCCAGGTATCTGTATTCATGCATCCACACAGTAATAAGGTGGCCTGTCCTCAATATAAGCCATCCACATGGCATCCAGCATGGTCCAGAGTATATCCAGCTTCAGTTGCAGGATGTTCAGCGCCCGCTCCTGCTCCGCCCGGGTCCTGAAATAATCCAGGGTCACGTCCAGGCCGTGCTGCACGTCCCGCCTCGCTTCGCTCAGCCGTTTGCGGAAGTAGTTGTATCCCTGGGCGTCTATCCAGGTGTAATGCTGCGGCCAGTTGTCCAGCCGCTTCTGGTGTATCTTCGGGGCGAACAGCTCGGTGAGCGATGAACAGGCGGCTTCCTGCCAGGTGGCCGTGCGGGCGAAGTTGTAGTAAGCGTCTATGGCGAAACGCACGCCGGGCAGCACGCGTTCCTCGGAGATCAATTCGTTCCGGTCCAGGCCCACGGCCTCACCCAGTTGCAGCCAGGCCTCGATGCCGCCGTCCTCACCGTCCTGGCCGTCATGATCGATAATGCGTTGCACCCATTGGCGTCTCACGTCCCGTTCGCGGCAATTGGCCATGATCGCGGCATCCTTCACGGGGATGCTGGTCTGGTAGTAGAACCGGTTGGCCACCCAGCCCTGTATCGCCGGCTTGTCCAGTTTTCCCGAATTCATCAGCACGTGGAAGGGATGATGGATATGATAGTATCTCTCCTTGTCGCGCAAGCGCTGTTCGAATTCCTGCCGGGACCACGGAGCCTGTGTTTCTGTAATACCCATTTACGCCTCTTCGTTTATCTGCTCTGAATAATGGAGCGAAAATCATGCCAGATCCCGCAGCGTTCCCCACAGAATAAATAAGCCAAATAAAACAATAAGTTATGAGATCGGCAAATAAACAATTATAACAGGATGAGCCGTTATATTAAACCACTCGACAACGGATATGGTTCATATAAACCAATTATAATTCCAAATCTCCGGGGTCAGAGTAAGAAATTCGCCAGAATTTTTACTCTGACCCCAACTATCAGATAACAATGTAACTTTTATGTTCATCCCATCTGCGCTAATCTGCGCTTGTGCTGCGGATAATTAACCATGACCGAACGCATCCTCTTCCTGACCGGCAAGCTCGCTGAAAAACGCCTGCAGCGCGTCCTGGACGCCATGCAGCCGCTGGAGTTCGATTACGAGATAAGGAACATCGGCGTGAGCGTCGCCGCCCTGATGACCGCACAGATGATCGGCCGCCGCCTCCGTGACCTGGAGGGGGTGGACCGCATCGTTGTGCCGGGGCTGTGCCAGGGCGACCTGGACGCCCTGGGCGAGACCCTGGGCGTACCGGTGCAGCGGGGCACCGTGGACGTCAAGGACCTGCCCGTTTTTTTCGGGCGTGAAGCACAGGCGGTCAGCCTGGATGATTACAGTATGGGCATTTTTGCCGAGATAGTGGAGGCCCCGCAGATCAGCGTGGACGAGATCCTGGCCAGGGCCGCAAGATACAAAAGGGACGGCGCCGACGTGATCGACGTCGGTTGCCTGCCGGATACGCCTTTCCCACACCTGGAAGAGGCCGTGCAGGCATTGCGCGCTGAAGGTTACACGGTCAGCGTTGATTCCCTGGACAACGAGGAACTGCTGCGCGGCGCAAACGCGGGCGCCGATTACCTGCTGAGCCTGCATGAGGGCAACGCCTGGATCGCCGATGAGACGGCGGCAATTCCCGTCCTGATCCCAGAACAGCATACCGATATGCCTTCCCTGTACCGGTTGATGGACAAATTCATGGAGCAGGATAAACCGTTCATTGCCGACAGCATCCTGGACCCGGTCCATTTCGGGTTTACCGCATCCATCCTCCGCTACCATGCCTTGCGGGAGCGCTACCCCGGCATCGAGATCATGATGGGGACCGGCAACCTCACCGAGTTGACCGAGGCGGATACCGGCGGCATCAACGCCATGCTGTGCGGCATCATATCGGAACTGGACATCAACCACGTGCTGGCGACCGAAGTCAGCCCCCATGCCTGTTCCGTGGTGCGCGAACTGGACCTGGCCAGGCGCATCATGTACGCGGCAAAACAGGATGAAGGGCTTCCCAAGGGCATCGACGGCGGCCTGCTGACCGGCCATGAGCGCAAGCCGTTCCCCTATGACCTGGACGAGATCAGGGAACTGGCCGAACAGATCACCGACCCCAGTTACCGGGTGGAAGTAACGCCGGAAGGCATCCACGTGTTCAACCGGGACGGCCTGGTGACTGGGCAGGACCCGTACCAGTTGTTCCCCGCGCTGAAACTGCTGGAGGATGATGCGCCCCATGCCTTCTACATGGGCGTCGAACTGGCGAAGGCAGAGGCCGCCCTGAAACTTGGCAAGCGTTACGTGCAGGACGAGGGCCTGGACTGGGGAGTGGCGGTCGTCCCCGACGCGGATGAAGAAAGGGAGCAGCGCATGCAGTCCGCGCACGACATGAAAGGCCGGCCCGCCGATGAATACAAACCCGCCGGCGCGACTTTGCAGGCGAAGAAGCGTAAATCCCCATGATTTACGAAACGGTCATCACCACCATGAACCCGGACGGGACCGTGCATATCGCGCCCATGGGTATCCGCCATGAAAATGAAAAATACCTGATCGCGCCGTTCAAGCCGTCACGGACCCTGGATAACCTGTTACACCCCGGTGTGGCGGTGATTAACGCTACGGCGGATGTCATGGTCATTGCCGGCTGCCTGACCGGCCGTCATGACTGGCCGCTGGTGCCTGCGACTCATATCGCCTGCAAACGCCTCGCCGGCGCCCTTTCCCACGTAGAAGTACGGGTAGAGAGCAGCAAGGATGATGAACTGCGCCCGCTGTTTACCTGCCGGCGGGTACATGCCGCTAACCACAGGCCGTTCAGGGGTTTCAACCGCGCCCAGGCGGCAGTGGTCGAAGCGGCAATACTGGTGAGCCGCCTGCACCTGTTGCCGGAGCAGAAAATCCGCTCGGAACTGGAATACCTGAGCATTGCCATCGGCAAGACCGCGGGGGAAAACGAGCGTACAGCGTGGCAATGGCTGATGGAAAAGGTAGAGAATTATTATGCCTGAGGCCGGCCACAGAGTTATCCGCAGATGACGCAGATTAACGCAGATTATTTATGGTAAAGAGAAGGTAGATTCATGACGGGATTCCTTGCCAGCGTCTCATCGGTGGAAGAGGCGCAACTGGTCCGTTCCCTGGGCGCGGACGTGATAGATTTGAAAGACCCGGCCAGGGGCGCGCTGGGCGCGCTGGATGAAGACAGCGTACGCGCCATCGCGTCGCTGCCGGACAAAAATACCATGCTCAGCGCCACTGTGGGCGACCTCCCGGCCTATGCCGCGGAACTGGAGAGCGCCGTCACCGGCATGCACGCCTGCGGCGTCGATATCGTCAAGGTCGGCGTGTTTGACAGGACCATATCGCCGTTCATGCTGTCCGTCCTGGACCGGCTCGCGGGCAGGGGCATCTCCATTGTCCTGGTCTTTTTTGCCGAACTGTATCCACCTGATATCGATTTTCAGCGGCTCCGGCGCGGCGGCATCACGGGAGTGATGCTGGATACCTGCGAGAAGGCAAACGGGAGCCTGCGGGACAAGCTCGACGACGGCACACTGTCAGAGTTCGTCCGCAAGGCCGGACTGGCAGGGTTGGTTACCGGTCTGGCGGGTTCATTGACCAGGGAGGACATCCCACCTTTGCTGGAAATCAACCCGGATTACCTGGGATTCCGCGGCGCCTTGTGCAAACAACGTCAGCGCACTTCAGAGATGGACGGCGCGAAAGTTGCCGAAATCAGGAAGCTGATTCCGAAAGGTTCTCTTTTCACAAGTTGGGAGGCAGTCTGGGATAGTCGGTTCAGGAATATCATCCGCAGGGATAGCGGATGACGAAGCGTACAGGGATGTATTCACAGCGTGTCCTGAACCGACTATCCCAGACTGCCTTTGGCACCATATATCAAATGGTAATTTGCTACAATATCTGTCTGAATAAATGATTCGCAACGGGGAATAACCATGGCAAAGTGGCGCAAAGAAACGAAAGATGCCACCTACGAGGTGGACGAGATTGAACAGCGGCTCAAGGACGAACTGCCGAACTGGTATTACGAGGACGGCTGGATCCGGCGTCGGTACAAGACCAGCGGCTGGAAAGGCACGCTGATGGTGATCAACACGGTCGGCCACCTGGCCGAAGCGGGCTGGCACCACCCCGACCTGACCGCCAGCTACGCCTTCGTCATCGTCAAACTGATGAACCACGCGGCTAAAGGGGTGACCGACAAGGACTTCGAACTGGCGAAGAAGATCGAGGAAGTGGTCATGTGGCAACCGGGCGTGGACGAGGACAGCGCCCTGGACGGCACGCCGGACGACCAGCGCTTCAAGTACATCAAGTATGGCTGACACGCGTACCCCGCAGTTCCCATCAGGTGGTGCGGGCCAGTGAGCGCCAACCCCGTCAGGTTTGAAGAATATGCCATCCGGCAGGAGCCTTATTATGAGCCCGCCGGCAACGAGACAGGCATATTTGAGGCAGCCGCTGATAACGGACTGCCTGTTCTGCTGAAGGGCCCCACCGGTTGCGGCAAAACCCGGTTCATGGAGTACATGAGCTGGCGCCTGGACCGGCCCGTGATCACGGTATCCTGCCATGACGATTTATCCGCTTCCGACCTGGTTGGGCGCTACCTGATCAAGGGTGGGGAGACTGTCTGGGTTGACGGCCCGCTGACGCGGGCGGTGCGTAGCGGCGCAATCTGTTACCTGGATGAGATCGTCGAGGCCAGGAAGGACACGACGGTAGTCATTCACTCCCTGTGTGACGACCGGCGTCTCCTGCCCATAGAAAAGCTGGGCGAATTGCTGGAAGCGCCGCCGGAATTCTGTTTGACCGTTTCCTACAACCCCGGTTACCAGAGCGTTCTCAAGGACCTGAAACAGAGCACGCGGCAACGCTTTGTCGCGCTGGATTTTTCCTACCCCCAGCCAGACCGGGAAGTGGAGATCCTGGTGAAGGAAACAGGAGTCAGCGCGGAGATGGCCACGATGCTGGTCAGGTTTGCCGGCATGACCAGGAACCTTAAGGACAACGGGCTGGTCGAAGGCGCCAGCACCAGGTTGATTGTGAACGCGGCCAAATTGATCCGGCATGGCATTGCTCCCCGGCAAGCCTGTGAGACCGCGGTGAACCAGGCCCTCACCGACGACGAAGAAATACTGAAAACGGTCAGGGAACTTTGCGCCTCCGTGTTGTAATCCGTGCCTGAACTTGACCCCGCGGCGCGGCGCCACATAGATCACTGGTTACAGATTCTGCAGCGGGATCACACCGACCTGCAGGCGCATTTTTCAGGCCGGCTCGACCAGGCCTTAACTCTCCTGGAAATAGAAGGCGTTGATGCCTGGATGACCGCGATCCTGGACCGCTATGACAAACGCGGACTGGGCGCTGCTATCGAGGTCATAGCAAACCTGGATGCATTCGCCGAAGATTACCGCGCCCGGCAATCCGGAGCGGACCTGGAAGAACTCGAACCATTCCTGGAGAAGTATTTAACCGGTCTGGGCGGCCGGCCCCTGCGGGTCACGAGCGGAAAGCGCATATTTACCGATACGGAGTCGATTTACCTGCCGGCTTTTTTGAATGTCTTCGATACACGCGCCGATAATGAAACCCTGTACAAGCTTACCGCCGTGTATCACTGGGCGCAGAACCGCTACGGCGGCTGGCGTCTGGACGCGCTGGAACGCCTGTTGCAGTTGCCTGATTTGCCCCGCGCCCTGCCTGTTTTTGCGACCCTGGAGAGCCTGCGCCTGGAGGCGCGCCTGGCCCTGGATTTTCCGGGGCTGTGCCGGGATCTGCGGCGCCTTGATAACCTGGACGAAGACAACAGGGCGCGTTACCTGGCCTGGTCTGATGATAACCGCCTGTTGCTGCAGGCCGGCGCCGGTCCCATGGACAGTATGGACAGGATAAGCGGCAACCTGGGGAAACCGCTCCCGGCGCGCAAAGGTTTCCATGGCGAATACATCCCGGAAACGGTCCTGGAAAAGCTGCGGGAACGGGTGAAACAGGAGAAAGACAAATTACAGCAGTCGCTGGCGCGACTCGGCCGGGAACAGCCGGGTCAGGTAATTGCGGATGCAAACGCTCCGGACAATACGCACTGGGCAGCATCGGGGGTGGACCCCGGTGTTGGCTTTAACAGCGTGAACCAGGGGCCCGGCGCCTTGACACTGCTTTTCGGGGAACAGGGACCTGTCGCCGATGACGAGGTAAAACAGTTGCTTGTGTCCATCGTCCAGGACCTGGGCCGGTTGCCTGAAGACTACCTGCAGGTCAGTGGCGGGTATTCCGGTTTTCCGTATAAGGATACGGAGTCCGGCGCGGGTGAGGTCGGCAAGGCCGCGGCGGCGGGCTACGATCTGCAAAACCCGGTGTATTACCCGGAATGGGATTACACCAGGCAACGCTACCGTAACGAATTCTGCGCCCTGACGGAAATCGATGTCGCGCCCGCCGATGATAATTTTTATGCCGCAACACTGGAAAAATACCGTTTTCATCTACAATCTGTGCGCCGTTCTTTCGAGACAATGGCCGAAGGTTATGAACAGCGCAAGCGCCAGACCTTCGGCGATGAGATCGATTTTGACGCCCTGGTGGAGGCCAGTGTCGACCGCCGGCAGGGCCTGGAGATGAGCGATAACCTCTACAGTTGTTTCCACAGGAGCCGCCGTGACGTAGCGGTGATGTTCATGGTGGACATGAGCGGTTCCACCCGGGGCTGGGTCAACCTTGTGGAAAGAGAGGCGCTGGTGTTGCTCTGCGAGGCCCTGGAGATGTTGTCCGACCCTTACGCCATTTACGGATTTTCCGGCAGGACACACAAGCGTTGTGAAATTTACCGGGTCAAAAAGTTTGAGGAGGCCTGCACCGCGCAGGTGCGGGCCCGGATCAGCGGCATCAAACCCAGGACTTATACACGCATGGGCGTGGCAATACGCCACCTGGGAAAATACTTGCAGGCACTCAAGGCCAGGTCCAGGTTGCTGATTACCCTGTCAGACGGCAAACCCGAGGATTACGGCGGTTACCGGGGGCGTTACGGCCTGGAAGACACCCGCCAGGCCATCGCGGAAGTCCGCGCCGCCGGTATCTACCCTTTTTGCATTACCATCGACAACGAGGCGAGGGAGTACCTGCCTTACATGTACGGCAGCGCCAACTACACGGTGATCGACGATGTGCGCAAACTGCCGTATAAAGTGTCAGACATCTACCGTCTCTTGACCACATGAAATTAAGGGGCCACTTCTACCTAAATTAAGGGGTCAGAGTAAAATTATCGAGATCTGTACTCATTCCACGATATTAAAAATTTTACTCTGACCCCATATATCTCTCATATATCGTCAGGTCTCCTTTGCCCAGTCTCCCGATTTCCCCCCTGATTTCTCCAGCAGCCGCACCGTTTCAATGCTCATGCCCCGATCCACGGCCTTGCACATGTCGTAGATCGTAAGCAACGTCACCTGCACCGCGTTCAGCGCCTCCATCTCAACCCCGGTCGGACCGATAGTCTCGACCTGCGCCCGGCAATACACCGCGCTCTCGCCGGGCCTGGGTTCAAGGCCGATATCGATATGGCTGATGGCTAGGGGATGGCACAGCGGGATGAGTTCCGCGGTTTTCTTGGCCGCCATGATGCCGGCGACCCTGGCGATTCCCAGCACGTCGCCCTTCTTGTGCCCTCCCTCCATGATCAGGGCCAGCGTACTGTCCTGCATCCTGATGGTTCCTTCAGCCACGGCGGTACGGTGAGTCGCGTCCTTGGCGCCCACGTCTACCATGTGCGCATCACCGGTTTCATTGAAATGGGTTAATTCCGACATAAATGGTTATCTCCGCTCACTTATGCGTTTATAATACGATAAACATTGTCAGGTTGATACGTAGCGTAAATTCAATGTCCATAATCAAAGTAAAGTTTTTTGCCCGCATCCGTGAGGAAATGGGGCGCGCCGAGGACCAGGTGGAATTCAAACCCGGCCTCAAGGTCTCGGACATCTGGAACCGGGCCAGCGGCGATGATGAAATGCCGGAAGCAATGCTGGTGGCCGTCAACATGGAACACGTCAAGGGCGATCCCGAGCTGAAGGAGGGTGATGAGGTCGCCTTCTTCCCCCCTGTAACCGGAGGTTAGACTAACGTGCGGGTGGAGTTAAGACCGGCGCCATTCGATGCGGTGGCAGAAGTAGGGGATTACCGAGCAGCTGGCGGCAGTCCCGGCAAATCCGGCGCAACCAGCATCTTCATCGGCACGATGCGCGACTTCAACGAAGGTGAGGAAGTCGGCGCCATGACCCTGGAACATTATCCGGGCATGACGGAGAAGCACCTGAAAGAGATCTGCGAACACGCGGCCGGGCAGTGGGCCGTGCACGATATCCTGCTTCTGCACCGCACCGGGGACATCGAGGTGGGCGAAGATATCGTGCTGGTCGCGACCTGGGCGGCACACCGGGGGGATGCCATCGACGCCACCCGTTTCATCATCGAAGACCTGAAACACAGGGCGCCGTTCTGGAAGAAGGAAACGGTGAGCGATGGCGAACGCTGGGTTGACCGGAACACCTCGGGGTATTCAGCCGCGGATTAACGCAAAAAATTATCCGCATTTCATCTGCGCTAATCTGCGTCATCTGCGGATAAATCGGTTTTAACACGCTGGAGCTTGTATTATGCATATCAGAGTATTAGGCGCAGCCGCGGGCGGCGGCTATCCGCAGTGGAACTGCAACCACCCCAACAGCAGGCGGGCCAGGCAGGATGACGCCGCGGCGCCGCAGCGCACCCAGTCATCCATCGCCATCAGCGCGGACGGAGATGACTGGTACCTGTTCAACGCGTCCCCGGACCTGCGCCAGCAGATCAACGACAACGATATCCTGCATCCCAAAAAGGATCTACGCCATAGCCCGATCATGGGCGCGGTGCTGACCAACGCCGACGTGGACCACGTGGCGGGCCTGCTGAACCTGCGCGAATCCCAGCCCCTGCGCATCTATGCCACCCAGCGGGTGCTGGGCGTACTGCAGGCGAACACGATATTCAACGTCCTCAACCCGAAATTCGTCAGCCGCGAACCCATGGCCCTGAACGAGCCCCTGGAACTGTTGAAGCCGGACGGCAGCTCCATGGGAATACGCATAACGCCTTTCGCGGTCCCCGGCAAAGTAGCCCTGTGGCTCGAGGACGAGAGCAAGGGCAAGGATTTCGGCTCCGTGGATGAGGATACAATCGCTTTGTATGTAGAAGATATCAACAACGGGAAATCGTTCTACTACATGCCCGCCTGCGCCCGGGTAACGCCGGAACTGGCCGAACGGATCAACGGCGCGGACCTGATTTTCTTTGACGGCACGCTATGGGTGGACGACGAGATGATCCGCGACGGCGTGGGCATCAAGACAGGCCAACGCATGGGCCATATCAGCGTCTCCGGAGAAGACGGCACCCTGGCTGCCCTGGAGGACCTGGGCATAAAGCGGAAAATCTTCATCCACATCAACACCACCAACCCGATCCTGTTCGCCAACAGCGAGGAACGCAGGACAGTGGAAGCCGCCGGCTGGGAAGTGTCTTACGACGGGATGGATATTAAGTTATAGAATAAACGGTCTTGAAAAGACCATCCCCACCTGTCCAATATTGCCAACTTGTATCTATCGATATTGTTTGGCTCACACGAGTCCGGAGAAGGGCTGGATATCCACGTACATCCCCGGTTCCACTCCTTCTGAATCAATAGCCAGGATGATGAAGCAGTTGGCCTGCGACATTGAAGTGAGGATGCCGGAGCCCTGGGCGCCGGTTTTGACTACCACCAGGTTGCCGTCTTCGTCCTGTTGCAGGATGCCGCGCTGGTATTCCACCCGGCCCGGGCGTTTTTTCAGCCTGGAATCGCAGCGCGCCTTCAGGGTCAGCACGCCTGCGTCGTCTTCACCGATCATCTTGCGCAATGCGGGCTGCACGAACTCGTAAAAAGTCACCATGACGGAAACCGGGTTGCCCGGCAGGCCGAAGAATACGGCGTCGCCGACGTGGCCGAAGGCAAGCGGGCGTCCGGGCTTGATGGCCACTTTCCAGAAATCGACCTTGCCCAGTTTCGCCAGGATTTCCTTGATGTAGTCCGCCTCGCCCACGGAGACCCCGCCTGAAGTGATCAAAACGTCAGCGTTGGCGGCAGCGATGGCAAAGGCCTCTTCCAGGGCCTCCAGGTCATCTTTTATCACGCCCATGTCGATAATATCGGTACCCATCCTCTCCAGCATGCCGTACAGGGTGTAGCGGTTGCTGTCATAGATTGCGCCGTCGTTCAGGGCCTCGCCGATGGAACGCAATTCGTCCCCTGTGGAAAAAAACGCCACCCGCAAGCGGCGCACCACGCTCACCTCGGCAATGCCCAGCGAGGCAATCAGGCCGATGTCGGCGGGGTTCAGGCGCCGGCCTGCAGTCAGTATGAGATCGCCTGCAGCGATATCCTCTCCCGCCTGGCGCACGTTGTCGCCCTTGCGGGTGCTGCCGTCGATCCTGATTCCGGAGCCGTCGGCCTGTACGTCCTCCTGGATGATCACGGTGTCCGCGCCGTCCGGCATGATCGCCCCGGTCATGATGCGTACGCAGTTTCCGGGCGTGACAGTGCCTGCAAACGGTTTGCCGGCCCAGGCCGTGCCCAGCACATTCAGCCCGGCAGTGCCGTCGGAGGGGATATCTGCGCTGTTCACCGCGTAACCGTCCATGGCGGAGTTGGTGCCGGAAGGCACGTTGATGCGGGAACGGATGTCTTCGGCCAGTATCCGGTTCAGCGCCTCCCTTATGGCAATTTTCTCGATGCCCTTGACGCGGTTGACGCCGGCTTTTATCTGCTCCAACGCGGCATCGGCCGACAGTGACTTCGGGTCAAAGTCGTCCCTGCAACTGGGATCTTTTTCTATCTTCATTGTATTAACAATACTGGTATCAGTGGGGACAGATTTAAAATCTGTCCCCGGCGATCGCCCCCAAACCGTAGCGCTCAATAATAAATTGAGCGATCTGCTGCGCATCGTTCAGGTCCAGCAACGGCAGTTTCGTATCTACGGACAACTCCGTATCGGTCGCGACCGCTATGATACTCTCATCGTCCGGATACAGTAAATCATGTCCCAGGCTTGGCCGGTGCAGTTCTATCTTGGGGATGGCTTCGGGCTTGAAACCTTCAACCAGCACCAGGTCCAGGTTCTCAAGGTCCAGGTTCCGGATATGGTGTTCCAGCGGCTTGTCGTCCCCGGTCGGGTTTTCCACCAGCAGCGCCCAGCGCTTTCTCGAGCCGATCAACACCTGGGAGGCGCCGGCCTTGCGCAGCTCGTAGCTGTCCTTGCCCGGATAATCGATTTCAAACGTGTGGTGAGCATGCTTTATGATGCCCACGCGCAGGCCCAGCGAGGTGAATATCCCCAGCAGGTTGACCAGCAGGGTCGTTTTCCCGGTGCCGCTCCAGGCGGCAAAACCCATCAACGGAATGTCAGGGAGTTGATCCATTCAACTGCGCCTCCATCTGCGCCAGTTCAGCCGGGTTGTTGATATTCCTGAAGCATTCCGGTTTGTCGGAAAAATCCGTCACGGCCAGCTTGTGCTGCTCGAACCATCGATCTATCTTGCGACCGCCGCCATCGAGAAACGCCTGCATGGAGGGCGCCAGGGAGGTGGGCATGAGAGTAAACACCGGCTGCATCCTGTCACCGTTATGGGCGACGCTGATGTCCGCTTCCTCCTCACTCAGTTGCCTGAACAGGCGGGCAACCAGGTCATCCGGCAGCAACGGCGAATCGCAGGGTACCGAGACGATGAATTCCGTTCCCGCTGCTTCGATACAACTCAACATACCAGCCAGCGGTCCCTGAAAACCCTGCCTGCTGTCCGCAATAACGGGATGGCCGTAGGCGGCATAGCGTTCCCGGTTCCGGTTCGCATTGATGATGACCGTGTTAACCTGCGGGGATAACGCCGCAAGCGCGTGTTCGACCAGCGGTTTGCCGCGCAGCTCCACCAGCCCCTTGTCGCCGCCGCCCATGCGCCTGGCCTCCCCCCCGGCAAGGATAACGCCGGTAATCCCGGTTTTCTTCATGCTGGGATCCGCTGAATGGTTCAGCCGGCGCTCTTCAGGTTGGCAACCGCGCGTTTCGGCGGCAGGGACACGTCAAATTCAATATGTTCGGCGCCGTTATACACCAGGAAATGCTTGCCCTGGGCCCGGGAGAACAGGGTGACGCCGAAGTCCTTTGCCAGCTTCAGGCCCATCTGGGTGATGCCCGAACGGGACAGCAGGGCGGGGATGCCCATCTGCGCCACTTTCATCACCATTTCCGAGGTCAGGCGGCCGGTGGTGTAAAACAGCTTGTCATGTCCCGGCGTGCCTTCCAGCCACATCTGTCCGGCAATCGCATCGACCGCGTTATGCCGGCCCACGTCCTCGATGAAGACGGCCACTTCGGTGCCGGCGCACAGGGCGCAGCCATGCACCGCGCCGGCGCTTTTGTAAACGTCATTAAAACGGGCCAGGTTTTTCAGCAGGGCGTAGATGTCCGACTGTTTGAGCCGCGTCTCCGGCAATTCTATCTGCTCGATCTGCTCCAGGATATCGCCGTACACCGTGCCCTGGCCGCAGCCCGTGGTCACGATTCTCGGCCCCAGCCGCTCTTTCCAGTCGTCCCGTTCCGACCAGGTGGCCACCGCCGCGGCGTTGACTTCCCAGTCCACCTGCACTGAACGGATCTCATTGATGTCCCCGACGATGCCCTGGTTTTTCAGGTATCCCAGGGTCAGCAGTTCCGGGGTCTTGCCGAGGGTCATCAGGGTGACGATCTCGTAGCTGTCAACGTAAATGGTCAGGGGCCGTTCGTCCGCGATGTACATTTCCCGGACATTGCGGAACTCGTCCACCGCTTCGACGGCGATGGTAGGGTCGATGCCGGCATCGGTCATTTCCGGCCCGCGAATTGAAGAGTTATTCATGTTGATGCCGCCTTTGCCGGAATAAAGCAGAGGTCGGGCATTATGCCCCTTTCCCGGCTCAGCCCCCGGTCATATTCATATGGCGGAAGATGACGGGTTTGGCGGAAAGATCGAACTCATGTCCCTTGGGTTTGATGTTCATGGATGCGCGCAATGCCTGCTTCAACCGGTCCATGTCGCCGGGATGGGTGCGGATGACCTGGCGCAGGTCCACGGAATGTTCCTGGCCGAGACAGAGCAGCAGGCGGCCCTCACAGGTGAGCCTGACCCGGTTGCAGCTGTCGCAGAAGTTATGACTGTGGGGCGAGATGAAGCCCACGCGGGTGCTGGTCTCTGCGATATGGTAGTAACGTGACGGGCCGCCGGTCGTTTCGGTGGTCGGCAACAGCGTATAGTGTGCGTCCAGGTCGGCCCTGATCTCATCACTCGAATAATACGCCTCGGCGCGGTCGTGTTCACCGATGACGCCCAGGGGCATTTCCTCGATGAAACTGATGTCCATGCCGCGTGTTGAGGCAAACTCAACCAGGTCCGTCACTTCATCGTCGTTGCGGTTCTTCAGGATGACCGAGTTGATCTTGATCTTCTCGAAGCCGGTCGCCAGGGCCGCATCGATGCCGGCCAGCACCTTGTCCAGTTCCCCGACGCGGGTCAGGCGCCTGAACTTGTCCGGGTCCAGGGAATCCAGGCTGATGTTGATGCGCTTCACCCCGGCGTCTTTCAGTTCGCCCGCCAGTTTCGGCAGTTGCGAGCCGTTGGTGGTGAGCACCAGTTCATCCAGGCCGTCCAGTTGACCGATATCGCGGAACAGCTTGATGATGTTGCGCCGGATCAGCGGTTCGCCCCCGGTAATGCGGATCTTGCCGACGCCAAGCTCGGTAAAGGCCCGGGCAATCACCCCGATCTCTTCCAGCGACAGCAGTTTGGCCCTGGGCACGAACTGCATCTCCTCGTCCATGCAGTACACGCAACGGAAATCGCAGCGGTCCGTGACCGAGATACGGACATAGTTGACCGTGCGGCCAAAATTGTCGACTAATACGTTTTCCTGTCTCATGCTATCGCAGTATTTTGAAATAAGCCGCCCCTGAATCTACTACGCGGCGCAATATTATAGCCTAGGAGAAATTTTCGATAAATTCAATTTCATTCGCGTTACAATAGGGCACTTTCCATCCCGGTCCGACCAGGAGACGCAGGTGTCCGGGGGCGCTAACGGATAAAGGTATTCTGACAAGTCCGGGAAGGACTTGTTCAGGGTTTGGCAAAATAATAAAGGGGTAAGCCATGTCGGGCATCCTGTCCAAACAACACATAATCGCAAAACCCGGGTTCAATCGCTGGCTGATCGTCCCGGCAGCCCTGGGTATCCACCTGTGTATCGGTTCGGTGTACGCCTGGAGCATCTTCAACCCTGCTCTTATCAAGCACGTAGGGGTAGTGCTCAGCGCCGCCGATGACTGGACCCTGAAGGACGTCGTGTGGATATTCACCGTGTCGATTGTAGTCCTGGGGCTGGCGGCGGCCATTGCCGGCAGGTGGCTGGAGACGGTGGGTCCGCGCATGGTAGGCGTGGTATCGGCCTGCTGCTGGGGCGGTGGTTTCATAGTCGGCGGAGTTGGCATCGTCACCCACCAGTTGTGGTTGCTGTACCTGGGTTACGGCGTGCTGGGCGGGTGCGGCCTGGGCCTGGGTTACGTTTCACCGGTCAGCACACTGATCCGCTGGTTCCCGGACCGGCGCGGCATGGCCACGGGCATGGCGATCATGGGTTTCGGCGGCGGCGCCATGATCGGCGCGCCCCTGAAGGAGTATTTTATCCAGTATTTCTACCGGGCGCCTGAATACCTGGGGGCGGTAGCCGATCTCGACCTGGTTACCCGGGCAGGCCGGCGCTTCGCGGAAGTCGGCGGAGAACTGCGCGAAGTGGTCGTCGTCGGCGCCAACGAGGTGGCGCAGATGGTGATCCCGGGACCGGAGGGCGTTTACCTGGTGGGCACCGGCTCTGTCGGTGTCGCCCAGACGTTCTTCACCATGGGCGTGATTTATTTCATCATCATGATGATCGCGGCATTCTCCTACCGGCTGCCCGCCCCGGGCTGGCAGCCGGAGGGCTGGACTCCCCCGGACGAGGCGCACGCGCAGAAGCGGATGATGACGCGCAACCACGTGGACATCGACCAGGCTCTGAAAACCAGGCAGTTCTACCAGTTGTGGATCGTGCTCTGTTTCAACGTCACCGCGGGTATCGGCGTGCTGGGCGTGGCCAAGACCATGATGACCGAGATATTCGGCACAACCCTGCCGCATATCGTAGACGGGGCGTTTGCCGCCACCTACGTCGTCATGATCAGCATATTCAACATGGTAGGGCGGTTTATCTGGGCCAGCACGTCGGATTACATCGGGCGGCGCAATACCTACTGGATCTTCTTTGCGCTGGGCATCCTGCTGTATTGTTCCATCCCCTATACCGCCCAGCAGGTCAGCGTCAACCCCGCGGTGGTCTGGCTGGTGTATTTCTACGCGGCCACCATGATCATCTTCACCATGTACGGGGGCGGGTTCGCCACAATCCCCGCGTACCTGGCGGACATTTTCGGGACACGCTACGTCGGCGGTATTCACGGCCGCCTGCTGACTTCCTGGAGCACCGCCGGCGTACTGGGACCCCTGGCGATTACGTCATTGCGGGAAAACGCCGTGACAAAGGCCATCGACGACCTGGTCACTAAAATCGATCCGGCAGTATTCGCCGAGTCATTCGGCGCCGGTCTCGACCAGTTGCCCGCGCTGGTGCAGGCAAAGACCGTGACCATCGCCAGCCTCATGGATATCGCGCCGGCCGGTACCGTCGATCCGACCCCGAACCTGTATAACAGCACCATGTATCTCATGGCCCTGCTGCTGGCCATTGCGCTGGTGAGCAACGCCCTGATGCGTCCGGTGCATTCCAGGCACCACATGTCGGAAGAGGAACTGAGAAACTGAGGGTCGGACCAGTATAAAGCCTTATAACCTATTGATTTGACTATAATTAAGTGCTTATACACGGCTATAACTGGGCTTAGAAGGGTCTTTTTGAGAGTAAAACAAGAGCTCTAAGGCATATGCCTGTAAATTATTAGCGGCGTGATTGATAAAACCGGAAGAGACTGGCGAGAAGCGTTAGCGGTTTACAGCCGCCCGCGCGTCATCGCCATGAGCCTGCTCGGTTTTTCGGCAGGGTTGCCGTTCCTGCTGGTATTTTCCACCCTGTCCGCGTGGTTGCGGGATTCCGGACTGGCCCTGTCCACCATCGGTTTTTTCAGTTGGATAGGCATTACCTACTCGATCAAGGTGTTCTGGGCGCCGGTGGTGGACCGGACGCCGATTTTTTTCCTGACCGGGCGACTGGGTAAAAGGCGTTCCTGGATGCTGTCGGCCCAGTTCCTGATTGCCCTGGGCCTTGCAGGAATGGCCATGAGCGACCCGCAAGCGCACCTGCAGCAGATCGCGATCTTCGCGCTGCTGGTCGCATTCGGCTCGGCCACCCAGGACATCACCATCGACGCGTACCGCATCGAAGCGGTGGACCGCCTGCTGCAGGGGGCGATGGCCGCCAGCTACGTGTTCGGCTACCGGGTGGCGCTGCTGGTCGCTGGCGCCGGCGCGTTTTACATCGCCGCGGCCCAAACCTGGCAACACGCGTATTTCACCATGGCCTGCCTGATGGGCGTCGGCATCATAACGACCCTGGTTATTGCCGAACCGGATCACCCGGTCTCCGCGGCGGCCGGCGACCTGGAAAACGAACTTGGCAGGAAACTGGGCCTGGAGAGCAACCACCATGCGCTGACCCGGTTCGCCGCCTGGTTTACCGGCGCCGTGGTCAGTCCCTTCGTCGAGTTCTTCCGCAGGAACGGGTTGCTGGCCCTGGTGATCCTGCTGCTCATCGGCACGTTCCGGCTCAGCGACATCACCATGGGCGTGATGGCCAACCCGTTTTACCTGGACCTGGGTTTCAGCAAGATCGAGATCGCCAATGTCACCAAGATATTCGGATTTTTCATGACCATCCTCGGCGCCGGCCTGGGCGGGATCTTCGTCCTGCGCTACGGGATTTATAAACCGCTGATGGTGGGCGCCATCCTGGTGCCCGTCACCAACCTGTTCTTTGTCTGGCTGGCGATGAGCGATCCCGACGTGGTCAGCCTGGCCGTCGTGATCAGTATGGACAACCTGAGCGGCGGTTTCGCCACCTCGGCCTTCATCGCCTACCTCTCCAGCCTCACCAATACCACGTACACCGCGACCCAGTACGCCCTGTTTTCGTCCCTGATGACCCTGCCGGCAAAGATCATTGGCGGTTTTTCCGGTATCGTGGTCGAGGCCGCGGGCTACGCGTACTTCTTCCTCTATGCCGGTTTGCTCGGAGCGCCGGCCTTATTGCTTATCATCTACCTGATGAGAAAATCCGCAGATGACGCAGATTAACGCAGATTATTTTTACTGGCTATGAGCTTATTCGTCATTCCCGCGCACGCGGGAATCCAGTGAGACAAAGTGTCGCCTTTCAGGCGACACAATATTTTACTGGATGCCGGGTCAAGCCCGGCATTACGTGAAAAAAAACATCTGCGTTAATCTGCGTCATCTGCGGATTATCATGGTATTTTATATCTCATGACGGCTTTGCATGAGATTGAATTTTCCCTGTTCCTGATTTTTACCGGTGCTGCGGTGCTGGCCACCCTGGCGTTGTATGCGCGCCAGGCGGTGATCGTTGCCTATATCGTGCTCGGCGTCATGTTGGGTCCCTGGGGCCTGGGATGGGTCGACGATCCCGAACTGATCGCCGACATGTCCCATATCGGCATCGTGTTCCTGCTCTACCTGCTTGGGCTGGACCTGTTCCCCCAGGAACTGTGGAAGATGCTGGGTGAGGCGATGTGGGTCACGTTACTGAGTTCGCTGCTGTTTTTTGCCGCGGGTTTCGCCATTGCCCTGGGTTTCAGTTACCCGTTGGCCGAGGCGGTGCTGATCGGTTCCATCATGATGTTCTCCAGTACCATCATCGGCGTGAAGTTGTTGCCCACCACCGCGTTGCACCACCGCCACACGGGACAGATGATCATCAGCGTACTGTTAATCCAGGATCTGATCGCGATCATCATTCTGCTGATGCTGCAGGGATACGGAAAAAACGACCAGTTGCTGCTGGACATCACTATGCAGATACTGACGCTCCCGCTGCTGATCCTGATTTCCTGGTTCTTCGAGCGCTATGTCATCGTCAGGTTGATCCAGCGCTTCGACCAGATCCATGAATACATCTTCCTGCTGGCCATTGCCTGGTGCCTGGCCATCGCCGAGGTGTCCGTGATGCTGGGGCTGTCCCGCGAGATCGGCGCGTTCATTGCCGGCATCACCCTGGCGGCCAGCCCCATAGCCCTGTTTATCACCATGAAACTGAAACCGTTGCGGGATTTCTTCCTGGTGCTGTTCTTCTTTTCGCTGGGCGCCAGTTTCAACCTGGATATCATCTCGGAAATCATACTGCCGGCGACCGCGCTCGCGGTCTGCGCCCTCATCATTAAACCTGTCATCTTTGAGAAGCTGTTCGTGAAAGCGCACGAAAAACGGGTAATATCCAGGGAAGTGGGCTACCGGCTGGGGCAGATCAGCGAGTTCTCCTTCCTGATTGCAGTACTGGCGGCCGAGGCGCGCTTCATTGCACAGAACACCTCGTACATGATCCAGCTTGCGACGTTGATCACCTTTGTCATCTCCTCCGGGATTGTCGTCATGAACTTCCGGACGCCGATTGCAACCTCGGATCGATTGCGCCGGGATTAGGGAAACTCTGAGATTAAGTCGGAGCTTACTCAGTTCCCGGGCAGTTGTCGCACAAACCGGTGTAACCGTTATAATGGCGGGTAATCTCCATACAACGAAGGAAAATCAATAATGTTCGAAAAGAAAGCGATTACCTCAGTCCCTGTCAATGACCTGATCGCCAGGCGCTGGAGCGGCGTGTCATACAACCCCGGCCGGCCGGTAGAAGCGGAAAAACTCTCAGCCTGTATAGAGGCCGCAAGGTGGTCCCTGTCCTGTTACGGCGCCCAACCCTGGAATTTCATTATCTGTGACAGGTCCGTGGATGAGGTGGCCTGGAAGACTGCCCTGGACTGCGTGGTAGAGGGGAATCGCGCCTGGGCGCAGCATGCGCCGGTGCTGATACTGGCGGTCGCAGTGGAGCGCTTCAAACATAACGGTGAGCCCAACAGGTGGGCGCAATACGATACCGGCGCCGCCTCCATCAGTTTATGCCTGCAGGCCACCGACCTGGGCCTCATGGCGCACCAGATGGGAGGTTTCGATGCAGACAAGTCCATACAGGCGTTCGGCATTGCGGACGATCACACACCCATGGCCATGATCGCCATCGGCTATCAGACGGCGCGGGAGGATGTCCCTGAAGAACGGCAGGAGAGGGAGTTCGCACCGAGAAAACGCAATCCTGCCGGCGAACATTTCTTTTTTGGTAGATGGGGAACAGGTAATTAGCATGGATGTCAAACCGTCATAACCGCCTGCTGCGGCTGGCGGGTCCGTTAATCCTGTCCAACCTGACGGTTGCCCTTCAGGGAATGGTCGATACGGCAGTGGTCGGCCACCTGGAGACCCCTGCTTATATCGGCGCAGTGGCAGTAGCCGGCGTGATTTTCAGCTTCCTTTACTGGGGCATGGGCTTTCTGCGCATGGGCACCGTGGGTGTTGTCGCCCAGTTCAAGGGAGATGAAAACAATGACCGTATCAGGTCGACACTGCTGCACAGTTGCTTCCTGGCGATTCTCATAGCCCTGGCCATACTGTTACTCCAGACTCCTATCGTTACCCTGGGACTGGACCTTGTCGGCGGAACTCCGGACGTCAGGACCAATGCCGAGGTTTACTTCTACTGGGCGGTCTGGGGCGCGCCCGCCGTATTGCTGAACATGACTTTCATCGGCTGGTTGCTGGGCATGCAGAATGCACGGGCCACGTTTTATGTCACCCTGCTGATCGGCGTTCTGAATATCGTGCTCGACTTCGTGTTTGTCTTCGGCCTGCACCTGGACGTGCGCGGCGTGGCCCTGGCTTCCGTCATTTCCCAGTTCTGCGGCAGCGCACTTGCCGGGCTGTTCATCCACGGTGAACTGAAACGGCATGCCGGCCGCTGGCGCAGGGCGGTTATACTGGACAGGCAAGGCTTTACCTCGCTGCTGTTACTGAACCAGAATATCTTTATCAGGACTCTATGCCTGATCTTCGCGTTTGCGTTTTTTACCAGGCAGGGGGCCAACCAGGGAGAACTGGTCCTGGCGGCTAATGCCATCCTGTTGAACTTCCTGTTGCTGGTGGCCCTGGGCCTGGACGGTTTCGCCAATGCCGCGGAGGCCCTGGTCGGCAAGGCCGTCGGCGCAAGAGCCCCTGAGGAGTTGCGCGAGTCCGTCCGTACGGCCATGGCCTGGGGCGGCGGCGTTGCGTTGCTGTATTCCCTGTTGTTCATCGTCGCCGGTAACGGGCTGCTCAACCTGATGACGGACATCGAGACAGTCCGGGAGACTGCCTACCTGTTCCTGCCCTGGATGATCGCCGCACCGGTCATCTCCGTCTGGTGCTTCCTGCTGGACGGTATATTCATCGGCGCCACCCGGGGCAGGGAACTCAGGAACGCCATGCTGTTTTCGACCTTCATCGTCTATCTTCCCTGCTGGTACCTGCTGCAGGGGCTCGGCAACCACGGTTTATGGCTGGCCCTGATGGCATTTTTCATTGCCCGCGCATTGGCCCTGCTCTGGTATTACCGCGCGGTTTCCGACTGGATCGGCCACAATTAACATCCATGTTAGTTTATACTGTCCCTTTTTGGCATCCGGGTAAGACGTGTCAGACAGAGAACTCAAGCCGCTGAACATCGCCGTGCTCGTCGTCTCCGATTCGCGTACGGAAAAGACCGACAAGTCCGGGAAACTTCTGGTGCGCAGGTTGGAGGAGGCGGGTCATCGCCTGCATGAAAAGGCCATCGTGCCGGATGATATTTACCGGATCCGGGCGGAAGTAGCGCGCTGGTGCGCAGATACGGAAGTGGATGCGGTTCTGGCCACGGGAGGCACGGGCGTGACTGGTCGTGACGGCACGCCGGAGGCTGTATCCGTCCTGTTCGACAAGGAAATCGAGGGTTTCGGCGAACTGTTCCGATACCTGTCCTACCAGGAGATAGGCACGTCGTCATTGCAGTCGCGCGCCCTTGCCGGGGTCGCCGGCGGCACCTATATCTTTTGCCTGCCGGGTTCGTCCGGCGCCTGCGCCACTGCCTGGGACAGCGTTATCTCGCACCAGCTTGACTTCCGGACCCGGCCCTGCAACCTGGTTGAACTGATGCCGAGACTGAAGGAATTCTGATGCCTGATGATATTTTGAGACGCTTCTCATTACGGGTTGCCGTCATCCTGATAGCCATATCCGCTTACGCGCCCGTCCGGGCGACGGTTTCCTACACGCTGAAGAATCCCGGAGATTCAATGGTCGGCGTCATGGAAACAGTTCAGGCCAGGCACGAAGACACACTCCCCGACATAGCCAGGGCCAACGGACTGGGTTTCAGGGAGATCAAGCTGGCCAATCCCGGCGTGGATACCTGGTTGCCCGGCCAGGGCACCGAAATCATGTTGCCGACCCGGTATGTTTTGCCGGGCGCCCCCAAAGTGGGCATTGTGCTGAACATACCGGAGATGCGCCTTTACTACTATCCTCCGCAGGATACCGGCCAGGCATCGGAGGTGATTACCCATCCAATCGGGGTCGGCCGCCAGGGCTGGGCGACGCCTTACCTGGATACCCGGATTATCCAGAAGAAGACCCGGCCTTCCTGGTATCCGCCGGAATCGATCCGCAAGGAACATGCGGAAATGGGTGATCCGCTGCCGAAGCGGGTGCCCCCGGGACCGAAAAACCCCCTGGGTAATTATATGATGAGGCTGGGAATGCCCGAGTATATTATTCATGGCACGAACAAACCGTTCGGCATAGGCATGCGCGTCAGCCACGGCTGTATCCGCCTGTATCCTGAAAACATCAAAAGCCTGTACCGGCAGGTCAAGCTGAATACGCCGGTGCGCATCGTCAACCAGCCTTACAAGGTAGGCCGGTTGGAAGATAAAATCTACCTGGAGGCGCATCCGTACCTGGAGGAGGACGCAGAACAGTTCGAAGGGAACCTGACCAGTGTGGTGGAAATGCTGATCGACATCACCGGAGAAAGAGGATACCAGGTGGACTGGGACCTGGTGAAAACAGTCATCGCCGAAAGCAACGGCATCCCGGTGGAAATAGGGCAAGTCCTCGCAGAGGATCCGGAAGGCCCGGAGAAACAGGAAGTCGCGTCAGTGCAGTGACGCAAGGGATACCTTCCGGTGCGCTGTCATGTTACAACGCACCGGCCGGCATGTAGTTGTACAATCAGTCAGTCAGGATGTTACTTCTGCATCGCTTTTTCAAACATGCGATCCAGCTTGCTGGTGTTTTCGTTGCAGCAGGCCATCGCCGCATCGGCTGCAGACTGGGCCGAACTTGCTGCATCCATTGCCTGGTTGGCTGCTGCTGCTGCGCTGTCCGCTGCTGAGGAAGCGCTGCTGGCCGCAGAAGCCGCACTGTTCGCTGCGGATTGAGCACTTTCTGCAATTGCCCTAACCTCGTTAAGTTGCTCAACCGTCGCGCAACCTCCCAGTACCATCAGTACAGCCGCAAAAAATGTTACTTTGACTAAGGTTTTCTTCATGTTTTACTCTCCAGTTTGCCCGGTTACAGTGGTTTTAAGCGATTCCGCCAATAATGACGCATATTTCAGACAAATTCAATCCGCAGATGAGAAAATCCTGAATATATTAGAGCCGTACTATAACACGAAGCGGGAAATATTGCACGCGAGAATCCGTGAGATTCTCAACGGCCCATCCTGCCGGGCGGCATCCGGTAACGCTGTTCATAGTGGTTGTTGATGAACTGGAGCAGGGACTGTTCGAGGCCGTTCACCTGGTTCGCGTCGCAATAATCGTCCAGCCAGGTCATGATCTGGTCCAGGTTCATGTCCCTGGAAATACTGTAGGTTTCCGGCGCCACGGCGTTGTACGCGGTCAGGTAGCCCATGACATATTCCCTGTAGGCCTGGTCCATGCCCCCGGCGCGTTCTTTCAGGTAGCGGAAACAGGACTTCTGGCCTTTCCCCCATATTGCATAATTGCCTGACTGGTCCGCAGCCCCGACCTGCAGCGACAGGCCGATGATGAATATGCTGATTATGATCTTCATTGATTATGGAACGGCATCTTCCGGCCAGAAAACTGGGTTTTCAGGAATTCCATCTGGTCGGCCAGTATTTTCCTGTTCGATAACGCAAGATACTCTGCCCAGTTCGGGACATAAGGCACCGCCAGCAGCGACATTTTTGCCTCTTCCGGTGTCCTGTTGCCCTTGCGGGTATTGCATTGACGGCAGGCGGTGACCACGTTGGACCAGCGGTCCCTGCCCCCGCGGGACATGGGGATGACATGGTCGCGGGTCAGCGAACTGTCTCTATGGCGGTGGCCGCAATACATGCAGATGCGGGCATCGCGCTGAAAAAGTTCGCGATTGGTCAACGGCGGGATGCTCCGGTAAATATGCCTGTGATTTCTTGACCGTTTGACGGCAATGATGGAATTGATCGATACGGAGGAGCGCAGGCCGCTGAGTCTCGAGGTGCCGCCATGGAACGTGAAGGTCTCATCGCCCGCGGTCCAGCCCACCATGTCGCGGCAATACAGGCTCACCGCGTCCTGCCAGGGAATCCAGGTGACCGGTGTTCCGGATATATCCAGTCGTAAGATAAGCGGTGTCATGTGTTAATCTGATAATCCTGCGCCGGATCCCGTCTCTGGAGGTCCGGCAGCTTGCCGTAAATTCCGTGAGGAATGTTAAAGAACGAAAATTACCAGAATATTAAGATATTACAAGCGATTTTGTGTGGGATAGTTAAGATGAAGCCAATACAAGAGCTGATCGGCATAGTGGCGGCGCTGCGCGACCCGGAAACGGGATGCCCCTGGGACAGGCAGCAGACGATGGAAACCATCATTCCGTATACACTGGAAGAAATTTACGAACTGGTCGACGCCATAGAGCGCAACAGCATGGAAGACATCATGGACGAACTGGGAGATCTGCTGTTCCATATCATCCTTTATTCGCACATGGCAGCCGAGGCCGGCAGTTTCGAATTTACTGACGTGGCGAGCGGCGTCTGCGAGAAGCTGGTCCGCAGGCATCCCCATGTTTTCGCCGGACAACGGGTTGACACGGTAGAGGAGGTGAAGCGTAACTGGGGGAAGATGAAACGGGAGGAAAATGCCGGAGACTATCTCGGCAATATCGCCAGGGCCTTGCCGGCGCTGCAGCGGGCGGAGAAACTGCAGAAACGCGCGGCGCGGGCCGGTTTCGACTGGGATAACCCGGCGCCGGTGCTGGCCAAGCTGGAAGAGGAAATCAACGAACTCAAACAGGACATGGCCGACTCGGAAGAGCGCTCCCGCCTGCAGTCGGAACTGGGCGATGTGTTGTTTGCAGCCGTCAATCTCGCCAGGCACCTGCAGGTCAACCCGGAAACCGCGCTGCGCGAGGCAAACAACAAGTTTGAGCAGCGCTTCCGGTTTATTCAGACCAGGCTTGAGGAGGAAGGAGAGGACCTGGAAAGCGCCTCGCTGGAGAGAATGGATGAACTTTGGGAGGAGGCGAAGGCCGGGGGCGGGTGAATAAAGAGTCGCCTGTGGCGACGGAGTATTCCACTGGATGCCGGGTCAAGCCCGGCATGACGAACAAGAGCTTCATCATCCCGCCCCCTCTCTTCGCCATTCCGGCCCCCTCTTCGTCATTCCGGCGAAAGCCGGAATCCAGTGAATCAAACTGTCGCCGACAGGCGACACATTAATTATTCCTCTCTACGATATAAAGCGCAATCTGACGCAGCATTCCCGCCTCTTCGCCAAAATCCTCGAGGTGGCCCAGGGCTTCGTCCAGCGCTTCCCGCGCAGCCTGTTTCGCGCCGTCAAGGCCCAGCAGGTTGGGGTAGGTCGCCTTGTTCCGTTCCAGGTCGGAGCCCTGGGGTTTGCCCAGGGTTTCGGTATCGCCTTCAATGTCGAGCACGTCGTCGTGGATTTGAAATGCCAGGTCGATGCAGTCCGCGTAGCGTGAGACCTTGTCAAACCTTTGCTCGTCGACGCTCCCGGAGCACAACGCGCCCAGTTCCACGCTTGCCCTGATCAGGGCGCCGGTCTTGCGCGCATGCATGTCCTGGAGTTCTTCCAGGTTGAGTATCCTGTTCTCGGCCTCCAGGTCGATGGCCTGCCCGCCGGTCATGCCGGCCGGTCCGGCGGCTAACGCCAGGGTGGCGATCATCCTCAGGCGTTGTTCGGCCGGAGCCGTAATTTCAGGATCCTGCGCCAGCACCTGGAATGCCAGGGCCTGCAAGGCATCCCCGGCCAGGATGGCCGTAGCCTCGTTGTAAGCCTTGTGGCAGGTCGGCCGCCCGCGCCGCAGGTCGTCATCGTCCATTGCCGGAAGGTCGTCATGGATGAGTGAATAGGTATGGATCATTTCCACTGCGCAGGCACAGCCGTCCAGCGCCGCAGGCTCCACACCGAATGCTTCGCCGCCGGCGTAAACCAGCACCGGCCTGATACGTTTGCCGCCGCCGAAAACCGAGTAACGAACGGCCTCGTTCAGGGATTCCGGCTTCTCCGTCGCCGCCGGTATCCAGCGGTCCAGGGCGGCTTCCACCCTCGCCTGATAGATTGCCAATCGTTCGGTAAAATTCATGAAGCCTTGGTTCAGGGCAGGTTTGGATAAGCTTTTCAAGACACGCTGTGAATACATCCATGTACGCTCGCTTCCAGCCATCCCTGGCTTCCAGACGGTCTTGAAAAGCTTATCCAAACCTGACGGAGTCGGCAGGAACAGATTTCAAATCTGTCCCCTTTCATGCGCCATTGTCGGAATCCGCTTCAAATTCGGCCAGTTCAGCGGATTCGTTGTCACGGGTCAGGATGCGTACTTTCTGCTCGGCCTCTGTCAGGGCCTTCTGGCAGGCGCGGGTCAGGGTTACGCCACGCTCGAACTGTTTCAGGGATTCTTCCAGGGTGAGATCGCCTTTTTCCATGGTTTCAACAAGCTGTTCCAGTTCGGCCAGCGCTTTCTCAAAATCTATTTCGTTTTTGGTTTCGGACACGAGTCGGCCTCCAGTCGATGATGGCAGGGATTGTACCGAATATAGGGGGGCAGAGTAAAAATTCTTCGAATTTCTTACTCTGACCCCATTTATCTACTCCATCTATCCTTCTTATTGATAAAACCTATGTACACGATTAAAAAATACAATGTAATTCCCCTGTTGATCAAGTTGACACTATCGGCGGGATTAGTAAAATTCTGGTTGGATAACACCTGTTTCAATCATAATAAAACCAGAACAGATCAATCACCAGGAGATAGCAAGATGAGTTTGAAAGACACCAAAACCGAAGAAAACCTGAAAGCGGCGTTTGCAGGCGAGTCACAGGCCAACCGTCGTTACCTGTATTTTGCCCAGAAAGCGGACGTGGAGGGCTTCAATGACGTATCCGCGGTATTCCGTTCGACTGCAGAAGGCGAAACCGGCCATGCCCACGGCCACCTGGAATACCTGGAAGAGGTAGGAGACCCCGCAACGGGTGAGCCCATCGGTTCCACCGAGAACAACCTTAAAGCCGCCATTGCCGGTGAAACCTACGAGTACACCGATATGTATCCGGGTATGGCAAAGACTGCACGGGACGAAGGTCTGGACGAGATCGCCGACTGGTTCGAGACACTCGCCAAGGCGGAACGCTCCCATGCCAACCGTTTCCAGAAGGCCCTGGACAACCTCGACGCCTGATTTGAGCGGACCTGCACACTGACCGGGGACAGGTTTCAAACCTGTCCCCTTTTCTCATATGAGCACCGATATCCGCGAAGGCAGCCTGGAAGCCCCGACCCGGCATCCCATTGAATGGAAACAGCCGGACTACTACGACCGGGAGGCGCTGAACGCGGAGCTGGAGCGCGTCTTTGACATCTGCCACGGCTGCCGCCGCTGTGTCAGCCTTTGCAATGCGTTCCCCACTCTGTTTGACCTGGTCGACGAGTCGGACACCATGGAGGTGGACGGCGTGGCGCAGGAGGATTACGGTAAGGTCGTGGAGCACTGCTACCTGTGCGATCTCTGCTATATGACCAAGTGCCCCTACGTGCCTCCCCACGAGTGGAACGTCGATTTCCCCCACCTTATGCTGCGCGCCAAGGCCGTGAACTTCAGGGAGGGCGGGACGAAATGGCGCGACCGGGTGCTGACCTCGACAAAAGCCGTCGGCAACCTGGCCGGCATCCCGGTGGTTGCCCAGGTGGCGAACGCGGCAAATAAAACCCGGCCGCTGCGCAAACTGCTGGAAAAAACCGTGGGCATCCACGCCGATGCGCCCTTGCCGGAGTTCCATTCCAGGCCGTTCCGTAGCAGGGCGAAGGGCAGGCAGCTGGCGCCGCTCACGGCCGAGCCGGCGGGGCGCACCACCGGGAAGGCGGCCCTGTTCGTCACCTGTTACTGCAACCGGAATACGCCCGGGGTGGCGCAGGACCTGGTCGCCGTATTCGAACATAACGGCATCCCGGTCACCCTGGCGCAAAAGGAAGAATGCTGCGGCATGCCGAAGCTGGAACTGGGCGATCTCGAAGCGGTGGAACGGGCAAAAGAGGTCAATATTCCCCAACTCGCGGCGCTGGTGGACCAGGGCTGGGACATCGTTGCCCCCATCCCGTCCTGCGTATTGATGTTCAAGCAGGAACTGCCCCTCATGTTCCCCGATGATGAGGTTGTAGAGAAGGTCCGCCAGGCGTTTTACGACCCGTTCGAATACCTCATGCTGCGCCACAGGGAAGGGAAGCTGAATACGGATTTCAGGCATTCCCTGGGCAAAATTGCCTACCACGCGCCCTGCCACCAGCGGGTACAGAATATCGGCCTGAAGACCCGCGATATACTGGCGCTGGTCCCGGACACGGAGATCGACGTGATCGAACGCTGCTCGGGCCACGACGGCACCTACGCGGTCAAGGCCGAAAGCCACAACATATCGACAAAAATATGCCGTCCGGTGGTGAACAAGGTGAAGCAGGCCGAAGCGAACCATTATGTCAGCGATTGCCCCATGGCGGGCGCGCAGATTGAAAACGGCATGGGGGAGGCTGATCCGGGCGCGGCCGAATCCGCCTTCTCCCTGCTGAGAACCGCCTACGGCCTGTAAACCATGCCGCAGAAACTGGGCAGAGAAGACCTCTACACACTGGAAAAATACGCGGAAATCCGCAGCGATTTCCGGGCCGTCGTAATGGCGCACAAGAAGGCGCGGCGCCTGGCGCTGGGCGCCAATGCCAACCTGTATTTTGAAGACCGCCTGACCATCCAGTACCAGGTGCAGGAGATGCTGCGCATCGAGAAGATCTTCGAGCGCGACGCCATCGAGGAGGAACTGGCGGCCTACAACCCGCTGATACCGGACGGGCGCAACTGGAAGGCCACATTCATGCTGGAATACGATGATCCCGCCGAACGCAGTGATATGCTGGCAAAGCTGATCGGTGTGGAGGACTGCGTCTGGATGCGCGTCGGCGCCGGCCCGGTAATATCGCCGGTGTGTGACGAAGACCTGGAACGCGCAACCGGGGACAAGACCTCATCCGTGCACTTCATGCGTTTTGAATTGTCGCCGGAGGACATCGGCGCGCTGCGGCAGGGCTCGGAAATTTCCGCAGGCATAAGCCATGCGGAGTACACCTGCCAGGTAGCACCCATACCGGCGGAAATACGCGAGTCGCTCATCAGGGATCTGGCCGCCTAGGCTCCTGCCCAAATTAAAGGGGTCAGAGTAAGAGTCGTCAGAATTTTTACTCTGACCCCATCTTTCGTAATTCCCGCGCAGGCGGGAATCCAGTATAATAAAGTGCCGCTTTCAGCGGCACATTGTTTAACTGAATGCCGGGTCAAGCCCGGCATTACGAACCCAGGTTTTCGCAGCATTTACGAGGGCACCCACACTTGGCCGACACCTACGCCGCCGCCGATATCGAAGTATTAACCGGTCTCGAGCCGGTGCGCAAGCGGCCGGGCATGTACACCGACACTTCCCGGCCCAATCACCTGGTGCAGGAAGTGGTGGACAACAGCGTCGATGAGGCCATCATCGAACACGCAAACAAGGTCGAGGTCATCCTGCACAAGGACGACTCCGTCACGGTGACAGACAATGGCCGGGGCATGCCCGTGGATATACACCCGGGCGAGAAACTCCCCGGCGTGGAAGTTATCCTCACCCGCCTGCACGCGGGGGGCAAGTTTTCCGACAAGAATTACCGGTTCTCGGGCGGTCTGCACGGCGTGGGCGTGTCCGTGGTCAACGGCCTGTCGAAACACCTGGAAGTGTGGGTCAAACGGGACGGCAACGAATACAACATGGCCTTTGCCGACGGCAAGCCGGTCAGCCCGCTGGAGGTGGTAGGGGAGGTCGGCAAGCGCAACACCGGCACCACCCTGCGCTTCTGGCCGGACCCGGAGTATTTCGATACCGTCACGGTGGCAAGGGCGAAGCTGAAACACCTGCTGCGCGCCAAGGCGGTGTTGTGCCCCGGCCTGACGGTCAGGCTCGATGATGAAGCCGCCAACGAACAGACGGAATGGCACTACGAGGACGGCATCAGCACGTATCTTTCAAGCATGCTGTCCGGTGTCGAATTGCTGCCCGTCGAGCCGTTTACCGGCCACATGCAAGGCAATGACGAGCAGGTGGACTGGGCGGTGCACTGGCTGCCGGAACCGGGCGACCTGATCACGGAGAGTTACGTCAACCTGGTGCCCACCACCCAGGGCGGCACCCACGTGAACGGCCTGCGCCAGGGACTGCTGGAAGCCTTCCGGGAATTCTGCGAGTCGCGTAACCTGCTGCCCCGCGGCGTCAAGCTGAGCGCGGAGGACGTCTGGGACCGTTGCTCCTACCTGCTCTCGATAAAGATGGACAACCCCCAGTTCCTGGGCCAGACCAAGGAACGGCTGGCCTCGCGGGAATGCTCCACCTTCGTTTCCGGCGTGGTGCGCGATGCCCTGAGCCAGTGGCTGCACCAGCACGTGGAGACCGGCGAGCGCATCGCCGAACTGGCCATCCGCCATGCCCAGAGCCGGCTGAAGGCGGGCAAGAACGTGGTGCGCAAGAAGGTCACCAGCGGCCCTGCGCTGCCGGGCAAGCTGGCGGACTGCGCCAGCCAGTCCGCCGAACACAGCGAGTTGTTCCTGGTGGAAGGGGATTCCGCCGGTGGTTCCGCCAAGCAGGCCCGGGACCGGGAATTCCAGGCGGTCATGCCGTTACGGGGGAAAATCCTTAACACCTGGGAGGTGGAACCGGGCGAGGTGCTGTCCTCGAAGGAAGTCCACGATATCTCGGTGGCCCTGGGTGTGGACCCGGGTTCCGACGACCTGTCCCGGCTGCGCTACGGCCGCATCTGCATCCTGGCCGATGCGGATTCCGACGGCCTGCACATCGCCACCCTGTTGTGCGCCCTGTTCCTCAGGCATTTCCGCCCCCTGGTGCGCGCCGGTCACGTTTTCGTGGCCATGCCGCCCCTGTACCGCATAGACGTGGGCAAGGAAGTGTTCTACGCCCTGGACGATTCGGAAAAATCCGGCGTGCTGGACCGCATCGCCGCGGAGAAGATCACGGGCACGGTCAACGTGCAGCGTTTCAAGGGCCTGGGCGAGATGAACCCCATGCAGTTGCGCGAGTCCACCATGGCGCGGGAAACGCGCCGCCTGGTCAAACTCACCCTGCCGGAAGACGACCGCTCTGATCGGATGATGGACATGCTGCTGGCGAAAAAACGCGCCCCGGACCGCAAGGACTGGCTGGAAAGCAAGGGCGACCTGGCTACGGTATAGAAAGAGAGACGCAATGCCGGAAAATCTCATCCTGGATTTCGAGCAGAACGAAACCCAGCCGCTGCACGAATTCACCGAAAGAGCATACCTGGATTACTCGATGTATGTCATCCTGGACCGGGCGTTGCCGCATATCGGCGACGGGTTGAAGCCGGTACAGCGGCGCATCATCTACGCCATGTCGGAACTGGGGCTGAGCGCGGCCGCCAAGTTCAAGAAATCGGCGCGCACGGTGGGCGACGTCATCGGCAAGTTCCACCCCCACGGGGACAGCGCCTGCTACGAGGCCATGGTGCTGATGGCCCAGGACTTCAGTTACCGCTATCCCGTCATCGACGGCCAGGGGAACTGGGGTTCCATGGACGATCCCAAGTCGTTTGCGGCCATGCGCTACACGGAATCCAGGCTCAAACCCTACAGCCAGGCGCTGCTGGCGGAGCTGGGGCAGGGCACCGCCGACTGGATACCCAATTTCGACGGCACCCTGAAGGAGCCGAAGCTGCTGCCGGCGCGCCTGCCCAATATCCTGCTGAACGGCGCCACGGGCATTGCCGTGGGCATGGCGACGGACATCCCGCCCCACAACCTGGGGGAAGTGGCCGGCGCCTGTATCCGCCTGCTGGAGCGGCCCCGGAGCACGATTGAGGACCTGTTCGAGCATGTCAAAGGCCCCGACTTCCCCACCGAGGCGGAAATCATCACGCCTGCCCATGAAATCCAGGAAATCTATCGCAGCGGTACCGGTTCCGTGAAACTGCGGGCCAGGTGGGAGAAGGAGAGCGGCAACGTCATCGTGACCGCGTTGCCCTACCAGACGTCCGGCAACAAGGTTCTGGAACAGGTGGCCGCGCAGATGCAGGCGAAGAAACTGCCGATGCTGGAGGACCTGCGCGATGAATCCGACCATGAAAACCCGACCCGGCTGGTGTTTATCCCGCGCTCGAACCGGGTGAACCTGGCGGAACTGATGTCGCACCTGTTCGCCACCACGGACCTGGAGCGCAGTTACCGGGTCAACCTGAACATGATCGGCATCAACGGGCGGCCCCGGGTCAAGGACCTGAAGACCATCCTGCAGGAATGGCTGGAGTACCGCACCGAGACGGTGCGCCGGCGCCTGCAACACCGGCTGGAGCAGGTGGAACAGCGCCTGCACGTCCTGGAAGGCCTGATGGTCGCCTACCTGAACATCGACGAGGTGATCCGGATCGTGCGCGAGGAGGACGATCCCAAGCGGGAGTTGATGCGGCGCTTCGACCTGTCCGACGCCCAGGCGGAGGCCATTCTCGACCTCAGGTTGCGGCGCCTGGCCAAGCTGGAGGAGATAAAGATACGGGGCGAACTGGACGAGTTGCAGGAAGAACGGGAGTCCCTGCAACAGGTACTGGGTTCGGCCGCCCGCCTGAAGAACCAGGTGAAGGAGGAAATCCGGGCCGACATGGAAAAGTTCGGCGATGCGCGGCGCTCGCCCCTGGAACAGCGTGAAGAAGCCAGGGCCATGGACGAGACCCAACTGATGCCCACGGAACCGGTGACGGTGATCCTGTCCGAGAAGGGCTGGGTCCGGGCCGCGAAGGGCCATGATATCGACCCGGAGACCCTGACTTACCGGGCCGGCGACGATTTCAGGCAGGCCGCCATGGGGCGTAGCAACCAGTTGGCGGTGTTCCTGGATACTACCGGCCGCTGCTATTCCATCCCTTCACACATCCTGCCGTCCGCGCGCAGCCACGGCGAACCGGTGTCCGCCTGGGTGACGCCGCCGGATGGCGCCGCCTTCATCGGCGTCATGCTGGGCGAGGGCGACGACCTGTATTTCCTGGCCACCGACGCGGGTTACGGGTTCGTCGCCAGGCTGGGCGACCTGTACGTGAAGGCGAAAGCCGGCAAGGCCGTGCTGAACGTGCCGCAGTCCGCGCTGATACTGCCGCCTGTACCGGTCTCCGACCACAAGCAGGACCTGGTGGCCGCCGTGAGTTCAGAGGGCCGCCTGCTGGTGACGGACCTGGCCGAATTCCCGCAACTGGGCCGGGGCAAGGGGGTCAAGGTCATGCAGGTACCGCCGGCCCGGCTGAAGAACCGGGAGGAATACCTGGTTGCGCTCACCGTGTTCGGGAAAAAAGACAAACTGCGCCTGGTGTCCGGCAAACGCCACCTGACCTTGAAAACGAAGGACTGGAACCGTTACCATGGCGAACGCGGCCGCCGCGGCAACGTCCTGCCGCGAGGCTACCGGCAGGTTTCATCCATCAAACCGAAGTGAAGGACACATGGTTAACCATAGTACCAATGAATTCAAGCCCGGCCTGAAACTGACCATCGACGGGGACCCCTGCACCATTCTCGACAGCGAGTTTGTCAAGCCGGGCAAGGGCCAGGCATTCACTCGCATAAAGATCCGCAACCTGAAGACGGGCAGGGTGCTGGAGAAGACCTACAAGTCCGGGGAAAGCGTCCCCGCGGCGGACGTGATGGACGTGGAGTTACAGTACCTCTACAACGATGGCGAAATCTGGTATTTCATGGACACGAGCACCTATGAGCAGATTGAAGTCGGCAGGACCGCGCTGGGCGATGCAGACCAGTGGCTGACGGGGGAGGAGCTCTGCGGGGTGACCTTGTGGAACGGCGCGCCGCTGACCGTCCAGCCACCCAACTTCGTCGAACTGACAATCACTGAAACCGATCCCGGAGTGCGCGGCGACACCGCCTCCGGCGGCACCAAACCGGCCGTCCTGGAAACCGGCGCCACCGTCAAGGTCCCCCTGTTCGTCGAGCAGGACGAGAAAATCAAGGTGGATACCCGCACTGGTGAATACGTAAGCCGCGTAAAAAGCTGACTTGATGTGCCATCTCGACCCATAAGACCATTCAAGAGGCCCCTTTTGTCATTCCCGCGCAGGCGGGAATCCAGTAAAACAAAGAGTCGTCCAAAGGGCGACACAGTATTTCACTGGATGCCGGGTCAAGCCCGGCATGACGTCAGGGGGCAATTATCATAATGCAGACCCCGACAGACATCCTTGGCGAAGACGGCGCTCTCGCGGGCCTGGTTCCTGACTTCACGGTCCGGCCCCAGCAGGTGGAGATGGCGGAGGCCATCCGGGAGGCGATAGACAACGGCGAATCACTGATCTGCGAGGCCGGCACCGGGACCGGCAAGACCTTTGCCTACCTCACGCCGGCGCTCCAGTCCGGTTACAAGGTGATCATCTCTACCGGCACCAAGCACCTGCAGGACCAGTTGTTTACCCGCGACCTGCCCCTGGTGCGCAGGGCCGTCGGGCGGGCGCTCAATGTTGCGTTGCTGAAAGGACGGGCCAATTACCTGTGCCTGCACCGGTTGAAACAGGCAGAGAATGACCCGCGGCGGCTGGACAAGCAGGGAAGGGGATACCTGGCCGATATCCGCGCCTGGTCGCAACGCACCTCCAGCGGCGACCTGGCCGAACTGGCGCATATCCCGGAAGACGCCGCCGTGAGGCCGGCCTGTGTTTCCACCGTCGATAACTGCCTGAACCAGGACTGCGATTTTTACGATGACTGTTTCGTGTTCCGCGCCCGGCGCCGCGCCGCGGACGCGGACCTGGCCGTGGTCAACCACCACCTGTTCCTGGCGGACATGGTGTTGAAGGAGGCGGGTTACGGCGAGTTGCTGCCGTCCGCGGAAGTGGCGATCTTCGATGAGGCGCACCAGTTGCCGGAACTGGCTTCACAGTTCTTCAGCGAGACCCTGGGCAGCCGGCAACTGCTGGAACTGGTGTCAGACACCAGGACGGCATATTTTGAGGAAGCGGCCGATCTGCCCGGTTTTCCGGAAATGCTGGACCGGTTTGATAAAGCGGTGCGCGACCTGCGCCTGAGCTTTCCCAGGGAGGACAAGCGGGTCGCCTGGGCCGCGGTGAAGGAAAAGGAGGATATCTCCGGCGCGCTGTCTGCCCTGCTGGAGAAGATGGCTGACGTCCACGAGGTGCTGGAGGACTTCGCCGCCAGGGGCAAGGCGCTGGACAACTGCCACAAGCGGGTGGTTGCGGCCTCGGCCTTGCTGGACCGGTTCAATGAGCGGGAACAGGACGAGTTTATCCGCTGGCTGGAGATCC
>JAJDUB010000080.1 GCA_022826885.1 Gammaproteobacteria bacterium
ATCTGTTACGGAGGTAGTAATGATTAAAAAGAATATTATCACCCACGTTCGGCATGGGTGTTTGTTTCTGCTGTTCATGGTAGCGGCGACGGCAGGCCAGACCCAGGTCATCGAGGAGATCATCGTCACCGCGACCAAGCGTGAGACCAGCCTGCAGGATACGCCCATGTCCATCACGGCCCTGGGCGAGTTCGAGCTGCAACGTATCGGCGCCGAGGGCATATTCGACTACGGTGTCAAGATACCCAACCTGGGTTTCAGCAATGAAGCCGATGGCCGCTTCAACTCGGGCTCTCCCGCGATCCGCGGTGTGGCGGGCGGCGGCGTGGTCGGCGCGACAGGTTTTTACATCGATGACATCCCGGTGCCGGAATACATGAACCCGCGGGTCTCGGATATTTCCCGGGTAGAGGTCTTGCGCGGTCCCCAGGGCACCCTCTACGGCGCCCGCTCCATGGGCGGGACGGTGCGCGTTATCACGAAACAGGCCGACGCCGACGAGTTCGACGGCTATTTTGGGGCATCCATTTCGGACGTCAAGGAGGGAGACATCAACTGGCGGGTGGACGGCAGCGTGAACGCGCCGATCGTGGAAGGCGTGCTGGGCGCCCGTGCGTTGTTTTACTACGCGCAGAATTCCGGCGTGTTTGACCGGGTGCATATTGCCGGCTCCAACCGGCCCGCGTTCAATACGGTGAATAACATTGATGACGATGAGTATTACGGCGGCGCCATCTCTTTCGTCTGGAACGCTGCGGACAACATCAGTATCAGGCCCCGGTTCATGTATCAGCGTACCGATTCGGATAACCTGCCTCTTGCCGACCTCTCCCCGGGCAATTTTGACGTGCCCCGGCATAACAACATCGAAGAACCCGGCGAGGAGGAATGGTGGCTGGCCAGCGTGACCGTGAATATCGATACCGGATTTGGTGAGATCGTCTCCACCACGGCAGGGTTCGACCGGAAGATCGAGGAGTACGAAGACCAGACCGGCACCCTGGACGGGTTACTGTTTGCGGCCAGCGGCCTGCCTGAACCCCATATACCGAGTTTTGTCTATGAAGAAGAGGAAGACACCTCGTTCGTGCATGAAACCCGCCTGATTGCCGATTTCGGCGACCTGCCGTTTGACGGCGTGGCCATGACGCTGGGCGTGTTCTACGAGGACCGGGAGCATATCCTCAATTACCCGCCGTCCTTCGCGCCCGGCATCAATGCGCAGTTTACCGGCATACTGAATTCGATATTGACCGGCATTGTCCCCGGGTTCCCGGTGCCGGTGCCGCCCGGCCTGTTGGGGTCCGACATGGTGTTTCATACCTACGACGACAAGGATACCGAGGAAATTGCGGTATTCGGCGAGTTGACGTTGAGGCTGAGTGACAGCCTGAGGTTGACCGCGGGAGCGCGCTGGTCGGAGAGCACCATCGACTTCAGCGCTGATCGCGGGGGCTTTGTTAACGGCGGCCCGGCGATTGTCATGCCTCCCAGGCGCAGCAGTTCCAGGGTCGTGCCCAAGGTACTGATGGAACTGGATGTGACCGAGGATTTGCTGATATACGGTTCCGCTTCCAAGGGTTTTCGCGAAGGTGGCGTGAATATGCCCGTACCCGTGGCCTTTTGCGCCGCCGAACTTGCAGACCTGGGTATTACCAACGAGGACGTGGCGACCTTCGAGTCCGACTCGCTGTGGAATTATGAGCTCGGCATGAAATCATCGTTGTTTGATGACCGGGTCAACCTGAACGTTTCCGCCTTCAATATCAACTGGGACGATACCCTGCAGACGAACCGCCTGGCTTGCGGCTTCCAGTATGTGGCCAATTCAGGTTCTGCGAAAAACAAGGGAGTAGAAGTCGAATTGCAGGCTGCGCCGGTGGAAGGTTTGAATATATCAATGGGTTTCGGCTACACCGACGCCAAAATAACAAAAGGTGACGACCTGATAGGCACGGTTAAGGGAGATCGTATCCTGCAGGTGCCCGAAGTAACCTTTAACGCGGCCGCCGAATACAGCTTCCCGTTGTTTGCAGACTGGGAAGGATATGTGCGCGGTGATTATTCGTACTATGACGACAGTCTCAGCGCCAACAACGTAAGCGGCACCATACCGCCCCGGGTGAGGGATTCATTCGAGTTGCTGAATTTCCGTATCGGCGCCTATCAGGCCGGCAGCTGGAATGTGGCCCTGTTTGTGAAAAACGCGACCAACGACCATGCCAACCTGTCCGATAACCGGTCCATCGCGGCGGAGAAACCGGGACGGCCGCGCATCGTCACGAACCGTCCGCGCAGTTTCGGCCTCGAAGTCCGCAAGGACTTCTGATGAAAAAGCGCCTCGTTATATCCGATGAATTAACACTCGCTTACGTAGATTATGGCGCCGGCAAACCGGTCATTTTCATACCGGGCTGGACGTACACCACGAAAGTCTTCGAGAGAAACCTGCCGATCTTCGCCGAGCGTTACCGGGTTCTGGCCTATGACCCCCGCAGTCATGGTGAATCAAGTGTGACGCCTCACGGCAATAATTATGATCAGCATGGCGCCGACCTGCATGAATTCATCGCTCGTCTCGGGCTGGAGAATTGCATCATTGCCGGTTGGTCCATGGGCGTATCGGCCGCCTATTCCTGTTTTGAGAAGCACGGTACCGGTAACGTACGCGGTTTTATCAGCATTGACGAACCCCCGAAAATCAGGAAAGAAAACGGGTCTGACTGGGGGGAGGGAGAGGAGCAGGAACTGCAGGCCGGCCTGGGGATGCTTACGGAATACGGCCATCTGAAATTCTTTGAACACTACCTGCACCATTGTTACGTCAATACCCCCGACAGTAAGTTCGTACAGGAGATGGTGAGTGAAGCGGCCAAAACCCCGGAGGCTGTCGCCTGCGAGCTTATCAGGACCGGTTTTGACCTGGATTACCGGGAGATAGCTCGCAGAATAGATAAAGAGATACCGGTGTTACAGGTTGTCCGCGAGGATTGGAAACAGGCCGCGGGGAAATGGATCAATGAGAATCAGCCGAATGCACGGACCAGGGTGATCCCCGCGCATCTTTCTTTCCATGAGTTCGCCGATGATTTCAACAGGCTGGCGCTTGATTTTTGCGACAGTTGCTGTTAATCGGCGCGGGACGGATACATTCAGATTTAGTATAATCTTCGGCGGTATTCATTCATTCCGGTAACATACCGGACTTTTCCATTAAGGAGTAATTATGATTGGTTATGTAACAATTGGCACTAACGACCTGGAGCGCGCAGCCGCCTACTATGATGCATTACTTGGAGAAATTGGTGCAGCAAGAGCGCTTGAACTTAAACGTCTGGTTACCTGGAGTTCCGGCGAGGGCTCGCCTTTATTTGGTGTAATCGAGCCGTTTGACGGCAATCCTGCAACACCAGGTAATGGCGCGATGGTCGCCCTGGCAGTGGACAGCAAAGAAGCGGTGGATAGATTGTACGAGAAGGCTCTGGAACTGGGAGGCACAGATGAAGGTGCGCCTGGAGAGCGCATGCCGGGCTTTTACGCCGCTTATTTTCGAGACCTTGATGGAAACAAGCTTGATTTTTTCCATATGGGTTGAATTATCCCGGTTTTTGATACCGGCGCATCTACCAATTCCGTCACACCCCCATTAAACCCGGAGAGACGGAGTGTTCTGCAAGGTCTGAGTCACTGTCCGGCGCCTTTACAGTTTCTGGCCCTGCCGTTTGGCGCGCTCGGAAGAGTGCAGTTACCCTGACGGGTCAGGATAAAAAATGAATCTTGCCGAGCAGTTACTCAAGGCCTTGCAAGGATACGGGGTAAAAGAGATTTTCGGCATCCCCGGTGATTTTGCCTTACCACTGTTCAAGGTAATCGAAGAGACCGGCATCCTGCCGCTGTATACCCTGAGCCATGAGCCCGCTGTGGGGTTCGCCGCCGATGCCGCGGCGCGCTTTCATTCCAAGCCCTCGGTAGCGGCGGTGACCTACGGGGCCGGGGCGCTCAACATGGTCAATCCCATTGCCGCGGCTTACGCGGAAAAATCGCCGGTTATCGTCATATCCGGTGGTCCGGGGATGGCGGACAAGTCCACCGGCCTGCTGGTGCACCACCAGGCCAAGCAACTCAATTCCCAGGTGCAGGTGTACAGGGAAGTGACCTGCGACCAGGTGATCCTGGAGGATCCGGCGCGGGCGCCCGAACTGGTTGCCCGGGCGCTCAAAAACTGCATTATCGAGTCCCGTCCCGTTTATATTGAAGTGCCGCGGGACAGGGTCTTCGATGCCTGCGATCCGGTTCCCATACTGCCGCTGACCAGTGACTGCGATGCCGATGCCCTGGATGCCTGCACGGATGAGATCATCGAATCCCTGGCGCAGGCCCGAGCCCCGGTGCTGATGGTGGGGGTGGAGATACGCCGCTACGGACTGGAGCAGGAGGTCGCCCTGCTGAGCCGGAAACTGGGCATCCCGGTAGCCACGACGTTCATGGGCAAGGGTCTGCTGGCGGGACAGCCCGTGGACCTCAGGGGTACGTATATGGGAATTGCCGGGGAACAGGCGCTGACCGGTCTGGTCGAGTCCTCCGACGGCCTGTTCCTGCTCGGTGTATTATTGTCCGATACCAATTTCGGTATCTCGGAGAAGAAGATCGACCTGCGCAAGACTATCCTGGCCTGCGACGGTTCGGTGTCCCTGGGATTTCATACTTACCACAACATCCCCCTGCAGGAACTGGTGCTGGCACTGAATAACAAGCTGCAGGACAAGCCGCAAGGGGAGGCCGCTTTGTCTGATCTCCCCAAAGGTCTGGAGGCAACAGATACGCCAATCACCCCGACAGATATTGCCACCGCGGTTAACGACATGTTCTTTCGTTACGGGGCAATGCCTATCGCATCAGACATGGGTGACTGCCTGTTTACCGCCATGGATATGGAATACACCGAACTGGTGGCGCCGGGGTACTATGCCACTATGGGCTACGGCGTGCCGTCCGGCCTGGGTGTGCAGGCCGCCACGGGCCGCCGGCCCCTCATCCTTGTGGGGGACGGGGCATTCCAGATGACAGGGATGGAACTACTCAACTGCCGGCGTTACGGCTGGAACCCCATCGTGCTGGTATTCAACAACAGCAGTTGGGAGATGCTGCGGGCGTTTCAACCGGAATCCGCGTTCAACAACCTGGACCGGCTGAATTATGCTGCCCTGGCCAACAACCTGGGAGGCCGCGGCCACTCGGCCGGTACGAAAAAAGAGTTGCACACCGCCCTGGAACAGGCTTTCGAGGATGACACCTGCTTCCAACTGATCGACATCAGCCTGGCGCGCGGCCTCATGTCCAACACCCTGAGCCGGTTCGTGGCGGGCTTCAAGCAGATGCGGGATGGATGAGGCATAATATCTACAGGTTCTCAACCTGATAAGAGGTCACCATGAAAGCCCGCGGCAGTTGCCTGTGCGGAAAAATCCGCTACGAAGTGAACACCATGTCCGATGATATCGATCATTGCCACTGTACCTTCTGCCAGAAATACCACGGCGCCGCCTTCGGCACTTATATCGAACCTGTGGCCCCGAAGCATTTCAACTGGCTGGAAGGCGAGGAACTGGTCGCTCGCTACCAGTCCAGCTCCCATTCAGCCAGGCTGTTCTGCAGCGTGTGCGGCTCCGCGCTGGTCGCGGAGATCAACGGCGGCGAGGTGCTGGCCGCCACTGCCGCCACCCTGGACGGGGAGGTTGAAATCGGGCACGCCGCACACATGTTCTGGCCGTCAAAGGCAAGCTGGTGCGAGGTCAACGATGACCTGCCGAAGTATGATACCTATCCGCCAAGTATGGACGAGTTCACTCCGACAGATTAGTCAGAAAACAGCATCGTCTTGAATTATTCGCCCTGACCTGTAAAATTCACGATAAGGAGGTGTATTTTTCTGGTTAATAAGACGTATAATTCTGGTTAAGTGTATTTGATCGAAATTGACGATGCCCGTATTCCATAGAAAACTGCAGCCGGTACTTGAACGGATGCTCTCAGCATTTCGGGTGGTTTACCTGGCTGGAGCCCGGCAAGCAGGTAAAACCACGCTGGCGCGATCCATAGCCGATAATCTTGATATGGACTACATCTCGCTTGATGAACAGGCGTTGCTGGCAGCGGTACGAAGTGACCCGTATGGTTTTATCCAATCAATGGGTTCACGAAAAATCGTGTTGGATGAATTTCAGTATGTCCCTGAATTGATTCCTGTCATAAAAAAAGTCTCTGACCTGCTGGCGCCGGATGAAAAAGGCAAATTTTTGTTGACCGGTTCCGCGGATATCTTTCGCTCTGCACGGGTTCAGGAAGCTTTGCCGGGACATATGGCGCGCTTTGTTTTATATCCGCTGTCTGCCAGCGAACTGTCTGTTTATCACTCGAGGGATGAAAAACCCAACCTGATAGATTATTTGTGTGCCGGTGAGTTTCCCGCCACAAAATCATCATTTATCAGTCGTCAGGAGCTTGCCGCGAAAATCCTGTCCGGTGGTTACCCCGAAGTACAGAGCCTGGGTCAGCGGGAAAAACAGGTCTGGTTCAAATCTTACCTGGCGGGGCGGCTTTACAAGGATTTCGAAACCCTGCACGCGGCCCGAGGCGACTATCAATCAAAGTTGCAAGCCCTGTTGCCATACCTTGCCGGTTTGAGCGGCAACTTGTTGAAATACTCGAGAATTGGACGTGACCTGGAGTTGAAGGACGGATTGGTCAAGACCTACACCGAAATGCTTGAACTGATGTTTCTCCTGCAGCGCGTGCCGGCATATCGAAAAAACCGGGCCAGGATTAGCGTATCGCAAATGCCCAAATTACATTTTATTGATACCGGACTTGCAGGCTTCCTGCTCGGGTACCGTGACCCTGAGCAGCTTGTGACCAGTCAACATTACGGCGCCTTGCTGGAAAGCCTGATATATATGGAGCTTTGCAAGCAGGCGGGCTGGTCGCAGGAGGACGTGGTCTTGTATCATTTTCGTGACAAGAGGCAAAGTGAGGTAGACATCGTATTGGAAAAGAGCAACCTCAACATCATTGGTATTGAGATAAAAGCTTCTGCCACGGTGTCAATCCGGGATTTCAAGGGGCTTTCGCTGCTGGCGGAAGCGACAGGCAACAAGTTTGAACGCGGTGTTCTGCTGTATTCCGGTGAAGATACGTTATCTTTCAGGTACGGCCGAAGACGATTCTACGCCTTGCCTGTCAGTTTGTTCATATGAACAGGGCACATCTCTGACCGGACTGGTACCTTGTTTACATTTGGCAGAAGTAAACTAAATAAATGGGCGCATGGTTGCGGCGTCAGGCGGGCGTTGATATTTGCTTTCAGCCTTGCTGTCGCTTTCGGCACAGGTGCGCAAGACGAGCAGCCGGCCAAGTTCGCTTTCAGTGCGATTGATGCGCCGACGCAGGCTGCGCCCGCACCGCTCGGCGGTTATGCCGCAGGGTGCCTGGCAGGCGCGGCGCAGCTTCCCGAGACAGGCGCTCGCTGGCAGGCGATGCGCCTGTCTCGCAACCGTAACTGGGGCCATCCGGAAATGATCGCATTCATTGAGCGGTTATCCGATGCCGCGCAGGTCGCAGGCTGGCCCGGCCTGTACGTGGGGGACATCAGCCATCCGCGCGGCGGGCCGATGGTCTCCAGCCACCGTTCGCACCAGATTGGTCTCGATGCCGATATCTGGCTGCGTGCGCCGGACAGCCTGGAACTGAGCACAGCAGAGCGGGAACAGATCAGTTCGTCCTCCATGGTCGCGGCGAACCGGTTGCAGGTGAACGACACCTGGACCGGCGCGCACTCAAAGATCATCAAGGCCGCGGCGCGGGACGAGGCCGTTGCCCGTATCTTCGTGAACGCGGCGATCAAGCGACGCCTGTGCCGGGACCGGACAGAGGAAGATGCCGACTGGCTGCGCAAGGTGCGCCCGTGGTGGGGTCACGACTCCCATTTTCACGTACGCCTGCATTGCCCGGAAACAGGCGCGTGCCTCGACCAGGAACCGCCTCCCGAAGGCGATGGCTGCAACGAGGAACTGGAATGGTGGTTCACCGATGAAGCGCTGTATCCGCCGCCTCGGGATCCGGAAGATCAACCTCCTGAAATTATGATGGCTGATTTGCCGGAAGCGTGCCGGGGGGTATTGGATGCTCAGTGAGAGTAGAACTTCTCAATACCTGCTACTTTTCGCATTATCGCGATAATCATGAGGTAAGCGATTAAGGTTTAATAGCAAATTTCACTTCATCTTGTTTCCGGCACGAGACTTTTCACCGGTTCGGTGGCAATGGAATCACGCTTGAAAGTAATTGCTATCCATTCCAGGGTTTTGCTGCCGGTATTGCCGGAATTATGCCGGTCACTCAGGTTCACGGGTCCGGGACGCCAGAACACAGAATAGGGGTTTTCAAGAATTTCAGCTTCTGTGGATTTAAATATGGTGTCTTTGTCCCCGAGCCGATACGTCACTTCATCGCTACGCTTCAGTACAATGACCAACTGGTATTCCGGATGGGAATGCATGCCTTCCCACTGGCCGGGTTCCAGAACGAATCTTTGCACAATGACGCGATCGTCTTCCATCAACACTTCACCCGGAATATTGGGATAGTATTGTTCTCCAATCGCGAATGGACTTAATGCCGTCAGTAATACCAGACTGAAAATGGGTGAGTGCTTCATAATTGAATGTTCGTAAGTTCAAAGAGATTGATGAGGATTTTTTTGAGCAAAATTTATGAGTTAAACGTACTTGAAGATATCAAAATATTCTTCCTCGGGCCAGGGTCAGACCAGTTCGGCTTCAGCAGCGTGCCAGGGGGTGCTGGAAGATAAGTAAAAGTATCTGTTAAATCTTGACATAGACAAAAAATTGTCTTATATTGGATTTAACGTATGTTTATATCACGTTAATTTCGCAAATTAGAATTATTTTTGCCGTCATGTCATGCTAAGGAAGATATCAATCGAAAATTTCTATTCGATTAAGGACAAGCAAGTTCTTGATCTTGCGGTACTCAGCAATGCGCCGGATTTGCCCTGCTTTGCTGTAAATAAGGAAATATCCGCTATCAGGATTCCCAAGATCGTTTCCATTTTTGGCGCAAATGCCTCGGGTAAGACTACCGTATTGCGTGCGTTGGGATTTTTGCAATGGTTTTTGGTGAATTCGTTTAACCAGCCACCGGCGAACAATTTGCCTATGACTCCTTTCGCCGACAGGGATGGTCAAAATGGAATCTCCCGATTCGAAGTTGAATTCGATAACGATTTGATAGAAGGAGAGAAACCATGTATCTATCGATACAGCCTGGAATTAAGACACGACCCTGGTTATAAAAATCCGCGCAAGCTACGGCTCAATCCCATTGTTAAGTCAGAAAGTTTGGATTTTGCGCCTGAGGGTAAATTCCGCAGACTATTCCATCGTGAAGCGGACCAGATAAAGGATTCATCAGAATTCAGAATCAAATTGAAGGAATATCCATCGCATACTTTCAGGGATAATGCCAGTGTTATTGCCACCCTATTTCAATACAATCATGCAATCTCCAAAGATTTTATGTGGCTGTTATCTACTGTTCATACTAACGTACCATTAATGCAAAAATATGATTTCGATTTAAATAAAACTATTGAATATTACGCGTCAAATGATGGGGTTCTGAAAAAACTTAACAACAAGATACGTATGCTGGACTTGGGCATTGATGAAGTTGTTATCAGTACAAATTTTAATCATGTACCAATGCCTCTTTTCAAACATTCCGGGTTAAACAACGAACTTGGATACGAGTTCGAATCACAGGGAACTCAAAAGTTTATTAAACTCTTTCCTCTCATTAATCATACTCTGGAATCTGGCGGATTACTGGTTCTCGATGAATTAGACAATGACATTCATCCTGCCCTAATGCCGGAAATCATCGGCTGGTTCCACGATGAACGAACCAACCCCCATAATGCCCAGTTATTCATGGCTTGCCACAACGCATCTTTACTGGAGCATCTGGAAAAAGAGGAAATCTATTTCACCGAGAAAACCCCTGACGGCAGGACCCAGGTTTACGGGTTAAAAGATATCACGGGTGTTAGAAGAGTAGATAATTTCTATAAAAAGTACCTTGGCGGCGTACTCGGCGCCGTCCCGAACATCGGCTAAGGTTTTTTGTCAATGCAGGGAAGAAAGACGCGAAAAAGGATTTTCCTGGGGCCCGAAGGATTCAGCGAAAGAAGTTACGGACGATATCTGCAACAAATCGCAGACTTCCATAATTTACCGATACATATCGATTGCAACAAAGTGACCAGCGGGGGCGAACCGTTGAAAGTAGTTGAGAAGTCCATCTATCTGCTGGAACGGAATTCAAGAAACCATGGAAACTACCAGGTAAAAGCCGTAATGCTGGATTCGGATAAATTGGGCCGATCTATTGATAGAGATAACAAGATAAGATCGTTGGCTGCAGAGCATAATGTGAAGTTGGTCTATAGCGAACCGAATTTTGAGGCATTCCTGTTGAGGCACTTCCCCGGATATGAGAATAAAAGACCTCCTGCCGATGCGTCTTTAACCGAGCTGGAAAAAGTCTGGCCTGAGTATCACAAGGGGATTGACGCCAGGTCCATTTTTAAAAAACTGGGCAAAAACGGCCTTCTGCGAGCTTGTACGGTAGAAGATAGCTTGAGAGATTTTCTAGTCAGTATAGGTTTTGGCCGAATCTTTCCTGAACTAAGGAATTGAGCCATGGTTCGATGGAACATCTCTGTGCGCTTTGCAGGCGGCGATTACGCTCGGTATTGAGAGCAGCCAGGTCAGGGAGTTTGATATAGAATCTATCAAACAGAAAGCCAGACAGTTGGCGGGGATTGAAAAAACCTGATGTCCCGGGTTCTTCGTTATGTCCACAAAACGTGCAGATAATCACGTTTTACGTGGGAAAAATGTGTTTATCTCCCACATTTTTCGTGGGAAAAACGTGATCGTTTGCACGTTTTATGGATGTAATGTGATGTTTGATTGAAGTTTTATGCTGGTTTAGCGGGATTTCATTACCAATAACACGTTAGCGGGAATTGCTGCGTCCCGTCAGCAGACGAAGCACAATATTCGGGTTAAGAAGAATCGGGCGAACGTAATTCCTTTCTTTCCTTTTTATAGTCGTCGTAAGTGACGTCGGCCCGTTCGTAGCACTCCTGTTGTTGTGACCTCGGCAGGTTGGCGCATCCGAGTTTCTGGTTTCCCCGGATGCTTTCGTAAAAATACCGGGCGGAGCACGATGCCAACAATAGCAGGGACAGCAACAATCCGGACAATATCAATCGGAACATCACTTGATTTTCCCCCGGCAGGATATAAAGACTGACGCAATTCTATTTCCGGGGCAGACCTGCGTCAAGACCTCGTACACAATCAAACTCGATATTTAGTATCAGGTAATGCTGTTATTTTAGAAAAGTCATGAACAGGACCTTCCTCAAAACCCCATCTCCCCCACCACCTCCGGCACCACCATCTCCCCCGCAGTCTTGCTCACAATCTCATCCACGCTCACCCCCGGCGCCCGTTCCTTCAACCAGAACTTCCCGTCGTTGATCTCGACATAAGCCAGGTCGGTAACCACCTTGTGAATACACCCGGCGCCGGTCAGCGGCAAGGTACATTCCGGCAGCAGTTTCGATGCGCCGCTCTTGCTGGCATGGGTCATGGTAACGATGATGTTGTCCGCCCCGGCCACCAGGTCCATGGCGCCGCCCATGCCTTTCACCAGCTTGCCCGGGATCATCCAGGATGCGATGTTGCCTTGCACGTCCACTTCGAACGCGCCCAGCACCGTCAGGTCCACGTGGCCGCCGCGGATCATGGCGAATGATTCCGCGGAACTGAAGATGGAGGCGCCGGTGATGGCCGTTACGGTTTGTTTGCCGGCGTTGATCATGTCCGCGTCCAGTTGCTCTTCGGTGGGGAACGGGCCCATGCCGAGCAGGCCGTTTTCCGATTGCAGCATCACCTCCATGCCTTCGGGGACGTAGTTGGCGACCAGGGTGGGGATGCCGATGCCGAGGTTGACGTAGTAGCCGTCGCGCAGTTCGCGGGCTACGCGCATTGCCATTTGTTGACGTGAGAGTGCCATGGTGTTACTCCGTAAGGGTGCGCTGTTCGATGCGTTTCTCGAACTCGCCCTGTATCAGCCGGTTTACGTAGATGCCCGGAGTGTGGATCGTGCCGGGTTCAAGTTTGCCGGGTTCCACGATTTCCTCCACTTCCACCACCGTGATGCGGCCGGCGGTGGCGGCCATGGGGTTGAAGTTCTGCGCCGTGTGCCGGTAGATGACGTTGCCGTAGCGGTCCGCCTTCCAGCCCTTGACAATGGCAAAATCACCGGTGACGGCTTCTTCCAGGATGTAGTTGCGGCCGTTGAACTCGCGCACCTCCTTGCCTTCCCCCACCGGCGTGCCGTAGCCGGTGGCGGTATAGAACGCCGGAATGCCGGCGCCGCCAGCGCGCATCTTCTCGGCCAGCGTGCCCTGGGGCGTGAGTTCCACTTCCAGTTCACCGTCGAGAAACTGCTGTTCAAAAATGGCGTTCTCGCCCACGTAGGATGAGACCATCTTTTTGATCTGCCGGCCTTCCAGCAGCAGGCCCAGGCCGAAATCGTCCACGCCGCAGTTATTGGAGATGATGGTCAGGTCGCGCACGCCCATTTCCCTGATGCGGGCGATGCACCCTTCCGGGATGCCGCACAGGCCAAAGCCGCCGGCGATGATGGTCATGCCGTCCTGCAGGCCGTCCAGCGCCTCGGCATACGTGTTCACAACTTTGTCAAATCCGGACATGGTTGGTACCTCTCATGTATTTGCATCCACCTGGTTTTCCGGCGCCGCTTGCCGGAACGCCTCCAGTTCCATGCAGGCCTGATCAATCCTGACAAGGGTGGGAAAATCATCCATGGACACTTTGAAGCGGCGGGCATTGTAGATTTGCGGGACCAGGCAGGCATCGGCGATGCCGACCTGTCCGTCCAGGCAGTAGGGACCCTGCCAGTCCCTGCCGTCCAGCAGTTTTTCCAGTGCCGTGAACCCCCGCCTCACCCAGTGGTGGTACCAGTCATCCCTTGCTTCATCACCCTGTTCCAGGGCGCGTTTCAGGTATTTCAGCACGCGCAGGTTATTCAACGGGTGGATATCGCAGGCGACCACCAGGGCAAGTTGCTGGGCGAACGCCCGCTCCACAATCGATTGCGGGTACAGGGCCGGTTCCGGGTACCTGGTTTCCAGGTAATCCATAATGGCGAGAGACTGGCCGATGCGGACGTCGCCATCCACCAGGGCAGGGACGACTCCCTGGGGGTTTATCGCCTGGTATTCGGCCTGGAGCTGCTCGCCGCCGTCCTTCAGCAGGTGCACCGGCGCCACGTCGTAATCCAGCCCTTTCAGGTTGAGCGCGATGCGCACCCGGTAGGCAGCCGATGAGCGCCAGTAACTGTACAGTCGCATCATCTGGGTGGGTGGTACTGGGCGACGACCTGGTCGATCCTGCCGAAGATGGTCTCACCGTTCTCGTCGAACATTTCAATTTCGATACGGTCGCCGAACTTCATGAATTCCGTCGTGGGTTTGCCGTCGGCGATAGTCTCCAGGCACCTGATCTCGGAGATGCAGGATGACCCGTCCTTGCTGCCTACATTGGACACTGTGCCTGATCCGACCACCGTGCCCGCCATGAGCGGGCGGGACTTCGCGGCATGGGAAATCAACCGAGGCAGGTCGAAGGTGTTATCCACGCCGGCATTGGGCGAACCCAGCTTTACGCCGTTCATGGTGGAATGCAACGGCAGGTGGATCTTGCCGCCGTCCCAGGCATCGCCCAGTTCATCCGGCGTGACGGCAACGGGTGCGAACGCGGTATGGGGCTTGGACTGGTAAAACCCGAACTGCTTGGCCAGTTCCTTGGGGATCAGGTTCCTGAGTGATACGTCGTTGATGATGGTGACCAGCTTGATATGGGCCTTTGCCTGTTCGGGAGTGATGCCTGCTGGCACGTCATCGGTAAAGATCGCCACCTCTGATTCAAAGTCTATGCCCCAATCCTCGCTTTCCATCGGGATATCATCGCAGGGACCGAGAAACACATCGGAAGCGCCCATGTACATGAGCGGGTCGGTCCAGAAGGAATCGGGCAGTTCCGCGCCGCGTGCCTTGCGCACCAGTTCGACGTGGGTCACATAGGCACTGCCGTCCGCCCAGTGGTAGGAACGGGGCAGGGGCGCGGCAACCTGTTTCGGGTCGAAATCGAAGGCGCCCTCGGCGTTTCCTTCCTGGAGGCGGTTGAATGCCTCGATAAGGGCCGGTTCAGTTTGCGCCCAGTTGTCCAGCGCCGCCTGCATGGTCGGCGCGATATCCGGCACTTTGACCGCTTTGCTCATGTCGCGGTTGACTACTACCAGGGTGCCGTCGCGCCCTCCTTCTTTAAGACTGGCCAGTTTCACAGCTCTCTCCTCACAAAATTAGTTACATTTGAAACTATACCGATGCAGGATAGTCCAAGTCAAGTCAGTTGATTATTGAAGAACCCTACCACAATCTCGCTGAACCGGTACACATCCTCAAAGCTGTTGTACAGCGGGATGGGCGCGACGCGGATGATGTCTGGCTCCCTGAAATCGGTAACCGCGCCCTTGTCGGACAGGACTTGCAGCATGCCCCTGGGGTCTTTTCTGAAACGCAGGGACAGAGTGCATCCTCGGCTCTGTTTATCCGCTGAGTGTGGGGGTGTCATCACTTCTACGAACTCGCCGGCATTTTCTTTCAATAACCATTCCAGGTATGAGGTGAGTTTGACGCTCTTCTCCCGCAGCCTCGGCATGGTCGCCGCGTCGAAGAGTTCCAGGCTGGCGCGCAGCGCGGTCATCTGGAAAATGGGCGGGTTGGACATGGCCCAGGCTTCCGCGGTCGGGATGGGGTCTATCCTGCGGCGCATCTTGAAACGGTCCTGTTCCCTTGTGCCCCACCAGCCTTCAAAGCGCGGGATGTCATCGTTGCCATGGTGCCGTTCATGGACGAAGGCCGCAGCCATGCCGCCGGGTCCGGCGTTGAGGAACTTGTAACAGCACCAGACAGCAAAGTCGACGTTATCATCGTGCAGGTCCAGCAGGATATTGCCGGCGCCGTGGGCCAGGTTGAAGCCGACCATGGCGCCCATCCCGTGCCCCAGTTCGGTGATGGCGCGCATGTCGAAGCACTGGCCGGAGAGGTAGTTGCAGTTTCCCAGCATCACCAGGGCCAGTTCGTCGCCTGTGGCCCCAATCTGCTCAAGCACGTCCTCGTCGGTCATGGCCAGTTGCCCCGGTTTGGGTTGCAGTTCGACGATGGCGTCATCAGGGTCGAAGCCGTGGAAGCGGGCCTGTGAATCGACCGCGTACTGGTCCGAGGGAAAGGCGTTTTTCTCGATGAGGATCTTGTAGCGTTCCCGTGTCGGGCGGTAGAAGCTGACCAGCATCAGGTGCAGGTTGACGGTGAGAGTGTTCATCGCCACTACTTCGGCAGGTTTGGCGCCGGAAATGCGAGCCAGGCTGTCGGCGACAAAGGAGTGGGAACGTACCCAGGGATAGTCGGCCTCAAAGTGGCCCTTGACTGCGTATTCTCCCCAGGCATCACATTCCGCATTCAGCATCTTCCGGATGCGCTGGGGCATCAGTCCCAGTGAGTGGCCCGCAAAATAGAGCAGGGGTTCGCCCCCGGCATTCGTGGGAAAGGTGAATTCGGCGCGGAACCCGGCCAGTTCGTCTTCCCGGTCGAACCGGCGGGCTGCGCCCAGGCTGTTGTGTTCGCTGGTGAAGTTGAGTTGGGTCATTATCGGGTTATATTGCAATTAGTTTCATATGTAACTATACTGTATTTTGAAGATTAAAGCTGGAGATTCACAGAAATTATGGGGTCAGAGTAAAAATTCTGCGAATTTCTTACTCTGACCCCGTCAATTAAAACTGGAGATTCATCATGGCAACAGTTATCAGCTCAAGGGTAGCAGAAATTCCTGCTGCCGCAGAGTCATACGAATACCTGAGCGGGTTCGGCAACGAGCATGAGTCCGAGGCCCTGGTGGGGGCTTTGCCCCAGGGCCGGTTCTCTCCGCAGAAGGTGGCTTACGGGCTGTACGCGGAGAAGCTCAGCAGCACCGCTTTCACCGCGCCCCGCGAGTCGAACAGGCGCACATGGTTCTATCGTATCCGCCCGTCGGTGACTCACGGTGACTATCGTCCTCTGGAGCAGTCGCGCATCTTTAACGGGCCCATCACCGACATAGCGACACCGCCCAACCAGATGCGCTGGGACCCAATACCCATACCGGATACGCCCGCCGATTTCGTTGACGGCCTGGTCACGTTTGCCGCCAACGGCGATGCGGCCACGCAGACCGGCTGCGGCATCCATTACTACTTGGCGAACCGCTCCATGGAGGGCCGCTACTTCTACGACGCGGACGGCGAACTCTTGATCGTGCCGCAACAGGGGCGCCTGGACATCCATACGGAATGCGGCCGGCTGGACGTGTCCCCCGGTGAAGTCGTATTGATCCCGCGCGGGATGAAGTTCTCGGTGGCATTGCCCGACGGGCCCAGCCGCGGCTACGTCTGTGAAAACTACGGCGCCCATTTCCGCCTGCCGGAACGCGGCCCCGTGGGGTCCGACGGGTTCGCCAACGACCGCGACTTCAAGGCGCCTGTTGCCGCCTACGAGGACAGGGAGGGCGAGTTCGAGATGGTGTGCAAGTTCGCCGGCAGGCTCCATGCCTGCTCCATCGACCATTCGCCCCTGGACGTGGTCGCCTGGGTGGGCAACTCACTGCCATATAAATACAACCTTGAATTGTTCAACGTGATCAATACGGTCAGTTACGATCACCCTGACCCGTCCATCTTTACGGTCATGACCTCTCCTTCCGATACATACGGGACCGCCAACGTGGACTTCGTGATCTTCCCGCCGCGCTGGATGGTGGGTGAGGACACCTTCCGCGCGCCCTGGTACCACCGCAATGTCATGAGCGAGTTCATGGGCCTGATCTACGGCGTGTACGACGCCAAGCCGGAAGGTTTCGTGCCGGGCGGCGCCAGCCTGCACAACTGCATGGCCGCCCACGGTCCGGACGAGGCAGCTTTTGATGGTTCGTCCAACGTGAAACTGGCGCCTGTCAAACAGGAGGCGACCATGGCCTTCATGTTCGAGTCCCGTTACGTGATCCAGCCGACCCGCTTCGCACTGGAGTCGGCGCAGCGGCAACGGAATTATGTGGATTGCTGGCAGAAGCTGAAAAAGCACTTCAAACAATGACCAGACAAAACCGGGGCTTGAACCTGAAAGAGTTCCTGCCTTACCGGCTTTCCATCGTCACCAACCGGATCAGCGCGTCCTTCGCCCGGATGTACTCGGAAAAGTTCAACCTGAGCATTCCCGAGTGGCGGGTGATGGCGGTGCTGGGACAGCAGCCCGGTCTCTCTGCCGATGAGGTCTGCAGCGAGACCGAAATGGACAAGGTCCCGGTCAGCCGGGCAGTGACGAAACTGCTGGACAAGGGGTTGCTCGACCGTGATTTTTCCGGAGACGACCGGCGCCGCTCGATCCTGCATCTGTCAGAAGCAGGTTACGGCATGTACGCGCAGATTGTCCCATTGGCGCTGAGTTATGAAGAAGAGTTGAAAGCGGTTTTGACTGCGGATGAGCAGTCGCAGTTGGACAGGTTACTGGATAAGTTGAGTGTTTAGGATACATGGGGTCAGAGTAAAAATTCTGCGAATTTCTTACTCTGACCCCTTTATTCCGGTTCAGCCGGATCAGTGGGTAGCCGCAGGCAATGACAGCAGACCACGGAAACGGGCGCGCTTGTCCCGCACCGGTTTGCCTGTCAGGGTCAGGGCGGGAAAGCGGTTGAGCAGCGCCGGGACGGCAATGCGCGCTTCCAGGCGCGCCACATTGAGTCCCGCGCAGGTGTGTATCCCGCCGGCGAAAGCCATGTGGTTGCGGGGATAGCGGGTAATGTCCAGCCGGTCAGGTTCAGGGTAGACCGCGGGATCCCGGTTGGCGGCGCCGATTGAGAAGGTCAACGTGGTCCCGGTTGGTATTCTGGCGTCATCGAATTGCACTGTCTCGGTGGTTGCCCTGTTGCCGAGTTGTACCGGCGCCTCATATCTCAGTATCTCTTCGATCGCGGAATTGATTAATCCAGGTTTCTCTTTCAGCAGTTGCAACTGGTCCGGATGGGTGAGTAGACAATAGATACTGTGGCCTATGAGATTCGTGGTCGTTTCATGGCCGGCATTCAGTATGAAAATACACTGGTGATAGAGCTGTTTATCGGACAATACGAAACCGTCGGATTCCCATTTTATCAACCGGCTTAGTATGTCGTCGTGGTCGTCGGACAGGTTTTTCCGGCGGTCTTCAACAAGATCGGCGAGATAATCCAGGAACTCCTTCACACAACGGTTCCCGTAATCCAGCTTTTCCCTGGGCAGGTCGAATTCCAGCGCGCCAAGGATGGCGTTGGCCCAGCGTTGTAACATCCCGCGGTCCTCGCGGGGCAGACGCAGCAGGTTGCCGATCACCTCTACGGGAATGAGGGAGGCATAATCGGACATCACGTCGAACTCTCCCTTGTCTTCCAGCCTGTCCAGTAATCCCGCAGTGAACTCGCGCAGGCCCGGTTCCATCGCAATGAGGGTTTTCTGCGACAGGGCATCACCGATGGCCTTGCGTACATGGGTGTGGAGCGGCGGGTCGCTGAATACCAGGCTGGTCGTATGGTGCTCATATAATAAGGTGTCGCCGAACAGCGGCCTGAACATCTTTTTCTTGTCGGAGCTGAACAGTTTCGGGTCGCGGTAGATGCGGAACAGGTCGGCGTGGCGGGTGAAGAAGTAACTGCCGTCGGCAAAGCGGTGTACGGGGGACTGCTCTCTGAGGGCATGATAGTAAGGATACGGGTCTTCGTAGTAATCATCGGGCAGGTTGGTGAGGCTGAAATCCGCAACCGATATGTTTCGTATCTTGTCAGGCATATCGTCATATTACCCCATATTGGACTATCGGGCTTCCAGCGGGGATAATATGCTCACAACTATATTCTGAGGAGACTGCTATGAACGGGGTTTGGGATAACGACAGGCTGATCCGTGTCGACATGACGAGTCTTACCGTCACCATTGAAGACTATCCGGCGGAGTGGAAATACCTGGGGGGACGTTCCCTGTCTGCCCGTATCCTGCTGGATGAATGTGACCCCGGCTGTGATCCCCTGGGTCCGGATAATATCCTGGTGCTGGCGCCGGGCGTCCTGTCGGGAACCTCCGCGCCCACATCGGGGCGCTTGTCCGTCGGCTGCAAAAGCCCTCTTACGGGCGGCATCAAGGAAGCTAACACCGGCGGCGAGCCCGGGCAGGATTTAATGAAGCTGGGCTACCGGGGTATCGTCGTCACCGGCCAACCCGCCGACCGGGAAAGACGCTGGGGGCTGACGGTTTCGGCAGAGGGTGCGGAACTGACGGAGGCCGATGAGTACAAGGGTCTGTGGAACTATGCCAGTTGCAAGAAGTTACTGGCCGGGAAGTCCAAAAATGCCTGCGCCATCAGCATAGGTCCCGCCGGGGAAATGATGCTGAAGACCGCCTCAGTCGCCACCACCGACAAGAGCAAGGGCCGGCACCCTGCCCGCCATGCGGCGCGCGGCGGGGTCGGCGCGGTGATGGGTTCCAAGTGTCTGAAATGGGTATTGATAGAACCGGGCAAGGCGCGCTTCAGGCAGGCGGCGGACAGCAAGGCGTTCAACGCCAACAACAAGACCTTCAGCAAGACTTACCTGAGCGACGGCCGCCACAATATCTTCAAGGGCGGCACCAGCACCGGCGTGCCCATGGCCAACATGTTGCACACCTTCCCCTACAAGAACCGGACCGAAGGCCGCAACCCGGAGGTGGACAGGCTGGACGGCGCCCGCATCCACGAGGCGTTCCCCGAACGCGGCGGCGGCATGCACAACTGCATGAGCGGCTGTATCGTGCGCTGTTCCAACATCATCCATGACGCCTCCGGCAACTACGTCACGTCTGCGCTGGAATTCGAGACCCTGACCCTGCTGGGCTCCTGTTGCGCCATCAACAACTGGGAGGACGTGGCAGACCTGGACCGGCTTTGCGACGAACTGGGGATGGACACCATCGAGACGGGCGCGGCCATCGCCGTGTACATGGATTCCGGCGGCATGGAGTGGGGCGATGCGGAAGGGGCGAAGGCCCTGTTGCGCAATGACGTCGGCAACGGTACGGAGATCGGTACGTTGGTCGGTAACGGCGCGTTGTCCATAGGTACGCACCGTAACCACGACCGCATCCCGGTAGCCAAGGGTCAGGCGCTGCCTGCCTGGGACCCGCGTCCGTTGAAGGCGGCAGGGGTGACATACTCTACCAGCGCCATGGGCGCGGACCATACCGCCGGCCTGGTCATCGACCCGGAACTGGCGGGTGAAGACGCGGTGCGCGCCTCCCAGGACGCGCAGATCGTCAACGCGGTGTGCGATTCCTCCGGCCTGTGCCAGTTCATGCAACCCAACCTCGATGAAATACGCCGCTGTTACAGCCTGTTTTACGGTGAGGATGTGACGCGCCGGCAGATTGCCGACCTGGGCTGGCAATGCCTGGAGAACGAATGGGAGTTCAACCGCCGGGCCGGCTTTACCGAGGCTGACGATGATATGGCCGCCTGCCTGCGCGAGGAGGGCATCGGTCCCGATCACGCGTTCGTGTTTGATATACCAACTGAAGTCTGTATCCAGGCCAAGATCAAACCACCCCTGAGGGACAGCCTGTTCGAGCAGGGCGCCGCTGCCTGAGCGTCGCTGTGGATGGTTGATGGAAGAACTGATCCGGCAAATTAACGATTTTGCTGAACAGGCCGGTATCATCGAGCCTGATGCGGGTCGGCGCCGGGAGTTGCTGGGCGCGGTCAACGACTATACCGAACGGTTCCTGGAAACCCTGCCGGACCGGCCGGCGTTTAACTTTACCGAGGATATGGGCGCCGGTCTCTATGATTCCCCTATTGCCGAGGAGGGCATGGAAATAGAGGAAATCCTGCGCATCTACAAGGAAAACGTGGATGACCAGGCACTGTGTGCCGTATCCGGCAAGTTCTTCGGCTATATAGCCCCGTGCAGCATGTATTACTCGGCCCTGGGGGATTACATGGCGGCAGTGATGGATGAATATGCCGGTGAGTTTTCCAGTTCCCCGGGCGCGGTGCGCATGGAATACCAGTTGCTGGACTGGATGGCGGAACTGGTGGGCTACCGCCCGGGTACCGCGAAGGGCGTACTGGCCTCAGGAGGCAGCATCGCCACGTTGACCTGTATCGTGACGGCCCGGGAAGCCCATGGCCTGAAAGCCGGGGATTACCCGCGGGCCGTGGTGTATTACACCCGCTTTACCCATCATTGTGTCGCCAAGTCCCTGCACATCGCCGGCCTGGGCGGCTGTACCATGCGCGAAGTGGGCACCGATGCCGACTTCCGCATGGACCCGGAGTCCCTGGCGGAGATGATCCGCGCCGACCGGGTAGCGGGACTTGAACCGTGGCTGGTGGTCAGTTCGGCCGGCACCACTGACCTGGGCAACGTGGACGAGCTTGACCGGATCGGCGCGGTGACGCGCGAGCACGGGCTGTGGTTTCACGTGGACGGGGCCTACGGCGGGTTTTTTATCCTGTGCGACCTGGTCAGATACAGGTTTCGCGGGATAGAACTGTCGGACTCGGTGGTCATGAACCCCCATAAGGGCCTGCATACGCCGTTCGGTCTGGGCGCGGCCCTGATCCGGGACGGCGAGCATTTGTACCGGTCGCATTATTATACGGCCGACTACCTGCAGGACCGGGCGTTCCACGAGCAGGAACTCTCGCCCGCAGACGTGAGTCCAGAGCTGACCCGCCATTTCCGCGCACTGCGCCTGTGGCTGCCGCTCAAACTCATCGGTGTCGCCCCGTTCCGCGCCATGCTGAGCGAGAAACTGCTGCTGACCCGCTACGCGTGGATGAGGCTGCAGTCAACGCCCGGTTTTGAGGTGGGTCCCGAACCCGAGCTGTCCATACTCGTATTCCGTTATATCGACGTGGATGGCGATGTGGATGAGTTCAACAGGAAGCTGGTCGAGGCGCTGCGCCGCGATGGTACGATCTTCCTTACCTCAACCCTGATCGATAATGTTTACATGCTCCGGCTTTCCATATTGTCATACCGCACCCATATGGATACCATTGACCTGGCTGTTGACGTGATTCGGCGGGAAGCGGAAAAACTGAAATCGTAGTTATGGGGTCAGAGTAAGAAATTCGAAGAATTTTTACTCTGACCCCGACTATTCCCTGAAAGCAACGATGACAATGAATACACAACTCCTCGAACGGCGTTACCGCCTGCTGGGCGCCGGCGCGCCCCTGTTCTACAACGAACCGGTGCATATCGTCAGGGGCGAGGGCGTCTGGCTGTACGACGCTGACGGAAAAAAATACCTTGATGTCTACAACAATGTTCCCAACGTTGGGCATTGCCATCCGCATGTAGTCGAGGCGTTGTACAAACAGTCACAGACCCTGAACGTGCATAACCGCTACCTGCACGAACTGGTGCTGGAATACGCGGAGCGCCTGACCGCCCTGCATGACGATCCCCTGTCCATGGCGTTCATCGTCTGTACCGGCAGCGAAGCCAACGAGATCGCCCTGCGCATGGCGCGCCAGGCTACCGGCAACCAGGGCATCATCTGCACCAACTGCGCCTACCACGGCAATACTACGGCCGTGGACGAACTGGCTACCTACTTTCATGGCGGGACCTCGCCGAGTGCGAACGTGAAAGCCATCCCGTTCCCGGAGAGCTACCGGCCCCTGGACGGCCTGTCGGGTGAGGCTCTAGCCGCCGCATACTCAGACAAGGTTAAACAGGCCATCGATGAGTTCGAGCAGGAAGGCATCGGCTGCGCCGGTATGCTGTTCTGCACCCTGTTTTCCGGGGAAGGCCTGCCGGACGTGCCGCCGGGTTACATGGAACAGGCCATGGAGCATGTACGCGCGGCCGGCGGCCTGTATATCGCCGACGAGGTGCAGGCCGGTTTCGCCCGCAGCGGCGAGAAAATGTGGGGCTACCGGCTCAGCGGTGTTACGCCGGACATCGTGACCATGGGCAAACCCATGGGCAACGGCCACCCGGTCGCCGGAGTGGTGGCCCGGGCCGACCTGGTGAACGGGTTCCGGGAGCAGGTCATGTATTTTAATACCTTCGGCGGCAACCCGGTGCAGTGCGCGGTGGGCATGGCGGTGCTGGACGTCATCGAACAGGAGAACCTGCAGGAAAATGCCCTGGTGGTGGGCGAGTATATCAGGGACGGATTGCGCGCCTTGCAGTCCGAACACGAACTGATCGGAGACGTGCGCGGCCGCGGCCTGTTTATCGGCGTCGAACTGGTGACGGACCGGGAGGCGAAGACGCCGGCGACGGCACAGGCCAAAACAATCGTCAACGCGATGAAAGAAAAGGGGGTGTTGATCAGCAACATCGGTATGTACGACAACGTGCTGAAGATGCGCCCGCCGTTGCCGTTTTCAAAGGACAACGCCGATTTACTGTTGTCCGTCCTGGAAGACGTACTGGCCCCAGGTATCTCAGAATAATCTACGCAAACCAAGCATCAGTATTCGGTTCTTCCGGTCGTACAATGGGATCGTCGAATCCGTCTGCGTCCAACCCACCGTGACCTCCGGCAGGTAACCTGCCAGCGCAATCGCCCGGTTGGAGACGGTCAGGCTGGCCAGGTAGGTCCGGTCCCGGCGGCTTTCCCTGAATAAAGCGTATATGCCTTTGTAATAACGTTCATCGATGTATCCCTGCGCTTTCAGGTTCCAGTTCTGGCCCAGTACTGTTGCATAATCCAGCGAGGTGCCCCAGCCCTGCCAGCGCAGGTTCTGCCGATCCGTGATTTCCTGCGCCAGCCTGGCGCCGGCCTGCAGGTAGCCCAGGCCCAGGCGCCGAACCAGGTTAAGTTCTACGGACTGGCCGAACGGGTCCAGGTCTCGGTCCAGCCTGTCGTAGCGGGTTTCCCATACGCGGGCGCCGGCGCCGACGCTCCAGTGCCTGTTCAGGGCCTGTTCCAGCCCCAGCCGCGCCCAGCCGCTGATTGCGTATTCATCGTCGCCGCGCCAGCGCCGCTCGCCGCCGATGTCAGCGCGCAGCATGCCGGGCCTGCGTTCTCCGGCGAGCGTCATGGCATAACGCCAGCGCGGTCCGGATGACACGCTGAGCCAGGTGCGATTATGATCCCCGGCGTTGATGGCCGTATTGCGGGCGATGCCCCCGCGGGTCTCAAAAAAGGCGCGGCCGCCCAGTAACGGGGTGTGGCGCCAACGCAGGTTGAGGCCGGTGCGCGCCACCCAGGCTTCAACAGCCTGTTCGTCCAGTTCGAATTCCAGGCCGCCGAAAATCGGCACCTCGACGGAGTCCTGTTCCGGCGCGTGGTTGACGTTGCTGTCGCGCCAGAAGCCGAAGTCGAAGTTGACCTGGAACCGCTGGCGCGCCCGGATGCGCTCCAGGAAACCTTCCACGTTGCGCCGCACCGGCGCCGGCAGGTCTTCCTTGTGCCGCAGGTCACGGAAGATGGTTTCCGCATGCTCGTCATGACCGAGAGTGAACAGCGCGGAGGCATAGTCCAGACGCACACGATTCAGTTCCGGCCGCTCCACCGCCAGTTGCCCCAGGATCACGGCCGCATGGGCCGTGCGCCCCATCTTCAGCAGGGCCTGTGCCGCCAGGAAGCGGATGTTGGTAGTGTCGATATCGCCTTCGTCTTTGGCGGCCTGCATGACGCGGCGTAACAACACAAATGCTTGGTCGGGTTGCCCCTGATCTATCCATTTGCGAGCCAGTTGCAGAGCCAGTTCCGCGTCCAGCAGGGGGAGTTCACCGGTTGCGTCTGTCGCCGGAGCGCCGCCGGCGTTGTCACCCTGGGCCGGTGCCGTAGCTGTCCAGATAGAAAGCAGTGCGGCCAGGCAGGCAGACGTGAAAAGTTTACCGGTTACGGCATGGCAACCGGGCCGATTCGCGGACATCCGGTAATTTATGGGATTACGACAGGACAAATAGAAAAAAAGGGGACGGATTTGAATCCGTCCCCTGTCGGTTTGCGCAGGTTTTCCTGTTATTGATCATCGCGCTTGGCGCCGAACGAACCGACAACCGAGGCGTATTCGAAGATACCGCCGACTTCCTCGTGCCCGGAACCATAGAAGTGGCCTTCAATCCGTTGGCGCGGTTGGGAAAGGTTGAGCGGATCGTCAACATCTCCCAGTTCTTCTGCAAACGAACCGTCGGTCAGGTCAAGACCGGACCAGTCTACGGAGTCAATAGTCAGACCTCTGACGACCAGGGGATCACCCGTCCTGAGGTCTCTGATGCTGTCGAACAGGACATCCACCGTCGGGTTCAGGAAATCGGCAATGGAGACTGTCACATCGGCTGTAAGCAGGCTGCGGTCCTCGAACCGTTCAAGCAGGTTAACCCCGATTGCAACGCCGTTCCATGTGCCGCTGCCGGAATCATCAGGGTTGCTGCCGCTCGCGTTGCCGAACGTAAAACTGAACACGGCTACCTGGGCGGGGTCT
>JAJDUB010000010.1 GCA_022826885.1 Gammaproteobacteria bacterium
AGCGCTTCGGCTTTCCCCTGGTGGAGGGCTGGGCCATGACCGAAACCGGCACGTATGTCTGTATTACCGCGAACAAGGAACCGCGCCATATCGGCACGCGCTGTATCGGCAGGGCGCCTGAAGTCGTCGAGTACCGCCTGGTGGATGAGCAGGGTAACGACGTCGGGGCAGGGGAGCCGGGAGAACTGCTGATTCGCGCCGCGGGCGAGAACCCGCGCAAGGGTTTCTTTTCCGGTTATTACAAAAATCCGGAGGAAACGGCGAAGGTATGGGAAGGAGGTTACTTCCATACGGGCGACGTAGTGCGCATCAGCGAGGACGGATCATTTCATTTTGTGGACCGGCGCAAGAACATCATCCGGCGCAGCGGCGAGAATATCGCGGCCGTGGAAGTGGAGAATGTCCTGTTCCAGCACCCGGTGGTTGCTAACTGTGCGGTAACGCCGATATACGATGAAACCCGCGGTGAAGAGGTCGGCGTCTGTATAATCCTGAATGAAACTGCCGTGCCGGAACAGGCATCCATAGAGGCTACGGCCGGTATTTTGTACGATTTCTGTAACGAACGGCTGATTTATTACAAAGTGCCGGCTTATTTTCTGTTTGTAACCGAATTGCCCATGACCGCATCGCAAAAACTGCAGCGTGGTGAAATCAAGACCCTGGCCGGCAGGCTGGTGGAAGAGGGTAACTGTATTGACCTCAGAGAGCGCAAGAGAAAGAGAAAAGATGCAGCCTTATAATGATGTTGCACTCGTCGTCCCGACCAGTCTGCCGTACGAACGTCGCAGTGAGCGCAGCGCGGCCTGGTTTACCGGTGCTGTATTTGCCGGGATGCTGGACCGGGCCGGCCTGGAAAAACACGATATTGACGGTCTCGCCATAGCCAGTTTCACTCTGGCGCCCGACAGCGTCGTCAGCATGACCGAATACCTGGACATCTCACCCGGCTGGCTGGAACAGATCCCGATGGGAGGCGCCAGCGGCCCAGTGGCCGCCCGGCGCGCGGCGCGGGCGGTACAGGCCGGCGATGCGGACATCGTCGCCTGTATCGGCGGGGATACGGCCTCAGCCGACACATTCACGGACCTGGTCAGGAATTTCAGCAGGTTTTCAAGCGATGCCGCGTTCCCTTACGGCGCGGGTGGGCCGAATACGGTTTTCGCCATGATTACCCGCCACTACATGGAGAAATACGGGGCAGAGCGGGAAGATTTCGGTCGCGTGTGCATCGCCCAGAGGGAGAACGCCCTGGCCGCAGGCACCGCGGTCTTCAACAAACCGTTATCCATGGAAGACTACCTGAGTGCCCGTCCCATCAGCGAACCCTTGCACCTGTTCGATTGCGTCATGCCGGTCGCCGGAGCGGAAGGTTTCCTGGTCATGACGGTTGCCCGGGCCGAGGCCCTGCAATTACCCTATGCGCACATCCTGGCTGCGGGAGAGCGGCATAATGCCTGGTCTGACGACGACGTACATTTTCGCGGCGGCTGGAGTCTGTATCGCGAGCAGATGTACGAGCAGGCTGAACTTGGCCCCGGTGACATGGATTTTCTGCAGACATACGATGACTACCCGGTGATATCCATGATCCAGATGGAAGACCTGGGCTTTTGTGAAAAGGGCGGAGCAGCCGAATTCGTCCGGACCCGGCCGTTGACCTGGAACGGCGGGGGCCTGCCCCATAACACCTGCGGCGGGCAACTGTCGGCAGGACAGGCCGGCGCGGCCGGCGGTTTCCTGGGCACGGTCGAAGCGATCCGGCAATTGACCGAAACCGGCCTGTCCAACCAGGTCGCAGGCGCCAGGCACGGCATGGCAAGCGGATATGGCATGGTCAATTATGACCGCTGTTTATGCACCAGCGCGGTAATCCTGGGGAGGGGAGGGGAATGACAGGGAACACAATACCGCCGGCCGCGCGTTCCCGCCTCTGGCAGCAGGTCAACGAAGCTGCGGCAGAGGGCCTGTTCAGGCTGCAGGTCTGCACCAGGTGTGACAAGGTACAGTACCCGCCACAGGAATTCTGCAGCCGTTGCCTGTGTGATGAATTGTCTTGGGAGGCCGTCAGCCCCATGGGTAAAGTACTGTCCTGGACCCGTTCCCGGGCCAGCACCAGTGAGTTCTTCAGGGATAAATTTCCCTTGAATATCGGGCTGGTCAAACTGGACTGCGGGCCGGTAATGGTCACCTACCTGGCCGCATCGTGCCTCCACACCGGGAGCAGGGTGCAGGTTACGGGCAAACAGGATAAATCCGGCCAGGCTGTTTTTTTTGCTGCGCCACCGGACAAGGACCCGGTGGCTGATTTTAACAACATAGTTATGGAAGAGGTGAAACATGAGCGGAAATAATAAAGTGGTCGTCATTACCGGCGGCAACCGGGGCATCGGCGCCGATATTACCAGGCGATTTCTGGATGGCGGTTACCAGGTGGTCAACATCTCCAGGCAAACCCCGGAGTTTTCCGATGAACGCCTGGTCAACTACACGGCCGATCTGGCGGACACCCGGGCAACACTGGAAGTGGGAGAGGAGATAGCGGGACAATATGCGGTAACCAACTTCGTTCACAACGCCGGGGTAATCCGCCCGGATTTACTGGAAGACGTGAAACTGGAAGACCTGGACTACCTGACCCAGTTGCACCTGGGCAGCGCCATCACGCTGGCGCAGCAGTTTATTCCGGCCATGCGCAGCGCGCAGTTCGGGCGCATCATCTTCATATCTTCCCGCGGCGTACTGGGCCTGGTCACCCGGACAAACTATGCAGCTACCAAGGCAGGTCAGATCGGTATCACGCGCACCTGGGCGCTGGAACTGGCAAAAGACGGGATCACGGTTAACTGTGTCGCACCGGGGCCCATCGTCACAGACATGTTCCACGAACTGGTGCCGGAAGAGAGCGAACAGAAAGACAGGATCGCGCAAAGCGTTCCTGTGAAACGTCTGGGAACGCCCGAAGACATAGGCCGTGTGGTCACTTTTTTATGTGAGGAAGACAGCGGTTTTATCACCGGACAGACCTGGTACATCTGCGGCGGCGCCAGCCTGGGCTCACTGGCCCTGTAACGCGCATGGGCGCTTCAACTCAGATTATTTTTGTCTGCTGTCCCTGCCAGTAGGGCGCGCGTAACCTGACCTTGTCGACCTTGCCGGTTGCCAGGCGCGGCAGTTCCTCCACGAAGTTGATTTTTTTTGGTTTTTTGTAGCTGGCGATCAATGTCCGGCAGTGCTCGATCAGGTCGGACTCCGTAGCCTCGCCGGAAGGCACCACGAACGCGCAGACGGCTTCACCCCAGCGCTCGTCGGGAATGCCTATCACCGCGCATTGTTTAACTACCGGGTGTTGTTCCAGCGCGATCTCCACTTCCCTGGGGTATATATTTTCGCCGCCGGAGATGATCATGTCCCTTTTTCGGTCGACGATAAATAAAAATCCCTGCTCATCCAGGTAACCGATATCTCCCATGTTCAACCAGCCGTCGTTTATCGACTCTGCGGTCGCTGCCGGGTCGTTCCAGTATTCCTGCATGATGTCCGGGTGACGCACGACGATCTCTCCCGGTTCACCGGTGCCTGCAACAGTCCCATCGGACTTGACGATTTTTATCTCAACCCCGTCACAGGCCTGGCCGGCCGATAATAACCGGCGCTGCTGGGCGGCTGTTCCGTCCGGCTGATGTTGTGATTTTGTCAGGTTCGAAATGGAACTGCCTTCGGTGGATCCGTATTGCTGGATAAAAACCGGACCAAATACGTCCAGCGCCTTTCTTAACAATATCTCCCGTATCGGCGCGGTGGAGTAGAAGATGGTCTTTATCCGGGCCGGATCACGGGTTTCCGCATATTCATCGGCAAGCAGCATTTCTATCATGGTAGGGACCAGTTGCAGGGTGGTAATCCGCTCTGTTTGCAGGGTGTCCCAGACAACAAGCGGATTAAATTCCCGTTGCATGTAAATTGTCGCGCCCTGCAGGTGATGGGCAAGTTGCAGAAATTTTGCGCCGACATGAAACAGGGGCTGGACCAGCAGGAACCGGTCAGCGCGGGTTATCTCCGCCGCATCGCTTATTACCTGTGCAGTCCCGTACTGGGCGGATTGACTCAGCACGGCGCCCTTGGGATTGCCCGTTGTCCCGCTGGTATGGACGATATATACAGGGTCCCCGGGTGACGGCAGCGTACCCGGCGCATCGATTTCCCCGTCCTTGATGAAGCCCTCATAGGAGGCGGCCCATTCCGGCAAACTTCCCTGGTCGATCTGCACATACAAAGTGCCGGCAGTCCGTATCTCTTCAACAACGGGCAGAAATTTCGCGCCATAGAACAATATGGACGGCGTGGTGTTATCGACTATATATTTGATCTCTGACGCAGTAAGGCGATAGTTTACCGGGGCGGCAATAAATCCCGCCAGTTCGCAGGCGCCGTATATTTCCAGGTATTCCGCACAATTCCGAGACAGGATGCCAATGCGGTCTCCGCGCCGGCAGCCGGCTTGCTTCAGTGCGCCGACCAGTTGCCGGACCCGGTTTGCGTGTTGCAGGAATGTATATTTCCTGCCCTGGTCGATAATTGCCGGGTGATCCGGGATCAGTTCGGCGTTACCGGGAATAATATTTGCTACGATTCTATTCATTATCCGGCTTCAAAGGGGAGGGGACAGACCCCCGCTTACAACATGCGGGGGCATATTTAAATCTGTCCCCTATATCTGTCCCCCCAAAATCAGTACCAGGTAGAAAACCGCGAACAATGCCAGCGCCCAGATACAGGCTACGCTGTAGCGGGTCAGTCCCAGTGCGGGTCTCATCGTTACCGGCACGTCCGCCGAGTGCATGGACCGGTGGATCAACCAGGCCAGCACCGGCGCGGTAAGAAAAGCCAGGGTAGTGGCGATGTCAATCAGTGTTTTAAAGGACTGGATATAAAACAACAGGATGGACAGGGATATCAGGATCATCGCCAGGATCGAGGCCAGGTAGATTCTGAAGTGCAGTTTTTCCGGCAATTGTTCTTTCCTGAAACAACTCACCAGTGCGCAGACTGTGCGCGGGTAACCGTCGTGGATTACCAGCACCGTGGACAGCATGACCGCGAACGCGGCAACGGCAATGAGCGGCCTGGTCCACTGTCCCAGGAGCGAGGTATATATGCTCACCAGTTGGGCTGAAAACTCGGCGGCGGAAGATGAAAACTGCTGGCCGGACCCGTGCATCACGGCCGTCCCGAGCATCAGGAAGCAAATTGCGGTCAACAGGGTCGAGAAATACCCGACGTGGTAATCCAGTTTTACCTCTCGCCCGGACAGTTTGTCCTGTTTGTCCTTTTCCAGCACCCACAATGATTGCCAGATACAGGTTTCAAAAGGCGCCGGCATAAATCCGATCAGTGCCGCCAGGAACAGAACCGATGACCTGTTCAAGACATCGGGAGTGAGGATATCGGCCTGTCCCCATTCAATCAGGGGCGCGGCCAGCGCCGTTGCCGCCAGGGTCGAGATAAACAGGACGAGGAGCAGAACCTTTGTAACGCTGTCCAGCCATCGATACTGTCCGGCTGCCAGGCAGGCGCCGGAAAAAACACAGATACCGGCAGCGACCACCGGGATAGGCAGGTCCAGGTCAAAACTGATAACCGCCAGTCCGGATGTCACCAGGACAACTGCCGCAAACCCGGTGAACATGACACAGAATATCACCACTGCGCACAGCAGCACCGCCCATGTCCCCTGCCTGAGGAAACCGGTCAGCAGGTGCTGTCCTGTGGCATGGGCGTATTCATGACCGAAGCGGAAAGTCGGATACTTCATCACAAAAGCCAGCAGGATAAACAGCAGCAGGTCCATCCCGTACAAGGCGCCGGCGCGGGTCGACTGTACCAGGTGTGACACCCCGATAGCCGCCGCAGCCATCAAAAGACCGGGGCCGAGAACAGTGAACAACCTGCGTTCCAGTTTCATCCTGTTATCCTGACCAGGGCTTTTGTAGAGCTTCGTAGTCGTTGAGGAGGCATTGCCGGATACATATATCCGTTTTGCGCCTCTCCTTCAGCGTAGGAGATATTCGCCCATTTCATGTGCGACAAGCGCTGGTTGCTCGTATAACAGAAAGTGCCCGCCGGTCAATACACGGCACTCCGCGCCGGGGATCATGTCCAGCATTTGTTCGAAGCCAACGCCGCTTGCGCTGGGGTTTACCGGGTTCATTATGTCCTCGTCAGCGCCGATTAATAATGTCTCCGCTGTTATATTTGGCAAGGCATTACTTAAATCCACCCCTTGCGAGGTACCTTTGACATCTTTGCCAAAGCTTTGGAGCGACCCGGGTTGAAAGGATCGTTCGAACGCCGCCATCACTTCATTTTTATCATCACGGTCCCAGAATGCCCTGGAAAAACCCTGCAGCATGACCAGTTCCAAAAATGCGTCGGCGCCGCCATTCCGGGCGGCTGTAATCCACGTCTGCCGCATCGCAAGTGCCGCGCGATCGAGACGCGCAATTGCCAGTGAAATAATCAGGCGTTGGATCAGGGCGGGGTATTCGGCAGCAAGCGCCATCGCAATTCGTCCGCCCATGGAGGTCCCATGGACATGGACCGGCCCGCAATCAAGCGTTTTTATGACCGCAGCAGTATCTGCTGCGTAACTGACCGGGTCTCGGTCATGTTCAGCCGGCGAACTGTCTCCATAACCCGGCAGGTCGATATCGATAACTTCGAATTCCGTTGCCAGCAATGGTGTCAGAAGATCAAAATTTCTGTGCCCGGTTCCGACGCCGTGAATTTGAAGCAGCTTCGGCCCGCTGCCTGTAACCCGAATGGCAACGGTTCCGCGCGTTGTTTCGAGTAAACGCTGTTCGCCAAACGCAGTGGCGCCTGCTTCACTCATGAAGATGAAAGCTCGATATCCCGCAAAACTGAATCGGATTCACAGGCGACCTCCATCTCCAACAGCGTACCGCAACCGGGGCAGACGAACTGGCGAAGTTCGATGCCGGCATCAACATAAAGGCCGGGGTCATTCATCATGGAACCAGCATCAGAAATCGGAAGGCGGCGCTGTATCACGGCGTCCTTATAGTTTTCAGTCATGCCGCAGATGACGGTATCACACATTCGGCAATGCATTCTGGTGTCATTCTTGTTTTTTCCGGGTAATTCTGCGACCGGTCTCAAAACAAGGTACTCCGAGACCCTGTACCCATCGCTTTCCTGTATGGTCCTGGGCGGTGGTCTGCCGATTCGCTCAGTGCGTATCCGCAAACGGCGGGCATCTGTTTTAACCATATCCACACCGGTGTCATTATCAATCACAACGCCGTAAATTTCAGTTGCCGCCTCACGACTTACATAACCCAACTCGACATCTTCCAGTACCCGTTCAGGCTCCCGAAGAAGCGGGTCACCATAACCGCCTCCGGCACTGAGTCGAAATTCATGGACATCTGCAGGGCCCTGGCGCAGGTTATTCATCTTCGGTTGCACGGTAGTCAAGTCACCCTCCAGACTCTCCAGAGAATCGGGAATAACGCCGTTTGCAAAGAAGTCCCGCACATTACTGTTACGCTTTTCAACAATAAGATTCGCGGCCCCGGGGTAACCCCCAAAGAGTCCTCCCGAGGTCGGTATTGCAAATCCACACGCCGATACATCGTGTCTGATGACGTCAGCACCGTGGGTAATCTGTGCGGCGACAGGCCCGACACCCCGTGCCCATCGTCCCGCACCGCCAGAGTCCTCCAGCTCGCTTCGATAGAGGAACAAAATTGGACGGTCCTGTTCTTCGGTTTCAGCGTCCGGCATACGCGTGCCGTAGGACCATAGAGTTCCTCCGGTGGGAATGCCGTCATTAAGCGCGAAGCCTCCCAGGGCGCCGGCAGGGATCTCCATGTGTAACCCGCCCCATGGTTCTCCATGCTGGTTAATGCCCGACATCCCGCTGATCGGCGCATTACTGGAGCCGCCCGAGGCGCAAATGCTTGCTCGCTGATTCTCATCACTGATCATCATCTTGCCGAGAACCTGCGCTGCAAGCGATACTGTCAGCATGATGACGAAGTTGGTACTGTTGGCCACTGCCCCGGGAAATTCTGCCGTACACAGGGAACCGGGCGGCGCGTCGAAGCGGATGCGCCGTAACGGACCGCCTAACGCACATTGCAGATCATGCAGCAAGGCGTTCGTTACTGCATTGATGACACCTGCGCGCCATCCGGCAAAGCTGGAGTTCAAACAGCCAACCTGTGCATGGGTGCCTTCGGTTTCAAACACCAGGCTTGCTCCTGTCTTGCGCATCGTCAGGACCAGCGGGTAGATACCGCGATCGCCAGGCAGCGCCTGTTCCAGATAACCCCTGGCCCGCCAGGTACCATCCGGAAGTTTCGATAATCGCTTGGTGAATGTCTTCTCGGCATGATCGATAATCCGCCGCATCACACCCTTGACGACCCCGGCGCCATAGCGGTTGACCAACTCCAGGATCCGTTTCTGCGCCACCAGGTTGCCCGAGACTGCAGCACGCAGATCAAGGCCGAGCATGCCGGGCAGCCTGGATTGCCGGAGATACATCTCTTCGAGATCCTCGCGAAGACGGCCTTGTTCAACAATCCGCACAGGTGATATTCGCACCGGCTCGTAAAAGGAATCCCTCGCTTCCGGGCTCATGCCCCCCGGTGTCACTCCTCCGACGTCATTCTGATGCATGGTATTCACGGTCCAGCAGAAAATCCTGCCTTCCACGAAAACAGGACAAATCAGTGTCACATCCATTTGGTGGGTTGCGCCTATCCAGGGATCATTGCTGAGAAACATATCACCTTCCCGGATCCCCGGATTATCGGCCAGGTTATCCATCACCCATCTGGTGGCCAGGTCGGCGGCTGAAGTAATAATCTGGACGTAAGGTCCGGCAAATACGTATTCGACATCCTCGGTAAGGATGCAGGGATTGAGATCGCGTCCATGAGCGACGATCAATGACCCGGAAGTTCGAATCAGCGTAGTGCCGTGTTCGATGTTGATGTTCCACAAATTGTTCTTGATGACTTCAAAAGTAACCGGGTCGATTGCTTCCGCGGTCTCGGTGTGAAGCTCCAACTCGATGACTGGCGGGTTGCCGTTCACGGTTTCAGGAACTGCCGTTTCTGAAGTGCTGGTCATTTCGTTTACCTGTGTTATGTGGATGCAGATTGTTCAGACATGAATATGCAAATCACCGGACAGGGTTACTTCCAGTGATTGTCCCGGGTGAACCGGTATCGTCGTAATGCCAAGTTCGAGAATTGCCGGTCCGTCAATATGCTGTCCCGCCACCAGCCCTTGCCCGGGAAACACCGGTGTCTCTTCGAAGCCGCGAACAACATCCCAGCATACAGCGCGCATCGAGGTATGGGAAAATTCTGTTCCGTTTCCGCTGCTGACAGGACCGGGCAGTTTCAGGTCGGTATTTGTTCCAGGCGCCACAGCCTGTACCCGCACGGCAGTAAGTTGTACTCCTGCCTCCCGATACGCGGTGCCTGAACCGAAGATTCGTTCATATATCTCACCGAAGCTTGATGGAATCCTTTCAATTGCCCGCGCATCCAGTTCAGCTTCAAGGGGGACTTCCAGGACATGGGCTTGCATTCCATACTTGAGATCGGCGAAACGCTGTAGCGTGATACCGGATTCCGCTGCACCGAATGTCACGAGTCGCGCTGTTGCCTGCTGTTCAAGCGCCTTAATTTCTGTCTCCAGTTCATTTGCCGGTATGGGCAGATTCCTTATCAGAGAGCGCTCGACCACAACGGAAAGATCTGCCGTGGCAGCGCCATAGGCAGACCACACCGCTGCCAGACTGCCGCGCGGGATCACCACGCGGGCAACTCCCAGTTCGCGGGCAAGGGCCGGGGCATGCAGCGGTCCCGCGCCGCCGTAAGCGCAAACCACAAAGTCGCGCGGGTCGTATCCGCGGCCTATGGTAACCTGGCGCACCAGGCCTGCCATCTGCGCATCGACGATTCTGATAGCGCCATGAGCAGCCTGTATCGTGCTCATCCCGAGCTTCGATGCGACTCCCCTGTCGATAGCGTCATGGGCGCATTCGGGTTTCAGTTTCATCCTGCCGCCCAGGAAGCGTTCGGGGTCGAGAAATCCGGTGACAACATTGCAGTCGGTGACCGTAGGCTGAGTGCCCCCCCTCCCGTAACAGGCGGGACCCGGCTCTGCGCCGGCACTCTTCGGCCCAACCCGCAGCGATGTTCCCAGTTCATCAACCCAGACAATGCTCCCCCCGCCACTGCCGATAGATTGAATTTCTATGGTGGGAACGGAATATTCATATTGATGGATGACGCTGATATTCGAACGCAGGGGGCTGCCGCCGACAATCAACGACACGTCGAACGTCGTTCCGCCCATATCGATGGCGATGACATTATCTGCCAATGCCGCGCTCGCCATTGTTCCGGCGACGGGTCCGGAACCGAGAAGCCGCACCGGGTTACGCCCGGCTTCTTCGGTGGAAACGGAACCCCCTGTGCTTTGCAGCACGCTCACCGTGCTTCGATATTTTGCAGCCGTTTCCCGCTCAAGCCTGGTAAAGTAATCCTGGACCATGGGGCCGACAAAGGAGTTGATGACGCTTGCTACAGTACGGGCATATTCACCTGTGCGCGGGGCAATCTCGCAGGAAATGGAAATGTACGCGCCCGGGCATTCTTCTTCAACGATCTCGCGCAACCTCCGTTCGTGTATCTCGTTGACAAATGACCAGAGCAAACAGATAGCGAACGAAGATGCCCCTGCGGAACTGAGTTTGCGTATGACATCCCTGGCCCTTTCTTCGTTCAGTTTGACAACGACGGTACCGTTGCAATCAATACGTTCATCAATCTCACCAATCATCTGCTTTGAGACCAGCGGCGCCGGTTTCTTCAACAGGTGTATATTGGTGATCTGGTCTTCCGGCAACCCGGCTATATAGCCCCGGCCCTGCATGATGTGGATGGTGTCCCTGAACCCCCGTGTGGTCAGCAATGCTACCGCCGCTCCTGCACGTTGTACTACGAGATTTGTTGCAACCGTTGTTCCGTGAACTATGCGCTCGATAGCCAGGTCCTTGTACCCATCGAAAGCGGCTTCGGTAAGGACTGCGTCGATGCCGTCCAGGAAACAGTCTACCAGGTTCGCCGGCGTGGTCGGAACCTTGGCGCTCCACATCCTGCCATACTCATCCGATGCGACGACATCGGTGAACGTGCCGCCAATATCGACTCCGAGCTCTATAGCCATGTTTTTGAAAGGCACTTCGTTAATGCGGCCAGAGTCATTTGCGCTCTCTTCATCAGCGGAGTTGCGGGATTACTTCAGTGGCGAAAACCTGCGTCGCTTCGCGCTGCTTGTCCCGGTTCATTCCCGGCCAGTATAAGCGAGCTATGAAATGAAACTCAATTCCGGCAGCCTCCTGGTATTGTCTGAGTTTTGCCACCACATCATCCGGCGTGCCTGCCAACGCGCTGGCGCGCAGTGAAGCAGCCTGTTGTGGAGAAAACGGTGACGCTTTCTGCGGCGGGCCAGTGCGTCCGCGTGCATGCGCCATGTCCGCATACTTCCTGTAGGTGTAGTGCATATGCTCAGCCAACTGTTCCCATGCGTTCTGCTGCTTCGTCACGAAAGTCGGCAAAAACATACTCGCTGTAAAACTGCCGGGAGCGCGGGCGGCCTCTTCGAAACCATCCCGTATCCAGGACATTTGCCTGCGAAAATATCCAGGAGTAAATGCTTCGTCAAAACTTCCGCTGGAAATGAACCCGTCTGCGATCCTCCCCGCACGACGCACCGCCGGTTTCGCCGTGGCGCCGATCCAGATCGGTATGCCTCCGGACCGTGCCGGTTTGGGCCGGACCGAGACACCCGGATAACTGGACACGTTGCCCCCGGTAACGAGACCACCTGACCATGCCTGCCGCAGGACAGTTACCGTGTCCTCCAGCACGCGGTGCCGGTTTCTCAAAGACACATGCAACGCTTCAAATTCTTCCGGACGCCAGCCCTGGCCAAGCCCGAGAATGAAACGGCCATTGGAAATCAGGTCAACGGTTGCACTGTCTTCCGCCAGCCGCAAGGGTTCGTACAAGGGCGCCAGCGCAACGGCTGTCCCGATTTCTATCCGGTGTGTACGTGCGGCGATCGCTGCACACATGGGCAATACCGATGGCAGATAGCCATCGTCTACGAAGTGGTGCTCCGATACCCAGACGGAATCGTAACCCAGGGCCTCGGCTTCGACGGCAAGTTCTATTGCTTCCTGGTAACGATCAGCCTCACTGCGCCTGTCACCTGCATAGGTCTGGCACGAGATCAGGCCGTAACCGAACTTCACAGGTTTGCTCCAACGACTGCGCCCTGTTTATTCGATATAGCTATGAAACAGGTTGTCCGGATCATGCTTCAATGCCAGGTGTTTCAGCTTGCTGTGGTTTACATGTGAAAAAGAATTAACGCGCCTCGACGGTATATCCACGTAATTACTCTCATTGATGTAATGTCCTTTTGTATGCGGTTCGAGCAACTGCATTGTCTTTCTGACCCAGTGATTATTGCGGCTGTCATCATCAGGACTTGTCCAGATTGCATAGCAGGCGAGATAGACGGAACCGATCATTGAAAATGCTGCATCGGGTAGTTTCCTGGTATACGGTTTCCAGAGCAACAATATTGACGATTTGCCGGACGGCATTGCCCTGACATGCTCAACCAGTTTACCGACCAGTTCACCCGGCTCATCATCGGACCAGAGGGCATCAACGTCCCAGCGCAAACGGGGATAGGCGGTGTCGTCCCACTCATAGAGATCGGCTATCGGTGTCGGCACGAACTCACTCTTGTCTATACAGCCGCCAGGTATGTCATCTCCGGCAAGCGGGGTCAGGGCCGTTCGCGCAATCTCTTCGGTATCTGCAAACACGGAGGCCTGTACGATACAGATCCTGCCTGCCCCTGGTGGTTGCTGCTGTTCCGGGTTGTCTGCGAGTATCAGCAGGGTCTCAACATAATCGGGCATTTGTCTGACCTTTTTGTCCAGCCAGCCAGCAACTGTTTTTGCCTCGCCAACCTCCCATACCAGCGTAGTGGTGAGTATGACCGCCGGATTTTTATATAAATCCAGGGTAAAGCCGGTGACCACAGCAAAAAAGTCAGGTCCTGCGCCTCTGGCCGCCCAGTAAAAATCGGCATTCCTGTTTTCGTCGGCGGTGATCAACTCTCCCGCCGCGGTAACAACTTCAACCTCGCGAATATTGAAACAGGCCATGCCGCCCCAGGCTTCACCATTCCAGCCCAGGCCGCCACCGAGCAGAAATCCACCCAGAGGGACGTTGCCGCAGTGCGCTGCAGGAAAACTGAAACCGTGTTCGGCGATGTTTTTGAGAAAATCCACGGAGCGCGCTGCCGGTTGCACTCTTGCTGTTCCGGTTTCTTTATCGACGGAGATATCCTGGAGATAAGACAGGTCCAGCATCACCATGTCATCCTGTAAAAATGATGAATAATAACTGTGCCCGCCACATCGCACTGATATCTTTTTGCCGCTTGCCCTCGCGTACCTGATGGTTTCAATTATGTCGTTCGCCGATTGTGCCTGTACGATCAGTGCAGGAAACCTGTCCGGTTTAATCATCTGCCAGACAGAAGACTGCCTGATAACCTCATAATTCGAGTCGGTTCTGGAAATAACCCTGTGTCCGATAAGGGTTTTTAACTTCCCGAGGGGCAGTTGCTCTACCGATCTTGCGAGCAAGCGAGAGGAGTAGGTCAGACTGAACGCAAATAAACCCCGTATGGCGGTAGTTAACCCGTCAAAGAACTGTCTCCTCGAGATACGCCCGGGAGAAACATCTGTCCCTTGTTTCTTCATTATTGTCGCGGATTGAACGCGGAAACCATTTCGGCGGTATCGATAAATTCTTCAAAAGCCACAATTTTTCCGTTTGCGAGCGTATACATATGTACCCAGTTGGATTTATATTCCCGCCCCGTATTTTTGACCCTCATATGCTCATAGCCTAATACGAGCACATTGTCGCCGCCGCCGATATATGATTTGATGTTCTGTTCCAATACATCAATCTGCTCAAAGACGATTTCAAAAAAACGGCTGACCCCCGCTTTTCCTTCGAATATCCCCGCAAATGGTATCTGATCGGAACTGCCCGGATGCGTCCAGACGATACCGTCGCCCATATCTTTCAGAACTGCCTCCATGTCACCTGCTGCAAATCCGGCATATACATTTTTAACAATCCGGAGATTAGTCTCTTCTGTTGCATCGATAAGATCTTCATCAATCGGCAGTACAGGTGGGCTGATCGAAAAGGATAAAGCAATAATCAAAATCAATAAGGGAATACTTTTATTCATCTTGCCGGTTCCGGTTGGAGAATTTTTTGTATAACCAACTTACTCTATCTCCGTTAGAATATATCAGCAAACAGAGAAATAACAGCGCAAATCAATTACCCGGCTATGAGTAAGATGCTCGAACGATTTATTTCTGTTTCTTCGGAAGAGGAAGCCCTGGCGCAACTGAATGCCCACGGTGAGGAGTTGCAAATTCTTGCCGGCGGCACGGACCTGATGGTTCAGCTTCAACAATCCGGGCAAAGGACACGGCGCTTGCTGCATATCGAGAAGATTCCGGGGTTACAAAAAATTTCCTACAACGGCGAAACAGGTATCGGAGCGCTCTGCACTCATCGCCAGATAGTGGAATCCACCTTGCTGGCGCATTACCGGTCCCTGCGCCAGGCCGCGGCGCAAGTCGGGGGTTGGCAGACACAAATGGTGGGCACGCTTGGCGGGAATATCTGCAATGCATCGCCGGCTGCCGATACCTTGCCTCCTTTGCTGGTACACGATGCCAGGATAACTCTTGTCAGCCAGGCGCGCGGTTCACGGGTCGTTGACCTTGAAAAATTCCTGCTGGGCCGCCGGCATACGGACAGGCATCACGATGAACTGGTATCAGGCATTACCCTTTCCCAACCCCCGGAGCGGGGTAGCGACATCTATATCAAGGTCGGCAGGCGCTCGGCCACGGAAGTAGCCATTGTCGGTCTGGCTGCCTGTGTGGCGCTGGACGAGCATCGCAGGCTGATCGAAGATGTGCGTCTGGCCGTATGTTCCGTTGGCCCCGTGCCGAAACGCCTGTATGAAATCGAAAACCTCATAAAAGGGCAGGAGATAAGCGACAGCCTGCTGGATGAGGCAGGGGAGATGCTGCTCGAACTTATCGAACCCATCGATGATGTCAGGGCCTCGAAAAAATACCGCGCGATGGTTGCGCCCCGGGTTTTGCGAGAGGCAATAACCTGTTGCGCACAAAACGCATCCGGATGACTTAGATCATGGAATTAACCTTCAAAGTCAACGGGCATCCCGAACGGCTGGAACTGGAAGGCCATGAAACCCTGCTTGATGTCCTGCGTGATGATCTGAACCTTACCGGGACCAAGGAAGGTTGCCGGGAAGGGGAATGCGGCGCCTGTACCGTACTGGTCAATGGCCGGGCCGTTGACTCCTGTATTTATGCGGCCATGGCGGCACAGGATATGGAAATTGAAACGGTTGAGGGATTAGCAACAAGCGACGGGTTGAATTCCCTGCAGAATGCTTTTGCCGAGTCCGGTGGTGTGCAGTGCGGCTTTTGCACGCCCGGTTTCCTGATGATGTTGACGGCGCTGCTGGACAAATACCCTCACCCCGACCGGGTACAGGTTCGTGACGCACTGTCGGGCAATATCTGCCGGTGTACGGGGTATGCACAGATTGAAGAAGCTGTTGAAAGATGCATACGGCAGAGAACAATCGAATGAGCCTGTTGGGTGAAAACCTGGTCCGGACCGACGCCGTGGGCAAACTCACCGGTGAAGCCAGGTATACGGTTGATTATGACGGCAAGGACCTGCTCCATGGATCCCTGCTGCGGTCGCCGGTGCCGGCCGGCCTGATCAAAGCCATTGATACAACCGTGGCAGAGTCATTACCCGGGGTAAGGTGCGTTATAACGGCAAAGGACGCGCCTGATGCGCGCGCTGGGTGGGTGCTGCGTGAGCAGGCCCTGTTTGCCAGGAAGCAGGTACGCTTTGAAGGCGAAGTCATCGCCGCTGTTGCCGCTGATACGCCTGAACAGGCAAGGGAGGCTGTCGCTGCAATAATACTGGATTTGGCAGAGACGCAGGCAGTAGGCGATATGGAGACCGCGCTCGCGGAAAATGCGCCCCTCGTGCACCCGGAATGGAAATCCTACCAGCCTGTCAGCGGCGAAGATTACCCGCGCCATGGCAATATCGCATCCGAACTGATGGCGGATGATGATGCTGTCGATGTTGCATTTGAAAACGCCGATCTCATCGTGGAAGATGAATTTACCAGCAATCGCCAGTACCAGGCTTATATTGAACCCAAGAGCGCCGTTGGAATTTACCGGGACGGCCGCTATACCATCCATACGGGCCATCAATATCCATTTAATGTCAGGGACCGAGTCGCACAATATCTTGACGTGCGTCCTTCGCAGGTTCGCGTTATCGGGCATTCCATAGGAGGGGGCTTCGGCGGAAAACTTGATACGGGTCTTGAACCCTATGCCGCGATCCTGTCGAAATTCAGCGGGGGAAGGCCGGTAAAAATAGTTAACAATCGCACCGAAGATATATTGACCTGTCCCAGTCGTGAAAATGCCGTTATAAAAATGCGCTCCGCTCTGGACAAACAGGGAAACCTGCTCGGGCGCGAACTCATCTGTCACATGGATAACGGCGCGTACAGTGGTGAAATGGCATTTATGCCAAGCGTTATTTTCCATCTGGCCGGATCCGTCTACAAGGTCGGCAACATACGCGTCATCGCACGCCTGGTGTATACAAACACCGCGCCGACAGGCGCCATGCGCGGGGTCAGTGGCGTTTATTTCTGTGCTTTCCAGGAACGGCATATGGATCATATTGCCGATGAACTGGGGGTTGACCGCCGCGAATATCGGCTTCGAAACCTGGTCGGGAATGGTGACACCCTGTTGAGTGGACAGGTACTCGACGATGCCGATTTATTGCGGAAAGGATTCGAAAAAATGGAAGAAGCTGCACCCTGGTCGCAACTGAACGATAATAAAAAGCCCTGGCATGGCATCGGCATATGCGCGGGCACCTGGATAACCAATTCAATGCCGGGTTCCGTGCAGTTGATTCTGAATGAAGACGGAACGGTGACGGTAGTTACCGCCGCCACCGACAACGGATCAGGCGCCGTATCCATGGGCATCACGCAGATAGTCGCCGAGCATTTTGGCCTCCCCGCCGACGATATCGTGGTAACCATGCCGGATACCGATGTTGCCGCGTACGATGGCGGTTCCCAGGGAAGCCGTACAACGCATATCGTCGGGCGCGCCGCCGGCATTGCGGCAGACGAGTTGAAAGGGATGATATTCGATGTGGCCTCCGGCATGCTGGAAGCCGGCAGGGACGATCTGGAATTGGTCAACGGGCAGGTCGGTGTCGTCGGGTACCCGGATTCCCGCATTTCTTTGGGAGATATCGCAATGACTGCAACATGGACCCGCGGCCCGTTGTCTGCCAGCGGCAGTTACACAACGGCGCCCGTTCCATACAATCCCGGTTGTGCCAGCGGCATGCTGTTTCCCTTTTTCCCGACACCGACATATCATGTTCATCTTGCCGAGGTTGAGGTAAATCCAGTAACCGGGAATGTACGCGTCGTACGCTACATTGTCGTGCAGGAAGTCGGACGGGTCATCAATCCCGCGGGTGTCAGGGGGCAGATACAGGGCGCCGTGGCACAGGGTATCGGACATGCACTGTATGAAAGTTTACGCATCAGGGACTCCCGCTACCTGGAAAGATCGTTGGAAGCCTACCGGCTACCCCTCGCGGTGGATATGCCGGAAGTGGAAATCATTACCATGGAGCACCCTCATGCTCTTGGTCCTTTCGGCGCAAAAGGCGTTGGGGAACCGGCGATAATACTGGCTCCTGCCACCGTCGCCTGTGCGGTCAGCGATGCGATTGGCAGACCGTTCAACAGCATACCGATAACCCCGGAAGATGTGCTCGAAGCCATAGTCGGGAAGGAAAAACAACTTTGATGTTCCCGCCGTTGTTGTCGCGAATTACAAGAGAAAACAAACGACATTCAGACGCCCGGGTGTTGCAGGCATGGCGCCGGAACACAATGCCTGCAATCGGGATGCACGCCCTGGTTTAAAAAGAGTAGGTCAGTGTCGCGCCGTAGACTCTCGGCGGGGCAAAGACCTTTTGTGCGTATCCCAGAGGATAAAATGTTGCCTGCCGGTACAGCGTTTTTTTATTGGAAATATTCCTCACATAACCACGTAATTCCCAATTCTCGTTAATGCCGAGGACGACGAGCGCGTTATGCTTGAACTCGTCCGGGAGCTCTGCCGCCGGTTCAGCAAAATTGGCTGAATTACGCTCACCCAGGTAGCTCCAGTCCCATTGCAAATCAAGGCTGAAATCTCCCTGCAGCGGTACCCGGATGTTGATGGCGCCGTTGGCGCTGACGGTCGGCGACATCGCCATGTCGCGATCGGCAACATAGGTTGGGGCGGGCCCTGTTACATCTTCTATATTGGTTTCCAGCAGGCCCAGCCCACCGCGCAGGCGGATATTGTCCGAAACCGCCATGTCGACTTCCAGTTCTGCGCCATAGGATGAAGCATCCGTATTCTCAACCACGCCTCCGAAACTCAAAAAGTTCCATACCTGGAAATCGTTATAGTCGTAATAGAACAGCGACCCGTTCACGCGTAAGCGCCCATCCATGAATGACGCTTTCTCGCCAATTTCATAGGCTATATTGGTTTCGGATTCATAGGGTATGAGGCTGGGGTCCACGCCTATCTGGGTTGAGTAGAAGCCGTTATTGAAGCCTCCTGCCTTACTGCTGCTGGAAATTGACGCAAACAGCAATACGTTATCATTGACTTCAAAGTTGGCGCCGACTCGCCATGACAGGAGTGTTTCCTTGTAGCTGTCCCGGTACGGGTTCGGTATGCCGGGTCCGTCCGGAGGCAAAAAGCAGTTGGACGGAATGGGGAAACCGGGGCAGGAGCGCAGTGTTGCATTGTCCCGCTCGTGGAAATTCTTCTTGTCACGCCCCACGCGCAGCCCGCCAATCAGGGTCCAGCGGTCAATGTTATATTCAAACTGTCCGAAGGCGGAATACGATTCCGTCGATTGTGTCCAGTCCCCGGCCAGGGCAATAGGGAAGAATAAACCGTTGTACAAGCCGGTCTCAGGGTCGATTGCAGCCGGCCCGAAAATCGGAATATTGAAAGTCGCCGATGGCAGGTTTTCCGCGTCCTGGTACATGTAATACGCACCGACGGTCCAGGTAAGATCCCCTGCGGTTTTTGCCGCGCGCAGTTCCGTCGTTACCCAGTCGGATTCATAGGGAAAATCCGCGAAGCAAAGACGATTGGGGCTGGCGTCACAGTCTTCCACAAGTTCACGGTCCAGTTTGATATAGCCGGTCAGCGAAGTCAGTGTGATATCGCCCACGTCCTTCTCAATCCGTGCAAGAATGCTCCAGCCATCCTGGTCAAGGGATTGCGCTTCACTCGTGTGCGAAACGTTGTTTGAAGTTATGCCGAAATTTCTCGGGTTATAACCGGCGTTGTCGGTTCCGTCCGGATTCTCGATACCGACGCCCCTGACCGGATCAACAGACATCGGTACCGTGCCGTAGTACATGTGCCGGGTCGAGGTATCGGCGTATTCTCCCTTTATGTTGATACGCCAGTCGTTGCCGGGTTCAAACAGAAGCTGGGCGCGAACGGCATCGGTCCCGGCCTGTCCGCCGTTGCCCAGGTCCGGGTCCAGGTTCTTGATATAGCCTTTGCTGTGATGGGACAGGAACGAGACGCGCCCGGCTACCTTGTCCGTTAATGCGCCGCCGATACCGCCTTCCGCCTTGATTTCATCAAAGCGGCCACCTCCCAGTGAAATAAACCCCTGGGGTTCGAATGTTGGTTTGGCGGTGACGTAGTGTACCAGCCCGGCAGTGGCATTTCTGCCGAAAAGCGTGCCCTGCGGTCCGCGCAGCACTTCCGCCCGCTCGATATCGAACATGGAGAAATCAACGGCAGGCACGGAGACCAGGTATAACTCATCCACGTACAGGGTCACCGGAGCTTCATGTCCCTCGCCGAAGTCGTTCAGGCCGATACCACGCAGAATCACGTTGCCGCTGCTGCCGGGACCATAAGGCATGTAAAGCCCTAAATTCGGCACTTTTGTGGTGAGTTCGGTGGCCCTGGTCAAGCCGTAGCTTTGCAGGTCGGAACCGGACAGGGCGGAAATTGAAATACCGACTTCCTGCAGGTTTTGTTCACGCTTCTGGGCGGTAACGACGACTTCCTCGAGTATCTGTGCCCATGCATTAGTGCCGGCTGCCAATAATACCGTTATCCCGAAATTCAACAGGTATTTTATTCTTGTTCGCATCATCGCTTGCTCCCCCATCAGATAAAGGCGAATTCTGTTTTCCTCATCCCATCTTAAAACAACATCATGGAAAACACGATATTTTTTATTCTAAGGAAGCTCTGAACAAGTCCATCCTGGACTTGTCAGAGCACGGAAAACAAAAATGCGATTTTTGCTTTCCTCTCAAAATCAATGACTTATCGTCATTTATTTTGGCGATACATCCCTGTATCGCAGGAAACTCTGACTTAATCAGAGTTTCCTTAACACGCCTGTATTTAAATCTTTTATAATGGTGGCGCTAAAAACGGATTTACTCCTTTCCTGGTTGCACAGTTGTTCAATACAGGGCATAACTGAACTATGACATCGGCAACTAAACGTCCCGGCCCCAGGTTCGGCATCTGGGCGGTTGTCTACGGTACTTCGGCATCACTCCATCATCCGGAAGACCCGCCCGACGCATCATGGGCTCGCAACCGGGACCTGGTGCTCGAGGCGGAGGCTCTCGGCATCGACTCCGTGCTGGTAGCCCAGCACATCGTCAACCCCTTCGGAGATGAATTCGACCAACTGGAAACCCTGACTTCCTGCGGCGCACTCGCAGCGATAACGGAAAACATCGAGATTATCGCTGCAATCAAGCCTTACCTGTTCCATCCGGCCGTGTTCGCGAAGATGGCATTGCAACTGGAAGAGATCAGCGAGGGGCGTTTTTCACTCAATTTTGTCAATGCGTGGTTTCGCCCCGAATTCGAGAAAGCGGGAATCCCTTTCCCTCCACACGATGAACGCTACGTCTACGGCGGCGAATGGCTGCGGGTCGTCAAGAAGCTCTTCTCAGGCGAACGGGTGACCGTCGATGGAGACAACTTCAAACTTGACGGATACCGATTCAAACCCGCTTCGAAATGGCGGTCACGCCCTTTACTTTACTCGGGCGGGGAGTCCGAGCCTGCGCTTAACCTCACCGTCGAGTTATGCGACACCTGGTTCATGTTCGGGCAACCGCTGGAAGATGTCGCCGGGAAGATCGCCGGAATGCGCAAACGTCCGCGCAACGGCACGCCGCTAACTTACGGTATTTCGGCATTTCCTTTCGCAAGACCGACACGGTCCGAGGCAGAGGAGGCGCTTGCTTATGCCTTTGAACTCCGTGAAAAGGACAGGGAAGTCTATGAGTCTCTGCACAAGAACGCCGACCCGGAAGTTGTAACCTCCAAAGTGATTGCCAAGGTGCCGGGGATCGGTGTCGGTAATGGCACAGGATGTGGTTTCACGGGCTCCTACGATGAAGTTGCAAGACGTATCGTCGCCTTTCATATTGCGGGCATAGAAATTATCCTGCTCGAATTCCAGCCGTTCGAGCGGGAAATGCGGCGTTTTGCAGAGGAGGTTGTGCCGCGGGTGGCAAGACTCTGTTCCTTGAAGTGACTCGCCATGTGTGCACACTACTACAGAGATCCCTGACAAGATGCCGGTAACCCACGCAAAGCTTAGTTCAGGCATTTCCACCTCCTACCGGGAGGCAGGTTCCGGGAATCCCGTCAGCGTTCTCCAGATCCATGGGTTGGGGACCGGACACAACAATTTTGACCTGTTAACTCCCCAACTGTCGAAACGCCTGCACACTTACGATATCGACCTGCCCGGATATGGCGAGTCCGAATGCGGCCCGGGCGAGCGGGGGATTACTTATTTTGCCGACAGCGTCGCACAATTCATTGAAACCCTTGAACTTCCGCCGGTCCACGTGCACGGGACGTCGATGGGCGGGTGCGTTGCAATGGTGCTTGCAGGAAGGCGGCCCGAACTTATCGACAGGCTGGTAATCACCTGTTCCTTCGCAAAATTTGACCGGGCAAGCCATGTCATCTTCAAAACCTGGAGAATGGCCGCCGCAGCCGGTGTTGAAGCGCTGGCCCTGGTCACCAGCCACCAGGGATTCTCACGGGGTTTCTGGGACAGGCCCGGGAGCGAAAACACGATGGATGCGTTTGTCTATGCCCTGCAGGGCATGACGCCCATGGAATTTCTCCGCGACCTTACATTGATAGAAAATGTGGACATCAGCGCCGATGCCTCGAGCATACGAGCGCCGACCCTCCTGCTCGGTACCGATGAGGATATCATGACGCCGGTGCAATCATCATCGAGCGGCCTCGGCATGACCGACCTGCATAAATTGATTCCGAATTCGAAGCTGGAAATACTGGAGAACTGCGGTCACTTCATCTCCATCGAACGACCTGAGGAGACGGCCCGGGCAATTGCCGATTTCCTGCTGAATGCGGAATGATGCGCCACTGCATTAAGGCAATAATTGGAGGGTCAGGATAAAGTCCTTGAATCATGGACGGGTTTTATAGATGATAACAGGATGGTAAAAAACGGTTAAGTTTCCCATGGATAATATTTCAGTTTCCTGGAGCAAGATGCGTTTTTATTCTCTTCTCCTGCTTTTCCTGGCGGGTTGTGATGCGCAACAACCGGCGGATGAACCGGGATCAACTGCAACCTCGTCAAGCGGCAATAATACGTATGTGGACGTCAGCAAGGAGCCCTTGTCGAAAGACATTTTTGGCAAGGTAACGGCGATACCGGAGACACTGCATCCGCACTGGGTCTGGATTTACGATATTGCGGCGGCCTCGATGCCGGACGGGCGCGCCTACCTGTACGACGGAGACACTGCCAGGGTGCTGGGAATGCTGAATACCGGCTATTCCTTTAATGCGCTGAACCTGCCGGGCCATTACCGGGAAGTCTATTCGGCTGAAACCTACTATGCCAGGACCACCCGCGGCGAGCGCACCGACGTGGTCAGTATCTACGACCCGTTCAAGTTAACGCCGGTCGCGGAAATAGAGATCCCGGCAAAACGCGTATCCACCCTGCCGAGACTGGCGGATTCGGCGTTGACCGACGATGATCGTTTCATGGCAGTATTCAACCTGACACCGGCGGCCTCCTTGAGTATCGTGGACCTGGAACAGCGCCGGTTTGCCGGGGAAGTCATGACCCCCGGCTGTGCGATGGCTTACGGTGCGGGGGACCGGCGTTTTTTTGCGCTGTGCAGCGACGGGTCACTGCTGCTGATCGACCTTACGGAAGAGGGAACGCAGGCCGCGGCCCAAAGAAGCGAACCTTTTTTCAACGCGCTCGAGGATCCGATCCTGGAGACCGGCGTGCGCAGCGGCGATACCTGGTATTTCATGTCGGTGCTGGGAAAAATCCACCCGGTTGAATTTTCCGCTGACGGACCGGTCTTTTCCGATACCTGGTGGTACCTGGACGGGAAGGACAGGGAAGACAACTGGCGTATAGGCGGCATGCAGCCTCTAACCCTGCATGAATCAACCCAACGTCTCTACCTGCTGATGCACCAGGGTGATTTTTATACCTATGAAGCGCCCGGACCGGAAATCTGGGTCTATGACCTGGCGACCCGGGAGCGGGTGGATAAAATCAGGACCAGGCATTCCAGCATTTCAATAGCAGTGAGCCAGGATGACAACCCTCTGCTGTACACTATTACCGAGGATTTGAGCACCCTGGATATCTATGACGCAAGCAGCGGCGAATACCTGCGCTCGGCCGGAGAACTCGGCATCACGCCGTTTTTGATCGACCCGGTGCCGTTGCCATAGACAGGACCTGAACGTTCATGACAATTTATCCCGCCGACGATTATGAGGATGAAAGATGAGTTTTTTTGATCGCTGGTTTCAAGACAGAACCCGCTCCCTGGCGCGCCACACGTCGCGCCGGAGCTTTTTGCGCAAGGCCGGAGTCCTGCTGGTTGGCGCCGGCGCAGTACCTTTGCTGCCTGTTGCGAAAGCAAATACGGGACCGGATGACAGTTCGATTTCCGGACCCGAAGGCGACCCGGGGAAATGCGAATACTGGCGCAACTGCGGCATGGACGGTTTCCTGTGCACCTGTTGTGGCGGCAGTCATACCAGTTGCCCGCCCGGCACCGAAATGGCGCCCATGACCTGGGTAGGCACTTGCAAGAACCCCGCTGACGGGCGTGATTACATTATTGCCTATAACGACTGCTGCGGGAAAAGCACCTGCAATCGCTGCATGTGCAATCGCAACGAGGGAGATCTGCCGAATTATTTTCCATCAAAGAGCAATGATATCAACTGGTGCATGGGCTCAAGCAACAACGTCTACCACTGTACGACCACCATCCTGCTGGGTCTGGCAGTCAATTGACAACGTGCGTGCCGTATGGGCGCTTCAATCAGTAACGACGAGATAGCAGCGCTGGTCCAACCGGACCGGGTGCACAAGCGGGTCTACACCGACCCCGGTATATTCGACCTGGAAATGGAGCGGATCTGGGGCAATGCCTGGATATTCATCGGGCACGAAAGCCAGGTGAAGTCCCCGGGTGATTTTTTTACCACCACTATCGGCAAACAACCGGTTATCGTCACCCGGCACAGCGACAACCGGATCTACGTGCTGTATAACCGCTGCGCCCACAAGGGCGCGCAGTTGACCGTAGCGCCGTGCGGCCATGCGCAGCAGTTACGCTGCGCGTACCACGGTTACGTATTCGATACTGCCGGCGCACTGGTGCATATTCCCCGGGGGGACGGCTACCGGGACTCGTCTTTCAATCGTGACAACCCGATGACCGGCATCCGCAGGGTTGCCAGGGTAGAGGTTTACCGGGGTTTTATTTTTGCCAGCCAGGCGCGGCAGGGCCCCGACCTGGCAAGCTGGCTGGGGCCGGCCATCACTTCCATCGACAATGCCGTCGACCGCTCTCCCACCGGCGAGCTTGAGATAACCGGCGGCACATTACGTTACATGCACGACGCCAACTGGAAGATCCTGCTGGAAAACGTATCCGACAACATGCATCCCGCCGTCACCCACCAGTCCGCCTGGCAACCTGCAAAACAGGCGGCCGGGGAATACCCTGAAGATCAGAAGCCTTTGCCGCTCGCCATGCTGGAGCCGTTCGGTTCCAGTTACGATTTTTTCGACACCATAGCCATGACAACCTGCGGCAACGGCCATACCTGGTCCGGAGGGAATGCGACCATCCACATCGGCTACCCGCGCGAATCGAAATACGTACGGGACCTGGTCGCGGCCCATGGGGAAGAGAAGACCGACCGGATACTTTCCCAGCAACGGCAGAACACCATCATCTATCCGAGCATCGCCTTCAAGAGCGCGTTGCAGACGATACGGGTTTACCGCCCCATCGCTGTCGACAGGACCATCCAGGAGACCTGGACGTTCAAACTGGGTGGCGTGCAGGATGACGTGCTGCACACTTCCGTGCTCTACAACCAGTTGATCTTCTCACCGTTTTCCATAGCCGGCCATGACGATTACGAAGCCTATCACCGCATCCAGCACGGCCTGCAGACCGAGGCTTCCGAGTGGGTAAGCCAGCACCGCCATTACGGCCGCGACCGGCGCAACGATGACGGTACGACCCAGGCGCCCGGCACCAGCGACATCGTGTTCCGTCACGAATTTCAAGCATGGAAGAATTATATGATATCCGCAGATGACGCAGATTAACGCAGATGAAATCATGTCAGCCTGGACACGAAACCAGACAACAAATAAAAATAATCTGCGCTAATCTGCGTCATCTGCGGATAATAATCATTAAATGTGGAAGCCCCCTGAGAGAATAAAGTACAAACCGCAGCCCGGGCCGAGTCCGACTGCGGAGGAGGCCCGATCGGCATTGCTGTTCTCACCGGTCAAGCTCGGCCCCATCACCCTGGAACAACGCACCTGGGTGCCGGCAATGGTCCCATGGCGTTCCAACGAGGACGGGTTTGTCACCGATGACGTGCTGGACTGGTATGAACGATTTGCGAAAGGACAGCCGGGAGCCATAGTCATCGAAGCCACCGGTATCCGGGATATACCCAGCGGGCCGTTGCTGCGTATCGGCGACGACCGGTTCATACCGGGGTTGAGGGAGCTTGCTGACACGGTGAGAGCCGCCAGCGACGGGAAAACCCGCCTGCTGATCCAGGTGATCGACTTTCTCACCATTCGCCGCCGTCCGGACCCGGCCAGGTATTTTTCCCGTTTCCTGGTTATCACCGACCATCACAGGGAAAAGCTGGGCGCCTTTGACTGGCCGGAAGAACAGATCAGGACACACCTGGCGGGCCTCCCTGATGAAGACCTGGATGCGGTCCTGACCGAAAGAGAACTGGAGGCGCTGCGGGTGGGATACCGGGAACGGGTCACCGATCTGCACCTGCCCCATGTAAGAGATCTACCGCAGGCAATGCCCGATCTGTTCGCCCAGGCCGCTAGGCGCGCCCGGGAGGCGGGCATCGACGGGGTCGAACTCCATTATGCCCATGCCTATACGATGGCCTCGTTCCTGTCGGCGACAAATTCCCGTACGGACGGTTATGGCGGCAACCGGGAAAACCGCGTACGCCTGCCCCTGGAGGTTTTCCGGCATGTACGCGACGTTGTCGGCACCGATTATTGCACAGGCTGCCGTTTCCTGTCCGATGAGTGCATCGACGGGGGAAGTACTGTCGAGGATGCCGTTTATTATGCAGTCGAATTTGCCGGGGCCGGCATGGATTTCCTGTCTCTCTCACGCGGCGGCAAGTTTGACGATGCCAAACAACCGCAAATCGGCTGGGCGGCGTATCCCTATACGGGGCGCAGCGGGTATGAATGCATGCCCGGCTATATATCCGATGAAACCGGCCCGTTCGGCAGAAACGTCGATCCCGTTGCCCGCATAAAGTCTGCCGTCAACGGGTCGGGTTTTACCACACCCCTGGTCGTCATCGGCGGCATCCACGGATTTCAGCAGGCTGAGGCACTGCTCCGCGAGGGCAGGGCGGATATCATAGGCGCCGCCCGCCAGAGCCTTGCGGACCCCGACTGGTATCTCAAGCTGAGACTCGGCAAGGGAGACCAGGTAAGAGTGTGTGAATATACCAATTACTGCGAAGGACTGGACACGAAACACAAGCAGGTGACCTGCCAGTTATGGGACAGGCTGCAACTTGATGAGCCGGGTATTAAATTATCGGTTGACGGGCGCCGCCGGCTGGTCGCCCCGGAGTGGAAAGAGTACTAGGATACTTCTGCCCCAGGGTTACCCCATCTGGCGTTCCTTGATTTCATCCAGTGTTTTACAGTCAATGCACAGGGTTGCCGTCGGTCTTGCTTCAAGACGCTTAATTCCGATCTCCCCCCCGCAAATTTCGCAATAGCCGTAATCGCCTGAATCCAGCATCATCAACGACTCGTTGATTTTTTTGATGAGTTTCCGTTCACGGTCCCGCGTTCTCAGCTCAAGGGCAAACTCCTCTTCCTGGGTAGCCCGATCATTGGGGTCGGGGAAATTGGATGCCTCATCCTGCATGTGGTGCACGGTTCGCTCTACTTCCTCCATCAGGGCCTGTTTCCAATCAGTCAGCATCTCGCGGAAGTGCTCGACCTGGGCAGGATTCATGTATTCTCCTGCCGCTGCCTTTCTGCTCATCGGCCTTGTATTGGGGGATTGCTCCCCCGTAGCGACGTTTTTCATTTCATTCTTTACCGTACCGCACTTTATTGCGCTTCCCTTGCGCATTCACACAGTCCGTTTGCTTATTTGAAACCATATTATTACTTCGTGTCAATGTCTTTCAGGTATTTCTGCAATATCAGGGCAATGTCACGACTTCGGGGCTGCGCCAGCCCTCCTTTCTATGCTCTGCCGTTACAGACGTGTAAATCCCGCCGCGCACGTTGAAATCAGCAGTTATTCTCATAAACCTGGGAGAAATGGCGGCGACGAGGTCGGACAGTATCTTGTTGGTAACAGCCTCGTGGAATGCCCCCTCGTCACGGTACGACCAGATGTAAAGTTTGAGCGACTTCAGTTCTACGCATAACCGGTCCGGAACATAGCGAAGATCCAGGGTAGCAAAGTCAGGCTGGCCAGTCATTGGACACAGACAGGTAAACTCAGGCAGTTTTATGCTGATAGTATAATCACGGTCGGGCTCCGGATTAATAAAAGTATCCAGTTTTTTGGATGGTGTTGCCGTCATGCTTCTCCTCAATCATCCGGGTCAGAGGTTCCAATATATCAATTTTGGAAACGCCATGTCTAACATGTTACTTTATATTTAATGTAAAATATTAATTATATCAATTATATAAAGTCTATTATTAAATAATAATATAAAGTTTTTTATTTGCATTTTTTCCGGCGCCTTACTTGTATATTTCCGTGCTAAACGGTATGGTTATAACTCATGCGCCTGCGCAAGATCAAACTCGCCGGTTTCAAATCCTTTGTTGATCCTACCACCCTGCTGGTCTCAGATAACCTTGTCGGAATCGTTGGTCCCAATGGCTGCGGAAAATCCAATATCATCGATGCAGTTACCTGGGTAATGGGAGAGAGTTCCGCCAAACACCTGCGCGGTGATGCGCTGACTGATGTCATCTTTAACGGATCCAGTGTCAGGCAACCGGTCGGACAGGCCTCTGTGGAACTGATATTTGACAATTCAGACGGTAAGCTCGGCGGGCCTTATGCCGGATATTCAGAAGTCTCCATTAAACGGCAGTTGAACAGGGATACGATATCCACTTACTACCTTAACGGCACACGTTGCCGGCGCAAGGATATCCAGGGCATCTTCCTGGGAACCGGAATCGGGCCGCGCAGTTATTCGATTATTGAACAGGGCGTGATCTCCAGGCTGATAGAAGCCAGACCTGAAGAGTTACGCGTTTTTCTTGAAGAAGCAGCGGGCATATCGAAATTCAGGGAACGGCGCCGTGAGACCGAGAACCGGATCAGGCATACGCGGGATAATATCAGCAGGTTGACGGACATACTGGAAGAACTGGAAAAACAGATGGATCACCTGCAGCGCCAGGCCAGGGCTGCTGAGCGCTTCAAGTTGTTGAAGGAGGAGGAACGCCGGCTGAAAGCGGAATTACTTGCGCTGGAATGGAAGGAGTTATCCGGTAATGCAGAGGAAAAGAACAAGACTGTCCGGTTCCAGGAGACCCGGGTAGAGGAGGGGCTGGCCAGGTTGCGCGGGGTGGAGGGAGAAATTGAAATTCAGCGTGAGAAGTATACCGCGGCTAACGATGCATTCAATAAGGCCCAGGCCGACTTTTACCAGGTCGGGAGTGATATATCACATACGGAACAGCGAATTAACCACGTCCGGGAGCGTATAGAGACGTTGAAATCGGAAATCGACAAGGCCAGGCAGGATGAACTGAAATTGCAGCAACAGTTGGCGGGAGATAAAAAGGAACTGGACAATGCTGCTGAAATATCCCTGTCGCTTGAACCGCGCCTGGAGACGGCCGAGCATACAGGCGATGAGGCATATAACGCGCTGCGCCAGGAAGAGGAATCCTGGCAAAAACTGCAGGCAGAGTGGGATGAACTGAACCGTTCCATCTCCGGGCTCGATAAGCAAATCGAGGTGAACACGACGCGCAAACAGTTGCTCTTGTCGGGACTGGCTGGTCTGGAGCAGCGAATAAACAATCTTGCGAAAGAAACCGGCGACCTTGCGCCGGACAGTATGCAGGCAAAAATGGCGCAATTATCCGCGGCCGGTTCGGAAAGCGAAAAGCTGCTGGAGCAGCGGAAAAATGAGTTCGGCGAGACTTCGGCAAACCTGCAGCGTTATCGAACCGGATTGGCGCAGATCAATGCGCGCCTCCTGGAATTACGCACGGATTACCAGAAGAATGAAAGCAAAATCGCCTCTCTGGAGGCGTTACAACAGGAAGAAACACATGATTACAGGGAGTCCCTGAAACAGTGGCTGACCTCACTGGGTCTGGCTGATGCCCAACGCGTGATAGACAGGCTCCGTGTCGAAGAAGGTTGGGAAACTGCGCTCGAAGCCGTTGCCGGCCAACGTCTGCAGGACCTCAGCGTTTCCGACCTGCACGGCCCCCGGGGGGCTGCACAGGCGCTGGATACCGGCAAAGCCGGTCTGTTGCTCGATCATGCGGACAACATCCATTACACCCCGAGAGCCTGGCCCAGACTTGTCGACAAGATCTCCTCCGAGGTTCCCGTTGATGCAATCCTGAACAGGATTTACCTGGCGGAAAATATGGAACAGGCCCGGGAAATCTGCAGGGAACTGGATGAGACTGAATCAGTGATTACCAGAGACGCTGTCTGGATGAACAACTATTGGGTCAGGATTCATCGGTCTGCGGACGAAGACCCCGGGCCGTTGGCGCGGGGACAGGAACTTTCCGGCCTGAAAGACACCAGGCGCTCTCTTGAAAATGAAATCAGCAGGCAGGAACAAAAGGCCGCCGAATATGATGGGCTCATCGAGGAGGCAGAAAGACAGTCCGGGCAGTTGCTGGAGCAGTTGAACAACAGGCAGGAAGCTGCGGCCGCGGCCAGGACGCAGTTTACGGAGTTGAAGACCCGGTACGAACAGGCCCGTGACAGGGGCAGGCAGATTGAACAGGAACTCCTGAAACTGCAGGAGCAGGTGGCAAACGACCAGGCTGAGATAACCGGACTCAAGGTTCAACTGGAACAGGACGACGAAGCCCGACGGGAGTTGCTGGCAAAACGCAGGAACATGGAAGCCGCCAGGGCAGAACATGACAACCTGCTGGCCCGGGCGCGCTCCCGCTGGCAGAAAGCGAACAGCGAAAGCCACTCGGTCGCATTGCAACTGGAGTCGACCAGGGCACAAAAAGTATCGATAGAACAGTCCATCAAGCGCTGTGAAGCACAGCTTGCAGCGATCCGGGAACGCGTCGGGGACCTGGAGACCTCGGAAGACTCGCAGCACAACCCGCTGCAGGAACTATGTGAAACCCTGGATATCAAGCTGGCTGAGAAGGTCACTTCGGAAGCCGCGCTGACGGCGGCCAGGGAAAGTGTTCTGCAACAGGAAAAACTGTTCAGAAACAAGGAACAGGAACGCGCTGAGTGCGAGCTTGAGTTGCAGGAACTGCGCACCGATCTGGAACAGGCCAGAATACGGCACCAGGAAATAATTGTCAGGGTGCAGACACTGGAGGAACGGCTGGACGCCGCGGGGCAGACTCCCGAGTCTTTGCTGAACGGACTGGAAGAGCCTGCCGGAAGGCAGCTGTGGCAGGAAAAGATCGATACCGTTGAAAACAGGATACAACGTCTGGGCGCCATAAACCTGGCGGCCATAGATGAGTTTGAACAGATAAGTGAACGTAAAACCTACCTGGACAGCCAGTACGGTGATTTATCCACTGCCCTGGAGACCCTTGAAAACGCCATTCACAAGATTGACAAGGAAACGCGTTCCCGGTTCAAGGACACATTCGACCGGTTGAATGCCAATCTCAAGGAAAACTTTCCCTTGTTGTTCGGCGGGGGGCACGCCTATCTTGAGATGACTGCCCAGGACCTGCTGGAAACCGGCGTCACGGTCATGGCCAGACCGCCCGGCAAAAAGAACAGCAATATTCACCTGCTGTCCGGTGGTGAAAAAGCCCTGACTGCCGTGGCGCTGGTGTTTTCCATCTTTAAATTGAATCCGGCGCCGTTCTGTATTCTTGACGAAGTCGATGCGCCCCTTGATGACAATAACGTAAGAAGGTTCAGCGACATGGTGAAAACAATGTCAAAAGACGTACAGTTCATCATTATCACCCACAACAAGATTACCATGGAGATTACCCGCCAGTTACTCGGAGTAACCATGCACGAAGCAGGCGTATCCCGGCTGGTGTCGGTTGATATCGATGAAGCGGTGGAAATGGCTGCTTCCGCGTAACCTCCGTTGTCACCGTTGAACTGACCATGGGATCGGTTGAAAGCAGACTGGAAGACCTCAGGCGGCAGTTGAACGAATACAGCTACCGCTACCATGTCCTTGATGAGCCGATAGTTCCCGACGCGGAATATGACCGGTTGTACCAGGAACTGGTCGAACTCGAACGCAAACACCCGGATCTGATTATACCGGCGGATTCACCCACGCAACGGGTCGGCGAACAACCGCTCAGTGAATTTGCCGAAGTACGGCACGAGGTACCGATGCTGTCCCTGGACAACGCGTTCAGCGACGAGGACATGATCGCTTTTGATAAACGGGTCAGGGACAGGCTGGACGTTGCGGAAATACACTATGCCGCCGAGGTAAAACTGGACGGACTGGCGATCAGCCTGTTATACGAGCAAGGCAAACTGGTCCGGGCAGCCACCCGCGGGGACGGCGCGACCGGCGAAGACGTCACCGTCAATATCCGTACCATCAAAAGCATCCCGCTGGCGTTGCGTCCGTCGGCATTCCCGACCAGGCTGGAGGCCAGGGGAGAAGTCTTCATGACCAGGGCCGGGTTTGAGGAACTGAACAACAGGCAACGGGAGCAGGAGGAAAAACTCTTTGCAAATCCCAGGAATGCCGCGGCGGGCAGTTTGCGGCAACTGGATCCCAGGATCACCGCCGCACGCCCCTTGCAATTTCTGGCACACGGCATCGGAATTGTTGGCGGTGGAGAACTGCCGTCTTCCCATTTCGAGATCCTGCAATCCCTGAAAACATGGGGCCTGCCGGTGTCCGCTGAAACTGAACGGGTTGCGGGAATAGATGCATGTATCGGATTTTACCGGAAGATATCGGAAACCCGCGCGCGGTTACCCTATGAAATAGACGGTGTCGTGTTCAAGGTCGATGACCTGGCACAACAGGCTGCGCTGGGCTTTGTCTCCAGGGCACCAAGGTGGGCCGTTGCCTGCAAGTTCCCGCCGGAAGAAGCCGTGACCAAAGTGCTGGGTATTGAAGTGCAGGTGGGCCGTACCGGCGCCTTGACACCTGTTGCGCGTCTCGAACCGGTACGCGTCGGTGGCGTAACGGTGACCAATGCGACCTTGCATAATATGGATGAGGTGGAGCGCAAAGACGTGCGAGTCGGCGATACGGTGGTCGTCAGGAGGGCGGGAGACGTGATCCCCGAGGTTGCCCGGGTGTTGCTGGAGAGTCGTCCGCAGGAGACGCACAGGTTCAGCATGCCTGATAACTGTCCTGTATGTGGTTCACCGGCTGAAAGAATCGAGGGTGAGGCAGTTGTCAGGTGCACCGGCGGCCTGCATTGCCGCGCCCAGAGTATTCAATCCATCATCCACTTCGCTTCACGCCGGGCCATGGATATAGAAGGCCTTGGCGATAAGCTGGTTGAACAACTGTTTGATACGGGTCTGCTCCGGAACGTCTCCGACCTGTATAAGCTGGAGCGTGAAAAAGTGGCGGCGCTGGACAGAATGGGCGAGAAGTCTTCAGAGAACCTGCTCCGGGCCATCTCGGCAAGCAAATACGCACAGCTGAACAGGTTCCTGTATGCCCTGGGGATCAGGGAAGTGGGGGAGACCACCGCAAGCAACCTGGCCCGGCATTTTACGCTTGATGCGCTCAGGAGTGCGACGGAAGAGGAACTCTGTGAGATTAAGGACGTCGGCCCGGTAGTGGCAGGAAATATCGCCCGGTTCTTTCAGGATGAACAAAATACCTCCGTTATCGACGCGCTGCTCGGCGCCGGAATCGTGTGGGAGAACACTCAGGAAGAACAGACTGCGGACTTGCAGGGAAAAACGTTTGTCATCACCGGTACGCTTGCGGCGCTGAGCCGTAATGAAACAAAGGACAGGCTGATTTCCCGGGGGGCAAAAGTGAGTGGGAGCGTATCAGGCAAGACGGATTACCTGGTGGCCGGAGAAAACCCGGGCAGCAAACTTGACAAGGCCAATAGCCTGGGCGTTCAAATCCTCGATGAAGCGGAATTAATGGAGATGTTAAAGAAACCCTGACTTAATCCGGGGTTCCCTGGATTAACCCGGCGTCAGTACCGTATTCCGGCCCGGCAGGGATGATTTCGAGACCGGGTAATCAAGGGAATAGTGCAGTCCACGGCTCTCCTTGCGGCGCAGGGCCGATTCGATGATCAGGTCCGCCGCCAGCGACAGGTTGCGCAGTTCTATCAGGTCGTTGTTGATACGGAAATTGCCGTAGTATTCATGGATTTCATCCTGGAGCAGTTTTATCCGGTGTTTGGCCCGTTGCAGGCGCTTGTCGGTACGCACAATGCCGACATAGTCCCACATGAAACGGCGGACCTCATCCCAGTTGTGGGATACCACGACTTCTTCATCCGAATCCGTAACCTGGCTTTCGTCCCACTCGGGCAGCATGGCGGGGTGGGCTTTCCGGTCGAGTTGGCGGTGAATATCCTTGCAGGTTGAATGGGCGAACACCACGCACTCCAGTAATGAGTTGCTCGCCATGCGGTTTGCGCCGTGGAGGCCTGAACAGGATACCTCGCCGATTGCATACAGCGAATCGACATCAGTTCGTCCATCTTTATCAATGATCACACCGCCACAGGTGTAGTGCGCGGCAGGCACCACCGGTACGGCTTCCCTGGTAATGTCAAAGCCGTACTGTATGCAGCGTGCATATATCGTCGGAAAGTGGTCAATGATGAAGTCCTTGCCCTTGTGGCTGATATCAAGATACACGCATTCACTGCCCAGGCGTTTCATCTCATGATCAATGGCCCGCGCCACGACGTCCCTGGGCGCCAGTTCTCCCCGCGAGTCGAACTTTTTCATGAAACGTGAGCCGTCAGGAAGCAACAAATTCGCCCCTTCACCACGTAACGCTTCGGAGATTAAAAATGATTTTGCTTCCTGGTGATACAGGCAGGTCGGATGAAACTGGACAAACTCCATGTTGGCAATCCTGCATCCTGCGCGCCAGGCCATGGCTATGCCGTCGCCGGTGCATATATCCGGGTTGCTGGTATACAGGTACACCTTGCCGGCTCCGCCGGTGGCCAGCACCGTAAACCGTGAATTGAAAACTCTCACCCGGTCCCGCTCCTGGTCATACACATAGGCGCCGACACAGCGGCCGTCCCTGATGATGAGATCGAGGCTGGTATGGAATTCGAACAGTTCGATATTTTCGTGGGCGCGGGTACAACTCTCAAGTGTGTTCTCGATCGCCTTGCCCGTGGAATCCGCCGCATGCAGGACGCGCCGGTGGCTGTGCCCGCCTTCCTGGTGCAAGTGATACTCCTGACCGCCTGAATTGGGAAACCGTGTGAAATTGACTCCCAGATCAATCAACCAGTCAATGCTCTTCCTGCCGTTTTCCACAACAAACCTGACTACGTCGGGATCGCATAACCCACATCCGGTCCCAATCGTGTCATCAATGTGGGATTCGACTGAATCCCTGGCATGCAGGACTGCCGATACGCCACCCTGGGCATAGAATGTCGCCCCTTCTTTCAGGTCCGCCTTGGAAATCACCGTGACATGCGCATGGCGGGCCAGTTGCAAAGCCAGGCTCAAACCGGATGCGCCGCTACCGATTACCAAAACATCGGAATGGTGCTGGTCGTTAATCATATACGTGCAATATACAGGCCGGGATAATATAATAGGCTATTTGCTTGTATTTAAGGAAACTCTGCTCTGGAATTTCTCATCATCCGGCAACTGGCGCCATGGCTCATAACATATCCGACGAAATACTCGTAGAACGGGTAAAGCGTGGAGACAGGAAAGCGTTCGATGCTCTCGTGCTGAAATATCAGGGCAGGATTTTGAACCTGATATCCCGTTTTGTCCATGACCCCAGTGATGCCGGCGACGTTGCCCAGGAAGCTTTCATCAAGGCATATCGTGCTTTGCCCAAATTCAGGGGCGATAGCGCATTCTATACCTGGATTTACCGAATCGCGGTAAATACGGCAAAGAATTACCTGGCTACAAGAGCGCGCCAACCCTTCGATACGGCTTCAGATTTTGATGACATGGAACAAATCGGCCACAGCGACACTCTAAGGGAACAGACGACCCCGGAGCGTTTGCTGCTTACACACGAACTTCAAGAGACTATAATAAGAGCAATTGAAGAGTTACCCGCAGATTTGCGCTCGGCAATTACCTTGCGTGAAATAGACGGGTTGAGCTACGAGGAAATTGCTACGGTAATGGCGTGTCCCGTCGGCACGGTGCGGTCACGGATTTTTCGTGCCAGGGAGGCGGTGGATAAACAATTGAAACCTTTACTTATCGACTGACTTTATGAACGAAACTAAGAAAGAACAGTTATCTGCCTTCATGGATGATGAGATTGACGGCCTGCAAAAAGACCAGGTCGAGCAGATACTGAAAGACCCTGAACTGTTGGATACCTGGTCCCGTTACCACCTGGTTTCTGACTGTCTGAAACGTAATCTTCCGGAACACCTGGACAGGGAACTGGCAGGGAAGATTTCCAAATCCATTCATCAGGAACCTGCCATTGTCGCTCCTGGAGGCCTTTCCCGTTCA
>JAJDUB010000043.1 GCA_022826885.1 Gammaproteobacteria bacterium
CCGTTCCCGGCATTGCTGCCTGAATTCCTGCAGTTCCTGCATGACGATCTGTACGTCTTCCAGTTGTCTTTCCAGCAACTGCATTTTTTCATTGATTTTATCCAGTATGTGGTTTAGCTGGGCAACCTCGCCTGGTTCGGCATCATATAACCGGAACATTTCACCGATTTCATTCAGGGAAAACCCCAGTCGTTTCCCGCGCAGGATCAGCTTCAAGCGGGTGCGGTCCCTGACGGTGTAATACCGGTTGCGTCCCTGCCTGAGCGGACTTAGCAAATCCGCATCTTCATAGAACCTGATGGCGCGGGTAGTGACGTCGAATTCTTTCGACAAGTCGGATATGGAATACAGTTTTCTCTTGTAAGTATTTGATATATCTGTTTTATCAGTATTAACAGGCATATTTTCTCCGGTGCTGACAGTAAGAAAAAAAGTAATTGACGTTTACGTAAACGTAAATATAATATATTCAGTCTCCCTGGGCAAGTGAGAATGATACATGACCACTGAAAGCAAACTGCCTGTACCCGGACCGCGTTTTGTTACGGCGGCCAGCCTGTTCGACGGGCATGATGCATCCATCAATATCATACGCCGCATACTGCAACAGTCCGGGGCGGAGGTGATCCACCTGGGGCATAACCGCTCCGTGTATGAAATCGTCAGGACGGCCCTGCAGGAAGACGTGCAGGGTATAGCGGTCAGTTCGTACCAGGGCGGGCATGTTGAGTATTTCAAATACATGCTGGACATGCTCCGGGAGAACGATGCCGGCCATATCAAGGTGTTCGGCGGCGGCGGCGGGGTGATTGTGCCGGATGAGATACAGGAATTGCACGAATACGGCGTACAGCGCATCTATTCGCCGGAAGACGGTCACAACCTGGGATTGCAGGGAATGATAGACGACATGCTGGAAGCCGGCAGTTTTGATATCTGTAGTGTGCGTCCCGTTGCGCCGGAGGAGTTGCGAAACGGAGATGAAATAACCCTGTCCAGGGTGATCAGCGCAATTGAAAACAACAGGTATACCCCGGACCAGGTGAAAGCGCCCGGCCGCCAGGCGTCCGGGAAGGGCAGGGATACGCCCGTGCTGGGTATTACCGGGACGGGCGGCGCCGGCAAATCCTCGCTCACCGATGAAATCATCCTGCGGTTTCGCCTGGACAGCCGGGACAGCCTGAGAATTGCCGTGCTCGCGATCGATCCTACCCGCAGGAAAACCGGCGGCGCGTTGCTGGGCGACCGTATCCGTATGAACTCGATTTATCATGAATCGATATTCATGCGTTCCATTGCCACCCGCTCGGCGGCAACGGAGATCCCGGAATACCTGCCGGATATCATAAATGCGGTGAAAATGTCGGGATATGACTTGATAATCGTCGAAACACCTGGTATCGGACAAGGTGACGCGGGGATCGTTCCCCTGGTGGATATTCCCTTGTATGTGATGACGCCGGAGTTCGGCGCCGCCAGCCAGTTGGAAAAGATAGATATGCTGGATTTTGCCGAAGCCGTGGCCATCAACAAGTTCGACCGCAAGGGCGCCGAGGATGCCCGCAGGGACGTGGCGAAACAACTGCAACGCAACCGGCAGGAGTTTTCCGTATCCCCGGATGATATGCCGGTGTTCGGCACCATTGCCGCGAAATACAATGATGCCGGCGTGACCGCGCTGTACCAGGGACTGCTGCCTGTCCTAAGGGCAAAGGGACTGCCGGAATTCGAAAGCGTCCTGCCCGGCGTGAAAGATAAAACGTCAACCGAGCGTTCCGTCATCGTTCCGCCGCAGCGGCAACGGTACCTGGGAGAGATAGCTGCTGCCGTCCGGGATTACCATGAACATACAAGGGAGCAGGCAAACATTGCAAGGGAGCGGCAGCAATTGCAGGCCAGTGCGGCGATGTTGAAGTCCTGTGGCAATGGGACTGATCCGGCTTCCGGTACAGCGCTGGAGGAACTGGCTGCACAGAAAGAGGAGGCACTGGACCCGTATTCCAGGGATTTGCTTGAACGGTGGCCCGCTATCAGGAAGCAATACCAGGGAGATGAGTACGTCACAAGGGTGCGGGACCGGGATCTCAGGACGAAGACCACGTACACCACGCTTTCCGGCACGGTGGTGCCCAGGGTCATGCTGCCCCGTTATTCGGATCACGGGGAATTGCTGGGCTGGTTGATGCGGGAAAACCTGCCCGGCTATTTCCCCTATACCGCCGGTGTCTTTCCGTTCAAGCGGGAGAATGAGGACCCGACCCGCATGTTCGCCGGTGAAGGCGATCCGTTCAGGACCAACCGGCGCTTCAGGAAACTGTCGGAACATTCCGAGGCCAAGCGGCTGTCGACGGCATTCGATTCGGTGACCCTGTACGGATTTAATCCGGACGAGCGGCCGGATATCTACGGCAAGGTCGGCAATTCCGGCGTTTCCATCGCCACCCTGGACGATATGAAGGCCCTTTACGATGGCTTTGACCTGTGTGATCCCGATACCTCCGTATCCATGACCATCAACGGCCCGGCGCCGGCGATCCTGGCCTTTTTCCTGAATGCCGCGATCGACCAGCAGGTGGAGAGGTTCAGACAGGAGCATGAACGGGAACCTGATACCGGGGAAGCCACCCGTATCAGGTCGCACACCTTGGAAAACGTGCGCGGCACCGTGCAGGCCGATATCCTGAAGGAGGACCAGGGCCAGAATACCTGTATTTTTTCCACGGAATTCAGCCTGCGCATGATGGGGGACATACAGCAGTACTTCATCGATAACAATATCCGCAATTTTTATTCGGTGTCCATATCCGGCTACCACATCGCCGAGGCCGGAGCGAACCCGATCTCGCAGCTTGCCTTCACACTGGCCAACGGTTTCACCTTCGTCGAAGCCTACCTGGCCCGGGGCATGCATATCGATGATTTCGCCCCCAACCTGTCGTTTTTCTTCTCCAACGGCATGGACCCGGAATACACCGTGCTGGGCAGGGTGGCGCGGCGCATCTGGGCCGTCGCCATGCGGGATAAATACGGCGCCAATGAGCGCAGTCAGAGACTGAAATACCATATCCAGACCTCGGGGCGCTCCCTGCACGCCCGGGAAATGGCGTTCAATGACATCCGCACCACCTTGCAGGCCCTGATCGCGGTCTATGACAACTGCAACAGCCTGCATACCAATGCCTTTGACGAGGCCGTCACCACGCCCACGGAGGATTCGGTGCGGCGCGCCCTGGCGATCCAGTTGATCATCAACAAGGAATGGGGCCTGGCGATGAACGAGAATCCGAGCCAGGGTTCGTTCATCATGGAGGAACTGACCGACCTGGTGGAAGAGGCGGTATTACGGGAATTCGAGCGTATCTCGGAGCGAGGCGGGGTCCTGGGCGCCATGGAGACCGGGTACCAGAGGGGTAAAATACAGGATGAATCGCTGTATTACGAGCATAAAAAACATGACGGCAGCTATCCCGTCATCGGCGTCAATACGTTTCTCAACCCTGCCGAGGAAGAACAGTCTCTTGCAATGCTGAGCCGTTCGACAGATGAAGAAAAACAAAGTCAGTTAAGGCGTTTGCGGGAGTTTGAGGACAGGAACCGTGAACAGGCGGACGAGGCCCTGAAACGCATCCGCAGTGCGGTAATAAACAATGAAAACGTATTCGCGGAACTCATGGACGCAGTCCGCTATTGCTCCCTGGGCCAACTGACCGACGCTTTCTTCGCCACCGGCGGGCAGTACCGGCGTAGTATGTAACGCGACGGATGCCATTCCCGCGCAGGCGGGAATCCAGTCAATCAGACAGTCGCCGGAGGCGACTCATTGCCAATGTTTCCAGTTCACGCTGGCCGCGTGCCAGGTGAGTCTGCAACTCCTGCCATTTGTCGGGCCGGTGCGCCGCCATGCTGTAACGCTCCTGCGGGTCCCTGTGCATGTCGAACAGTAACAGGACGTCGTGGTCAGACAGCCGCCGTTGTATGTCACGATAGCTTGCCTGCACTACCATTTTCCAGTCCTGGGTGCGCAGTGCTGCAATGCGTTCATTATTGAAGAAATACAATACGTCGTGCGGCGATGCGTCAGTCTTGCCCAGCATAACAGGCAGGATGTTTCTCCCATCAAGATGTGTGTCTCCGGGTGGTGAAACACCGGCGATAGTTGCGAATGTCGGCAACAGGTCTATGTTCATGGTCATCGCATCCGCAATGCTGCTGGCGTGGATTCGTCCGGGCCAGCGGGCGATGAACGGGACGCGGTAGCCGCCGTCCCAGGCCGTGCCCTTGCCGCCGCGCAGACCGCCGGTGCCGCCTTCCGGGAAAGGACCGTTGTCGCTGGTAAAGATAATGACCGTATCATCGGCGAGGTCGTTACGCTGTACTGCATTCAGTACCTCACCAACGCTCCAGTCCAGTTCCTGCACAACGTCGCCATAGGCGCCGGCCCGGGAAGTCCCTGCAAAGGCCGGTGAGGCGACGAGGGGGATATGCGGCGCGCTGTGAGACAGGAACAGGAAGAATGGTTGCCGCGCATTGTTTTCGATAAAGCTGACGGCTTCCTCGGTAAACCGCCGGGTCAGACTGCCTTGGTCAACGGGTTCCTCAAGTGCCAACGTATCCCGGTACAGCGGTTGTTCGGCATCGTTGGGCTGCAGCAGGCCGTAGAATACGTCGAACCCGTGTGCGTTGGGCCGTTGTGCCTGCGCGTGATGACCCAGGTGCCACTTCCCGATCAAAGCTGTGCGATAACCCCCGCGTTGTAGCAATCCAGCAATGGTGGTCGTACCTGCCGGCAGACCGCGTGTGTCACTGGTAGTGATGGTCCTGTCGGCAAGTCCGTCACGGATTGCGTAACGGCCGGTCAAGAGGCCAGCGCGCGAGGGGCTGCAGACATTGCCGCTGGCGTAAAAATTCGTCAGACGTATGCCTTCACCGGCAAGACGGTCAAGGTTAGGCGTCTCGATCAGTTCGGTGCCGTAGACGCCGACATCGCCATAACCCAGGTCATCGGCCAGGATCAGGATGATGTTTGGCGGTGATGGGGACGCGGTAACCGACGGGTTGTTGGCGCTACACAGAATTGTGCCAAAAATCAGGACGGTGATTACGTATTTCATTACGCTAAAATAAATTCCACCTGGAAGCAGAGTGTAGACAGGGTAATCAAATTAGAGAATCATTGAAACATGTCATTGTCGTCCATTCAATCCATCGTCGTGCTGACCGGCGCGGGTATCTCCGCCGAATCCGGCATCAAGACCTTTCGTGATATTGACGGTCTGTGGGAAAACTACCGGGTCGAGGAGGTGGCGTCCCCGGGAGGCTTTGCCGCCGATCCTGTGCTGGTGCACAGGTTCTACAATCTGCGCCGCCACAATCTCCTGCACGGGGGTATCGACCCGAACCCCGCACATAAGGCGTTGGCAGGGCTGGAGCAGGAGTTTCCGGGTGACTTCCTGCTGGTGACCCAGAATATCGACAACCTGCACGAGCGGGCCGGCTCGTTACAGATGATTCATATGCATGGGGAAATCCTGAAAATGCGGTGTTCCGTATCCGGGCAGGTGTTTCCCATCGACCATGACCTGTCAGTGGAGGATCGTTGTGAATGCTGCCGTGAACCGGGCAGGCTGCGGCCCCACGTTGTCTGGTTCGGTGAAATGCCGATGGAGATGGACCTGATATACGCCGCCCTGGATTCCTGCGATCTGTTTATATCCATCGGCACCTCCGGCAACGTCTACCCGGCTGCCGGTTTCGTCCAGGTCGCTCACGCCGCCGGTGCCCATACGGTAGAGATAAACCTTGAACCATCCGCGGTCGAGTCGGCTTTTCATGAACATATTTACGGATTAGCGGGAGAAAAAGTGCCGGATTTCACGGACAACCTGTTAAAGAGTACACTGTCCTCTTGATCATCCTGTCAGGCGTATGAGAGTACTCGACAACCCGGATAAAACATGAACGGTAGGCCATTAAAAGGCAGTTGTCTCTGTGGCGGTATCACGTATGAAATAAAAGCGCCGTTAACAGAGGTGATAAATTGTCACTGTTCCATGTGCCGTAAAGCCCACGGCGCGGCATTCCGTACTCGGGCATCGGTCAAAACATCCGATTTCGAGTTTCTCTCAGGAGAAGAACTCCTTACATACTATGAATCATCAACCGGTGAATGGCGTTCATTCTGCAGTGTCTGCGGCTCCAACCTGATCACGAAGTTTTCCCGGTATCCCGATGTGTACGGGTTTGCACTGGGGACACTGGATACTGATCCGGGAATTAAGGTTGAACGCCATGTCTTTACACGTTATAAAGCGCCCTGGCATGAAATTACAGATAACCTTCCTCAAATTGAAGACCTCAGTGATGTTGAATTGCAGGACGCTAAAAGCAAGTAGTTTAGTCACCATCGTCAATTGATTGAATGATCTACGTGCTACTTTAGATTATTTACAGTCACTCTCTGGAACCGTCCGCTGTCGAGTCGGATTATATTTACGGGTTGGCGGGTGAGAAAGTGCCGGATTTCACGGATGAAGTGCTAAAAGACATGATGGTTGACAATTTTTGACGCCAGTACTATATTGACGATTGACGTAATACGTCAAAATATCAGGATGAACCATGATAAAAGGCTTTAGGTGTAAAAAAACAAAACGCCTGTTCGAAGGTGAATGGATACCTGCTTTCTCCGGGTTTTCCAGACAGGCCAATAAGCGGCTGAGGATACTGGATGCTTCAGAAACAATCGGGGCTTTAAAGGCTCTACCGAGTAATCATTTTGAGGCGTTATCCGGTGATAGAGCAGGGCAATACAGCATACGCGTGAATAGGCAATGGCGTGTATGTTTTACCTGGGACGAAGGGGCCTATGATGTGGAAATCACAGATTATCACTAGTTGAATGAAATGAAAGACAAAAAGTTGAGGTGATGAGAATGGCTAGAGAACCAATCCATCCTGGCGAGTTCCTGGCAGATGAACTGGAAGAAATTAAAATTACAGCAACTGAGTTGTCGCGTCAGATTGATGTGCCTGCCAACCGTATTTCCCAGATAGTTCGAGGTAAGCGAGATATCAGCGCTGATACAGCATTGCGTCTTGGCCGGTTTTTTGGAACCGGTCCGGAACTATGGCTGAATTTGCAAAAGGCTTATGATCTGGATAGGGCCAGAGCTGCACTAGGGACAAAAATTCGCAAGATACAACGCTGGCAACCTGAAGTGCATCACGCAGGTTAGCCGCCAACAGGATAATGAGTTGCTTACCATGAATTATCGCCAGATTTTCACCTTCTCAAGACTCTGGGCCATGTTCGGAGTTTCCCTTGTCGTGATGTTCGGGATACTGTTGCTGGTGGGGGGCAGGCGTTCATGAAACATTTTTCTCTGAACCGTAATTTGCGCAACCTGGCCGGTTGCTTGCTCCTGTTATTCTCATCGGCGGCATGCGAGAAAAGCGATGAAGCAGATACTTCAACAACAAACACCTCGGCAAGCACGAATTCGGACAAGCTCATCCTGGTTTCCGGCGCCACCGGCAGACAGGGAGGAGCAGTGGCAAGGGAATTACTATCACGCGGTTATCGTGTGCGCGGTTTGACCCGTAATCCTGACAGTGAACGGGCGCAACAGCTTGCCGGTCTCGGCATTGAAATGGTCAGGGGTGATTTCGATGATATCGATTCATTAAATCGGGCTGCACAAGGTGCTTATGGTGTTTTTTCCGTTCAGAATTTCTGGGAACACGGCAAGCAGGGGGAAATCAGGCAGGGGAGCAACCTGGCGGATGCCGCCAAACAGGCTGGGGTAAGCCATTTTGTCTATACATCGGTCGCCAACGCCGATAAAAACACCGGCATCCCGCATTTCGACAGCAAGTATGAGATTGAAAAATATATTCAATCCATAGAACTGCCTTACACGATAATACGACCTGTCTCATTCATGGAAAACTGGGAGTATTCCCGCACTGATATTGAAAACGGGATTATTTACGGGCCGCTGTCGCCGGACACGCGCCATCAGCACATCGCCGTCAGGGACATCGGACGTTTCGCTGCCGAGGCATTTGATAACCCTGCCGAATGGCTCGGTGTATCTCTTGATATTGCAGGTGATGAATCCGACCAGTTGGAAACCGCCCGGATATTCTCGCGGGTCACCGGGAAAGATGTGAAATATGTCCAGGTGCCGTGGGATGAATATGAAGCGCAACAAGGAGAAGAAATGACCATCATGGAAAAATGGTTTGAAAATACAGGTTACAGCGTGGACGTGGTTGATTTGCGCAACGACTATCCCTGGCTCAGTTCCCTGGAACAGTACCTGAAAGAAAATGACTGGTGAGCCGGAACAGATGGGTCCGGGACAGTACGCGGGCAGGATAAAGGAATTTGCAATGAAGGCCGGCGCCGACGTGGTGGGCATCGCCCCCGTGGAGCGTTGGGACCAGGACGTGCCGGAAGGGCACCGGCCGGCGGACGTGTTGCCGGGCGCGCAGAGTGTGATCGTTGTCGGCGCCCGCGGGCCCACTGCCGGGGCCTGGCAGTCACCCAATCACCGTTTCATGGAGGTGAACGGCTATGATTTCCGCAACGACCGGGTGGTCCACATGGTCGCCGACCATATCGAGTCTGAACTTGACCACTATGCCATCCAGGCGCCGGCGCTTTCCGTCAGCGGCCATACACCGGTCATGAGCATGATGCACGCCGCAGTTCTGGCCGGGTTGGGGACGCGCTCGCTGGCGGCCAATATCATTCTCAATCCCAGGTACGGCCTGCTGTACTACTCAGCCTGTGTCACCACCCTGGAACTGCCGGGAGATGACATGCTGGAACAGAATGTCTGTCCTCATCCCATGTGTGTGGCCACCTACCGGAAAATCGGCAAGACCCCTTGCATAGCCGCCTGTCCGTCCGACGATGGTGGTTGCCTGGACGGAGAAATCGATGAGCAGGGAGAAATCTCCTACTCCTGGTATGACCGGGAGCGCTGTACGACACGGGCCATGAATTTCGGCATCAACAGCTTCCAGAAGGCCATGGCGGAGATCGTGATGGAAGAGGATGACGATACGCGTACGAATATGATCCATTCCGATTTCTTCACCCGGTCCTGCAATGCCGTCAGCAGTTTCAGGGAGAGCGTGGCGCAGTGTTTTGAATGCATGCGGGTGTGCCCGATAACCCGCCCGGAGCGAAAACTGAAATGAGCGCTGCCGGCAGTCTTGACTTCAGCACATGCAGGCAGGAACTCGACAAGCTGGCCCGCAAGGGCGGCGCGCTGGTAACCGGTGTTGCCGATGCGGCCGCGTTTACGGACTCGCCTGAAGGTTACCGGCCTGCGGATTTACTACCCAAAGCCCGGATTGTCTACGTGGCAGGCGGTGCGCAACCCAGGGCTGGGGACTGGCACAGTCCCGTCTACGAACACATGGAGACCACGTCTTTCGGAGATCGTATCCATAACCTGGCACAGCGCTTGTCCCGCTATATTGAAGATGAATTCGGTTATTACGCCATCTGTGTTCCGCCCGGCACCGATAGCGGTAACCGCCCGTTCGTGAGCATTGCCAGGGCGGCGGAACTGGCGGGTTGCGGCACGTCCAGTTTGGCCGGGCCGGTGCTGAACTCCGAGTACGGCTTCATGTACTACTCCGTTGTCATCAGCACCTTGCCCCTGGAGGTTGACGGGCCACTGGCCGATCCGGTCTGCCCGGCCCCGGAGTGCCGGGATATGTGGGAAGAGCAGGGGACCACACCCTGTATGTCCATATGTCCCATTGACGATGGGGGGTGTCTGGGCGGGCGGCTTGAAAGCGGCCGCATTGCTGAGCGGCGTTATGACGTGGCCCGTTGCAGCACACGGGTGGAAACAAGCTGGATCCCGGGCTTTCAGAAAGTGCTGGATGTCACGCTTAAGGAACAGGATAAGGAGCAGCAGAAACTGATGCTATATTCATCGTTATTTTCCCGCACGCTCTGGTCCATGACCTACTCCAACGTAAGCCAGGGCCAGTGTTTCGAATGCATGCGCGTCTGCCCGGTGGGCAGCAGGCACCGGACAAAAAAATAACCGGTATTTTATAATCGCCATTATTACAGGAGCTAATTATGGGCTTTTATTTCGTTGACCCGGAGACCTATAAAAAATACAAGGACGAAATCCTGTCCTATTCCCAGTCCGTGCAGGTGAACACTCAGGAATTCCTGCCGGAGGAAAAACGCAAAAAGCCGTTGTCCGACAAGGAAATCGCGGAAAAGATGGGGCTGGAGGAACGGGTGGTGCGGGAAATCCGGGTAGTGGCGGAACGGGACGCCTATCCCATCGATGAATGGGAACAGGCGCTTGAGTTCAAGGACAAGGCCTGCCGGGAATACGCCCGGACGGGCCTGTCATCGGTGACGAAGAAATACCTGAAGAAAAGTTAATTTTTTAGCGATAGTTTTTTGTAAACAATGGAGAGTAGAAGATGAGTGATCTTGAAGAAATCAAAGGTTTGTTGAAGAGCATCGACAAGAGGCTGCAGCACGTTGAGGCCATCGAAGACATCAATCGCCTGATCGTTGACTATGCCCGGGCCGCGGACCACGGTAACGACGTGGATATGCTGATGCCCCTGTTTACCGAAGATGCGGTGTGGGAGGCGAAGGGGTTCGGCGCCTGGGTCGGACGCGACAAGGCCGTCGGTTTCCTGAAAGCCATTGCCGGCGAGAAAGTCTGGTGGTCGCTGCATTTCATGATTTCACCGAAGATAGACCTGGCGGACGACGGTAATTCCGCCACGTTGATCTGGTACTTATGGGAACCCGCAACCATGCCGGCTGAAGATACCAAGGAAGCGGAGCCGCACTGGATCACCGGCGTGTACGATGCAGAGGTGGTCAAGGTGGATGGAAAGTGGTTGTTCAAGCGCATCACCAGCAACATGAAGATGATCAGCCCGGCAAAAGACGGCTGGGTAAAGACACGCTTCCCGGCAGGCTCCGACACCAATCCGTACCTCCTGTTTCTGGAAGAGGGCGCCTATTACTGGTGCGCCTGCGGTCAGTCAAAGAACCAGCCCTATTGTGACGGCTCACACAAGGGCACCGGTATCAACCCGGTGAGGTTTGAGATGAAAGAGTACGATTTCGTAGGAATGTGCGGCTGCAAGAAGACCGGGACCCCGCCGTTTTGCGATGCCACACACCTGGGACTGGATATTTAATTTTCCGCATGTCAGGAGATTGGCAATGATGAACTCCCATGAGTTATTCGGCGCGGAAATGCTGAAGGCCTTCGATGCCGCCACCGCGCCGGTCAACGAGGCCGGAATACTGCCGCCGATCCTGTACACCTCGTCTGAATTTTACAGGTTCGAACGCGACACGATTTTTACGAAGGAATGGTTGTGTGTCGGACGCACCTCGCAGATCCCTGACCCGGGCGACTGGTACCAGTTTACCCTGCTGGATGAACCCCTGCTGGTCGTACGCGACCGGGACGGGCAGGTGCGCGTTCTCTCTGCGGTTTGCCAGCATCGCGGCATGGTTGTCGCCGAAGGCAGCGGCAACTGCAATAAATTTCTCTGCCCATACCATCACTGGAGTTATGCCCTGGACGGAAGATTGCTCGGTATGCCGGAAATGGACCAGGCAGTCGGGTTTGACAAGACGCAGTACGGCCTGCCGTCATTGCCGACGGAGATCTGGAACGGGTTTATTTTTTGCCGCTTTACGAAACAAGGCGATGCGCTCGCGCCGACGTTGGAGCAACTCACGGAGTTGTTGTCCCACTTCGACCTGGATAACTGTTACACAAAAATCGGCGACACCTATGAAGACCTGCCATGGAACTGGAAGGTGATGCTGGAAAACTTCAACGACGGTTATCACGCCAACCGTCTGCATGCCGGTATCGGCGATCATGTCCCCTCTGAAAACGCCCGCTTCCTGGAGTGGAGCGATGACCAGAATCATGTCTCCCGGCTCAATTATTTCACCCACATCGACGGCGGTTTCAACGCGACCAGGAAAACCCTGCTACCGGTGTTTGAAAAACTGAGCGATGACGAGCGGCACCGCGCCATGTTCTGCCTGCTGCCCCCCACCCTTGGCCTTGCCGTGACACCCGACACCATTACCTATTTCATCGTCAATCCCAAGGCGGCGGAAGCGATCGATATCCACATCGGTTACTGTATGGACCCGAGGGCGCCGCAGGAACCCTTGTTCGATATACTGTTCAGGGACATGGAAGCCGGCGTGAACGATTTTAATGTTCAGGACATTCATGCGGATACGATGGTGCAGAAGGGTCTGCGCTCTCGCTTTGGACCCAACGGCCGTTATTCCTGGCAGGAGGAAACGCTGCAGCAATTCAATCGCTGGCTGGTAAAACGCTATCGCGCCGACTGGCCGGCAACTCATACTGGTTGAAATAACTTTTCCTGTTTCCCGGACGGATCACAGTTCGGTCCGGGAAACATAGACACAACAGCAGGAGAACAGATATGCCGAACAAATTCATCCATCCCGAGGGTATTCTGCCGGATGTAGTACATGGCTATACAAGTGTCGTTGTCAGCACCGGGAAAAAGATGGTGCACTGTGCCGGCCAGGTGCCCATGGATGCCGACCTGAACCTGGTCGGCGAAACGCTGGGCGAACAGATGGACCAATCCTTTAAAGCCATCGGCATTGCGCTTGCCGCGGGCGGCGCAACTCCGGCTGATGTCGTGCGTGGCCGGATATATATTGTCGACTATAACGCCGACATGGTTCAGACGGTCATCGAAAAAACCGCGGCCTTCTACGCCCCGGGCGAACCACCGCCCAGCACGTTGATCGGCGTGCAATCGCTGGCGTTGCCGGGGATCATGGTCGAGATTGAAGTGACGGCGGTACTCGATGATTAAACCCGCTGGATGGCGTTAAAATACCTGTGGGATAATTAAATCCTGAATACAACCGGAGGGGTGAATATGCAACAGGCAGACAAACAGAAGTATTTAACCATCGCGCTCTATGCGTTCGGGATCATCTACCTGGTCGGAGTGCCTGTCCTGATGATGGGACTTGAGGCGTCAGGCTGGACCTGGACACCCAGGCAGCCGGAGTATGAACAGATGATCATGGGCGTGTACGCCACCCTGGGGGTTTTTCTCATCATGGCGGCAAAAAATCCTGCGCAACATGCCAGCCTGATCTGGTTCACCGTCTGGTCGAATATCGTGCATGGCGGAATCATGCTGTATCACTCCATCATCGATGTGACCGAACGGGCCAATCTTGCCGGCGACGTGCCGGCATTGTTCATCGTTGCGGCTATTCTCTGGTACCTGATGCCCAGGCAGGGAGCGGCATCCCGGTAACAGCTGGTCTGACCGGATTTCTGCCGTCCGGCAATAGGCCCTGCTCGTCATTCCGGGCTTGACCCGGAATGACGAACGGTAGTGCGGCGCTATTTATGTCGTTATGTATAATTTGTAAATGTGAAGACATTAACCGACGTACTTCTGCATAATGCAAGGACGCGCGCCGAAGCCGTTGCAGTTCTGGATCATGAACTCAGCCTGACCTGGAGTGAATTTGCCCGGCGCATTGCAAGGCTGGGGGGTGTACTGAACCAGTCAGGGATCAACCGGGGTGACCGCTTCGGCATTCTTGCCCTGAATTCCTGGCGCCAGGCTGAAGTGGTCCATGCGGGACAATGGATCGGCGCTACGCCGGTCCCGATTAATTTCCGTCTTGCGCCTGCCGAGATACGGACCATTATCGATGATGCCGAATGCGGACTCCTGGTCGTGGATGAACAATTCGTCGGTTTACTTGATGGGCCTGATTTGGCTGATTGGAAAAGCAGGCATCTGCTAATCAACGGCAATAAAACCGGCTCTTACGAGCGGGCCGTCAAATCCGGCAAGCCCATGGAGCCGGCAACAGGTTCGGCGGACACGGAAGCGCTGTTGCTGTTTACCGGCGGCACCTCGGGCCGCGCGAAAGGGGTGCCGTTGACCCACGGCAATATCATCGCCAATGCGAGGCAGGTCGGCAGCAGGTGGTCGGCACAGCCTGATGATGTCGTGTTGCACGTTCCGCCCATGTTCCATTCCGCGGAGCTGGTAAAGACGGTTTACTTCATGCAGGGCGCGTCCAGTGTCTATCTGCCGAAATTCGACCCTGATGCATTGTTGCGTACGATTGAACAGTTTCGCATTACCTTTGCTCTGCTGGTGCCGACCATGCTGATGCTGACCCTGCAGTCGGGGAAAGTGTCCCAATACGATACCAGTTCATTGAAACAGATTATCTACGGGGCATCGCCCATGTCGGTGGAATGGGTCAGGGAGGCATTTGCAGCTTTTCCTGAAGTTGAATTCGCACAGGGCTACGGCCTCACGGAAACCGCGCCGTTGCTGACCATGCTGGATCACCGGTCCCATTTGGATGCCCTGAGACAAGACAATGCAGCCCGGTTGTCTTCATGCGGCCGCGTCCTGGAAGGTGTAGAGCTGAAAATAATGGACAGCGATGGCCGGGATTGCGCAACAGGGCAGGTGGGTGAGATTTGCGCCCGTGGCGATAATGTGTTCAGTGGTTATATAAACCAGGATGAGCTTACCAATGAAGTCCTGGCGCACGGCTGGTTCCATACCGGCGACCTGGGTTACCTGGATAATGACGGGTGCCTGTACCTGAAGGACCGGAAACAAGACATGATCGTCACGGGCGGTGAAAACGTCTACTCCGGCGAGGTTGAGGCGGTATTGAACCGGCACCCGGAAGTACTGGAGGTCGCCGTCATCGGTATTCCCGATGAAATCTACGGCGAAAAGGTGATTGGACTGGCAACTGCCAAAACCGGATCCGATCTGACGCAGGCTGAACTGATCAGTTTTTGTAAGGACAAGATAGGAGGTTATAAAATCCCGAAAGAGATTCACATTGTTGACCGCCTCCCCAAGAGCGCACTGGGGAAGGTGCTGAAAACTGAATTACGGAGTAAATATAAATGACCTTCTCCCTGAAACCGGCATTAAAATCCCTCGCAGTCAATACCCTGCTGATTCCCGAGCGCTGGCGCGCCGGTGTTGCCTATAACCCGTTGTCCGATGAGATGGTCCGGGACCCGTATCCGGTCTATACAAGACTGCGGGAACGGTCGCCGGTGCATTACAGCCGGCTGGTGGGAGGACTGGTGCTCTCGCGCTATGCGGACGTGGACAGGGTTTTACGAGATCATGCGTTTTTCTCCAGCAGCCCCGACCTGCGCAAGTCTCCGAAGACCGGGTACCGACAGCCGCTGGAAGAGAGGTCCATGCTGTTTATGGACCCGCCGGACCACACCCGCTTACGCGCACTGGTCAACAAGGCTTTTACGCGCCCGGCCATCAACGCTCTGGAACCCCGCATCCGGGCAATCATGGCTGGTTTGCTGGACGATATCGAGGATCCGAACGGTTTCGACCTCATGGAAGCTGTGGCCGTTCCCCTGCCGGTCATCGTCATTGCGGAGATGCTGGGTATACCCCAGAAGGACCGCGCCCGGTTCAGGATCTGGTCGGACCAGCGCGCCCGGCTCCTGGAACCGATGCTGACCCGGGCGGAACACAAAACAGCCGCTGAGGCGTGGGTACACCTCGGTCAATATTTTTTGTCCGTCATCAAAAGCCGCCAGGGCGAGCCGCGGGACGACATCATGACTCGTCTGGTGCAGGCCGAAGAGCAGGGCGATACACTCAGTGAAACGGAAATGCTGAACATGTTGAGGTTGCTGCTGGTCGCCGGAAACGAAACCACCACAAACCTTATCGGCAACGGTATGCTGGCTTTGCTGCGCCATCCGGACCAGCTCCAGGCCCTGCGCGACAACCCGGGACTCATCCCTGCGGCGGTGGATGAACTGTTGCGTTATGATTCGCCAGTGCAAATGACGCTACGCTGTGCTGTAGAGGACTGCGACATAAACGGGACACCGCTGCGGGCAGGTCAGGATGTCATCCTGCTGGGCGGGTCGGCAAACCGCGACCCGGATGCGTTTGAAAACCCGGACCAGTTGGACTTCGACCGGACGAAACCGGACCATATTTCGTTCGGCAGGGGTATCCATTACTGCCTTGGCGCGGCCCTGGCAAATCTCGAAGGACGTATCGCTTTCGAGATGCTGCTGGAACGGTTTGCTTCGCTGAGCCTGCTTACGGAGCGTCCGGTGTATCGTTACAACATAGTACTGCGCGGTCTTGAGTCTCTGCCGGTGGGTGCGTGAGCGCAAACTGTTTACAATAATTGTGAGGATAAAATCATGTCTGTGATGAAACGAAAAGCAACTTTCTGGCTGTTCATGCTGATTGCACAAGTCACTGCATTTGTCATTTTCAAGGACCTGGCGGATATCAGCCAATGGCTGGTGCAGTCTTCTCGCGAGTTCACCATGACGATCTGGTACAACCGGCATGTCATTGCCGGCATAGCCATTTCAGC
>JAJDUB010000066.1 GCA_022826885.1 Gammaproteobacteria bacterium
CAACAATCAGCCCTTCGCTACCCACTACTTCGTGACCGGGCTGTTTACCGAACAGGAAAGCAACCTGCTTGTGCTCGGGGAACGTTATGACTGCATGGACACCATCACAGACCTGCTGCTGGAGCAGGACGTCCGGGGGCCGGCTTTGCTGCAGATCCTGTCTGGGAGCATCCAATGGATATTCATGTGCCTGGTCATCACCGCAATGTCCATATACACACTGCCTTACCTGAAAAACTACACCAGCGGTTATACCCTGTTCTTCAATTACGTCACTTTCGTCAAGACCTGGTGGGCGCAACTGGCCGGGCTGTCGGCCGGCACCATGATCTTTTACCACTGGTGTTCATACCGGCTTACGGGACCGGTGCGTACTGTCCTTATGACCTGCGGCTGTTTCCGGGTACGCGCCATGCTGACAGAGCTGCGTTTCCTGAAAATCAGCCGCGCGCTGATCTCCACCCGTCTGCCGCCCGATGAATTCCTGCGCCTGATGGAATCCACCTTCGCCGGACACTGCCAGTTCAGGCAGGCGTTGCACAACAGCAGGTCCAGGCTGAAAGAGGCCTCGCTGTTACAGGTTCTCGGGGACGTGTTGTCTCCCCACGCATACACCCACGTCCTGTCCTGCACCCCGAACCAGACCCCGGACGAGATCGCCAGGGGCTTTGACATGGCCGGACGAATGCTGGACATCAGGCTGGCCAGGGCCATCAAGGCTTATCGGGCCTTCTACACGGTCCTGTTTTTAAGCCTGAGTCTCGCCATCACCATCCCCTTTGCCCTGGTTTCGATGGGCATGGGAATTGAAATATAACCAAAGGAGGAAACTACCATGAACCAGGTTGCCATTGTATTCGGATTAATCATCACCAGTATCGTAGGATTCGGCGCCTACACCGCGCTGGCGCCGCTGGTCACCCAGTCTGAGAACCGCAACATGGAGGCGGAGATCATCAACGTAATCAACGCGGCGTCGGAATATCGTTGGGTGAATCGCGGCGAATCCGGCCTGGCCGGCGCCGACTTTGAAGATCTGGTGGATAACGGTTACCTGGACTCCGAATTGTATGACGACGGGACCGATGAGAGTGTGATAGAAACGAACATCACCGCCAGTCCCGGCGCAACGACTCCAACCATCACCTACGACGCCGGCGATGCGGAAAGCTGCAACTGGCTGCTGGACCGGGCGGAAACCGGCAAATGGGCCAACGTGGATGCGGACCACACCACGAACGCCTGTGCGACTGCAACCCTGACCGTCGTCATTGAATAACCGATGCCTGCCGTTCTCTACAGCTTCGCCCTGGCCCTTGTTTTCATAACGGGCATCACGATAATGATACAACCGCACCGGCAAACCCATGCTTTCATGCAGACCCTGGAGGATATCCAGGGCGCGGGCGCCGACTTTATCGGTTCAAACTGCAACGCCCTGCCTGACGCAATAACCGGCACCGGATTGCAAGCATCGGGCCACCTGGATAACGGCTTCGACGCTCAAGGCGTCGGGTTCACCTGGCGCCTGGCGGACCACCCTGTCGTCAGCATCAATACCAGGGGCAATGCCGCCTACCTGGCATTCCTGGGCGGACGCACCCTCGGAGGGTTTGAAACGGATGGCTCCTACACGTTCATCCCCGACCACGATGTCACTTTCTTCCGCGCGGCCAACAACTGGTACAACCTGTTTGCCTACGACGGGAACGATTTTTCCTGCAATACGCCATGAATATATTGCCAACAATTTATTTCATGCTGGTGTTCAGCCTGCTGTCGACGGGCCTGAGTTTCAGGATCGAGGAACGTGCGCGCTCCCTGGTCCCGGACCGGGTCCAGAACAGCATCATACAATTGGCCCTCGCCCAGCATCGCTATATCTCGGACCCGGGCAACCCCAATGCCGGCAGTTACGCCGGTGATATCGCTACGCTGAGTGATTACCTCCCTGTCTGGGAACCGGAACAGGGGTTTGTCGCCCCGGTGTTCGGTTTTCCCGCGACAGGCGGATTCACCATCCGCTATCGCGCAGCGAGTAACGCTGAAGCCGGACGCATCGCGGCTCGCCTCGGCGCAGTGGCCCGGGTCAGCGGCAATGAAGTCACTGTAGGCTTTGCCGACCCTACCGACCTTACCCTGCTCGATACATTCGTGACCCGGGAAGACGCTGAAGACGAATTTGTCAAGCGCGCCGGTGATGAGATGACCGGCCCGTTGACCTTCAGCGCCGGTATCGGGGACGCCCTGGATTTGAATGGAAATTCATTGACCGACGTGTTGCGGGTCATCGCCAAGAATCCCGATGCCAACGGAACCGTGGAAGCGGACATCATTATCGGCACAACCGCCACCTTCAACGACATACTCATCAACCCATAAGGACCAGGACCATGCTCAACTTATCCGGAATCCCGACATCCCTGCCCGGCATACTGCTGCCGGCGATCCTGTTTATTCATGCGGCCAGCGCCCAGACCATCAGCGACACCGTTAAAAGCGTCAACGGCCATGGCGACGAAGGTTACTGGCAACAGGGCCAGCCGGACGTCATGATCCTGTGGCCGGAAGACGGCCGAAACGTCGTCAAAAGATTCACCGGCGCCGGGCAACACCCGTACCCGTACCGGTTATGGGTGGACCCCGATCGCGCAGGCGGTTTCCCGGTCCTGCTCAAGGATGAAACGACATTCAACAACTTCCTCGAACATATCGATGCGAACGACGACAAGGACTGGTGCCAGCTCGCAGAAAACTGGTCGGCATGGACCGGCAACCCACCCGGCGGATGCGGCGTGCACAGTTATTCCCAGCGGCGTACCTGCTCAGTGGCCGCCGATGCTGAAAAGCCCTGTGCGGACCTGTGCAATCCCGCCGTTGAGACCCGTACCCGACAGGTCGATAACGGGTCCTGTAAACCGGTCCCTCCATCTCCACCTCCATCTCCGTCTCCACCTCCGAACACCTGTTCAGTCAGCGCCTGGGCGCCGGACAGGAGTACGGTCTGTAGCGGAGAAACCCTGACCCAGACCAGGACTCTTTCCGATTGCAGCACTGACCGACGCACCGTCGGAGGGACCCGGTCATGCCGGGAGACCTGCACGGCCACTTCCTGGTCGCCTTCTACCAATACCGTGTGCGCCGGCGAGAGCTTCACCCAGTCGCGTACCCTGACCAATTGCAGCACCGACCGGCGCACCGCCAGCGGCACCAAGTCATGCCGGCAGACCTGCACGGCCACTTCCTGGTCACCGTCCACCAGCACCGTATGCGTCGGTGAGAGCCTCACCCAGACCCGCACCCTGGCCGATTGCAGTACCGACCGGCGCACCGCCAGCGGCACCAAGTCGTGCCGGCAGACCTGCACGGCCACTTCCTGGTCACCGTCCACCAGCACTGTCTGTACCGGAGGGACACTCACACAGTCCCGTACCCTGGCAGATTGCAGCACAGATACGCGTACAGTCAATGGAACCAAGTCATGCCGGCCAAGCTGTTCGGCCACCGCTTGGTCACCGTCCACCAGCACCGTGTGTCTCGGAAAGAGCTTCAGCCAATCCCGGACGCTGGCCGATTGCAGCACCCAGAGCCGTACTGCAACCGGAACGAAGAGTTGCCGGAAGGCAGAATGCAGTAACGGCCAGAGCTACTGTTCCGCCTACAAAAGATACCTGTGCAGAAATGGAAAATGGGTGGTTATAGCCGAAGGTCCATACGTTTGTTTTACTCCTTGAACGAACAGACTTGCAATGATGAATAGAAAACACCTGAAAGAATCATTCCCGCACCGCGGGGTGATCGTGTCCCTTGCGGACATGACAACAGCAACCGACCCGAGGGCTGAAATACGCCCCCGGGCGTATTTCCCCCCCGTGGTCCAACCACAGGAGAAATATGATGAAGATATCACTGAAATACCTGGTGATCGTTTTTGTACTTCTTATCGTGGGCAGCCAGGCCGTGGCCAGTCCATACCTGGCCGAGGCAAGGAAAGTGATGCTCAAATGCGCCCTGACGGAAGTAAAGCCGCAGATTGTTTATCGTGCATACGATAAGACCGGCAACAGCACCCGCAGGAGTAGCAAGGTCGATAAGGACGAAAGCCTTGAGGACGCGTTGGTACGGAGCAACCTGGGTTGCATCGTGAAGACGATCGATTCAATGCTGACGTACAAGAAACTGGAAAAATTCATCCAGTAGCTTCATTCGGTCTGCTGACCCAAAAAGCCGGTCTTCGGACCGGCTTTTTCTTTGTACAGCGGGAACGGATTTGAACATCCCCTGATGCAGAATTCTTTTGGATAATAGTTAAGAAACTGTTGTAGTAGCAAAAATCATGGGCTATACTTGTCCAATATAAAGTACAAGTATGGTGCCATTTGATGCGTGTAATCAACTTTTCTGAAGCGAGAAACCAGTTGAAAAAAGTCCTCGATCAAGTCGTTGAAGATTCCGACTGTACAATCATCACGCGTCGGGACGCAGAAGACACCGTCGTCATGTCGCTCGATCATTTCAACGGATTAATGGAAACCGTTTATCTTTTAAAAAGTCCGGCAAATGCAGGGCACCTGGCTGAATCGATCGATCAATATCGCAAAGGGCAAACGAGGGAATACGGATTAGTTGATGATTGAAACTCTTGCATGGACGAAAGAGGCCTGGAAAGACTACCTTTACTGGCAGAACCAGGACAGGAAGACCTTAAAGCGCATCAATAAGCTGATTTCAGACACATTAAGGTCGCCATTTGCTGGTATTGGCAAACCGGAACCGTTAAAGGAAAACCTGGCCGGCTTCTGGTCCCGCAGAATAGATGAAACCAACAGGCTGGTCTATGCTGTTGACGCCAATCAGTTGACAATAATTTCTTGCAGATATCATTACTAGGCGATAAATAGATGTACCTTTCCTGGAACGAAATACGTGTACGCGCCGCTAGCTTTCGGTCTTCGGACCGGCTTTTTCTTTACGTCCTCTCCACTATTTTCGCACAAAATTCCCGTATGCCGTCCCTGTCAGGATCCGGCATTCCGCAGGCATCGAATACCGCCTCGTCAATTTTCTCTATGAACCCCGGTAACTCTGCCGCTCCCGGCCGGGCTTCGTACGCCTCCCGTGCGGTCTGTTCCAGTTTCTGGCGTACTGCAGCGGGCATGTCCGGAACCGGTATCCTGGCAACATACCCGGCGGTGATCATGTTCGACCTGAGCAGCACGCCGCGTACCAGGTAGTTGCACAGGGAACTGTTCAGGTAGGCCAGCAGCCACCAGCGGTTCTTTTCTTTTGGGAACAGGTTGGCATTGACGCCGAACGCCGAGTCTTCCGGGAGGATGGCGGCCCCGAACGCCACGCCCATGGACGAGCACGCGATGCCGGGCCGGCCGATGTACGGCCTGTTGCGGATGATGAAGTTTTTCCTGTTTTGCGCGGCTGTTTTATAGTCGTCGCGCAGCCAGGCGTCCGGCTCCGTGTAGAACCGGCGCTTCCCGGGGTTCTTGTAAAACGGCACGCTGAAACCTTCCCGCCGTTCGCGTGACAGGTACGTCCTGTCGTTCCCGGTGGATATGCCGGTCTTGCATGGAAACTTCTCGCCCAGGCGCGGCATGGCGAACAGCGCCCGCACCGCCTGCGGGACTTCCACCACAAACTCGCCCCGGTCCCTGGGGGATGACAGGCACACGTCTTCGGGCGCACAGGTACGGAACGCATCGGTCCTCAGGACTTGCCTGAAGCCTGCGGTTGTCTCCGGCCTGCCGGCCACCTCGATCCGCTGCGCGCCCTGCGGGCCTTTCTGCAAAACCAGGATGGCGGTGCGTACGTCCGCGCCCTGGTCCCGGAACAGGTCGGTCGGGCACAGCAGCAGCGAGTGGATGCGGCACTCCCTGCGGATGAACCGGCGCAGTTCTTCGTGGCCCCTCGCGGTGAGGAAGGAATCGAACGTGATCAGCCCGATCAGGCAGCCGGGTTTTGCGCTGCGGATGATCGCGTGGATGAACAGGGAGTAGAGGTTGAGGGCCGCGCCCCTGCCGAATGCCAGGGCGAAGCGTTTCTTGTGTTCTCTCAGGTAGTCGTGCTCGTGGCAGTTGTACGGCGGGTTCGCGACGATGATATCGGCATCCGGCAGCCCGTTTGAGTCCGGCGCGGCGGCGGCCGCGAGCAGGAAGTCGCGCCGCTCGAATTCGAAGAACCCGCCGGGTTGCATGTCCATGATGTCGAACCCGCACAGGCGCGCCCCGCAATCCTGGAACGGCGCCAGCAGTTCGCCCCTGCCGGCGCAGGGGTCGAAGACCAGTTTCGGGGCCGGGTTAAGTGATAACAGTTTTCTCCTGAAGAACTCCGCGACCGGTTCGGGCGTCGAGTAGTAACCGGTGTCCCGCCGATCGATGCCGGCGCCGGTCAATACCGCTTTGCTGTGCCTGCCCATGAGCTGAATGTCGGGGTCAGGGACGGATTTTAAATCCGTCCCCTACTTCCCGTATACTTCCCGGCCCGACACCACCGTCAGCAGCACCTGCGTATCGCTGATGTCTTCCGGCGGAACCTCGAACAGGTTCCGGTCGAGGACGATGAAATCGGCGGACTTGCCCACTTCGATGGTGCCCGTGCGGTCCGCCTGCTTCCCGGCCACCGCGCCGTTGATGGTGAAGATGCGCAATGCGGTCTCCAGGTCAACGGCCTGTTCAATCCACAACGCGCCGGGGAAGTTGCCGTACGGATCGCGCCGGGTCACCAGGGCCTCGATACCCGGCCAGGGGTTGGGATCGGGCACCACCGACGGCCAGTCGGAGCCGTAGATGACATGCGCGCCGGCCTCCAGCAGGGTCCTGGCCGGCCAGAACCGGTTGGCCCGCTCTTCGCCTATGACCTGGGTCATGACCTCCACCAGGGGCGAGGGATACCAGAGGATCGGGGAGAATTCCGCGATCACGTTCAACTGGTTGAAGCGGGGAATGTCATCCGGATGGATCAGTTCCGCATGGGAGATCTCGTGCATCATGCCCGAATCGCCGTTGGCCTTGCGCGCCGCTTCGACGGCATCCAGCGTGACCCGTACCGCGCGGTCCCCTGTCGCGTGGACCTTCACCGTCAACCCCTGGCCGTCCAGGTAGATCATGTCTTCGGTGAGGCGCTCGGGAGAGTGGATCAGCTTGCCGGTGAAATTGTCGCCATGCTTCTCGTCCGGCAGGTACGGGTCCAGCATGGCGGAGGTGCGGGTGGGCGGGATGCCGTCCAGCATGATCTTGATGAACTCGGTGCCGACGTTCTCCGTTGCGTAATCGGCGCGTTCCCTGACGTTCTTCTCGTAATCGGTCCAGAGCATTCTCCAGGCGATGCTGGTGCTGACCTTCATGGTGAGCCGGCCGCCCTCGTCCAGTCCCTTGTAGGCTTTCAGCGAACGCCCGTCCGTCAAAGCGTCCTTGACGGTGGTGACGCCGACCTTGTTCATTTCGCGCATGGACCATTCCAGGGCATCCTTGTATTGCTCCTCGCTGTAGGCCGGCAGCTTCGAAATGATGTTATAGGCCGCGTTATCGACCAGGATGCCGGTCGGTTCCATGCTCCCGGCCTCCCTGATGATGACGCCGCCCTGCGGATCCGGCGTGTCCGCGTCAATTCCCATTTCCGCCAGGCCCCGGGAGTTGAGCCAGGCGGCGTGCACGGTCGAATCGCCCAGGTAGATGGGGTGATCGCGGGTGATCGCATCCAGGATGTCCTTGTGGGGCACCGTGTCGGTTTCCATCAGTTCCATGGCCCACTGCCCGCCGCGGATCCACTCCCCTGGCGGGGTTTCGGCCGCGCATTCCGTCAGTTTCGCGACGATCTGGTCCACCGTGAAAGTGAAGGGGAACGCGCACTGGAAGTTATACTTTTCGCCGGCTTCCATGGGGTGGGCGTGCATGTCGTGGATCCCCGGCATCAGCATCCTGCCTTCAAGGTCCACGACCCGCGCCCGATCCGAAACCTGCGCCTGCACTTCCTCGTTGCCGCCCACGGCGATGATCACCCCGTCCCTGACCGCCAGCGCTTCGGCTGTCGGCTGATCGGGATTCACCGTGTACACAAAGCCGTTGGTGTAGATGGTCTCCTGCGCGTTATCGGCACAGCCGCCGATGTAAACCAGCGCCGGCAGCAGGAGCAGGCTCGCAAATTTCAATTTACTGATATTCATAATGGCGCTTCCCGTTGGTAAAACCCATTTTCAACTCATCAAATACCAATACGTCATTTTCGTCAACGTATTGTTGCCACAGCGCCAGCATGTCCTGCAGTTTCCCGGGCCGGGACTGCGCCAGGTCATTCAGTTCGCCCGGGTCTTCCTCCACGTTGTATAACTCCCAGCTTTCCTTGCCCCAGGGCCGGTTGTTATACATGAGCTTCCAGTCACCCTGGCGGATCATGCGGCGGTTGAACAATTCAAGGCCATAAACGTGTTCCGGAGGGTGCACGTCCGCTTCCCGGTCCTCGAGGTGTGCAAAGAACGGCTTGCCGATCATCGGGTGAACGCGCCGCCCATTGAACTCCGGCGCGGGATGCGGCACCTCGGCCAGTTGCAGGATGGTCGGCGCAACGTCCAGGATGGTGATGAACGCATCGGACCGGCTGCCTGCTTTTATCCTGTCCTGAAATACCGCGATGGTGGGTGATAGCAGGCCGCCCTGGGTAGGGAAGCCTTTATACATGTGAAACGGCGTGTTGCTGACATGCGCCCAGCCCGGACCCGTGGAAGCATAAGAGCCGGGTTTCCCCATGTTTTCATAACTCAAATCGAAATTCTGCGGCACCCAGGTGGGGTTGCTGGCGAGATCGTGCGGGTTGCTGCCTTCCGCGCCGTTATCGGAGAAGAACAGGATGAAGGTATTCTCGTATTCGCCCGAATCTTTCAGGTACCGGATCAGCCGGCCGATATTCTCATCCAGCGCCTCGACCATCGCGGCGTAGAGTTGCATGCGGCGCACTTCAAGTTTCTTCTGCTCCTCGGTCAGTTCCTCCCAGTCCGGCCATTCCGGATGTTGCGGCGCGGGTGTATGTCCCGCTCCGATCAGGCCGGCTGCCTGCATTCGTTCGATGCGTTTCTCACGGATCCCGTCATAACCGACGTCATAGACACCCTCGTACCTGTCGATATATTCCTGCGGCGCCTGTAGCGGCCAATGGGGCGCGGTGTAAGCGGCGTAACCAAAGAACGGTTTGCCGTCAGCACGGTTTTTTTCGATGTACTCAATCATCTTGTCGGTGAAATTGACGGAAGAATAAAAATCATCGGGCAACGCCTGTAACTGCTCCCTGCCTTCCCCCCAGTAAGCGTCTTCGCCGTATTCGGTTATGCCCCGCATATCGGAGAAATGGCTCGCGCCGCCGAATTTCAGCCAGAAAGCCTCCTCGAAGCCGCGGTCCAGGGGGTAATAGCCAGCTTCATAGCCCAACTGCCACTTGCCGGACATATAGGTGTGATAACCGGCCTCCTTGAGCAGTCTCACGAAAGTGACGATGTCCTTGTTCAGGAACCCCTCGTAGCCGGGCTTGCCCTTCTGCTGCTCCGACCACAGGCCGTTCATGGTGCCGAGGCCGGCGCGATGGGCGTCGGTACCGGACATCAGCATCGCCCGGGTGGGTGAGCAGGTGGGCGCCACGTGGAAGTTGGTCAGCATCCTGCCTGCGCCGGCCAAGGCATCCAGGTTCGGGGTGCTGATCTCGCCACCGAATACGCCCAGGTCGGAATAACCCAGGTCATCCGCAATGATCAGCAGGATGTTGGGGCGCGGGTCCGGTTTGTCTGTGGCAGACTGGTCGGTGCAGGCAGATAACCCAAGTAAACCAACCACCATGATTAATCCATGTAAAGTACGCATCTGAACCCTCTTTTTTTATGCCTTGACAGGTGCTTGTGCAAAACCCGGGAAGCTACCCACTCAGGCGGCTTTCAACTGCGGCATGACTTTTGCGGCAAACCGTTCCAGCGAACGCATTTCCTCGTCGTGACCGATATCGCCGAATGCAGGTTGCAGCGCCAGGTAATTCACGCCGGTAATCTCCACCTGCCGGGCAAGAGCGTCCGCCACCCGGTCAGCGCCGCCGTGGACTATCATGCCGATCTCTTCTGCGGTTTCAAATTTGGATATGGGGCCCAGATGCGGGGCCGCGACATTGTTTTCCACCCATAACTTGTGCAGCTTGGCGAACCAGTCGTCATAGGCTTGGTGCGCAACCGCCTCCGCCTTGCGTTCATCCTCATTGACATAAAGCATGCGCCAGGCGCCCACAAAGGGCTCATTCGGTCCACTCGCCGGACGCAGGGGATTATCCCGGCTGGCGCGCCATTCGGCGCGGTAGTTTTCACTGGTCTGGCGTATGAGATCAGTAGAACCCAGGGAAATCGTATGCATGCCGCGCTTCGCCGCCTCGGCCTGCCCACCCGGAGACATTGAAGCGCTCCACAGCGGCAGTGGGGACTGTACCGTTTGCAAGACCATGGGCACGTCCTCGTAGCGGTAGTGCTTGCCCTTGAAGGTCAGCTTCGAACAGTTCAACCCCCGGATGATCAGGTCAACACCTTCGATAAACATTTCCACGGCAGAATCCGGCTCCACGCCGAAGAACGAGACCTCTATCGGTGATACGCCGCGGCCCAGGCCGACTTCCAGGCGGCCGTTGCTGAGATGGTCCAGCATGCAGATCTCTTCGATCAGGCGCAAAGGGATATACAGGGGCACGAGGTAAACCAGGGGACCGATGCGTATGCGCGACGTCGCCTGTGCCAGCGCCGCCAGGAAGATGCCGGGGGACGGCGCCGCGCCCAGGGGTGTGCCGTGGTGTTCCGCCAGGTGGTAGCCCCTGAATCCTGCGGTTTCCGCTGCCTGAGCGACCTTGATCCTCTCGGCATAAGTCTTGTTCAACGACTCGGTCCTCATATCCAGGTGGTCGAAAATACCGAATTCTATTGTCATGTTTTTATTGTCCCGAATCGATGCCTTGCACCGCATTGTACTATCAATACCTTACAAGGATAAACAATGCATGAGAGTTCCAGGGAGACAACTCTTAATCCTGGCCCGACATTCAGAACCACCAAAGTATTGTGTCTCCGGAACTCCCCATGTATCCTTGTCAGCCTTTTCAGATTTGACAAAGAGACAGTGCATGAAAATTCTGGTCCCGATAAAACGCGTCGTCGATTACAACGTCCGCATCCGGGTGAAAAAAGACGGCAGCGGCGTGGAAACGGCCAACGTGAAGATGTCCATGAACCCGTTCTGCGAGATCTCGGTGGAAGAGGCGGTACGGATTGTGGAGGCTGGCAAGGGGGATGAGATCGTGGTGGTGACTATCGGCGGACGCCAGTGCCAGGATATCCTGCGCACCGCCCTGGCGATGGGCGCCGACCGGGCCATATTGATTGAGACGGACGTGGCGGTACAACCCCTGGCCATAGCCAAACTGTTGAAAGCGATAGTAGAAAGAGAGGAACCGGGACTCATCATCACCGGGAAGCAGGCCATTGACGATGACAACAACCAGACCGGGCAGATGCTCTCAGCCCTGCTGGGTTGGCCCCAGGCCACGTTCGCATCGGACATCGGGTTTTCCGGTGACGGCATTCGGGTCGCCCGGGAGGTGGACGACGGCATTGAGACCGTGGACGTGAAACTGCCGGCTGTGGTTACCACCGACCTGCGCCTGAACGAACCCAGGTACGTGAAGCTGCCGAACATCATGAAAGCCAAGAAAAAGCCGCTTGACGTGATGACGCCGGATGACCTGGGCATAGACGTGACCCCCAGCATCGAGGTTCTCAATGTCGCGGATCCCCCGGCCCGTTCGGCCGGAGTCAGGGTGTCGGATGTACAGGAACTCGTCGATAAACTGCATAACGAAGCGAAGGTGATATGAGATGGGCATCCTGGTTATAGCGGAGCACGACAATCACGCCATCAGGGGGGCCACCCTCAACACCATGGGCGCGGCCGTGCAACTGGGTGACGATATAACACTGCTGGTTGCGGGCAGCAATTGCAGGGCGGTGGCCGATGCCGGCGGCGGCATCGCCGGGGTAACCCGTGTGCTGCACGCCGATGCGCCGCACTATGATCACGGCCTGGCGGAGGAACTGGCGCCGCTGGCGGCCGCCTGCAGTGAAGGCATGACCCATGTCCTGGCGCCTGCGAATACGTTCGGTAAAAACCTGATGCCGCGGGTGGCGGCCCTGCTTGACGTGGGTATGATCGCCGATATTGTCCGGATTGAATCTGCCGATACCTTCGTGCGCCCCATTTATGCGGGCAACGCCATGGCCACTGTGAAGAGCAACGACGCGGTCAAGGTCATTACCGCCCGCGCCACGAATTTTGACGCCGTGGAGGCCGAAGGAGGCGCGGCCCCGGTAGAGGCCGCCGGCAATCTGCCGAACCCGGCCGGGTTGTCCGGTTTCGTCAGCCTGGACAGCCCCGAATCGGAACGGCCCGAACTCACCAGCGCAAAAGTCATCCTGTCCGGCGGGCGCGGCTTCGGCAGCGGCGAGAACTTCCGCATGCTGGAGGATGTGGCCGACAAACTGGGCGCAGCCATCGGCGCATCACGCGCTGCGGTTGATGCAGGCTACGTATCGAACGATTACCAGGTGGGCCAGACCGGCAAGATCGTCGCGCCCGACCTGTATATCGCCGTCGGCATTTCCGGCGCCATTCAGCATCTCGCCGGCATGAAGGAAAGCAAGGTGATCGTCGCCATCAACAAGGACGAGAAAGCGCCCATCTTCGAGGTCGCCGATTACGGCCTGGTCGCGGACCTGTTCCAGGCCCTGCCGGAATTTTCCGCTGCGCTGGACAAGCTGGACTAATCGGCATACCGGCGACCCAAGGGACGGACTTAAGCATGGCCCCGCATGTTGTCAGCGGGGGTCCGTCCCCGAACGTCCCCAAACGCATAATGGAACGTCAACACCATCCTTACCTGGCGGCGGCATACATGCTCATGGCGACGGTCTTCTTCTGCCTGTCGGACGTATTGGGCAAATGGTTGACGGAAACCTACCCGGTGGTACAGGTAGCCTGGCTGAGATACGTTGTCGGCATTACGGCCCTGTTTACCATTATTGCCGTCACTTCCAACCTGGGTAAACTGAAGACCAGGCGACCGCTGTGGCATGGACTGCGGAGCCTGGCCAGCGCGTGCATGGTGTTCTTCATTTTCTACGGCCTGAAACACATTCCGCTGGCCGAATTTGTCTCATTGACCTTCTCAATTCCTTTTTTCGTCGCCCTGTTCTCTCCCTGGTTGCTGAAGGAAAAAGTCACGCGACAGTCATGGGTTGCCATCGGGGCAGGTTTTATCGGAGTCATGTTCATATTGAGACCCACCCCCGACCATTTTCATATCGCCCACCTGACGACCCTGTTGCTGGCGTTCATGGCCGGCCTGATGTTTATCAGCGCCAGGTATCTGTCTTCGACTGAGAACAGGTGGTCACTCAATTTTTACCTGTCTGTCGCCGGTATCATCCTGTTTGGTTACTGGGCGCTGGGCGGCTGGGTTAAACCGGACCTGACAGGCGGGGTCATGTTTGTTGCGCTGGGAATATCACAGACAGCCGCGCTGGCCTGTTTTATTGAAGCATCGAGGCTGGAGCCTCCATCCGCTATCGCCCCCCTGGACTATATACGTTTAATCTGGACGATCATCGCCGGCTACGTCATCTGGCAGGAAATCCCGGATCAATATACCTGGACCGGGATCGTCATCATCGTCGCCAGCGGCATCTACATCGTGCGCCACGGCTACGTGAGCAGGACGGAGCATCTTTGAACTTCCCCCGAAGTTGCCCCCGAAGTTGACATCAGGCTGTACCGGAGATCAAATCACCGCCTCGATCAGGTTCGGCCCCGGTTCTGCCAGGTAAGCGGCGAGTTGCCGGTTTAATTCATCGGTAGTCGTTACGCGGCAGGCGGGAACGCCCATGCCGTTCGCCAGGCTGGCCCAGTCCAGGTCCGGGTTGTCTATGTCCATCATGGAACGGGCCCTGGCGCCCGGCGCGCCGGCGCCGACCCGCTGGTATTCAATGTTAAGGATGCGGTATTTGCGGTTGGCAAGGACAACGGTGGTCACGTCCAGCGATTCACGGGCCTGGGTCCACAGTGCCTGCAGGGAATACATGCCGCTGCCGTCCGCCTGCAGGCACAGGACCTTGCGGTCCGGGCAGGCCAGCGCCGCGCCGGTGGCATTGGGCAGTCCCTGGCCGATGGCGCCACCGGTGGTAAACATCCAGTCATGGGGTTCCGTCGTGGCGGTGGCCGGTATCAGGCTCCCTCCTGAACTGATCGCTTCCTCGGCAACGACGGCATTCTCCGGCATGAGGGCGGCAACACTTAGGGCAATGGTTTCCGGTGACAATTTTCCCGTCGGTAAGGATGGTTTTTCCAGGGGCATCAAGGTCGGGGAGACACCACCGGCGCCGAGTTCGTCGATCACCCTGGCCAGGGCGTCGACCACGTTCTCTCCTGCTGCGGCCAGGTGGTGTACCCGGCAATCTTCGGGGACCAGGTTGCTGGGCAGGTCCGGGTAGGCAAAGAAGCCGACCGGCGGCTTGGCGCCGGCAACGATCAGGTGCCGGATACCCGTCAACGTTTCGATAATCGCCTCGGGAAAGTACGGCAGACGCTCGATGCTGGTGCGTCCGGCGCCGCGGGTGATGCGAGAGGTAAACGTATGGGAAAACACCCGGGCATTTACGTGGTTGCCGATCACGCTCGCCAGCCTGGCGCCCTCCTCCAGCAGGGCGTGATCACCCAGCAGCAGCGCCGCCGGTTCCCCCGTGCGCAACGCCTCCGCCACTTCCTTCACCGTTTCATCTGCTACCTTGGGACGGGCGGGCCGGGGCGCTTTTTGACCGGGCTCGGCGGGACAGGGGTTCCAGGAACAATCCGCCGGGATGATCAAGGTCGCGATATGTCCCGGCGGCTGCATGGCGGCGGTGATTGCATCCACGGCATCCGCCGGTATGTCCGCGGCCGTCCTGCTTTCCCTGATCCAGGCGGAAACCGGTTTTGCATAGGCGGCCACGTCCGAGGCCAGCGGTGCGTCGTACTGTTTATGGCTGGTGGCATGGTCCCCGACAATGTTGACGATGGGCGAACCGGCGCGCATGGCGTTGTGGAGGTTTGCCAGACCGTTGGCCAGGCCGGGACCAAGATGGAACAACGTCGCCGGCAGGTCCTCGGACATCCTGGAGTAACCGTCCGCGGCGCCGGATGCCACCCCCTCCGCCAGGCACAGCACGCAGCGCATGTCGGGCACCCGGTCCGCAGCGGCGACAAACTGCATTTCCGAGGTGCCCGGGTTGGTAAAGCAGGTGGTGATATTGTTGTTGACCAGCGTTCTTAAGAGACTTTCAGCTCCGTTCATGATCCTGTTTTCCGGTTATTGCCAATGGCTGACAGTATATCGCCGACGGATGAATATTGTGATATATTATCGGCCAGATGATTTGAATGGGAAAGGACCCGCTTGTTATCTCATATCGGTGTTTTCCGTCTCAATCTGTTAGGAGAGTAACCATTTCTTCCAGACGCCAGCTTGCCAATGCTATACGGGCATTGAGTATGGATGCGGTTCAGCGCGCCAACTCGGGACACCCCGGCGCGCCGATGGGCATGGCGGATATCGCCGAAGTGCTGTGGAACGATTTCTTCAGGCATAACCCGGCCAATCCCGGTTGGGTGGACCGGGACCGCTTCGTGATGTCCAACGGCCACGGTTCCATGCTGTTGTATTCCATCCTGCACCTGACCGGCTACGACCTGCCCATGGAGGAATTGCGGAATTTCCGCCAGCTTCATTCGAAAACACCCGGCCACCCGGAGTACGGCTATACCCCCGGCATAGAGACTACGACCGGACCCCTGGGCCAGGGCCTGGCGAATGCCGTGGGCATGGCCATCGCCGAACGCACCCTGGCCGCGCAATTCAACCGCGCCGGCCTGGATATCGTCGACCATTACACGTATGCGTCCGTAGGCGACGGCTGCCTGATGGAGGGAATCTCCCATGAAGCCTGTTCGCTGGCGGGCACCCTGGGCCTGGGCAAGCTCATCGTCATCTACGACAGTAACCGGATCTCCATCGATGGCGAGGTGGAAGGCTGGTTTACCGAGGACGTGCCGCAGCGCTTCGACGCTTACCGGTGGCATGTCATCCCCGGCGTTGACGGCCATAAGCCGGACGACGTGAGCCGGGCCATCCGCGAGGCGCAGGCGGTCACCGACAGGCCCAGCCTCATCGACTGCAAAACCATTATCGGCCTGGGTTCGCCCAACAAGCAGGGCAAGGCTTCCAGCCACGGCGCGCCCCTGGGCGCGGACGAGGTTGCCTTGGCGCGGGAAACCATCGGCTGGTCCTGGCCTGCGTTTGAAATTCCCGCAGAAATCTACCAGGGCTGGGACGCCCGGCAACGGGGCGTGGAGTTCGAAGCGGAATGGAATGAGAAATTTTCCGCCTACGCCGAACGTTATCCGGAAGAGGCGGCCGAGTTCACGCGCCGGGTCAAGGGCGACCTGCCGGAGAACTGGCAGGAAACCAGCCGGACTTACATTGAGGCCACCCGGCAAAAAGCGGAAAGCATCGCCTCGCGCAAGGCGTCACAGAATGCCCTGAACGCCTACGGCCCCAACCTGCCGGAACTGATCGGCGGTTCTGCGGACCTTACCGGCTCCAACCTCACCCTGCGGCAGGATTCCGCCGTGATTAGCGATGCGGATGTAGACGGCAATTACCTGTATTACGGCGTCAGGGAGTTCGCCATGGCCGCGATCAATAATGGCCTGGCCCTGCATGGGGGTTTCATTCCTTATGGCGGGACCTTCCTCATCTTCACCGAATACGCCCGCAATGCCCTGCGCATGGCGGCGCTGATGAAGCAGCGCAATATTTTCGTCCTGACCCATGATTCAATCGGCCTGGGGGAAGACGGCCCTACCCACCAGTCGGTGGAACAGGCCGCAACCCTGCGCCTGATCCCGAACATGTCGGTCTGGCGCCCGTGTGACGCGGTTGAAACCGCGGTCGCCTGGAAATCCGCCCTGGAAAACCGGGACGGGCCCACTTCCCTGTTGCTCTCGCGGCAATCCCTGCCCGTGCTGGACAGGACCCCGCAACAGGTCGAGTCCATTGAACGCGGCGGCTATATCCTGGTGGAGCCTGAAGATGGACCCGAGCTGATCATCATCGCCACCGGTTCGGAAGTCGCCATAGCCGTCGAAACCGCTCGGCAACTGAACGGGAACGGCAGCAGCGTGCGGGTCGTCTCCATGCCTTCGACGGATGCGTTCGACAACCAGCCGGAGGAATACCGCGAACAGGTCCTGCCCCCTGCCTGCCGCCGGCGCATTGCAATCGAAGCGGGCATACCCGATTACTGGCGCAAGTACGTCGGCCTGGACGGCAGGATACTGGGAGTGCCGACCTTCGGCGAGTCGGCGCCCGGCGGCGCCGTGTTCGAGCATTTCGGCATCAACGCGGAGGGGTTGATGCGGCTGGTTCAGGAAGTCTGATCACCAAAACCCGGAGTTATACATAATGACGATAAACGTAGGAATCAACGGCTACGGCAGAATTGGCAGAAACATCTTGCGGGCGCTGTACGAGAGCGGCCGCACCGACGAGGTCCGCATTGTCGCGGTCAATGACCTGGGCAATGCCGAGACCAACGCGCACCTGACCCGCTATGATACCGCCCACGGCAAGTTTCCCGGAACGGTGGAGGTGGACGGCGATCACATGGTGGTCAACGGCGACCGGATACGCGTCCTGTCGGAACGGGACCCGGCAAAGCTGCCCTGGGGCCAACTTGGTGTGGATGTCGTCCATGAATCCACCGGGTTTTTCGCCAGCAAGGCAAAAGCCGGCGCGCACCTGGAGGGCGGCGCGAAAAAAGTCATCATCTCCGCGCCCGGCGGCAAGGACGTGGATGCGACCATCGTCTACGGCGTCAACCACGGCGTACTGAAGAAAACGGATACCGTCATCTCCAATGCCTCCTGCACGACCAACTGCCTGGCCCCGGTGGTCAAAGTGCTGCATGATCACATAGGCGTGGTAAACGGGATCATGACCACGATCCACGCGTACACCAACGACCAGGTACTTAGCGACGTGTACCACACCGACCTGCGACGCGCCCGTTCCGCGACCTTGTCCATGATTCCGACCAAAACCGGCGCGGCCGCGGCAGTCGGCCTGGTGCTGCCGGAACTCAACGGCAAGCTGGATGGCTACGCAGTGCGGGTACCGACCATCAATGTCTCCGTGGTGGACCTGTCTTTCCAGGCCGCGCGCACAACCTCCCACGAGGAGATCGACGAACTCATGCAGGCCGCGGCGGATGGTCCCCTGAACGGCATCCTGGCCTGCAACCGGGCGCCCCTGGTTTCCATCGACTTCAACCACGACCCGGCATCGGCGACCTATGATGCCTCGCTGACCAAGGTCATTGAGGGTACAACGGTAAAAGTGGTCGCCTGGTACGATAATGAATGGGGGTTTTCCAACCGCATGCTCGATACGACCATTGCCCTGATGAACGCTGGATAACAGTGAGCGTTGGGTTCGTTACCCTGGATGACCTTGATCCGGCAAACAAGCGAGTCCTGATACGCGCCGATTTCAATGTGCCCGTAAGCGGCGGCGTCATTCAGGACGACACGCGCATCCGTGCCTGTCTGCCCACCCTGGAACGTTTGCTTGCCGCACCTGCCGCCATTATCCTGGTCTCGCACCTGGGACGTCCGAAAGAAGGACAATATGATGAAGAATTCAGCCTGGCCCCGGTCGCCGGGCATGTTTCTACCCTGCTGGACCGGGAGGTACGCCTGGCGTCCGACTGGGAACAGGGAGTTTCGATACGGCCCGGAGAAGTGGTGATGCTGGAAAATATCCGGTTCATGCCGGGAGAGACCAAAAACAGCGACGGGCTTGCCCGGAGCCTGGCCGGCCTGTGTGATATCTACGTGAATGATGCTTTTGCCACGGCACATCGCGCCCAGGCTTCGACCCACGGCGTGGCCAGGTATGCCCCCGCCGCCTGCGCAGGACCCTTGCTGGTGGCTGAAATAGAGACACTCACAAAAGCCCTGGAACGGCCCGGGCGCCCCATGACCGCGATCGTCGGCGGGGCAAAGGTCTCGACCAAGCTGATGGCGCTGGAAAACCTGATCAGGAAGGTGGACCGCCTGCTCGTCGGCGGCGGGATTGCCAACACGTTCCTGAAAGCTGCCGGCAGGCCAATCGGCAATTCACTTCATGAAGAGGGCCTGGTCGGCGCGGCGGCAGACATTCTGGCCTATGCCCGGGACCATGGCAAGGAGATCCCCTTGCCGGAAGACGTGGTCTGTGCGAAATCCCTGGCGCAGGATGCGGAGGCGCAGGTGAAGACCCTGGCCGAAATCGAACCGGACGACCGGATCCTGGATATAGGCCCCCGGGCAATCAAAGAGAATGATCGCACGATCGGTTCATCCGCAACGATCCTGTGGAACGGGCCTGTCGGGGTATTTGAGCTCGAACAGTTCTCAGCCGGCACCGCGGCGCTGGCCAGGGCCGTTGCCGATAGTCCGGCATTATCCATTGCCGGGGGCGGCGACACCGTGTCGGCTATTGCCCGGTTCGGCGTCGCGGACGGTATCTCCTGTATCTCTACCGGCGGCGGCGCGTTCCTGGAACTGCTGGAAGGCAAAACGCTGCCTGCCATCGCCGCATTGCAGGAGGCAGCCCGAGAGGACACTTACCGCTGATGCGCAGGACCAAGATCATAGCCACCATGGGTCCGGCCACGGACAGGCCGGACATGCTGGAAGACATGGTACAGGCCGGTGTGGACCTGTTCCGTATCAATTATTCCCACCAGACCCACCTGGAGCACAGGGAACGGGCCCGCATACTCAAGGAAATCAGCGCCAGGGAGGGACTGGAGATCGGTCTGATAGCCGATTTGCAGGGTCCCAAGATCAGGCTCAGGCGTTTTCACAACGGCGTGGTCCTGTTGCAGGAAGGGGATGAGTTCATCCTCGACCCGTCCCTGCCGGAGAGCGCGGGCAACAAGACACAGGTGGGTGTCACATACCGGGCACTGGCGCAGGACGTCAATCCTGGAGATACCCTGCTTATAGACGACGGGCGTATCGTGCTGGAAGTGGTCAACCTGGTCAAGACGCAGGTGCATTGCAGGGTTGTCACGGGTGGAAAGCTGTCGGACAACAAGGGGATCAACCTGAAAGGGGGAGGCCTGTCCGCAGGCGCCCTTACCAGGAAAGACCGCAAGGACCTGCTGCACGGGGTTGAGATCGGCGCCGATTATTTCGCCGTCTCGTTCGTCAGCAGCGCTGCCGATATCGAGCAGGCCCGGGCGCTGTTGAAAGACGCGGGATCCAGCGCAGGGATCATCGCGAAATTTGAACGGATGGAAGCCCTGGAAAATGCCGCGGCCATCATAGAAGCGGCTGATGCCATCATGATCGCCCGGGGCGACCTGGGAGTCGAAATCGGTGACGCCGCGCTGCCGCCAGTACAGAAAAAACTCATCAAACAGGCCCAGGACATGGACCGGCCGGTGATCACTGCCACACAGATGATGGAATCCATGATCCACAACCCGATCCCCACCCGCGCCGAAGTATTCGACGTGGCCAACGCGATCCTGGACGGCACCGATGCGGTCATGCTGTCAGGAGAGACGAGTATCGGCAAGTTCCCTGACAGGGTCGTCCAGGCCATGGCCCGGATCTGCGAGGAAACGGAAAAACAGAAGGAAACCCGGGAATCACACCACCGCATCAGCCAGGAATTCAAACGCATTGACGAGGCCATCGCCATGTCTGCCATGTATGCCGCCAACCACATCAAGGCAAATGCCATAGCGGCCCTGACGGAAACCGGGTCAACCTGCCTGTGGATGTCGCGCATCAGTTCCGGGATTCCGATCATGGCGTTCACCCGCCATGCGTCGACCATGCGCAAGGTAAGATTGTACCGGGGCGTCTATCCCATACAATTTGACATCACCCACACGGACCCGCTGGAGGCCAACGAGGAACTCATCGCGATCCTGCTCAGGCGCAAGCTGGTCAGTGAAGGCGACATAGTCCTGATCACGAAAGGCGATCTCAGGGGGCGCCGCGGCGGCACCAACAATCTGAAAATCGTCCGGGTGGGTGATATAACCACGCAAGAGATTTAATACGCGTCGCTGGGGACAGAATTCATTCTGTCCCCAATATTTATACAAAGAGGAGGACAAAATGAGTCAGAACGAAGAAGCCGGCCGCGCACGTGCGGTCATCCAGGAATACGTCGATGCCTGCGCCGCGGGCAGCGCCGAGCGGTTGCGGGCCATCTTTCACGATAATGCCCTGATGTCGGGATACATGATGGGCGAATACCTGATGGGTTCGCCTGAACCTTTTTTCCAGGCAGTCGAAAATCCGCCACCGGGGGCAGATACAGGCGGCGCGTACCAGGCTGAAATCACCAACGTTGAGGTGTCCGGCCCGGTCGCCAGTATCACCCTCAAGGAAGCGGGATTCATGGGGGTTAACTTTACCGATTACTTCCACCTCGCAAAAGTCAACGATGAGTGGAAAATCATCAGCAAGACCTTTAACCCGGAAATGCCCTGACCGGCAGTTTAAGCAGGCCGGGTTTTGCCTTACAATTAAGGAACCTGGTATCAAGTCAGGGCTATCTTGAATGAACGAATTTGCAGTGCAGGAGTAAGTACGAATGAATGATATGACCGAACAGATGGCGCAAACGGCCGCCGCCATGGTGGCGGAAGGCAAAGGCATTCTTGCCATAGATGAAAGCCTGCCGACCATTAAAAAACGCTTCGACACCATCGGCGTCGAATCCACCGAGGAAAACCGGCGCGCCTACCGGGAGCTGCTTATCACCGCGGATGGCGGGGAGGAGTTCATCAGTGGCATGATCCTGTTCGACGAAACCCTGCGGCAGAAGACCCGGGACGGTGTGCCGTTCCCGCAGGCGATGATGGCTAAAGGCATTATGCCCGGCATCAAGGTGGATACGGGCGCCAAGGACCTGGCCGGACATCCCGGCGAGAAGGTGACCGAAGGTCTTGACGGTTTGCGCTCTCGTCTTGCTGAATATAGCGAACTGGGCGCCCGTTTTGCCAAGTGGCGCGCCGTGATCACCATCGGCGACCATATCCCGACCAACGGGTGTATCGAAGCCAACGCCCATGCCCTGGCCCGCTACGCGGCACTGTGCCAAGAGGCCGGCATCGTGCCAATGGTGGAACCCGAAGTGCTGATGGATGCCGACAATGACATCAATGTCTGCTACTGGGCCACGGAAAAGACCCTGAGAACAGTCTTCAACGCTCTTTGCGACCAGGCCGTGGCGTTGGAACATACCATCCTGAAAACCAACATGGTCCTATCGGGCAAAAAGTGCCCGGTCCAGGCAGGCGTGCAGGAAGTCGCTGAAAAAACCGTCCGCTGCCTGTTGAACACGGTGCCTGCGTCGCTGCCGGGTATCGTCTTCCTGTCCGGCGGCCAGAGTGCAACCCTGGCAACGGCCCACCTGAACGAAATGAACCGGAACCATGATGGCCTGCCCTGGCCCCTCAGCTTCTCCTACGGGCGCGCCCTGCAAGAACCCAGCCTGAAGACCTGGGCGGGCAACCCGGAGAACTTCGGCGCCGCACAGGCAGCCCTGCTGCACAGGGAAAAATGCAACAGCCTGGCCTGCCTGGGGCAATACTCCGACGCGCTTGAAGAAGCAGCGTGATATTCCATAATACCAGGCCTCCTCACGCTGGTCCGTCATGCCGGGCTTGACCCGGCATCCAGTGAAATACCGTGTCGCCCAAAGGGCGACTCTTTGTCTTACTGGATTCCGGCCTTCACCGGAATGACGATTTGCACGGTGACTGAAGATCTCAGCCCGGAAACCGCGGCCGCCTGGCAGGCCTACCAATCCATGTGCGCCAGCAAGGATGAGTATTTCTCCCTGCTGCAGGCCCTGGATGAAAAATACAAGAGCGGTGGCGAACCCGGTATAGCCGAAAGCCTGAAACTGGAACAATTACTGAGCGAACATGACCGGAAAGTCAAATTGTTCAACCAGGCGCTGTCCGCCATAACCGACCCCGGCGCGAAACAGCAACTGGTGGAACTTCTGAAGGTGGCGGCGGATTCCAAAGCCAACCATTGAAAACCGCTTGCTGATTTCCCTATCATTGCCGGATGCATAGTTCTGATCTGACCCGACCCGGCCTGAGGATGGAGGCCGTACAAACTCCCGTGGTGCCCATAGTTGCTGACCTGATCAGGGAAACACCTGGGACCATCTCCCTGGGGCAGGGTGTAGTCTGCTACGGGCCGCCGGAGGCGGCCTTGCGCAACGTTATTGCGCATGGCGCTGAACTGGACCAGTTCTACGGTCCGGTGGAAGGTATTCCGGAACTGGCCGGGATGCTGACGCGCAAGCTGGCTGAAGAGAACCGGATAACCGCCGGTGATGAGCGGCGCCTGGTGGTCACCGCCGGGGCCAACATGGGTTTCCTGAACGCGCTGTTTGCCATTACCGACCCCGGCGCTGAGGTGATACTACCGACTCCTTATTACTTCAACCATGAGATGGCTGTCAGGATGCTGGACTGTCAACCTGTTTGTGTGCCGACCGACAGCCATTTCCAGGTTGACCCGGCGGCCATAGCCGCGGCGATGACCAGGCGAACCGCCGCGGTCGTGACCATCTCGCCCAATAATCCCAGTGGCGCCGTTTACCCTGAAAAAGCCCTGCGTGCGGTTAATGAACTGTGCCGGGAACGGGGGATCTACCACATCAGCGACGAGGCCTATGAATACTTCGTGTACGATGACCGGCGGCACTTCTCTCCGGCCAGTCTTGATGACTCGGTTCAGCACACCATTTCCCTGTTTTCTCTGTCCAAGGCGTACGGTTTTTCATCGTGGCGCGTTGGTTATATGCTGATACCCGCGCACCTGCACGAAGCCGTAAGGAAGGTGCAGGACACCAACCTTATCTGCCCGCCCCTGGCCTCGCAATATGCGGCCATCGGCGCGATTGAGACCGGCCGGGATTACTGTGACGAGAGGATCCGGCAAATTGCCAGCAACCGCAGGTTCGTGCTCAGCGAGTTGAAGAAGCTGAGCTGTATCAAGGACAGCGTCCGCTCCGACGGCGCGTTTTACATATTCCTCCGCCTCGATACGGAACTACGGGACATGGAGATCGTCGAACGGCTGATCCGGGAGCACCGCATCGCGGTGATGCCCGGCAGCGCCTTCGGCATGGAAGAGGGCTGTTACCTGAGGATATCCTACGGCGCGCTGGACGAGGCATCCCTGGAACAGGGCATGCACAGACTGGTCAGCGGTCTTAATACGATTGCAGGCTGAACCGATTCTACTGCCGGCCCCGCTTCGACCAGCGCCTCGCGGCGTTCTCCAGTTGATTATGGTCCCCCTGCGGCCAGCGGCTTACCCGCCTGGTCAGGCGTTTGGAACCGTGAGCCTTATGGAACAGCGTGACGTTGCCGCTCTTGAAGAACGGGATCAGCACCATGCCGGCGACAAAGCCGCCGATGTGGGCGAACCAGGCCACGCCTCCCCCTTCCGACGAGGTGAACGCGGAGCTGATCAATTGTATGGCGAACCACAGGCCCAGCACCCAGAGGGCCGGCAGCCTTACCAGTTGCATGAAGAAGCCCAGGGGGATCAGCACCAGCACCCTGGCGCGGGGATAGAGTATCAGGTACGCGCCCAGCACCCCGGAAATCGCGCCGCTGGCGCCGATCATGGGTATCCGGGAGCCCGGATCCTGCAACACCTGGCCGAACACGGCCGCCACCCCACACAGCAGGTAAAACACGATGAAACGGCCATGCCCCATCGCGTCTTCCACGTTATTACCGAAAATCCACAGGTACAGCATGTTCCCGGCCAGGTGCATGAAGCCGCCGTGCAGGAACATGGAGGTGAACACGGTTACGGTGGGGGGGACCAGTGCCAGTTCCACGGGTAATGTAGCCTTGTTCAACAGCACCGCAGGGATGACGCCCAGGGCGTAGACTGATGCCTGGTAGCCCTGCTGGCCCAGGGACGTCTGCCACAGGAACACCAGCACGCAGGCCGCGATGAAGGTCACGGTCAGTACCGGGAAGATATGCGTGGGGTTGTCGTCGTGGAGCGGGATCATTTCAGCTTGTTACGAGTCCAGTAACCTGTCCTGGGCCTCCCGGTACTTGGCGGCTGTCTGCCGGATGACTTCCTCCGGTAACGCCGGGCCGGGCGCTTGCTTGTTCCAGTCCAGGGTTTCAAGGTAGTCGCGCACGTACTGCTTGTCAAAGCTGGGCGGGCTGATGCCCGTGCGGTAGGAATCCGCCGGCCAGAAGCGGGACGAATCCGGCGTCAATACCTCGTCAATCAAGTATAACTCCCCGTTCCGGTCAAAGCCGAATTCCAGCTTGGTGTCGGCAATGATGATCCCCCGTTCGGCGGCAAATTCCGCGGCCTGCCGGTAGATGGTCAGGCTGAGCGTGCGCACCTTTTCGGCCAGTTCGGCGCCCAGCAGTTCGACGGTTTCCGCAAAACTGATATTTTCATCGTGTTCCCCGGCCTCCGCCTTGGTGGATGGCGTGAATATCGGTTCCGGCAACTGCTGCGCCTGTTGCAGGCCGGCGGGCAACTCGATGCCGCAGACGGCGCCGCTGCGCTGGTAGTCTTTCCAGCCTGAGCCGATGATGTAACCGCGCACGATGGCTTCCACCGGCAACGGCTTCAGCTTCCTGACCACGATGGCGCGGCCTTCCAGTTGCCCGGCCTCGTCATTGCCGAGGCCGACGGAATCCAGGCTGCGGCCGGTCAGGTGGTTGGCGACCAGGTTCTCCGTCCGGGCAAACCAGAAATTGGACACCGTGGTCAGCACGTTGCCCTTGCCCGGGATCGGGTCGGGCAGCACCACGTCGAAGGCGGAGATGCGGTCGCTGGTGACGATCAGCAGGTGGTCGTCATCCACGTCGTAGATGTCGCGGACCTTGCCCCGGTTCAGCAGAGGCAGGCTGTCGA